>JAZQNM010000001.1:0-10330 GCA_045627305.1 Lachnospiraceae bacterium
ATCAATAGAAATGTGCCGAATAATACGGGCGAGAAACGCATATAGAAAAGTTCTTGGTTCATTGGGCGGAATGAGATTCCATGCCTGCAGGTATGTATCATTTTCGCATTCCTCAGACGTCTGCAAATCCGAAGTAATGCCCAGAGACAACGTGCGCAGACGGGAACCATATTTCTCGGATGAAAACCGGATTGCGCTTTCATCACGATTCAAATAAAGTTGAACGATCATGTCGTCTTCCAAAACCCTTGACCCCCTTTCATAAATTGTTTTGTAAGGCCTTCACCCTCTAAAGCGGATTTTTGGTAGGGTTGGTTGCACTTTTTTGAAAATTATATCAGATTTTTTCTGCGAGAATATGAACGCAATGAACGCAATGAAAAACTCCCCATCACCGATGAATGGGTGGTGGGGAGCGTTCAATCACAAAACACTCTACACATAATGAAAAATCGAAATTGAATAACTGTTCTCTCATACCACCGTGCGCACCGATTGGTACACGGTATCATGACGCAAAACAGCACCGACATTCAACGTGCCGGTGCTGTTCTTTTTGCATTCTATTTCATCCTTGTTCATCTCATCAAACTTCTGTTCTTTGAGCAGCTTTTCATAGTGCATTGCGTGTTGCTCGTAAATATTCATTTTTCGTCCTCCATGAACTTTTTGTGCTATGATCCGTAGTTACAAAATTCTTTCCCGCTTCACTCGTCTCTGTTCGTAAGCCGCGCCCATAAACTCCGATTCTTCATCCGTTCCAGCTTGGCTTCTGCCTCCTGCCGTGCTTGTTCTGCCGATGCTGTTTCCTCTGCACGGTGTGCAAGTTCTGCTTCCAACCGTTCTATCTTCTCCTGTTGGTTCTCTATCTGCACCTTTTGAGCCTCGTTCATGGCTTCCTTCGCTTCAAAAAGGCGTATGGACTGCTCTGCCTGTGCTATCTGCGGCAATGATTCTATAAGACGATTCTGAACGCTTGTAAGCTGAACCAGCAGCGCTTTGTTTTCCTCAGTCAACCGTTCTATTTCTTCGTCTTTGTTCCGTTCCAAAAGTATTATAGGGTTTTCCTTCCGCTTGTTGTCAAGGAAAGAAACTGCTTCTTCATCCAAATACTGCGTCTTGCCTTTCTTTACGATATGATCGCCGATCTCATCTCGATAGCGAGCGACCTGTTGGCGAACAGCTTCGTATGAAACACCATTGTTTTTGGCATAATCTTTAAAGCTTACCATCGTCAAACTTCCTTCTCAAATACAAGGTACTTGTACATTATTAGTGCAAGGTTGTTTTTCCTGTTATTATGCGTTTTTTAGTGTCAAATACAAGGCATTTGTACCATGTTCGTACAAGGTTATATTCAGTATAAACTTTTTTGGAAATTTTGTCAAGGGACATCAAGCAATAAAACCGCCATTATCTGTTTTTATCAACAGATGGATCCACTCCACTCACTTTAATTATCTTTCCGTTTTCCATGATAACTCTATACTGTGGTTTCTTTTCATGTTCCGGTTGATCAATTTCAGCAAGTATCCTGTCGTAATATTTGCCGACTGTATGGCGGTTGATTTGTAGAGCATCCGCTATTTCCGTTTTTTTTCTTATTTCCGGATGTGCAATCATATATTCTCGTATTAACTGTTCTTTTGAAGGTCTTCCATTACCATTTCGCCAATCAGTACCATCGACTTCATCACTAACCCTTTGAATAATCCGACACCACTGTAAATGCTCCTCCCTTTTTCTGAAATTCCGTTTATTAGCAGGAATCGGAATACCGGAATATTTCGCAATGTCTGCCCGCGGGAACGTCACAAAACTCTCATTGTACATCTCAAGCGCTTTTACTACATCGTCCTCAGTAAAGCGATTGGAATCCTCATAACTCATATCGTCGTAGATCTCCATAAGTCTATATGCGTCCTGCCGCAGCTCGTCCTCGTCAATACCGCATTTCACCGCGTAAATTGCCAAAGTCATAATACCGTAAAAACGATGACCGACATGGATCTCCGTTTCAATTTTCCGCAGCCACCAATCATACAGATCCCGTTTTACCGTCCACCGTCCGCGCTGTTCACCGCGAACCACACGCCGCTCATACCAATCCGGATATTTCTTCTTCGCTTCCTCAATCGACAACGTGCTTTTCTCCAAAATTCCGGTTATACGCTGCAAATCACCGTTTGTGTCCGGGACATACCGAAGCAGATCCTCAATAGATACTGTTTTACCATACCGATAAGCCACAACAGGATAATCCGTTCCTAATTTCGTTTCGCTTCCTACTACACGGAACCCTTGTAAAACCCCTTGAATCTGTGGTTCATCAATATTTGACGTAAACCGATTCCATATCCGACGTGTCAGAACATATTTCAGCTCCTTCAAAAATCTTTGATTCTGCGGATACATCGCAATCGGACGGTCAAGTACATAATATAAGTGAAGTCCCGTACCGCTGTTTACAACAAAAGTTGCAGCCGGTATGAAACCGCGGTTCATCTGATGGAATGTATCGCGCAGCTGCGGCATATCCACACCGTCCAAATCGAACGTGAGCGCATAAAGATATCGAGCATTTTTCCCGGAACGGGATTTTCCGAAGTAGGACACCGGCGACAGGATCGCAAATTCCTGCCCGATCAGATCATCCAGATTTTCATGTTCATCATTGATTACATAACGATGTACTTTCCCTTTTTCCTGAACGCTCATACCGATCCCATTACCACGTCGTTCCTGGGCGTTTACAGCCGCGTCAGGCGCTTCCGTAGGCTCATGGACAGATATACCCACCCCATTGCCCTTCTCATCCTCGTAATGCCCTTTACGCTCGAAAGAACCCACAGGGAATATCTCACGATAGAAAGCATGCGGATCTACACGTTCATACCTGGCATCCATCCACGCATTTTTTTCAAGATACAATTCCCGCTGCTTCTGAATGTACGAGCTGCATTCCATATTGTCCTGCATAAAACCACCTCATTACACATACACTATCAGTAAATCACAGAAAAAGGAGTTTCGCTGTCTGCGGACAGCGACCAGAGGGAGAGGAAGACACCCCCCGGGAGCTTAAAGGCAAAGCGGAAAGTCACCTCCCCGGTGTTTTCTTCCTCTCCCTCTGGACTCTCTCTCCATCTTCCACCGGCTCTCCGACTTTCCGCTTGACAGAGAAACAGACGAAAATAACTGTGGAAAAACTAAGGAATTCCCATACCTATTCCTCCCCCGGTATCCCTATATAGGGGGCGTTTATTATCAATACATTTTTTAGCCATTTTCGCCTTATTTTTGCCCACTGAACCCTTCGGCAACCCTGCCGGAGATCAGTGGGTTTTTCTTATTAAAACAAATCGCTATGTGTCCCCGTTCTGGTCAGATATAGAATCAGCTCCCCGTCGGATACCTCATAGATCAGCAGCCAATCAGGAGTAATATGGCACTCCCGGCAGCCTTTATAATTGCCGGACAAGCTGTGGTCCTTGTACTTCTCCGGCAATTCACACCCTGCAGCAAGCATATTAACCACAGTTCCGAGCAGAGAAAGGTCGTATCCACGTTTTTGGATAAGTTTCAAGTCTTTCTTAAACTTCCCGGTCTGAGCAATCTTGTATTTATTCATCCGTCCAGATCCTCTAACAATTCTTCAAAACTGTTATATGTTTTATGCCGGGACGGATTCTTCTTCATTTCCTGAACTTCTTCGATTGCGGCTATCGTTTCAGCGTTCGGGATATCATACTGAATAACGCTTTTCATATACCGGACGATATTACCTTTTACATTTTCTCCGCTTCTTGTAATAATGCTCTTAAAGGCATTATAGGTATCCCGATCCATCGTGAACGAGCAGGTAACAGTATTCTGATTCATAATCACACCTCTGCTTTCGGTACATTACTAAGTAATCTTACTGAGTAATATTATATGCTTTTTCTGAAAAAAGTCAATAGGAACAGAGACTTTCCAATTTTTACTACAGTTCCGTATCGTTATTGTCCAGCGGTTTTGTATGCGTAATGATAATTTCCCAATAGCCAACCTTTACATTGGCGTTGAAGATCTTCTCCACGATGATATTATAATCCTTCCATGCGGCGCACCGGGGATCGGCAATCATATCTTCATACTTTCCGGAATACTCTCCGGCAATGCCGAGCCGACCGATCAGCCAACGTCCCTGCTCATCTCTATCAAACAGTTCCTGCGTTTCTTTCATCGCCTGTTCTGCGGTGAAAGAAACAACGTAAGGCGTCTGGATAACCGTTTCCCATAGGTACACTTCTGTCATATCGTGCCGGTTCTCTTTATACCGATATTTTTTCTGCCGTGAAGACAGCACCACATATCCGGAACGTTCTTTCTTCGGTCTGATTTTCCGATCTGCATTTGCATGTTCCCGTAAAATTCGCTTCAGATTCTGATTCAAGCCAATTTGATAGTTCTTGTCCGATTGTTCTGCCTGTAACTGCTGCTGTATCTTCTCTATTTTCATCGCAGATTCCGTCTGAATTTTTTCAACTGCTTCCTTTGCATTTGCCGCAGATTTCGCTGCGGTACGCTCTGCGTCTTCTTTTGCCTTTTGTTCTTCTTTTTGGGCAGTATAGATCTGCTGATACAGTTTTTCATACTCATCCAGAGTCAGAATAACGTGCGTACACTCCGGGTCAGAATAACCGCCGGCTACTGCTTTGTAGCCGACCATTGTTTTTTTTACATATTCGCTGATAACAGTCCCTCCCGTCTTATAATCCCCGGATGTAGTTATCTGCCACAACGCTGATACGGTTATGACCGAGAGCTTTACTGCAGATCAGCATGGCAGCCTTGTCAAGCTTACGCCCTGCTTCATCCTTACGGCAGACATATACATCCCCCTGAAACTTCTTTCCGGTTCCTTTGTTCACCCGGTCATACGGAATATCTTCTATCGCACGCGCATGAGCCTTGTATATCGCCGTTGCATACTCAGCACGATATCCGTGAATGTCGGCGTTCTCACTGACATGCTGCCAGACCTTTTCTTCCGGTGCGGTGTTCTTCATGCGCTCGATAATCTGTTCAGCATTGACACCGATGATAGGACTCATACGAACCCTGCCGCCTTTTCCGCATCGAACGTGGATAAAATACTCTCCCTGGAACATCCTTGTGTCCCGCAGCATGTCCAGCCGCCGCTCCCGGTTCGGATCATGCGATCCCTCCTGAAGCTTTTCAAGCTGAGAAATCTCTGCCTCAATTTCGTCTCTTGAAATAAGATCTTTCCCCTTCAGATCGAGCAGTTCACTCCGCCGCAAACCGGTTCCTTTGCAGAACTTGATCAGTTCATCATTGTTTGTTACTGAAAAATGTTTGTCCCGGACACGATCCACACGGCTCCTGGTGATCTTCTGCCGTTCCCGCTTCGGCGGCTGAAAATAATTTTCATCATTCGGATCGATTCCGAACAGCTTACCGAGCGCCTTTGCTTCCAGGTGAACCGTCCATGCGGATTTTCTCTCGTCCGTTCTTACCTGCAACCATTCATTCATATACCGTTTGGCAGCCTTTAACGTGGTACACTCCGGATGGTTCTCCTGAACGTACTTAATAAAGTATTTTGTATGTTTCCAATATGCCTCATAGGTGCTGAAAGAAAAGATCTTGTCTTTCTCCGTCCCATTGGCTACTGCCTCTTTTTTGGACATACCAAAAGCCTGCATTCCTGTCAGACGTTCATACGCCTGTTGATGCAGGTCCTTAACATAGGATTTGTTTCTTCTCCCTATAAGAGACTACCCCCTTGCATTGATATATTTGTGGTTAAGGTGCGAGCTTTCGTTAAGGTCAGACCGCTTCATACCCGTCCATGAGGAACACGGTAATCAGCAACACTTTTTTAAGTCTTATGTATGACTTTTTGAGATCTCTCCCAAACACTTTTTTACTGCTTATGTGTGCAGCCGATTTGTTGTAACGTCTACGGCAGTTCGGTTCTGTCGGATTCTTTACGAAGGAATCAACTTCACGGCACTTTTTACAGCAGCACCGCACGCATTTCGATACATTTCAAGGAGACGCTGAAACTTGTTTGAATCAACATTTCCTTGGTTTACAACACGCTTTCAAAAGGATTACTTGCGTGAAGGTCCATGATGTACGTTTCCAATTCACAAAGGTTACTACGGCGAGTTTGTACATCACATAGGCGTATCAATCCTGAATAACTCCTAATGGTATAGTGCTAACTTCCGGAAAAACCGGAACGCTCTGAGCCTGATAGCTGTTTAACCTCGCTCAGTCGAGTGCAGAGCCGCCCCTGCATGATATAGTATACCATAGAAATTGAAATTTGTCAAGTACTTATCAACGTTATTTTCAATTATAACGGTTTACCCGTTCATGCCGTAGGCACAAACGGATAACCCGTTATTTTCCAAGAAAAGGGAGAGAAGGAACGCCACCACCAGCGCTCCTTCTCTCCCTTTTCTTGGATCGAGCCTGCAGGATCACCCGTCTGTGCCGCCGCATCAGCGGCAACATTCCAGGCACATCCGTCCGCTCCTGTCAGGGAAAACTCCCTCAGCTGTCTGCGGACAGTTCCTCCATTTTTGATGCCGACTTATTATAATTTCAATTATTATACTTGAAATTATATTTTTCATGTGGTATAATATAGCTGTGGGTTCCAATCCTATATACGAGGTGACTGCTATGCCAAGATTTATCGACCGTGAATCTGAAATGAAAACCCTTGAAAACGAATACGCCCGCAGCGGATCAGCACTGGTGATCTTGTACGGTCGTCGGCGTGTCGGGAAAACATCTTTGATCTCTGAGTTTATCAAAGATAAAAACGCCCTGTTCTTCCTTGCCAGTGAAGAGCCGGAAGTCCAAAACCGTAATGCTTTCAAAGAGAAAGCTGCAGACTTCATCCAGAGCGATCTGCTCCGTGACGCTGCTGTTTCATCCTGGGATGCCATCTTCAAAGCAATCATAAACACATCCTTCGATCAAAAGCCGATAATCGTCATTGACGAATTTCAGTATATCGGCAAGTCCAATCCTGCTTTCCCGTCGATCTTTCAGCGGATATGGGAAGAACAGCTCAAGAATAAATCCGTGATGGTTATTCTCTGCGGTTCTCTCATCTCCATGATGATATCTCAAACATTAAACTATGACAGTCCTCTTTACGGCAGACGAACCGCGCAGATCAGACTGAAGCAGATCCCATTCAAATATTACCGCCAGTTCTTCCCCGGTGCCGATGAGAACCAGCTGATCGAAAGGTATGCTGTCACCGGCGGCGTTCCCAAGTACATTGAACTGTTCCGCGAGAACGATGATATCTATGAGGCCATTGAACGGAATATTCTTGATCCTTCCAGTTATCTGTACGATGAACCGCATTTCCTGCTGCAGCAGGAGGTCAGCGAGATCGGCAGCTACTTTGCTCTTATCAAAGCCATCGCTGCAGGAAATACGAAGCTGTCCGCTATCTCCACAGTATTGGAAACCAAAGCTACCAGCCTCACAAAGTATCTGAAAACGCTGATCGATCTGGATATTCTGGAACGGGAAGTTCCCGTCACCGAAGACAATCCTGAGAAAAGCAAAAAAGGTCTTTACAAGATCAAGGACAACTATATCCGGTTCTGGTTCGCCTTTATCTATCCCAATCTCAGCTTTATTGAAAGCGGAAACGGTGATATTGTCATGTCGAAGATCCGTCAAGGATTTATCAGCCATCATGTAGCCTTTGTCTATGAGGATGTATGCAAAGAAAAAATGTGGGAACTGAATGCTGCCGGTACATGGGACTTCCATTTCTCTAAAATCGGACGCTATTGGGACAGCAATATCGAAATCGACATTGCTGCTCTCGATCCGAATGAGAAGAATCTGATCCTTGGCGAATGCAAATACTGGACTGACCCGGTTGGAATCAATGTCCTGTCCTCACTGGAAGAAAAAGCAAAATCTGTAGCATGGAATCTGCAGAGCCGCCACACCTACTATGTACTGTTTGGCGCAAATGGCTTCACGCCGGAGCTGGAAGCATACGCAAGCAAACGTCCGGATATCCTGCTGCTCAAGTAAAAAATCCTCCAAACGAGAAAAGCACCTTCGTCCGGACGTCAATACCGGAACGGAGGTGCTTTCATTTTTTCTCTTGAGAAGGTTATTCGGTTGTGAGATCTTCTTCAGCTGCAGCGGAATCTGCACCGTCCTCAAGCTTATCTAACCGCAGCCTAATTATCGGATAGGTGACTTCGTATTGTTTCGCCATTTCCTTCAAAGAGCCTGACGCTAATATGAATTTCTTTATGAACGAAATATCTTCATCTTCAAGATTTGTAATCCTTGTATCGGCATATCCAGGCCTCCTTTAACTTTATTATTATAACCTTTAATATTGTTAAAGTCAATGTCAAAGAAAGACCCGGCAAAAAGTTTACAAATAGACAAACTCCCCATCACCGTGTCGATGATGGGGAGCTGTTGCTTTTTAGATGCGAATTAGGTTGTCATTCCGCCAAAAGGCCAGTCAATTGCTGATATACCCACTCGGGATCTACGCCCTTTGAACTAATCTTGACAATAATATCGTTGTATTTCACGCTGAAAGCCATTCGCCAACCGTTGCTGTCACCGCTTTCTCCAGCCTTGTAAGCTCTGGAATAGACAGCATCCAAAGTAAGCTCTTCCGCAATGAAGATCGGATTGTTTACAATCTCACGCAACTCATCCGGAACAGAATCAGCACGAGGAATCGGATAGAGGGAAAGGTCGTAGTTTTTTGTTTCGTCAATACCGGTCAGTCGATTTGCGTCCTGCTCAGTATACGAATATACCTGCCAGTCTAACCGGTCGTACCCCTTTGTCCACACCCCGGAGAGATAGTTGTTATTCTGATCTTTGTATCTGTGAATGGATTCTTCTACATAGCCGGAAGGAACGACATCCGGCATATATGCTCCAAAGTCGGCATCTGCCTGAGCCTCGGAAAGTGACAGCGATATGTCGAAGAATTCCGGAATGGAGTCTGCCTTGATCGCCGACATATCGGGTTTTCCGTCTGCCCAACGAGAGAAACTCTCAAGAACCAACTGAAAATCTTCTTTTGCTTTCTCTAACTGTTCGGGAGTGGTTTCCATCGTAAAACAGTAATTGTACTGATTGATCTCAGCGTCCGCTTCCAGAAGAATCCTCTGACCGGTAGGAGCCCACTGATACACGGTGTAGTCAACCCCTTCACATGTGGAGATGATAGGTTCGCCCTCCAATTCATAGCACCGAAGCCGTCCGTTTTGCGAAATGACCAGATTGACTTTGCGCTCCGGGTGCGGTGCCTTTATCTCCATAATCACATCAACGAGACTGCCGTTACCGTCAAATCCAGCATACCCGGAATACTCCATATCTCCCCACCGCAAGGCGGGTTCAAGAGCAGCAAGTTCGTCCTCATTGAGTTCTTCAGTAAAATACCCTGGGATGTATTTTCTTGAAGCATCAAGAACAGAAACAGGTTCATTAAAAACCGCCGTCCATGGAGACCATGGGCCCTCAGAATACTCATTACCCTCAACGGGGTCTGTCTGAATTGGCAAATCATTGTTTATCCCGCCTGACGGCATACTGCCATGCGGCTCAATGGGGTCAGTCTGAATTGGTAAATTGTTGTTATCCATTTGAGACGGTTCATCTCCGAACAGAAAGTGGGGGATAGAGACTGCCGCAGCAGCAATCAGACAGAAACAGGCTGTCATTGCGCCCCATTTGACCCAGATGTTCTTTTTCTTTGCGCCCTTGTAGATTTCGGCCTCGTCTATAAGGGCTGAATCAATATGTTCCATTGAACAAAATACTTTTCCTTTTTTCATAGCGCATAACCCTCCTTAATCAAATATTCCCGGAGATCATTGCGGGTTCGGAAGAGTGATGATTTCACCTTGCTTTCGGTAATGGCGCATCTTTTACTTATTTCTGCGATAGAATCCAAGTAAAAATATCTGCGCACAAAGATTACCCGCTTTTCCTGCGAAATCGTGTGAAGATAGCTGCTGATTGCTTTGCCGAGCTCTTCCTCAGCAATTCTGCTCTCAACATCTTCCGATGCGGGAAGGCACATTTCCATTTCTTCACTCAGTTCCACAATGTAGCCGTCACGCTTCAAGCTCACACGCTCGCGGCAGCGATCAATAGAAATGTGCCGAATAATACGGGCGAGAAACGCATATAGAAAAGTTCTTGGTTCATTGGGCGGAATGAGATTCCATGCCTGCAGGTATGTATCATTTTCGCATTCCTCAGACGTCTGCAAATCCGAAGTAATGCC
>JAZQNM010000002.1:0-224736 GCA_045627305.1 Lachnospiraceae bacterium
ATTGCTCATAGAACTCCTTTCACTGCTGTCAGAGGAGTCGGAGAGACTTTACCACAGAAATGTGAAAGAGTAAATATCGACTTGTGCAAAGGTAAAATCTACTGAGAGTTTGAGGAGTAGAATTTACAATTTCATTTTAGGAGCAATGAGGAAACCGATTTCCGGGCTTTACGGAATCTGCCTGTAGGAGTATAATCGCATCAGGAACGGAATTTGCTTAAAGTGCAAGAATCCCTCGTGATAGAAGAAAGGAACATTTCTATGGTTTATGATATTACCGAATTGTTGGAAGCGAAGAAGGAACAGGAAAGCTTTCTTGAGATGAAAAACAGGTTGGATTATCTGAAGCAGCAGCTTCGATTCTATCAAGACAACGAGGGGGACCTTCGGAATAAGGTAGAAACCAAGAAACAGGAATTGGAAGAACTTTCGGCGAAATTCAACCGCGGATTTTTTGCAAGGCTGAAATATCGAAAAGCTTTTGTCGACAAATCGGTAGAGGCACAGGATGCCCTGCAGACATATCAGACCGCTGGAAGCAATTTCGAAGAGACTCGGCAGAACATTGACTCGCTTGAGGAACAACTGAAAAAGGCTGAGGAAGCTAATCGGCGTTATCTTACGATATACCGCAGGACACTTCTTGAAGTGAAAAGTTTAAACCTGCCTGTCAGCATAGAATTGCAGGAAATCGGTGATGCCATAGAATCATGCAAGGAACCGATTGCTTCGATAGAAACTGTTATCGGGAAAATACAACCGGCAATTGTTACATTTGCCGGGCTGTCAGAATCATTCACGCCGATGTTTCCTCCGATGGGACTGCCGTATAACGGGATTGCAAACCGTGTTGCAGTATGGCACGAAAACTTTCTAATTAAACAAAAGGCAGCAGAAGCGGAGATAGAAGAGCTTCTCAACACGGTGAGTTCTATGACGATTCCTGAGACGAAGGCGATTCCTTGGGATCAGTTGGGAATCGGAATCCAAAGCATCCGTGAAGCGCTGAAAAAGGGAGAGAACATGCCGCTTGACAAATGGT
Organism: Lachnospiraceae bacterium; assembly: GCA_045627305.1. Taxonomy (GTDB): domain Bacteria; phylum Bacillota; class Clostridia; order Lachnospirales; family Lachnospiraceae; genus ISDg. The sequence continues at coordinate 1,043 of JAZQNM010000002.1, forward strand.
GGAAACCCTCCGCGGTGCGACCGGGATGTGAAGAATTTGATCTGTTGAAAGTATATCCGAACACACTCGTGCAGGCACTGAGAAATGACACCGACCTTATCGCCACCCTGCTTTTGGAGGATTCCCAAGCCCTCCGGGTTGCTTTTTCGAGAAGAGAAGAAGAGTGTGAGTCTCTTCGAAAGAAAGAGGAACAACTTCTTTTGAATCTGAATAATTCAAACTAAATAAATACTGCTTTGATATTCCGTATTGATTGGAACATCAAAGCAGTTTCTGTTTCGGAAAATACTAAGCACTAGTTGAATGCTGAACCAAATATCAAGCACTTGGTTGAATGCCACCTCAAGTATCAGGCACCCGGTTGAGTTTCATCGAAATACCACATCAAATTTCCCTGCTAAAATCAAAATGATGGAATCAACCCAATTACTTCAAAAGATTACCAAGGATTCCTGTAACCTTATCGAGAGTACTTTCGGGAGCAGATTTCTTAGCGGTAGAAGTGCTCTTCTTGGCAGTAGTTGTCTTCTTAGCGGTAGAAGTTGTCTTCTTAGCAGTAGAAGTGGTTTTCTTAGCGGTGGAAGAAGTCTTCTTAGCAGTGGTAGTCTTCTTGCTGTCAGTTTTCTTAGCGGTTGTCTTCTTGCCATCTGTCTTTTTAGCGGAGGAAGAGGTCTTCTTTTTCGCCTTCGGTTTCTCTTCGGTTGTCGCTTCGGCAGTCTCACTTGAGGTGTCGGTGGAAACAAGGTTCATCAGACCGGAAGTAAGCTTTCCGAGGTCAAGCTTTCCGAGAAGGGAACCAACCAGTGCAATGTTGGTAGCAGCCTGAGAATTATTACTGTTATTATTCTGTCCGCCTACCATATTAAGAAGAAGGGGTGCGGCAGAGGTAAGTACGTTGCTTGTTGTACTCTCGCTGACACCACTGCTCTCGGCAACCTGTGCGGAGGTGGTGTTACTATTGGAAAGCAACATCGGAAGAGCAGTTGTCAGAACGCTGGAAACATCCTTCTTGGATGCACCGGACTTTTTGCTGACTGCCTTTACGGTGTTATCGGTAATCAAACCATTTAATAAAGCGGAAAAATCCATTTTTTCTATCTCCTTTGCAATATATTACTGACAAATACATTATCAACCGAAATTGAAAAAAAGTCAATAAATCCGAAATCGTTTTATTGAAAATATCATAAATATAGTATATAATGACTTTGTAAGCACGATATGGCGGATTTTCCGTCACGGATTTGCAAATAAAGGATTTGAAGGAGTGTAATATTATGGCCGAGAAGAAAACTGTTTCTGCTGCAAATTCCGGCAGAAAGAAATCAACATCAGCTGCTGCAAAGACACCTGTTTCAGCAGGCAGTGCAGGTAGCGCAACCGGCAAGAGGGTAGGAGCCATTTGCCTTTGGGTATTGGCTATTGCGTTCGAAATCTTAGCAATTTTAGTTGTATTCGGTAAATTGCCAATCACATTTATTGGAACCATTCCGGCAATGATAATTCTGCTGGTTCTGGACCTTATCTGTGTTATCGTTGGTGCAAGCCTTTGGAAGAAAGCTAACCACATCGATCCGGCTTCCGAGAAGAACAAGGTTAAGTTCTGGCTCTGGAACAATATGGGATTGATTGTAACCGTATTTGCTTTCCTTCCGTTCATCATTCTTACCCTTACGAATAAGAATGCTGATAAGAAGACGAAGACCGTTGCTACTATTGCAGGTGTCGTTGCCCTGTTAATCGGTGGTCTTTGCGCTTATGACTGGAATCCGATTTCCGCTGAAGAGAAGGCTGCACAGGAAGGTATCTACAATGATGCTGCTCTTCCGGAAGGCGATGTATTCTTTACTACGTACGGAAAGAAATATCATCTCTATCAGGATTGCCAGCACATCAACAAGAGTGATACCATTTACGGTGCTAAGGCAACCAGAGATGAAGAAGAGAGCGAAGCAAATAAGACCTTGGTTGAGATTGCTATCGATCATGGTTGTAACGATATCTGCAAGACCTGTCAGAAGAAGTTCGAAGAGGCTAACGGTATTTCCACACAGACCGATGAGAACAAGCAGGCTGACGATACCGCAACCGAATAATTGTCTTACTTGACAATAAAATGTTTATTGAATGGAGAATCGGGATTTAACCCCCGGTTCTCCATTTTCTTGTACTTCTTGACATGATGTGGTACAATATTCGCGGACTCCCGAGGTTTCGGGTCAGAAAGGCGGATGAAATGAAACGATTTGGAAAGATTAGTAAACCTGCAGCGCTGGCATTATGTATGATTATGTGCCTTACCGCCTGCGGAAGAAGGGATGGAGGAAACGCAGGTAATGTGACACCCGATCCTACACCTACGGAGGCATCAACACCGACGCCGACGCCTACACCGACATTTACTCCCACTCCGTCTCCGACACCGAGACCTGCTTATGGCGTAACAAGAATGTCTCTTTACAAGAACATCAAGGACGAAAGCCTTCGCCGTAAATACGGTGAGGTATATGAATCCGTATGGGAGAAGGGCAAGGACATTACGAGTTTCGAGTGTATTGCGTCCACGGAACAGGAAATTCCGAACCTGAACCGTTATTTTCAGGATATCTGGCGCGAAGAGTGGAACCGTTTCGAGAATCATGACGTTTGTAAAATCTGTTACAGAGTACAGTTTGAAACTACTGACGGTGTTAATATAGACAAAATGCTGATGAAGCCCGGTGACGAACTTGAGTATCGGGATTATATCGAGAATTATCTGTACGATGATATTCACCAGGTTAAGGGCAAATGGTACACCCATCTGTCTCCGGAGGATATCAATGACAGTATGATTTTATCCTCATTAAAGTTTACTGCAGGTCAGAGCTATGACAAGGTTATGAGCCCGATTACGGTAAGCGCTTATGTCTATTATTCCGATGAGGATTTTGACGAAGAAGGAAATTATATCGGAGCACTCAGTTACACGGTAAACATGATGAATATGGCAGAGGGTGCACCACGTAAATATGGTTGGAAGAATTATTCTTCTACAGAAGTAGAACCAACAAAACCTGTGACTTCAGAGGCAACATCGCTGTCTCTTACCATTACGAACAGTAACGGAAAAGGAACAGCGAATCTCCGTGATAACAAAAACAATACAAAGGTTACTTATGCTGCCGGTGATACGATTACCGTTTCCTCCGAAACGGAGATGGCAGGTTTGTATCTGTTATTCGGCGATCCGGCCGTTTCATATCAGATTACTGCGGGTGGTGTGAATAAATCCTGCGGTGAGTATGGTTTCCTTCATGATTATGTGGAACTGGATACACCGGTGAAAGAATGTACGATAAAATTTTCAGCCGATACCAGCCTTTGTGGGCTGTATGCTTACTCAACAGGTACACTTCCGGATTCCGTTCAGGTTTGGCAGCCGCCATATGAGAAGGCCGATATGGTTATTTTCTCAACCCACGCAGACGATGAGGTCCTGTTTATGGGTGGTGTCGCCATTACCTATGCAGCGGTTAAGAAGGACAGAGTGCAGATTGTATATCTGTCCCGTTACTGGAAGGGACCGTATGCGGACCCCCGTCGTGAACACGAGAAGCTGGACGGACTTTGGACTATGGGAATCCGGGCTTATCCGGTAAATATGCCATTTGACGATTATTACTCCACGACACTGGCAGACGCGAAGAAGAATTATGACCTTAATGAGGTCACAGCTGCAGTTACGGAGAATATCCGTCGTTTCAAGCCGCTGGTCGTTGTTACCCATGACGTGAACGGTGAATACGGACACGGTGGACATATGCTTTTATATCAGGCTGTGAATGAGGCTGTGAATAATGCTGCGAACGCGGATTTCTGCCCGAGTTCGGCCACACAGTACGGTACCTGGGAGGTCCCGAAATTCTATAGCCATCTCTATGGTGAGAATAAGATGCATATGAATTTCAGAACACTTGAGCCGGAACTTGGCTGGAAGACTGTTCTGGATGTTGAGAAGGAAGCCTATAAAAAGCATGTAACCCAGCAGGGATACTGGTTCTATGTTTCCGATGATTATGAGTACAGTTGCGCGGATTTCGGTCTTGTCCGTTCCGCAGTCGGATTGGATACGGGAACCGATATGTTTGAGAATCTTAAGACCTACGGCGAGCAGGAGGAAGAGGCACGCAGACTTGAGGAGGAACGACTTGCCGAAGAGGCAAGAATTGCTGAGGAAAATCGCATAGCAGAGTTGACGCAGGCAGCAACCGAAGAGAACAATGCCAAGTTGACAGAAGCAGCGAAAAAGAAGTCCAAGAATAAGAAATCCGAGACAACGGATTCCGATGAGCCGGATAAGAAAAAGCCTAATGTATTCGTTACCATTCTCCTTGTTGTGGTTGGAGCGGTAATTCTGTTTTTGGGCGGAATCTATGTATGGAATTACATCGAGAACGAGAAACGCAAAAAGCGTCGTGCAGAACTCCGCAGAAAAGCACGCCTGGAGGAAAGAAACAAATCCATGAACGAGGAAGACGACTATTTATAAGCCGCATAATGTTGCATAAAAACTGCATATTTACATTCACTTTCCATAAAATAGTGAAAATGAATAATACAATTGAAAAATAGCTATGTTTTTTTGTTATTTTGATAGATTGCAACAAAAAATGGGATATGGTAAGATGTGACTGAGTAGGATTGTATACAATAATCCATTCGTATATACATACACACTATATCAGACCACATTTGGAGACTTAGTTCTTCGGATCGGAGGAGTTATGAAAGTAACAATTATTGGCGCCGGAAGCGTAGGTTCCACTATCGCATTTACCTTGGCTACCAATGGAACTGCATCAGACATCGTTTTGATTGACGTAAATGAGGAGAAGGCAAAGGGTGAAGCCATGGATATCCTTCAGGGTAGCCCGTTCTTCGGTTCCATGTCCATCATTGCAGGTGATTATCCGGATGCAGCAGGATCCGACATTGTTATTATTACGTCGGGTATTCCGAGACGTGCAGGGCAGTCCAGACTTGAGCTCGCACAGACCAATGTTAACATTATGAAAGACATCGCTACCAAGATTACGAAGTATGCTCCTGATGCAATCTTCATCATCGTAAGTAATCCGGTAGATGTAATGACCTATGCATTCCACAAATTCTCCGGTGTTCCGGAGAACAAGATTATCGGTTCCGGTACCATTCTTGATACCTCCCGTCTTCGTGCAAGACTTGCTGAAATCTACGATATCAGCCAGAGCAATGTTCATGCTTATGTATTTGGTGAGCATGGAGATTCTTCTTTCGTTACTTGGTCACTCGCTAACATTTCCAATGTTCCGCTTGATCAGTACAAGGAGCGCGTACACAATTCCGTTAAGGAGTTCCCGAAGGTTGACCGCGAAGAAGTTGAGGATTTCGTAAAGAAGTCCGGCGGTATCGTTATCAGTCGCAAGGGTGCTACCTACTATGCAATTGCTGTATCCGTTGCATTTATCGTTCGTACGATTGCTACCGGTATGGATACCACAATGACTGTTTCCACTATGATGCATGGTGAGTACGGCATTGATGATGTATGCCTCAGCACACTTGCTATTGTTGGTAAGAACGGAATCATCGGTAATGTTGAGACTCCTCTTAACGATGAAGAGATTGCACTTCTTCAGAAGAGTGCAGATAATCTGAAGGAAGTTATCCGTAACATCAATATTGATTAATGCATTTTGACATGTAAAAGCGTGTGGAAATCACACGCTTTTTGTCTTATGGGAAATTGCTTCGCATTTCCCATAAGACAAAAACGCTCCGCGAGGAAGCACACGCCTGTGCAGAGGAAAACTGTCGCTAGCGATTCGTTAGAAATCGTGAACATAAAGGAGATTTTATGGATTATCGTTTAGAGCATGATTCCATGGGTGAGATACAAGTTCCCGCCGATAGGTATTGGGGTGCCCAGACCGAACGAAGCAGACGTAATTTCGTTATTGGTGCTGGGATTGAAACGATGCCTTCGGAGATGATTCATGCCTTCGGAATCCTGAAGAAAGCTGCGGCACTTGCCAATGCGTCTTTACAGCCGGAACGTATGACAACGAAAAAGACGGAAGCAATCGTAGGTGCCTGCGATGAAGTGATAGCAGGAAAGCTTTCCGAACATTTTCCTTTGGTTGTATGGCAGACCGGAAGCGGAACCCAATCCAATATGAATGTAAATGAAGTAGTTGCCAATCGCGGTAATGAAATTGCCGGCAGTAAACTGCTTCATCCCAATGATGATATTAATATGTCGCAGTCAAGCAACGACACATTTCCCTCCGCTATGCATATTGCAGCCGTACTGGAGATAGAGGATAAGTTGTTCCCTGCGATTGACAGCCTTGTTTCGGCATTTCTCCGCCTGGAAGAGGAGAATGCAGGAATTGTAAAGAGCGGAAGAACGCATCTGCAGGATGCTGTTCCGATTGGATTTTCTCAGGAAATCAGCGGTTGGAGAACAAGTCTTCAGAAAGACCGTAAACTTCTTGAAATCCTTCTGCCTGAACTTCGTACCCTTGCACTTGGCGGTACGGCGGTAGGTACCGGATTGAATGCACCGAAAGGTTTCGCTGAAGAAGTGGCGAAACAGGTAAGCCTTCTTACCGGAAAGGATTTTGTTACCGCCGAGAACAAATTCCATGCACTTACTTCGAAGGATGAGATGGTTGCCGTACATGGTGCCTTGAAGGGCCTTGCTACGGACCTGATGAAGATAGCCAATGACATTCGGTGGCTTGCAAGCGGACCGCGCGACGGACTCGGTGAGATTACGATTCCGGCCAATGAACCCGGTTCCTCGATTATGCCCGGTAAAGTCAATCCGACACAGTGTGAAGCAGTTACAATGGTTGCCGTTCAGGTAATCGGTAATGATACCGCTGTTGGAATGGCTGCGAGCCAGGGTAACTTCGAACTGAATGTTTTTATGCCTGTGATTGCTTACAATTTTCTGCAGTCAGTAAGACTTCTCAGTGAAGCAATGATTTCGTTTGAAAAGAACTGCGTATGCGGAATCAAAGCCAATCGTGAGAAGATGCATGATAATCTTCATAATTCGCTTATGCTTGTAACGGTATTGAATCCGTATATCGGCTATGAGAATGCGGCGAAGACTGCGAAGAAGGCATATCAGGATAATATTTCCCTGAAAGAGGCGTGCGTGAGTCTCGGCTTCCTAAATGAGGAAGAATTCGACCGTGTTTTTCACCCGGAGGACACGATTTAATCACGCAAAAAACACAATTTGTCAGTAAAATGAGCAAGATTCTTGCTTAAAATAGAAAGGATGACACTTTTATGAATTATGCAGAAGAATCACTGAAGAAACATTACGAATGGAAAGGAAAGGTAGAGATGGTTGTTCGTGCTCCACTGGAGACCAAGGAAGACCTTTCTCTTGCATACACCCCCGGTGTTGCACAGCCTTGTCTTGAGATTCAGAAGAACGTTGATCTCAGCTATGACCTGACTCGCCGTTCCAACCTTGTTGCTGTTGTTACCGATGGTACCGCAGTTCTTGGTCTTGGCGATATCGGTCCCGAGGCAGGTATGCCTGTTATGGAAGGCAAATGCGCATTGTTTAAGGCATTTGGCGATGTTGATGCGATTCCGCTCTGCGTTCGTTCCAAGGAAGTTGATGATATTGTAAACACCGTTAGACTGCTTGCAGGTTCTTTCGGCGGTGTTAACCTTGAGGATATTTCCGCTCCCCGTTGCTTTGAGATTGAGAGAAAGCTGAAGGAGTGCTGTGATATTCCGATTTTCCATGATGACCAGCACGGTACTGCTGTTGTATGTCTTGCAGCAATGCTCAACGCATTGAAGGTTGTTAACAAGAAGATTGATGAAATCCGTGTTGTAACAAGCGGTGCAGGCGCAGCAGGTATTGCAATCATTAAGCTCCTTATCTCCATGGGTCTTAAGGATGTTGTTATGTGTGACCGTAAGGGTGCTATCTACAAGGGCCGTGACGGTTTGAATGCTGAGAAGGAAATTATCGCTGAGATGACCAACCAGCAGATGCGTAAGGGTAGCCTTGAGGAAGTTATCAAGGGTGCTGACGTATTCATCGGTGTATCCGCTCCGGGTTGTGTAACTCCTGAGATGGTTAAGAGCATGGCTCCGAACCCGATTCTCTTCCCGATGGCTAACCCGACTCCCGAGATTATGCCTGACGAAGCTAAGGCTGCAGGCGCTGCAGTAGTTGGTACCGGTCGTAGCGATTTCCCGAACCAGATTAACAATGTTCTTGCATTCCCGGGTATCTTCCGTGGTGCTTTGGATGTTCGTGCACGTGACATCAACGATGCTATGAAGATTGCTGCTGCTAAGGCTATCGCAGGTTTCGTAACCGATGATAAGCTTTCCGCTGATTACATCATTCCGAGCGCTCTTGATAAGTCTGTTGCTCAGGCTGTTGCCAAGGCTGTTGCACAGGCTGCACGTGATACCGGTGTTGCTCGTCTGTAAGATTTAATCAATATTGTTACTATCGGAGACATCGGTCTTTCGGTCGATGTCTCCGTTTTACAAGGAGAAGGTATGAAAAAGATTGTTTTGATTGCAACATTAATGCTTGCAGTTGTTATGGCTACTGCCTGCGGTAATAAGAAGGGCAATGCCTATCCGAGTGCTGGCGATACTACCGGAACGCCTACAGCATCACCGGATTCCGGTGACAATAATACTGAAATCGTTCATCAGTGCGGTGGTACGGTTGAGCTTGCTGAGTATTCCGCTTTAACGAAGCCGGAAGCCTACACGGGTGTTTCGGAAGAGGAAATCGATGAAGCTTTTGAGTCAGAGATGGCAAGTGCTCTGTTAATGTATCCGAATTACGAGAAGGACGAAAGTCACGAGGCTACGGTTATTGCTAATGGCGATGTAGTCAATATTGATTTTGTCGGAAAGATTGACGGTGTTGCATTTGACGGTGGCAGTGGCGAAGACTATTATTTGGAAGTTGGTTCCGGACAGTTTATTGAGGACTTTGAAAAGGGTATGCCCGGCCATTCACTTGGTGAGACATTTGATGTTACTGCTGTATTCCCTGAAGATTATCAGAATACGGATTATGCAGGAAAGACTGCTGTATTCACGATTACTGCCAATCATTTCGGTAAAGAGAAAGAGGATCCGGATGACGCTTATATCGCCCGTATTACTTCCGGGGTTTATACTTCCGTTGATCAATATAGAGAAGCTGTAAAGGAATATCTGGAGGATAGTGCCAAAGCAGAATATGAAGGACAAGTATATGGTGACCTTCTGGATGAACTGATTGCAAAATCGAATTTTGTTGAAATCCTGGATGAGGATGTGCAATACTTCGAGGATGATATGTATCAGTACTATACTGCACAGGCTAACCAGAGCGGTATCAGTCTTGAAGACTTTGCCATCAATAACATGGGTGTTTCATCCTTGGATGAATTCCTGAATCAGAACCATGAAGAGGCAATTGAGATCGTAAAGGAATATATGATTACGGATGCTGTTGCCAAGAAAGAGAATATTGTGGTAACAGAAGTACTGTATCAGCAGGAAATGAGTAAGTATGTGGATGAGTCCAGCGGAATTACTTTGGAAGTGCTTGAAGCATACTACACAAAGGATTATCTTATGCAGATTGCATATCAGGATTTGGTTGACGAGACGATTTACAAGAGAGTTATGGGAGAATGATGACTCGATAGAGGGGGAGTATACCTCTGAAATCTGATATAGATGTGTGAAAAAGGGGACCGCGGTTTTAACCGCGGTCCCCTGATTTTACCCTGATTTCAATTACTTTGCATTATCCTATGGAATTGATTTCATCCTGAGTGAAGATCGAGATACCATTTGCCTTGAATATTTCAAGTCCTTTCTCACGGTCGGAAAGACGGAAGATGATAAGAGCATTCTTCTCTTCGCTGTAGTTAAAGGAGTAAAGATACTCGATGGAAATGCCTTCCGAATCCAAGAGGCAAAGCACACGATTCAAGCCGCCGGGTTCATTGGGAACACGTACACAGATGACGTGGTTCTTGCGGGCAGAATAACCGGCCTCTTTCAAAAGAGCAAGGCACTGTTCATTGTCCGACTCGCGAACAATTAGTCTGACAAGACCGAAACCGGAGGTGTCGGCGATGGACATTGCAAGAATATCAATGCGCTTGCTTGCAAGAAGTGTTGTCAGCTTGGAAAGGGTTCCTTTCATGTTCTCCAAAAACACTGTAATCTGATGAATAAACATATGTAAGTCCCTCCTTTATTCATTGGTTAAGTTTCGATTATCTACAACATGCTTCGATTTGCCTTCGGTACGGGGAAGGGATTTCGGAGCAACGAGTGTAACCTTTGCGGCAATTCCGACAACGGATTTGATTCTCTCACTGATGGTGCCGCGAAGGTTTTCAAGATCACTGACCTTATCAGTGAACATATCCTCGGCAAGTTCAACCTGTACCTCAAGCTTATCTGTGGAATTGACTCTGTCAACGATGAGACGGTAGAACGGAGCAACACCCTGTAAGCCAACAAGACAGGTTTCAATCTGGCTCGGGAATACATTGACACCTCGGATGACGAGCATATCGTCCGTACGACCGGTCAGACGGTTCATCTTGATAAATGTACGACCGCATTTGCATGGTTCTGCAGAAAGAGAGCAGATATCATGGGTACGGTAACGAAGCATCGGCATACCGGTTTTGGTAATAGTGGTAAATACGAGCTCACCCTTTTCCCCTACGGGAAGCGGTTCACCGGTTTCAGGATTTACAATTTCGACGATGACATTGTCTTCATTGACATGCATACCGGTCTGCTCTAAGCACTCATAAGCAACTCCGGGGCCACCGATTTCGGTCAGACCGTAAATATCGCATGCCTTCATACCGAAGAGCTCTTCAAGATGCTTACGCATCTCCTCAGTCCATGGCTCTGCGCCAAAACAGCCGGATTTCAGATGAATCTTATCCATCATATCCATCTCTTTAATCGTTTCGGCAAGGTAGATGGCGTAGGATGGTGTGCAGCAAAGCATTGTGGCACCGAGTTCGGTCATCATCATAATCTGACGTTGCGTATTACCTGCAGACATCGGTATAACGGTAGCACCGATTTTACTTGCACCCTGATGAGCACCGAGACCGCCTGTGAACAGGCCATAGCCGTAACAAATCTGGATGATGTCATCCTGTGTGCCGCCTGCTGCGGTAAGTGCTCTTGCGACCATCTCGGTCCAGACATCGATATCGTTCTGGGTATATCCAACAACGATAGGCTTACCGGTTGTTCCTGAGGAACCTTGAATTCGTACGATGTCGGTCAGCTTCTGTGCGAACAGTCCATACGGGAATTGGTCTCGCAGGTCGGTCTTCTCGGTGAACGGAAGCTTACGCAGGTCATCTACTGTCTGAATATCTTCGGGCTTAACACCCATAGCATCCATACGTGCTCGGTAAAGCGGAACATTATCGTATTCCAAACGCACCGTTGCACGCAGGCGCTCATTTTGCAGTTCGCGAAGTTTGGAACGATCCATACATTCTATTGCAGGATTCCAAATCTTGCGTATTAATTCTTGTTTCATACTTATCCTTTCAACATAAAGTTATATATTTAAAATTTCGGAATAAACATATTCATCATACGATTTGTAGTAAACATATTATCCTATCATATATTGTAAATTTAGGAAAATGGAATGTCAACTGAAAACTTCAGAATAAATGTGCGAAAGAGAAGAATTGCGACAAGGGCTATGATTTTTGTTGGCAAAAGAAAATAATGGACGCAGGCGAGCAGCGAAAACGACGTGTTTTCGCTGACCCACACAGTCGCTCTGCCCTAATGTGGTAAGTGTTATAATTTGCGAACTATGGTTGCAAATTTACAACGGATTCGTTATGATACCATATAGGCATTCCTGTTAGAGGGATTGGGAGATTTTTCTATGAGTAAATTTGGGCATCGTATTGCATCCGCCGTGGCTCTTTCGTTGTGGCTTGGTTTGATTTTTTATATGTCGGCACAGAATGGAACAGAATCCTCGAAGCTGTCTGATTTTCTGGCGGCACTATGGCCATTTGGCAATGAAGGAGAGGGCCCCGATGAAGAATCGCTCGAGAGAATAACGCTTCTGATTCGTAAGGGAGCGCATATGTTTGAGTTTGCCGTATTGGTCGTTTTGTGCTTGAGGTTCATTCGTGTGTGGACATCATTCAGTATGCGAAGAAGCATTGTGATAGCGTTTCTGTTTACTGTTTGTTATGCTGCTTCCGATGAGTTTCATCAAACCTTTGTTGAGGGACGTTGCGGAACTCCCGTAGATGTTCTGATTGATTCAGCGGGGGCCTTGATTGCTCTTTTGACGGTAATGCTGATTCTCGCCGTGAAAAAGCGAAAGAGTAAAGGGAAAGAGAAGGTAGCGGCATAGACAGAAAGACGAAAAACGGCAGAATTCGGTGGCGGTTTTTAGTTATGTTATCTATGAAAAATGTGACGCCATTCGGTTTCTTCGGCAAAAGGTAGAAAATGCATTGAAAGCCTTGTATTTAGTGACTTTTTTGGTATCATTTCATTATAGAGACAGTTGATTTGAAGACTGTTTACTTCACGGAGGATGAATCAAAATGGCTACTAAAAAAGTTGAGAACGTTGAAAAGAAGATTGCTGAAGTTAAGGCAGATGCAACCAAGAAGGTTGAAGCTGCAAAGAAGACCGTTGAGCCTGCTGTAAAGGCTGCTAAGGAAGCTGCTGCACCTGTTGTTGCAAAGGCTAATGAGAAGATTGTTGCACCTGCTAAGAAGGCTGCAAAGAAAGCTACCGAGACAACCAAGAAGGTTGCTGCTGATGCTAAGAAGACTGTAACCAAGAAGGTTGCTGAGAAGAAGGAAACTGCTAAGGCTGAGATTATTCTTCAGTTCGCCGGCAAGGATATCAAGACCGATGACATTTTGAATGCAGCTAAGAAGGCTTATGCTGAGAGCAACAAGGCTGCTATTAAGAGCATTACCCTTTATGTTAAGCCTGAAGACAACGCTGCTTACTACGTTGTAAATGGCGACATTACCGGTAAAGTTAACCTGTAATAATTGGGTCTTTACAAGGGCACATGCTGATGCATGTGCCTTTTTTGTATCACTGGGAATTGCAACGTCAATTCCCAGTGATACAAAAAAGCTCCGCAAGAAAGCACACGCCTGTGCAGAGGAAAGATGTCGCTAACGCGCCGCACAGGCGGCGCAAGCATATCGCAAGCGATATGCTTATTCAAATATAGGAATTGCAACGTCAATTCCCAGTGATACAAAAAAGCTCCGCAAGGAAGCACACGCCTGTGCAGAGGAAAGATGTCGCTAACGCGCCGCACAGGCGGCATACTTTGTTAAATCATAAGATTGGAGAAGGATGATGGCAAGATTGGATGTTGTGATTCCGGTTTATAAACCGAATAAACGGTTCTACCGTCTGATGACCATGGTATTTGCCCAGGATGAACTACCGGGACGGGTGCAGATTATGCTGACACTTTCGGGAGTGGAGAATGAGCGGGAGATGTTACTTGCAAAACTGCAGAAACTTCAGCGAAAAGCAAATGCCGAAACGGTTTTTATCGATGTAAAGCCGCTTACGAAAGAAGACTTTGACCACGGAACCACACGAAACGAGGGAATGGCATCCTGTCTCGCACCATATGTTCTCTGTATGACGATGGATGCGGTTCCTGCTGATACCACACTGTTTCATACATTGGTGGAAGCAATGGAGCGTGAGCAGGGAACGGCAGCGGTATACGCAAGACAGAAGGCACCGAAGAATGCCAATGTATTGGTACAGCTTACCCAGCAGTTCAATTATCCGGAGAACAGTATTCTGAAATCCAAACTGCAATACAGAACATTGGGAATCAAGTCCATATTTTGCTCAGATGTGTGTTGTTTATACAATCGTGGAATGTTCTTCAGACTGGATGCATTTCCGAACAAAGTCATATTCGGAGAGGATATGCTGTATGCCAAGAAGGCTATGGATGCGGGCTACAAGGTGCTTTATGAGGCACATGCCGTTGTGGAACACGGACATTCCTATTCCCTTTCACAGCTGTTCCATAGAAATTTTGATAACGGTGTGAATCAGGCCGAACATCCCGATATATTCAGAGATCTTTCTTCGGAGAAGGAAGGAATCACCTATGTGAAAAAGGTGATTTCCACACTCGCTTCCAAGGGGGCTTATCTTGCCATTGTGGCATTTGTCCTGCAATGCGCAACAAAATATGCAGGCTTCTTCTTGGGAAAGCATTATCGTTCTCTGCCGAAGAGCTTGGTGCTTCGGTGCACAGGGAATAAGGCACATTTTACTGAGTAACGAAGCTGATGTCGAAAAGGTCGGTCAGACCGTCCGTGCAGTAAGTACTGCCGTCATCCATTACATAAATTGCATAGGTATCATCGATTTCGGAAAGCATGGTATTGCCCTCCTCAATGGAACGGGAATAGCATGCTTTTGCTATGATTTCGGCTACTGCCGCAGAAGGACTCAGAACATATACTGAGGAAAATCCCAGTGAAGATGGGTAGCCGGAACGAATATCGGGAATCGGGTGGCAGAGCATTTCATCTGTTATCAGACAGCTTTCCTTCACATGGAGTGAGGAAATTGCATAATTGTCAACGGTTACAGTAGCAAGGATATCCTCCGATTCGCCGTTGGGAATAAGCAGTGAAATGGCTTGCCCACACCCACTTGGTTCGAGGGCATATTCCGTATTGCAAAACATAATATGCGCATGGTCTATCCCACCCTCGCGCAGTGCCGGAATGATACTGTCGAGACAGTATCCCGCGAGGTAACTGTCCGTTCCGAGAACGGTATCCTCATTGGTATAAAAAAGTGTGTTTCCGGAAAGAAGAATGCTTCGATAGTCACAACGGAGCAGTGCTTCTGCGACCTGTTCTTCAGTCGGAATGGTGAAATCCTCACGATCAACCTGCCACAATTCCGTAAGAGGCCCGTCAGTAATGTCAAATGCACCATTGCACAGTTCACAATAATGTAATCCGAGTTCAAGAAAGGCTGCCTGACGGTCTGAAAGAGTAACAGAACTGCCGTGGGTATTGTTAATATAGAAAATCCCTTCATTCTCCTCGGTGGCGCCTAGTTCGTTAAAGGCTCCGGACAGCAGGCTTTGCAGCTCGCCTTCCATTAAAAGAAGGTCTTCATTGTCCGAGGAAATGACGATGGGAATGTCGTTCATAAAAAAGGAAACCGTATGGGAACAGCCACTGCAGACGGAAAGCGGTTGCCGACCGGTGATGGAAGGAGTAACGGTAACAGATGGAGTGGCAGTCGGTTCCACTTTGGGAGTATTCACCGGGAGGGTGATGGTATCCGCGGCAGCAGGACTTACTGTGTTCGGTTGTGCTTTGCGACCGCATCCGGAGACAAGGACGGACAGAATTATGGAAAATGTCAGAAAACGGATGACTTGTCGATTGGAATACAATAAATTGTGCAATGTAGTATGCTTCATAGATGCTTACACGTCCTTGTGAAATCTCTTATACCTAAAATATGCTTTTGCATTATCCATAATCGGTCGAGGGTTCGTAAAACCCGTCAAAAACATCATAAGCGAGCGTTTTGCTTTTGTCAATGCGAAGGGCGGAAAACCTTGTAAACCTTGACAAAACGAGCATTTTTGTGCTATTTTTATAGGGTAAGTCAGTATGCTTTTTGGAGGCTTTCATGAGAAAGATTGTTCTGTCAATTCTGGTGGAGAATACCGCCGGTGTTCTTGCCCGTACTTCTGGGCTTTTTTCACGCCGAGGATATAACATCGCCAGCCTGTCTGTCGGAGAAACGGAGAACCCGAGTATCAGCCGTATGACGGTTGTTGCAAGCGGAGACGACGAGACTTTGAGCCAGATAGTCAAGCAGCTTCTGAAGCTTGAGGATGTTATTTCGGTTGAGGAACTGAATCCCGACAGCTCGGTCTGCTGTGAACTGCTTCTGTTGAAAGTGAATACTGCGGATGCAGAGAAGAGAAAAGAGGCATTGGCCATTGCAGAGCGAACCGATGCGAAGATCGTAGATGTTTCCGGTGAGACGATGATGCTTCGTATTACCGGCGAGCCGGCGAAGGTCGATGAATTTATCGCGTACTTTTCTGCTTTTGAAATACTGGAGCTGGTGAGAACCGGATTGACCGGACTATCCAGATCCTGATTCTGAAAGGAGTATATGTTATGTTCAAAGAATTCAAGAAATTCATCATGCGTGGCAACATGATTGACTTGGCAGTCGGTATGATCATCGGTACCGCTTTCAATGCAATCGTAACTTCGTTCGTGAACGATATCATCATGCCTCTTCTCGGCTGGGCAATCGGTGATACCGATTTCAGCAATCTCTACCTGGTACTCGGAAATCTTCCGGAGGGCGTCAGTGAAGCACCGGCAACACTCGCCGAAGCTAAAGAGCTTGGTATCGCAACATGGAATTACGGTAACTTTATTACCGCTGTTCTGCACTTCCTGATTATGGCTATCATCGTATTTCTGATGGTTAAGGCTATGAATAAGCTTGCTGACAGCAGAAAGAAAGAGGAAGCACCTGCCGCTCCGACTACGAAGGTTTGTCCTTTCTGTAAGTCCGAAATCAGCATTGAAGCTACCCGTTGCCCTCACTGCACATCCGAACTTCCGAAGGATGAGAAATAATAAAGGAACAGTATGAAGAAAGAAAAAGCGACGTTATTCATCATTTTGCTCGTGTTGACATGTATGGTAACACAAGGCTGCTTCGCTGATTCTGTAAACAATAAAAAACGAGCCGGGGATGCAGAGATTGCAACTCCGGCTCTTACTGTGTCGGAAAATGCGACACAGCCGGTTACAGATACGCCAACACCGACGAGTACACCTACGGTTACGCCGACGGTGACTCCGACGCCGACGAACACGCCAACGCCAACACCGACAGCGACACCGACGCCTACTGTGAATCCGTATTCCGTACTGGACATGGTGCATACAGAACTATATATAAATGGTTTCTATATGGGAACCGTAACGAAGGACGGCTCTGTTATGCGTGAAGGCCCCGGAACGAAGGCTTATCCCGAACTGAAGACATCTGATGGTAAAACCGTTTCGATTAACAGTAATACGCAAGTACGTGTACTTGGTGAGGCAATTGATGTGGATTCTGACATCTGGTATCACGTTGTAGCAGAGTATGAAGGGCAGAAAGTGGAGGGGTACATTTATTCCGGAAGAATTAAACGGGATAATACAAAGCTTCCTCTTGACTATGTTCCGACGGCAACACCGACGCCGACGCCGACACCGACGGCAGCGCCAAAGCCGACGGCAACACCAAAACCGACAGCGACACCAAAGCCGACGGCAACACCGACACCGACCGCAACGCCGAAACCGACAGCTACATCAACACCCACTCCGGTTCCGACGGCAACACCAACTCCGACCGAGCCACCGGTGGCAACGCCAGCCGGAGAACCGACTGTGACACCGACTCCAACGGAGAAACCAGTTGCGACACCGACACCGGTAGCGGATGGCTACACATACACCGATTTAGACAGGATTATGTATACGACGGACCGCGTCAATGTAAGAACTTTGCCGTCGACCAAGGGCACAGTCATCGGAACATTTGACGCACCTGTCAAGGTTCAGGTAACAGGACAATGTGTGGAGACAGGATGGTACCGTGTTATTTATAACGGCACGACAGGATTTTGCTCCAATAACTACTTGTCATCAAACGATCCGGGACAGAGTTCCATGGTTCCCAGAACGGCAACGGAAGAGGACCTTCTGACGGCACTTATATATTCAGAATCGGACGACGTCTATATTGACCAGCTTTGTACCGGGCAGGTTGTTAAGAACCGTATGTATAGCAGTGGCAGTTCGATGTACGATGTAATCTATGCGGCAAGTCAGTTCTCAGTAACCTATCCGAGAACGGGAACCTGTGCTTTTACCAAAGCTTACAATATGTGGATTGAAAAATCCTACCAAAGCGGTAGCTGGCAGGAGAAGAGAATGCTTAGCGCCAACAAAGCTGCGAAGCAGATTCTCAGTAAGGATCTGACTTGGGGTGAAGTGTATGATTCCGGGCAGGCACACGATTATGCGAAGGGTGCAGATGCGCATGACAGGTCATCGCGTTTCAATTACATGTATTTCAGAATGTATAATCCAAATTCTGAAAGTAGTCGGAATTTCGCTGCTTCCGTGAAGGAATATTTTCTGATGGGAGATTCCATATTTAACGCCGGTTATTGAAAATGAAGAAGCCGCAGAAATTTAATGTGAATACAGAATTTGCTTGTATGAAACGGAATAAAGTGTTATATTATAAAGTTGGTAATATTTGTCCGTGAAGACGGCATAAAAATATAAGAAAGGAGTCAAAAATCATGGGATTTATTGACAGTATTAAAGAGAGAGCAAAACAGCAGAAGAAGACAATCGTTTTGCCGGAGTCCATGGACCGCAGAACATGGGAAGCAGTAGAAATCATTTTGAAGGAAGGTATCGCAAACGTTATCGTTCTTGGTACTCCTGAAGAGTGCGCAGCAAACAATGCAGGTCTTGATGTAGCAGGTGCTACGGTTATCGATCCGAACACCGCTCCGGAGCTTCAGTCTTACATTGATAAATTGGTTGAACTTCGTCAGGCAAAGGGTATGACACCCGAAGAGGCTAAGAAGCTTCTTACAACTGACTATATGTATTATGCTTGTATGATGGTTAAGATGGGTGCAGCAGACGGCGTTGTAAGTGGTGCTTGCCATTCTACCGCTAACACCCTTCGTCCGTCCCTTCAGATTATCAAGACGAAGCCCGGTACCAAGTTGGTATCCGCTTTCTTCATGATGATTGTTCCGGACTGCGAGTATGGTGAGAAGGGAACATTCCTCTTCGCTGATTCCGGTCTTGAGCAGAATCCTGATTCCGAGAAGCTTGCTGCTATCGCTATCAGCTCTGCTGAGTCCTTCGAGCTTCTTGTTGGAAAGCAGGCTAAGGTTGCTATGCTCAGCCATTCCACAAAGGGAAGTGCTAAGCACGCTGATGTAGATAAGGTTACCGAGGCAACCAGAATTGCTAAGGAACTTCGCCCTGACATCCTTCTTGACGGTGAACTTCAGGCTGATGCAGCTATGGTTCCTTCCGTAGGTGCTTCCAAGGCTCCCGGCAGCCCTGTTGCAGGACAGGCTAACGTTTTGGTATTCCCTGATCTCGATGCAGGTAACAATGGTTACAAGCTCGTTCAGAGACTTGCCAAGGCAGAAGCTTACGGACCTATCACCCAGGGTATTGCAGCTCCGATTAATGACCTTTCCCGTGGTTGCTCCGCTGAGGATATCGTTGGTGTTGTAGCAATTACCGCTGTTCAGGCTATCGGCTAATAGGAGGATTTATGAAAGTATTGGTTATCAACTGCGGAAGCAGTTCTTTGAAGTATCAGTTGATTGACTCCGAGACCGAGCAGGCTTTGGCTGTAGGTCTTTGCGAGCGTATCGGTATTGACGGTCGTTTGAAGCATACTCCGGCAGGCGGCGAGAAGGTTACTCTCGAGGATCCGCTTCCGAATCATGAAGTAGCTATTCAGAACGTTCTTGCTGCATTGACCAATCCGACCTATGGCGTAATCAAGGATCTTTCCGAGATTGGTGCAGTAGGACATCGTGTCGTACACGGCGGTGAGAAGTTTACGACTTCCGTTTTGATTAATGATGAAGTTATCGCAGGAATCAAGGAATGCAGCGATCTTGCACCTCTTCACAATCCGGCTAACCTGATTGGTATTGATGCTTGCCAGAAGCTGATGCCCGGTGTACCTGAGGTAGCAGTATTCGATACCGCTTTCCATCAGACCATGCCGAAGGAAGCTTACCTTTACGGCTTGCCTCATGAGTTCTATGAGAAGTACAAGGTTCGTCGTTACGGCTTCCATGGAACAAGCCACAGCTATGTTTCCAAGCGTGCCATCGACATTGCAAATCTTGACCCCAACAACTCCAAGGTTATCGTATGCCATCTTGGTAACGGTGCTTCCATCAGTGCTGTAAAGGATGGCAAGTCCGTAGATACCTCCATGGGTCTTACTCCCCTTGAAGGACTTATCATGGGAACCCGTTCCGGTGATATCGATCCCGCTATTATGGAGTACATCGCAGGCAAGGAAGGCCTTGACCTTGCAGGTGTTATGAACGTCCTCAACAAGAAGTCCGGTGTATTCGGTATGTCCGGTGTATCTTCCGACTTCCGTGATTTGGACGCTGCAGCTACCGAAGGCAACGAACTTGCCAAGAATGCAATCAACGGTTTCATTTACCGCGTTGCAAAGTATGTCGGCGGTTATGTTGCTGCCATGAATGGTGTGGATGCAATTGCATTTACCGCAGGTGTTGGTGAGAATGATAAGAAGGTTCGTAAAGCAATCTGTGAGCATTTCGGATTCCTTGGCATCAAGATTGATGACGAGAAGAACGCAATCCGCGGTGAGGAAGTGGTTATCAGCACTCCTGACAGCAAGGTTAAGGTTCTTGTAATCCCGACCAACGAGGAGCTGGCTATCTGCCGCGAGACCGTTGCTCTGTGCAAATAATAAGACTGTTTGATTGTTTACAAGCCTCAGTCGAATAAACTGGGGCTTGTTTTTTGCATAATAGGAAATTGTTCCGCATTTTCCTGTTATACAAAAAACGCTCCGCTAAGGAAACGCACTCGTGCACTTATTGTGCTAAGGAGGGACCCGGTTTACCGGGGGGGGATTCCACCGAACGCAGTTCGGACACTAATGGCTCTGCTGCTTTGTAAACAGTTTCTTCGCAACACGCGTTCGGTGTGAGCATATCGCAAGTGATATGCTTTGTTCCCTTATAGAAAAGATAGAGGTTTTTTATGTTTAAGAAGTACATTGGAGACAGGAAGTTCTACAAGATGGTGTTGACGCTTGGTCTCCCGATTATGATTCAGAACGGAATATCGAACTTTGTTAACCTTCTTGATAACATTATGGTCGGAAGCGTCGGAACCGAGCAGATGTCCGGTGTTGCGGTAGCCAACCAGTTCATGTTCGTGTTCAATCTGTGTGTATTCGGTGCCATTAGCGGTGCCGGTATTTTCAGTTCGCAGTTTTACGGTAAGAAGGACCATGAAGGGATTCGGTATTGCTTCCGGTTTAAGTTTCTTTCGGTTCTGCTCTTGTCGGCCGTAGCGGTTCTGATTTTCTCGTTCTTTCAGGAACCGTTAATCAGCCAATACCTGAAGGGCAATGCCGGGCAGGGCGATCCGACTATGGTTTTGCAATGCGGTAAAGATTACATTACGATTATGCTTTGTGGACTTTTACCATTTGGCTTAACACAGATGTATTCGGGTACGCTTCGTGAACAGAATCAGACGCTTGTCCCGATGGTTGCCGGCCTGACTGCCGTTGCGGTCAACCTTGGCTTCAACTGGCTTTTAATCTTCGGTCATTGGGGTTTCCCGGAACTGGGAATTCGCGGCGCGGCAATTGCAACCGTTATCTCACGATTCGTGGAACTGGCAATTGTGGTAATGTATACCCATCTGAATCGGGAGAAGTATCCGTTTATCGTCGGTGCGTACAGCAGTATGCATATCCCCGGTAAGCTTTTCAAAGATATGGTAATCAAGGGCACACCGCTTCTGGTGAACGAAGGCCTGTGGTCGGCAGGAGTTGCCGTTCTCAGCCAGAAATACTCGCTGTGTGGTCTGATTGTTGTCGGTGCGCAGAATATCAGCAATACCGTCAGCACTTTCTTTAATATGATTTATATGTCCTTCGGAACGGCAATTTCGATTGTTGTCGGACCGCTTCTTGGAAGAGGAGAGTCGGAGAAGGCAGTGGATACCGCAAGGAAAATGATAACCTTCTGCGTTATGGTGTCCATTGGCGTTGGGGCAACGGTTGCCCTTTGCGCGCCGCTGTTTCCGAAACTTTACAATGTATCGCCGGATGTTCGCGACCTTGCAAGAAGACTTCTGATTGTAACCGGTTGCTGCAGCCCGATTAATGGATTTGTACATGCTTCGTATTTTACGATTCGTTCGGGAGGAAAGACTCTGATTACGTTCCTGTTCGACAGTGCATTTATGTGGTGTGTGGTAATTCCTACGGCGACAATTCTTGTTAATTTCACGTCCATTACGATTATTCCGTTATTCCTGACGGTATCGCTTATGGAGGGCATCAAGTGCATCGTGGCATTCATACTGATTCGAAAGAGAGTTTGGATTCGTAAGCTTGTGGACTGATGAGAGACAGGGATATCCTTATAATAGGTCGATGGAAATGGCAGAAACAATCTGCGGAAAACTGTGAAAAAACTGTTGACAAACGTATAGGAAACAGATATAATTTTGATATGCGCGTTCAGGACAAGTAGGTCCGAACGAATAGACTAAAGGGAGGTGTAATAGTCATGGGTGCTATTTGTCCGAAGAATAAACATTCGAAAGCAAGAAGAGATAGTCGTAGAGCGAACTGGAAGATGACCGCTCCGAATCTTGTTAAGTGCAGCAAGTGCGGTGCTTTGATGATGCCTCACAGAATGTGCAAGGCTTGTGGAAGCTACAACAAGAAAGAGATTGAGCCTCAGGAGGCTTAATTTAGTCGATTAGATTATCAGACGGGTAGGAAACAGTTCCTACCCGTTTCTTTTTTGGTGGCTTGGGGACGGGGGTGAAGATATCATTTTGATATCTTCACCCCCGTCCCCAAGCTATCATCAACAATATATGCTTTTTCTAATAGGCGCAACCACAAAATATAAGCAGAAAGTTTTCAAAGGCCCGTCCCCATATATCAAAATGATATCTTCACCCCCGTCCCCAAGTTATCAAAAAAGGCGAGCCAGCTTTTTACGAGGGCAACGGTGTGTTCTTCCGTCAGGCAGTGGCACGCGAATAAACTCATTCGGTCATTATGACGGAAGCGGAACGCGGGGGCCACAACCTCGGAAATCTGCGGAAGGAACGGACCACTGTGAATCTGCCGTGCCGTGTCCTTTGTGGCAGGCTCACGGTATTTTTTATCGACGGAAGCCCCAAGCGATTTATGCACAGCCATGTTCTCAAGCGGCAAGTAGTAGTAATCCTTGTAGTTGGGGTAGTAATAATACGCCGAACATTTGTAAATCGGTGCGACAACCTTGATTTGATTGCCGACCATGGCTACGGAGAGAAATAAATCCTCCGCCGGGTTCACATCCGCTGAGGAACCGTTTGGCTTCTTCACACAGTCGTATGGAATCTCCGGAAGTGGAATCGCCTTTCGGAATTCCTTCGGAAAATCAAACGAAACCGATACCGTAAAGGTCGCATAATCTTCACCTGAGACATCCGCGGAAACAAACCGCATCTCGCATTCGGAAACATTCAGATAATGTAACAGCTTCGGAATATCCGCAAGCCCCATAATATCGTCATAATTGTGCAGAAGCAGGTCGTGTAAAAGCTCCTCGGCTCTTGGCGCATCAAAGCGGCATCGTGCAACATATTCCGCATAAGTCTTCACCAGTTCCTGCCCTGTGAAACAGTCTGTTCGCGGATAGCCCGAGAGGAGTTCCATCGAAGTCTGTTTACAATTGGCAGTATGAAAGCACTTCCCGACCGGCATGAGCATACGATACAAATCAATTGTATCCTTTGGGTCCGGAAGGTTGGACACAAGCCCGTACGTTCTAAACCGTTCATTCAAAAAAGGAATGTCGAAGGTGCTCCCGTTATAATGAATCAGCACATACTCCGGCGACAGCGTCTCGTTAAACCGACGGAGCATTTCTGCCTCCTCGTCCGCATTCTCCGCCATCCACTGGCGAAACAGCCACCCCTCGTCCGTCCGCGTCATAGCGCCAATCAGATAGGCATAGTGCACCTTCCCCGAAAGCCCCGTTGTCTCTATATCAAAAAAGTACGGAGTCCTGTCGCCCGTATATTGAAAGAGCACCTGCTCCGGCTCGTAATTCTGCTGTATTTTTTCAACAAATTTCATATGCTGTCTCCATTGCCTCAAAACACATAAAAACGCGAATCCATATGGGAAAATGTAAGGAATTCCGTATATTCCCCTGATTCTTTGAAATTATAGCATTTTTTTCGGAAAATGTGAAGAATTTAGTGTATTTCCCCGAAAAATATGATACAATAACGCTATATATGGTATTTTGGCATTTTCCGTGGCTGCAAAATGCAGGAATCAAAGTGAAAAGACGGATGTGCCACACATGAGGAGAAGGAATGATAGCATTTTTGCACGGCGAACTTGCTGATGTAACCGAGAATTCTGCCATTATTGAGTGTGCAGGAGTCGGTTATGAGGCATTGATGACGCAACCCGATTTGTTGAGCCTCTCGATGATAGGCGAAACAGTTACAATATATACTTACCTGAATGTGAATGAGAACACAGGCGTGAACCTGTTCGGATTCCTAACAAAGGATGACCTGTCGATGTTCCGTATGCTGATTACGGTCAGTGGTGTCGGCCCCAAGGTAGGGCTGGCGATTCTTTCCACATTACCTTCGGCAGACCTTTGCGTAGCAATTGTCAGCGACAATCCGAAGGCAATTGCAAAGGCACCCGGTGTGGGAAGCAAGCTTGCAAGTAAGATTATTCTCGAATTAAAGGATAAGATTAAAACGGAGACCGTGATTGCTTCCGGTTCCTCCAATCAAACGGAGAAGGTTGTCAATACGGACGAAATTGACGAGGCTGTATCCGGACTTGTTGCACTCGGTTACACGAAGAAGGAAGCTGAGACGGCAGCAAAGAAAGCATATAAAGAGGGTATGACCGTCGAGCAGATTCTGGACGGTGCATTTCGGTATCTGTAGTAGGAGAACAGTATGGCGCGAAGAATTATCACGACCGAGAAGATTACGGAAGATGTGCGGATTGAAACCACACTTCGTCCGCAGTATCTGAAGGATTATATCGGTCAGGAGAAGTTAAAATCTACGCTTTCGGTATATATTGAGGCGGCTAAGAAACGTGGCGAACCGCTTGACCATGTGCTGTTGTTCGGACCTCCCGGACTTGGTAAGACAACACTGGCCAATATCATCGCCAATGAGATGGGGGTCGATATCAAGACAACCTCCGGCCCGGCAATCGAAAAGCCCGGTGATATCGTGGCAATCATAAAGGGACTTCGTGAAGGTGATATCCTGTTCATTGACGAAATTCACAGATTGAATCGTCAGGTAGAGGAAATCCTTTACTCCGCAATGGAGGATTTCTTCATCGATGTGGTAATCGGTGCCGGCGGCACCGGTGCAAAGTCGGTACACATTAAGTTGCCGAGATTTACCCTGATTGGTGCAACAACGAGAGCCGGAATGTTAACGGCACCCCTTCGTGACCGTTTCGGAGTTGTAAGCCGTATGGAGTTTTACAACAATGACGAGCTGAAGACGATTGTCGTGAATTCAGCGAAGAAACTGGACGTTGAAATCGACAGTGAGGGAGCGTCGGAACTTGCGAGAAGATCCCGTGGCACACCGCGACTCGCCAATCGCTTCTTGAAGCGTGTGAGAGACTTCGCACAAGTTACCGGGGACGGACATATTGATGGGGAAATTGCCCGTTATGCACTTGATCTGTTAGAGGTTGACCGCATCGGCCTCGACCATATTGACCGTGCTATCCTGCAGACGATGATTGAAAAGTTCGGTGGTGGGCCGGTAGGAACCGCAGCCGTAGCAACGACCATCGGTGAAGACCAGGGAACCGTGGAGGATGTTTATGAACCGTATCTGGTTCAGATTGGATTTATCCTTCGGACGCCGAGAGGAAGAGTTGTTGCGAAGGAAGCGTACGAGCATCTGGGAATTCCATTCACGGCAAAGGATTGAACAATGAAGCGACCGGCACACGGAAGCATAACATAGAACGTAACATAAAGAGAACGAAATACTAATATTCATTCGGAGGGGCTTATGAACAATCGCACAGAAACTGAAGTAATCATCAACGGCAAACAGTACAGTATCATCGGGTACGAGAGTGAAGAGTATCTGCAGAAGGTAGCATCCTACATCAACAGCAAATACGCCGAAGTCCGTGCGCAGAAATGGTACAAGGATATGGATCCCGACATGCGTGCGGTTGTTCTGCAGATTAATCTTGCAGATGATTATTTCAAGGAGAAGAATCACCTGACTGAGCTTTCGGATGAGGCTGAGGACCGTGACAATGAAATCTACAGACTGAAGCATGATTTGATTGCTGCACAGGGCGAGATTCAGGAACTTCAGAAGAAGATTGAGAAGCTTCAGCAGGCCAATGTGGAGGAACAGAAGAAGACGGTACGTTTGGAGACCGAATTGAATGGATATAAGAGAAAATACAACTAAAGTCGAAGGTTTCGGCGGAACCACTTCCGCAAGGGTTGAGGTGCTTGCCCCTGCAGGCTCTTTTGAGACCTTGCAGGCAGTTATCGAGGCAGGTGCCGATGCCGTTTACATCGGTGGCAGGAGATTCGGTGCGAGGGCATATGCCGACAATCCCGCAGAGGACGAGCTTCTGCAGGCGATTGACTATGCACATCTTCGCGGTGTTAAGGTCTACATGACCGTGAATACCTTGCTTACAGACCGTGAGATGGACGAGCTTTTTGACTATTTGAATCCGTATTATGAGGCAGGACTGGATGCTTGCATTGTGCAGGATCTTGGTGTCCTGTCCTTTTTGCGTTCTCATTTTCCGTTGATGCCAATTCATCTGAGCACGCAGATGACCGTAACCAATGCACAGGCGGAGGAGCTGTTTGATGAGGGGGTTACGAGAATTGTCCCTGCGAGGGAACTGAGCCTTGCAGAAATCCGTGCGATGAAAAATGCCACAAAAAGAGAATTGGAAATCTTTGTACACGGTGCTCTGTGCTACTGTTATTCGGGACAGTGTCTGATGTCCTCACTGATTGGCGGGCGCAGCGGAAACCGTGGCAGATGTGCGCAGCCATGTCGTAAGGAATATCAGTACACGGAAGGCGGTAAGAGTGCGAAAGGCTATCTTTTAAGCCCAAAGGATCAGTGTCTTCTGCCACGTCTTCATGAAATTTTAGAGACCGGGATTCATTCACTGAAGATTGAAGGGCGCATGAAGCGTCTTGAATACGCAGCAGGTGTTACAAGTATATACCGCAAATGGGTTGACCGTTTCTACGAACTTGGCAGCAGTGCCTACAGACAATATCTGGAAAAGCATCCGGGTGAGATGGAACAAGACATCCGTACCCTTGCGGAGTTATTCAACCGTGGAGGCTTCTGCGAAGGCTATGTGTTCGATAGTAAGGGACCGGATATGATGTGCACGAAACGCCCGAACCATACCGGTGTAAGAGTCGGAACGGCAAAGGTCTTTAGGAAGGGCTCCAAGCTTTATGCAGAGCCGGTATTTACAGAGAAAATAGGAACGGGAGAGGTGTTGGAACTTCGAACCACGGATGAGAAGATTACATGTGGGGAATGGACAACTCCCGCCAAAAGCTTGGAAGGCGAATCAGCCTTCATAATTCCTGCAATTCCGATTCTTTGGAAGAAGGAATACGGTGCGCTGCCGGAGAAGCTAAACTTAAATATATGGAGAATGAAGAAGGCACCGCTTTTGGATGGCTTGGCAGAGCGCTACGGCAGGCAGAGAAAGCCGATTTCCGTAAAGGGGATGTTCACTGCAGAAGCAGGCAATGCAATGTCATTGACCGTTCAATCTGCGGATGAGGGACGGTGCGTACACGTGACCGGGCCGATACCGGAGCCCGCAAAGAATGCTGCCGCAACCGTAGAGTCCGTTCGCGACAGGCTTATGAAGACCGGAGGAACCGCATATGCCTTCTCGGATTTGTCGATATTTCTTTCGGATGGATTATTTATTCCGGTTTCCGTACTGAATGATTTGCGCCGCGAGGCACTGGAACAGTATACGAAGGAATGCCTGAAGGAATTTCACAGAGAAAGCGGACTTAGAAATACGAATCGGAAACCTATGGAGTCTGCCACAGAGGAAGTAGCGAGTCGGGTGATTGCCTCCGTTATGACATCGGAGCAGATGAACGTTGTTCGAAACAGTCAGCTGGTAACGGATATCTATATAGACATGGACGGTGACTATGAGGAATGCCTGCAGTGTGAGACGGGGAAGCCGGTATTTCTAATGCTTCCGAGAGCACTGAAGGGGACCGTGCGTGACAGAGTATGTGCGGAAGCGAAGCGCATCTATGAGGACGGATTGCTTTCCGGTATCGTAGTACGTACTGTAGACCAGTTGGCATTCTTCCGAAATCGGGGTATATTGATAGAATCGGATAAAACCTTGTACTGTATGAATTCTACTTCTGTAGAACAACTACAGGAAAATGGTATCCGTACGGTTACGTTTTCCGAAGAACTTCGTAAGGACGAGCTTCCGAATGCTGCCGGTTCTGTGCTGACGGTATACGGACGAAGCGTTGCAATGGTTTCCGAGCAGTGCCCGAGAAGAACGCTTGGGATATGCGGCTCAGGGAATGCAGAAGGCAAAGCGGGAAGGAATGTAACCGGGCTTTTGACTGACGGAGAAAGAGAGCATTTTCCGACGAAGAGTGTGTGCAAATATTGCCACAGTCTGATATACAATTCCCATATTATGTCGCTGCTCTCCGTGATGCATGAGGTTCCGATTGCAGGGCTTTCGGGTATTCGAACTGACTTCACCCTTGAAAGTAGGGAGGAAACGGAGGCAGTTCTTCAGAAACTTTCCGATGCACTCGACGGGCAGACAGTGAAAGCGGACGGTACTACGACACAGGGGCACTGGAATCGTGGCGTTGAATAGAGAAAGATTTGTACCTGATTCAAGACTCGCTCGCGAGTCTTGGCGCGGGATTCGGGTCAGCTTCAGCTGACGATATTCCTTTTCGAATCCCTGCGCATCCTCGCGGAGCGTTTATCTCAGTGAGGGTCTTCTCTCACTGAGTAATATTAAGTTCGCAGTTTACAGGAGGTTATGCATGAAGAATATGATTCGGGCATTGATTGTGCTGGTAATAGTCGGCGCATTGATTGCCTTTGGTGTCTATAAAAATGCGACTCGGGAAGAGCCTGAGGTTAACGTGGGACAGACGCGTGCAAGTGCGACGCCTTCTCCGAGCCCGTCCCCAAGCCCTACGCCGACACCGAGTCCTACGCCCACACCAACGCCCACACCGACACCTACGCCGGTACCGCGGGATGCATGGAATGAGACTTTCCCCGGAATCGAGGAAGTGGAACATTATGTGATGACCTATGAGGAACGTTGGGACAGCAATGAGTGTGTATGGACATTCACGAAAGATTCCAAAGGAAACTTTTCTATCGCATTTGCCGGATACAGCCCGTATTACGGCGGACAGATTGGAAATCAGGAACTGATGCGATTCATGGGGAATCAGGTGTATGTCAATGTTCCCGCAGCGATGATGTTCTGCGGAGAATCGCCGTCCTCTTACGGATTAGCGGACGAAGGCTGGATTACGCTTCCGGTTCCGAAGGAACTTGATGTGTCCAAGTTTGATTTTAAGAAGCTGTTTCTTTGCTATCTGAATTCCATTGAAAGAGAGTATGAGGGAACGGATTTTACGGATCGTGGAAATGAATTCACGAAAGATTTTACCGCTTCGGAGATGTTCGCCATACTGAAGAAGGCAGAACAGACGATGGATGCGGAATGGTTGCCGACGGTTCACGGAATGTTGACGAATATTGATTGGAAGAGTTACGAGAGCACTCTGATTGCACAGAAGCAGGACGACATTCTGAAAGCACTGAAAAGCGGCGGCATCGCAGAATGGGAGGGAAAGATTGCCCTTTCCGGAGTCAAACTGTTGAAGGACCCGCTTCTGGTTACACTGTACCGTGACAATTTTGCCGATGTCAAAGAATCGGAGGACAAGCGGATGCGGAGCACCCTGTCAGGTCTTCAGATTTATGTCGGCTCGGCAGGATGGGGAAGTGTGATAATGTCATCGAATAACGGTTACCGCCTCTTTTATCAGATGGATAACGAACAGAAGCATTCCGCACAGAGAGTTCTGACACTGCAGAATGTGGACCGAACCGTTGAGACGCCGACAAATCTTGTTGATTTCAGTGTATTCGGGCCAATGGTTGCGGATGTGATGAGTGATTTGTTCTGATTGATGGTTAAAAATTTCCTGTTGCACTTGTGCGTGAAATTTAGTATACTGATACCAATATGTGACACACCAAATGACAGGGGGTCTTCTTATGACAGAAGCGACAAGCTGCGGTGGTGTTGTTATTTTCAGAGGAAAGATATTATTACTGTATAAGAACTACAAGCACAAGTACGAGGGCTGGGTTCTGCCGAAAGGAACCGTAGAGGAGGGCGAAGACCACAAGGAAACCGCTCTTCGTGAGGTGAAGGAGGAATCCGGAGCCGATGCCACGATTATCAAGTATGTCGGTAAGAGTCAGTACACCTTCAGTACGCCGCAGGATACAGTAATGAAGGACGTTCATTGGTACCTTATGATGTCGGACAACTATTATAGCAAACCACAGCGAGAGGAATACTTCGTGGACTCCGGCTATTACAAATATCATGAGGCCTATCATTTGTTAAAATTCTCAAACGAGAAGCAGATTCTTGAGAAAGCCTACAATGAATATTTGGAATTGAAGAAGAACAATTTGTGGGGAACCCATAAGTATTTCTGAGAATGAAGACAAGGACCGCCAATATGCGGTCCTTTTTTCACTTTATCTCAGTGGGAGAAAACCCCCACTGAGATGAAGTGGAGGATTGACAAATAAGTCTCAGTGGGGTTCATTCTCCCACTGAGATAAACGCTCCGCGAGGATGCGCAGGGCTTCGGACAGGAATATTGTCAGATGAAGCTGACCCGAATCCCGCGCCAAGACTCGCGAGCGAGTCTTGAATAAGGAGGATGAGAGGAAATGGAGAAAATCAAAGAGCTGTACCGAAAATATAAGGAGATTATCCTTTATTTTGTTTTTGGCGGACTGACGACGGTTGTGAGCTTTGTCGTCACCTATGTTATGCAGAAGCTGTTCGGACTTGCAGGCGAGGGATGGGAATTCATTCTGTCGAATGGTGTTGCCTGGGTATGCGCTGTTACATTTGCCTATGTTACGAGTCATCTTTTTGTATTCGAAAGTAAGGCACAAGGTGCAAAGGCAATCTGTATCGAGGCAGGCAAATTCGTCGGCTCCCGAATCTTCACCGGAATCATTGAAATGACGATGCCGTCGGGTATTGTGGCAATCGGTCTGGACGGTGACCTCTGCATCGGAAAGAGCTTCGTTTATGAGGGCTTTTGGGCAAAGGCAATTACCGGTGTCGTAGTAATTATTCTGAACTACATTCTGAGTAAGCTTTTCGTATTCCGAAAGGAGAAGAACGGCAGTGCCACTTCGGAAGTAGAGGATGCTTCTTTGGAAGTTAACGATAGTCCGAAGCAGGAGTGATTAGAATAACAAGTGGGAATCCTCGGTAATTTAATTACCGATGTGTTTACGTAGTTTCATATTGGCAGATAGCATATGGCCGAAAGGAACGGATATGTTTGAGATTGGCAGAACCGTAGTGTTGAAGAAAGGCGAAGGGCGTGGTTTGAAGTCCGGAAGCCTGTGGGTTTTTGATAATGAGATTGCAACTATGATGGGCGGCAGTGAAAACGGCTGCCTTGTTCGCGTGAATGATTTTGACGGTTATCCGATGGGAATCGGATTCATCAACGATAATTCGAAGATTCGTGTCCGTATGCTGACGAGACGGAAGGGTACAATCATTGATGAGGACTTTCTTCGTATGCGTGTCAGAAATGCCTGGGAGTATCGTAAGAAGACCGTAGATACGTCCTCCTGCTGCCGTGTCATATTCGGCGAGGCAGACTGGCTTCCCGGTCTTACCGTTGACCGCTATGAGGATGTGCTGGTGGTGGAATCTCTGGCACTCGGAATGGACAGGTTTAAGCCGATGATTCTTGATATACTCAAGGAGGAGATGGCAAAGGACGGAATCGCAATTCGCGGTATCTACGAGAGAAGCGATGCAAAGGTTCGCGAGCTTGAAGGCATGGAACGCTTCAAGGGCTTTCTTTCCGAACCGTTTGATACCAAGGTACAGATTGTCGAGAACGGCGTTCGCTACTATGTGGATGTTGCAGATGGTCAGAAGACAGGTTTCTTCCTCGATCAGAAATATAACAGACTTGCCATCCAGAAGCTTTGCAGGAGCGCAAAGGTTTTGGACTGCTTCACGCATACCGGCTCATTTGCCTTGAATGCGGGTATTGCAGGCGCTGCGTCGGTTCTTGGCGTTGACGCTTCCGAACTTGCCGTCAATCAGGCAAGAGAGAATGCGGAGCTGAACGGTCTTTCCGAGCGGGTAAGCTTTCAGACCGCCGATGTATTCGAACTGCTTCCGGAGCTGGAAGCTTCGGGCGAACAGTACGATGTTGTCATCCTCGACCCGCCTGCCTTTACGAAGTCCAGAGAGGCTACGAAAAATGCCATCAAGGGCTACCGTGAGATCAACATGCGCGGCCTGAAATTAGTGAAGGACGGCGGCTACCTGGCAACCTGTTCCTGCTCCCATTTCATGACGCAGGAGCTTCTTGCGGAAACCATCCGTCAGGCAGCAGGCAGCGTTCACAAACGCCTCCGCCAGGTGGAATTCCGCACCCAGTCCCCGGACCATCCGATTCTGTGGAACTCGGAGGAATCGTATTATCTGAAGTTCTTCATATTCCAGGTTTGCGAGGAGAAGTAAAGGTCTTTAAACCTCCGAACACCCCGGTAAGTTCGCCGGCGGGCAGCGTTGCATACAGTCACGCCGATGTTCAAAAACTTGCGATTTTGCCTTGCATTTTCGTGCAAAATACTGCTTGAAAAACCGCATAAACAGTGATAAAACGATAGGGTATGCCTGCCCTGTCGTTTTTTGTTGAAAAACCGGCTGATTTATAAAAAGAATGCGGTTATGGGGCGCAAAATCATCTGAAACAGGAATGTGTTCTCCAAGGAGGTTCTTATGGATAAATTAAAACCGAAGCTTTTCTCGGTTATGAAAAGCTATTCGATGTCACAGTTTGTGAAGGATGTGGTTTCCGGTATTATTGTTGCTATTATTGCGCTGCCGCTTTCCATCGCACTTGCACTGGCTTCGGGAGTGGGACCGGAGGAAGGTCTTTATACCGCGATTGTGGCAGGCTTTCTGATTTCCTTCTTAGGCGGCAGCCGTGTGCAGATTGCGGGACCTACGGCCGCATTTGCCACAATTGTTGCGGGAATTGTCGCAAGCAAGGGAATGGAAGGTCTGGCTCTCGCAACCATTATGGCGGGAATTATTCTGGTACTGCTCGGGGTATTCCGTCTCGGCAGTCTGATTAAATTTATTCCCTACACGATTACAACCGGTTTCACTGCAGGAATCGCGGTAACGATTCTCATCGGACAGCTGAAGGACTTCTTCGGTGTAACCTATCAGCATGGCGAGAAACCGATTGAGACCGTAGATAAGGTTAAGGCACTTTTCAATAACTTCTCAACACTTAACTGGTGGGCGGTTCTGGTTGGCGCGGTATGCCTCCTTGTCCTGATTTTATGGCCGAAGAAGCTGGAGAAGCTTCCGGCTTCCCTGATTGCCGTATTCATCGGTATCGGGATGGTACAGATTTTTGATCTTAAGGTCAATACTATCGGAGACCTTTACTCCGTCAGCAATAAGCTTCCGGCATTCCGTCTCCCGAGTGTTACATTCGGCACCGTGAAGGAGGTACTTCCGGACGCATTTACAATTGCGATTCTGGCGGCAATCGAGTCGCTGCTTTCCTGCGTTGTTGCGGACAGCATGATTAACTCCCGCCACCGCTCGAATATGGAGCTCGTGGCACAGGGCGTCGGCAACATCGGCTCCGCAATGTTCGGCGGTATTCCCGCAACGGGGGCGATTGCGAGAACCGCAGCCAATGTCAAGAACGGCGGTCGGACGCCGATAGCCGGTATGGTTCATTCCGTAACGCTTTTACTGATTCTTGTTGTGCTGATGCCTTATGCGGCTTTTATTCCGATGCCGACGATTGCGGCAATCCTGTTTATGGTTGCCTACAATATGTGTCAGTGGAGACCGTTTGTCAAGCTGGTGAAGACCGCTCCGAAGAGCGATATTCTCGTATTGGTTGTCACATTTGTCCTGACCGTTGTATTCGACCTTGTAGTTGCAATCGGTGTCGGTATGGTGCTTGCATGTCTGCTC
The DNA here is from genome assembly GCA_045627305.1 of Lachnospiraceae bacterium. GTDB lineage: Bacteria > Bacillota > Clostridia > Lachnospirales > Lachnospiraceae > ISDg. Next base: position 35,393 of record JAZQNM010000002.1, read on the forward strand.
TTTATGAAGAGAATGAGTGACGAAACAAGCCTGAAGAGCTGGAAATATGTGGATGATGAGGACGATCCGGACAGCATATCGCTTCGTAAGGTTCCGCAGGCCGTTCGCGTTTATGAAATTACCGGCCCGCTGTTCTTCGGTATGGCGAGCCGTATTCCGGATATTGATGTGAAGGACTACACGAAGGTGCTTGTCCTTCGCATGCGCGGAGTTCCCGCAATTGACGCTTCCGCCGTGAATGCCCTCGAAACGCTTGTGAAGAAGTGCCGGGAGGGCGGCATCAGACTGGTGCTTTCCCATGTGAATGAGCAGCCGATGAGCGTTCTTTTAAAGAACGGCCTGCTGGACAGTATCGGGCAGGAAAATGTGTGCGTCCACATCGATGCGGCCCTTATGCGTGCGGAGCAGATCCTTAAGGAAGGACAGGTTTCTCTATCCGGGGAACAATAGGATTTGCCTTTTTTCGGAAAATGGTGTAGATTATTTCTATCAATCATTACAGTGGAGGGCAGTGTATGAAGAAATTGACAGCGATTATTCTTTGTATTCTGTTGGTATTGTCCCTTGCTGCATGCGGTAAGGATGACGATAGGAACCATGATAAGGACCGGGATGGACAGAAATCGGTGACTGACGACGCAAAGGACAAGGACAAAGACAAAGACAAAGACAAAGACAAAGACAAAGACAAAGACAAAGAAAAGAATCCTTCCGAAAAGTCTGACGACATTCGCGCTTTGGAAGAAAGGTATTCTCTTCTGACTGAGGACGGGCTGGAGTGGGAGTATACCGCTTCCACAAAATCAATTGTCATCAGCGGCGAAGGGCCGATGAGGGATTATTATGATGAGATACCCGAATGGGATAAGTATGCCAATGAGGCGGAGCGCGTGGTAATCGGCGATGAGGTGACGAGTGTCGGCGCGATGGCATTCTACGGCCTTCCGGAGCTTCGTGAAATTTCTCTCGGAGAGAAGGTGGAATACATCGGTGAGTACGCGTTCCAATATTGCACGAATCTTTTGACGGTTAATTACCCGGACGGACTCAGATATATCGGGAACTATGCATTCGCTAATGCATTGCTTCATTCCGATTGCGGCTTTATACTTCCGGAGGGGCTTTTGTATGTCGGTAACAGCGCATTCTATTCCGCATTCAAGGAATCGTTTGTAGCTCTCCCGGCTTCGCTTTCCTGTATTGGAGAGAAGGCCTTTGACAATTGCTTTGTAGAGGAATTCCGCGTTGCCCCGGGCAATCCGAAATATATTGCCGTAGACGGCGTTTTATATGCTGAGCATGGGGCTTTATTGATGAATTACCCTGCGGATAAGAAGGCTGTTGTTTTTGAGATTCCGAATACGGTAACCGCAATCCGTTCCGGTGCCGTTCAGACGACCCATACTCTTGAGAGAATTGTGATTCCAGCAAGTGTGTCGAATATTGAGGAGGAAGCGTTCTTTTGGAACTATGCTCTCGGGAATATCGATGTGGCCGAGGACAATCAGTACTACACATCCATCGAGGGCGTGCTTTTTACGAAGGACGGTAAGATACTGCTTTGTTATCCGATTGGCTCGGAAAGAGCGGACTACACGGTACCGTCCGGTACGGAAATCATAGCGAAGAGCGCATTCTCAGACGCGAGTGATCTTCAGGTTCTGGTGCTTGGGGAGGAGCTTTTGGAGATTCACAGTGACGCATTCCGGTTCTGCAGCTCCATATTCGAGATTTACGCTTACGAGAATCTTCAGTCTATCGATGAGAATGCATTCAACGGATGTGATGCCGTGACGAAGGTATTTTGCAAAGGAGATCCGCTGAAGTTTGAAAGTATTCAGATTAAAGAGGGAAACCAGGCATTTTCCGACAATATGATTTTGCAAAATGCAGACACGGAGTGACCTCCGGTTATGAATGAAGGGTGCGTAACAGTCTGTTAAAACAGCAACGAAGGAGATATACTATGGATTCGAAGGTAAAGGTTTATATTGACGGCAGTGAGGGAACAACGGGACTCCGTATTTTTGAGCGCTTTATGTCGCGTGACGATGTGGAGATTCTGAAGATTAATCCTGAGCTTCGAAAGGACCCCGCGGAGCGTGCGAGGATGATTAACGCTTCGGATATTACATTTCTGTGCCTGCCGGACGCCGCAGCGATTGAAGCGGTTGGCTTATGTACCAATCCAAAGGTCCGGATTATTGATGCTTCCACCGCGCACAGAACCAATCCGGATTGGGCTTACGGATATCCCGAGCTTTCGGATGCGCATGAGAATGCAATCAGAAACGGTAAGAGAGTAGCGGTTCCGGGATGCTATGCAACCGGTTTCATTACCATCGGTTATCCGCTTGTGAGAAAAGGGATTCTTCCTGCGGATTACCCGGTATCCATCTTCGCCGTATCCGGTTATTCGGGCGGAGGAAAGAAATTGATTGCAGCCTACGAAGAGGAAGCCCGCGAAGCCAAATTCGACTCCGCAAGAATGTATGCGTGGACGCAGAGCCACAAGCATCTTAAGGAGATGAAGGCTGTTACCGGTCTTACAAAGGAGCCATTGTTCTGTCCGATGACGACCAATTATTACAGCGGCATGTTCGTACAGGTGCCGCTTTATACCGATATGCTCAAAAAGAAGATGAATGTGCAGGAGCTGCATGATTTCTTCGAGGAGTACTACAGCGGACAGGAGTTTATCCGTGTTATGCCTGTCGGTGCAGATGTTGAGGCAGGAGGAGCGTTGTTCTCCGATGCATGCTCCGGTTGGGACGGACTTGAGATTTTCGTTACGGGTAACGATGACCGTGTTGTCGTTGCAACCCGCTTTGATAACCTTGGAAAAGGAGCATCGGGTGCTGCCATTCAGTGTATGAATCTGATGATTGGCGCAGATGCAAAGAAAGGACTTGTTCTGTAATAGAAATCAGAACAGGTGTGTTTTAGGGGGAAGTGCAGTATGAAGAGATGGGTATTCACATTTGCATGTATTGCATTTGCAGTGTGTGCCTTTTTCGCAATTAAAGAATACCGTGCAACAGCGGTTGACATTACCATTTCGCTGGATAGAACCGAGCTTACGGTCGGAAGCGACGCGGACTTTGGGATTCATGCCATGGCGAAAGGAAAGTATATGCAAAGCGCCTTTGTGCTGGAGCCGGTTGTGCAGGGAACGGTGGACCGGAATACGGTCGGAACCTATCAGCTCACGATATATGCGTCATACAAACGTGCGGAGAGAATGGAAACCTTCTTCATCACGATAAAGGATGATGTCGCTCCGGAGATTACGCTTCTCACGAAAGAGGGAAGTTTTACGCTTCCGGATGCCGAGTATGAAGAGGAAGGTTATACCGCTTCGGACAATTATGATGGGGATATCACGGACCGCGTAGAGCGTGTGGTCGAGTATGATAAGGTGACGTATTCGGTTACGGATGCTGCGGGAAATACTACTACCGTTGTCCGTAAGGTTGAGCATTCGGACCCGATTGCTCCGAACATTACGCTTGTCGGAGAGAATGAGATTACCATAGAGAGACGCCGCGGTGAATATGTGGAACAGGGCGCCAATGCTATGGACAATTGTGATGGTGATTTGAGCGATCGGATTACGGTTGAAGGAAGCGTTGATAATCTGACCACAGGAGATTATACGATAACCTATTCGGCGGCAGATGCAGCCGGCAATGTCGCTACTGCAAGCCGTATAGTACATGTTGTTGAGCCGGAAAGACCGTTCGGAGACGAGACAGAGGCTAAGGGCAAGGTAATCTATCTTACATTTGACGACGGTCCGAGCATTTATACGAAGTCTCTTTTGGATACTTTGGACAAATACGGTGTCAAGGCGACATTCTTCGTATGCAACACCGGTTCCGCATCGCTGATTAAGGAAATCTATGAGCGTGGTCATACGATTGGCATTCATTGTACAACACATGATTATTCAAGGATTTACAAGTCTGCGGATGCCTATATCGAAGATTTTCAGAAGATGCAGGATATCGTATATGAAATGACCGGAACAAAACCGATACTGTTCCGTTTTCCGGGAGGCAGTTCCAACACTGTCAGCAGAAGGTACTGCAAGGGTGTCATAACGGAGATTGCACAAAGAATGACCGAAATGGGTTATTACTATTTCGATTGGAATGTTTTGAGCGGCGATTCCTCCGGCGATCCGATTTCGACCGAGCAGGTCTACAAGAATGTCATTAATGCTGTTTCGAACAGAAATGTATCCGTTGTTTTGCAACACGATATCAAGGGATTCAGTGTGGCAGCAGTAGAGAGTATCATCAAATGGGGACTTGCAAACGGCTATACCTTTATGCCGCTTGACGAGACCAGCTACAGCGCACATCAGAAGATTGCCAACTGAGGCGCCTGTGTAGTAACGATAAATGTGTGAAGTGAAGAGTGTTGTTTTGGGATTGTCGTGAAAGGAGTATTCATATGGCCGTATCGATAAAAGAGCGTGCCCGCCTGATTTGTGAGCGCTTGAAAGAATATTACTCCACAGACCTGACATGTTATCTGCATCATGAGAATGCGTGGCAGCTTCTGATTGCAACCATTTTGAGTGCACAGTGTACCGATGCAAGAGTGAATTTGGTAACGCCGGAATTGTTTCGCCGTTATCCGGATGCGAAGGCACTCGGATGTGCAGAACTTTCCGATGTGGAGGAATGCATTCATTCAGTCGGATTTTATCATAATAAAGCGCAGAATATCATAGCCTGTTCCCGTGTAATTGACGAGGAATACGGCGGCGAGGTTCCTTCGGATATTGAGCTTCTTACTAAGCTTCCCGGTGTCGGCCGGAAGACTGCTAACGTTATACGCGGCAACATATTTCGTGAGCCGAGTATTGTTGTGGACACGCATGTAAAGCGCATCTCTCAGAAACTCGGATTGACGAAATCGGATGACCCGGTGGTAGTTGAAAAGGATTTGATGCGTATCATTCCGAAAGAGCAGTGGATATTGTGGAACATTCAGATTATTGCGCACGGCAGAGGAATCTGCCCGGCCCGCAACCCGCATTGCGAGGAGTGCTTTTTAAACGATTTGTGTCGTGGAACGAAGTAATGTTTTGGTATCATGGGAAATTGCCTTGTATTTCCAATGGGATAAAAAGATTCACAAAGAGTCATACGTCTGTGCAGAGAAATATGTTGCTACAAGGCACACACATTCCTGTGCATAGTAAATATCTCGCCTCAAGGCGCATTGGTGGTGCGTAGAGTTTCGCAGGCGAAACTCTTTTCATAGAATTCTATAAAGAGTAATTGTTACGGCGTGTTTATACACGCCGTTTTTTGCTTTATAGAAAGTGTTCGCATTTCCTGTAAGGCAAAAACTTGCCATAATGCACCACTAGCATGGTAATCAATGAATTCTATGTGACTGGGAAGCCATGGCGACAACTTCCAATCGTGAAACCCTGGGGGCAGAAGGTCTGTGCGGGACATAAGAAAACAATAGGAGTTTTTGCGTCGCGAGCCGAGCATACCTGGCGGGCGCGGAGACAACAAAGTCATTATCGTTGCGAAGCGCCCGCTATATAAGGGGCGCAGGCGAGCAGTAAAAACGCCGTGTTTTCGGTGTCCCACACAGACCTTCTGCCCCCAGGGACGTGACGCAGGCGAGCAGTAAAAACGCCGTGTTTTCGGTGTCCTACACAGACCTTCTTCCCCCGGGAATGTGTATCCCGACTTGCCGGAAACAGTTGTGAAGCACCAATGTTTACCGGGCAGTATCGATGGTGTGCATTTGCTTGTTTTTGAATGGATAATATGATATAATAACTATGTATGTGCGGGGATGCGGAGGATGAACTCTGCAAAGGATTTTCAGAACGGAACAGCGACTCGGTGTTGCTTGTCTCCGACAGGTTTCAGGAGAGATGGAATGTTAAAACCTATAGGTCTTTGGGGCTTTATCAGAATTTGTATTTATTGTGTAATTTCCGTATTGTTGATTCGGTATGGTTTGTTCGTAAAGAGTGCGGCAACAGGCTCGAACTTCTACCGGATATTTCTGGTTGGCGGAGCTGCCTTCTTCGGTCTTGCCGTGTGCGTTGTATTTAAGGTTTGGTCCAGACTTCCAAAGTTTTTACGCATTGGAACATCGGTCATCGTGATTATCGGAATTGTGTTATTCGTTACGATAGAGGCATTGATTCTTTCGCATTTTGATGATAGCGAACAGGATGTGGATTACCTGATTGTTCTTGGAGCTCAGGTGAAGGAAAGCGGACCGAGTCTTGTGCTGCAATACCGACTTGACAAAGCGGTTATGTACCTGAATGAACATCCCAATACGAAATGTATTGTTTCAGGAGGGCAGGGAGACAACGAACCGTTCAGCGAGGCGGAAGGAATGTTCCGATACCTTGTGGACAATGGGATTGATGCCGCAAGAATCACTTTGGAGGATCAGTCGAAGAACACGACCGAGAATCTGAAGAACAGTAGAATTTTGTTGCCGTCGAAGGATGTTAAAGTCGGAATACTGACGAATAATTTTCACATCTTCCGTGCAATGAAGATAGCAAAGAAGCAGGGATTGACCAATGCAAGTCCGGTTGTTGCGGAATCCAAGAAGGAATTCCTGCCGAACAATATGCTACGCGAGTTTGTCGGAACGATGAAGGATTTTTTGTTTGGAAATATGTAAGGAGTAATCAGAAAGGGGTGCGAGAGAAGTGGGAGATAACGGAATGCAGGTTATGACATCGGAAGAATTCGAGGAAGCGCTGAAGAGTGCGGACAATCTTTCATACAAATGCCCGCAATGTTCGATGCCGCTTAAGTTTGACAGCAATATGAACCGTTTTGTATGTGAGTACTGTGACGGTTCATTTGTCCTTGATGAAATCAAGGATGCGGCTAATGACGAAGAAGGGTTTGACTGGCAAGAATATAAGGAAACCGTGCATGATGAGGTTTTGGAAGGCTCAAAATCTTATGTGTGTGAGTTCTGTGGTGCAGAGGTTGTGACGGATGCCATTACTTCCGCTACGAAATGTCCTTATTGTGGTAATGTGCTTTTGGTTACCGAGAATATTAGTGGAATGCTTCGGCCCAACAAGATTGTTCCTTTCGTGATAGAGCGTCCGCAGTTAAAGGAACTGTTCAATAAATTTGTGAAGTCCAAGCCATTTGTCCCGAAGGAATTTAAGGACAACCCGGTTTTAGAGGAAGTAGAAGGTATCTATGAGCCGTTCTGGCTGTATGATTCCAATATTGAAGGTTCCATGGTTTATAAGGCTACCAAGGTACGAACCTGGAGTGACTCAAAATATGATTACTGCGAAACCAAATATTACACGGTATCCGTTGACGGAAGCGTGGAATATGCCAATGTTCCTGCTGACGGTAGCAAGCGACTGGATGATAATGTTATGGACTCCTTAGAGCCGTTTGATTACAGTAAGATGCTGGATTTCGAGCCGGGTTATCTTTCCGGACATATGGCTGAGCGTTTTGATGTCGATGCGGATTCCAACCTGGAACGGACGAAGACCCGTATGTTGAACAGTACGGAGACATGCTTCCTTTCGAGCGTGAAGGGGTATTCCTACGTGACAAAGTCATCCAATAACCTGAAACAGACGAGCAGAGATGCACATTATGCACTCTTGCCGGTGTATGTGTTCTCCATTGCATACGGCGGAAAGAAATATGATTATGCCGTGAACGGGCAGACCGGTAAGATAGTCGGGGAACTGCCATTTTCCAAAAAATTATATCGGATTTGGAAATGGACCAGAATTGCAATTATCTTTGCAATTATATATGCGTTATGCTTTTTCTTTGGTTAAGGAGGGGTGGAGATGAGAAAGAGATTATTGAGTCTGATTCTTCTTATACTTGTTGCCCTGACCTTACTTACAGGGTATGTATTTGCAGAAGATGAAGAAAATAACAATTCTACTACTGTAGAACAAAACGATACGAATAATCCGGTGCTTTCCGGAGATGGCAACTATTATGTCTTTAACCGTATGATTGACCTTTCGGGAACAATCACACAGGACGAGCGAAAAGAAATCGGCTACTACATATTCGACTTCATGGATGAAGCGGAATGTGATTTGCAGATTTATATTATAAAATCCATCGAAGATGCCGGTGTTTCTTCAGCGGATGAGTTTGCCGATAAGAATTTCTATGATGAAAAGTATATTTCCGGTTACGGTGCAGAACGAAAAGCACTGTTTCTGATTTATGAAACAGACAAGCAAGAAGCTCACGTTGTTCGCTATGGTGATATTTCCAAGTTGAGTGACTGGGGTATCATTAAGGCCAAATTATATTTCGAGTATTATGCGGTCTGCGATGATTTCTATGATGGCTGTTATGGCTTTATCGATCATATCTGGAAGGATATGGTGAAGGGTCATTCCTCAAAAAATCCCCGCACGAATATGATGAATGCGGTACAATATGTTTCTCATAACAATGAAACATCCGACCGTGTGCTGGATTTGGCAGGCATTCTTTCAGATTCGGAAGAGGAGAAGCTTCGCGAGAGTATTGCAGCCCTTCGCGAAGAATTGGGTGTTGACATTGTAATTCTGGCGGCACCGGATAATGATGACTATGGTCCCGATACCAATGACAGTCAGAGATTTGCCGATGATTTTTATGATTATGGCGGATTCGGATGTGGAGAAACACGTGAGGGAGCTCTGCTTTTCCTTAATATGAATCCGAACGGTCGAGATGTTGTTATCTCCGTAGGAGGAGACCTTTCCTACTCCATCACGGATATTAACAGCAGTGAGGGAAGCGATTCCGATGTGGAACGCCTTTTGGACGCAATGATGAGTGACCTGCAAAATGGTAAATATGGTGCTGCAGCGAATACATTTGTCAGCACAATGGGACGGTATATCCGCAGAGATTTTGCTCTTGGAAAGGCAGGAAGTCCTGAAAAGCAGTATTTTGAAGGCATCTGCCGTGACGATATTGTACAGGACCCGGATGCAGATCGTATCGTAGATGATGCAGGTATTCTCTCCAAGAGTGCTAAAAAGGAATTAGAGAAGAAAATTGCAGAAATCCGTGAAAAATACGGTAAGGATGTATTAATTCTGACAAAATCAGATACACCCGAATATAAACCGCGGGATTATCTGAGGCTTTATTACGATTACTACGGTTATGGAGAAGGGAAGAATCGAAGCGGTGCAGCACTTCTTTTACTGACGGACGGAGCAAGCCTGAAGAATGCATATATTTACTCTTGCGGAGATGCTGTTTCCTTGTTTTCAACGGACAACGAATCCCGTATTCTTTCCAGCATCCCTTCCGATATTAAGAACGAGGCAAATGCAGAAAAGGCAGCAAGGGTATTTGTAAAGAAGACTAAGACTTTGTACAAATGGAAGCATTTTCCGATGAAGTCGTCCAATGCGGTGTTTCTTTTGTTCCTGATTTATGTTTTGCTGTCAATCATTGGAAAGATTAAGAAGTCCGGCAGCCGTACGGTAGCACAGAGAGTGACCGCAAGAGAGTATATCGTTCCCGGCGGTTGCAATATTTATAATGTTAACGAAGTACTGCTTGACACGAAGGTCACGAAAACTGTGAAACCGGAGCCCTCATCGTATTCGGGCTCGCGCTCCAGCGGTGGTGGTCACAGCAGTGGTGGCGGTCATATCAGTAGCAGCGGTTCTCATCACAGCGGTGGCGGACGACGTTTTTAATGGTGGTTTGTGTTCGGTTATTCTGTAAGGACTGATTTTTGTGACTGCCCTTATATCATATGGAGCATATAGTATGAATCCGGTTTTTGGCAATATAGGTACAGCGATACTGAATACGATTGGTGACTGGTATATTCCCGCCAATGAAGTGCTGAAATGGCTGTTAATTGTGTTGGGACTGTTCGATGTACACAGAGTGGCATTTTTCATTATAGGACTGTTCTTTACAAGAAAGTTTCAGCCTGCGAAGAATAACCATAAGTACGGCATTCTCATTCCGGCAAGGAATGAGGCAGGTGTCATAGAAAATCTTCTGAAAAGTATTCACAGACAGGAATATCCGCAGGAACTGCTGACTGTATTCGTGGTTGCCGACAACTGTACCGATGATACCGCAGAGATTGCAAGACGCAATGGTGCAATCGTATACGAGCATCAAAATCCGGACGAGAGAACGAAGGGATATGCACTGAAGTATCTTTTCGAGCAAATTGAGAAGGATTACGGGATTGAGAACTTTGAGGGGTATTTTATCTTCGACTCCGACAACCTTTTGAAGAAGAATTATATAGCAAAGATGAACGATTCCTTTGATGCGGGAGAGAAGATTGTTACTTCCTACCGAAACTCGAAGAATCTGGATGAAAACTGGATATCCGCTTCCTATGCACTTCACTGGATTCGTTCCGCGAGGACGAGGCACCGTGCCCGTTCTGTGTTGCGCCTCGCGACCAATCTGCAGGGCACAGGATTTCTGTTCGCCAATGAATTGGTGAAGGACGGATGGAAGTACGTATCCCTTACCGAGGACAGGGCATTTACCGCTGATGCGGTAGCACATGGCTATGCCATAAGTTATAACGATGAGGCAGTATTCTACGACGAACAGCCGACGGATTTGAAGATTGCGTTTCGTCAGAGAATCCGCTGGTCGAAGGGACATCTGCAGGCATTTGTCGAAACAGGTGGGCTGTTGTTCTTGAACATCTTCGTCGGAAATGTTCACAGAACGAAAGAGGAACGCAGAAAAACTTCCGTATGGGAAAGGATTGTGGAAGGCATCAGACATCGTTTTGCTGCTTATGATACGTTGTCGCAGCTGTTGCCATCGGCACTGATTCGGGCCATCGGTTTTGTTCTTGTCACACTGATTCTGTTATCATGCCACAGTTTTGAAAAGGGTTCCGAAATTATCCTGTTCGGAAGCAACGGATTTGTGGCGAAGGCATTGTATATTATAGGACTTGAGCAGATTAAGGTGACATTGAGTCCGGGTGTTAAGGCTGTATTTGCAAGTGCAGGGCTTTCCCTGCTTGCCTTCTGGTTCTCGAGATTTCAAAGTGATGTGGCGAATATACTGCAGGGTGCACTGATGTTCATTACCGACCGAAAGCGGATTAAGCCGATGCCGTTTTTTAAGAAGGTATGGTTCTGTATTATGTGGCCGACATTTGACATCTTCTACCGTTATTCCATGTATATTGCTTTGTTTATGAAGGTTGAGTGGAAGCCGATTCCACATACGAGCGCATTGGCCATTGAGGATATTGAGAAGCATCACGCCGAACATTAGGAGGCAGTTCAAGTGGAGCCGTTTCGTTCAAAACTGAAAAGGGCATTTCCCTATATTCTGCTTGTGATACCGTTCTTTCTTACGGAACTGTATCTGCGGATTGATTTGCTTGCCATCCGTTATTTCAACTGGAAGATGATTCTTCCCGGAGTTCTGTTCTTCGGAATCTGGACGGGATTGTTCATTTTCGTGTCATTGGCATTGCCACGCACAATCGGACGGATTGTATACGGAGTTTTCAGTCTGGTGCACCTGACATTATTCCTGGCGGTTGTTATTACATTTGATTATACGGATTACTGCTTTAGTTTTACGCTGATGCGTATGGCAGGAGAGGGCAAGGATTATATCTGGGATACCGTTAAGGCAATGAACCCACTGGTTTTTATAACAGCACTTCTTACGATTGCGACGATTGTTTTGGCAATTCGATTCTTTCCTGAGAAGAAGGTTTCGGGCAGATACTTTGGCATTATGGTTGGCGGTTTGGTGGTTCTGCATATCCTGACTCCGCTTTGTTTTGGGCCTGCGACCAACGGACTGGAGTGGTCCGCATGGAGAAATCCGCGGAACATATACCGCGATTACAATGACAAGAACCGAAGCCTTGCTGTCAGTGGACTTTCGGAGTACATAGTAAGGGATTTTTATATCACGTTTCTGAAGCCGGAGGAGAAGATGACGGCTGAGGAAGAGGCGTTCCTTCAGGAAGCCTATGGGAACCCGTCTCTGGCGGAAACCAATGCATATACGGGGCTTTTCAAAGGGTATAATGTCATTTTCCTGCAGTTGGAGGGTATTGATGACTGGCTCGTTACGGAAGAGACTATGCCTAATCTTTATGCACTGATGCAGGATGCCTATAATTTCACGGATCATTTCGCGTTTTTTAATGGTGGTGGCTCGACGTTCAACTCTGAATTTGCTGTGAATACCGGCTTCATCACACCATTGACATACTCGCGTAATGCGTACACATTTAATGCAAATGCATATCCCTACTCGATGCCGCGAATGATGAAGGAAGCAGGCTATTCCGTGAATGCATTTCATCAGAATACCGCAAAATTCTATTCCCGCGACCTGAACTATCGGAGTTGGGGATACGATGGTTATTACGGTTTGATTGATACGGACCGTTATGATAAAAAGGATACTACCGTTTATCTGGATACCACACTTATGACGGATGAGACAGTTCGGGAGATGGTATTCTGCACGGACCATCCTACGGTTTCCTACATTACGACATATACACCGCACACGCCGTTTAATACGACGAAGAATGAAATCGGTGCTTATCTCGCAGAGAAACAGTATGGGAAAGCCAGGGAACTCGGCGAAGAGGCTACTGTCAGACTGATGGCAGCGGAAACGGATCGGATGATTGGTCTTCTGATGGACGGGCTTCAGGAGAGCGGTCTGTATGAAAAGACGATGATTGTTGCGTATGCAGACCATTATCTGTACACACTCCAGGATAAGGAGATTCTTGCAAGAAATGGCAAGCAGACCGACAATAACCTGATTAATAGGACACCGTTCATTATATGGACTTCCGACTGTGAACCGACGGAGTTTACAAAGACCAATTCACAACTGGATATTCTGCCGACAGTATTGAATTTGCTTGGAATTCCCTACTATCCGGATTACTATATCGGCTGTGATATTATGTCGCCCGATTACAAGGGATTCGTGTTCTTCCCGGACACTTCCGTGTATGACGGTAATGTATATGTGGAAAATGGAACCGTTACAAATGGAGATGCTTATTCCGAAGAGGAGTTGCAGGCATTGCTTGCCGAGGTAAATCGTCTGATTCGGAAGAATGATCTGACTTTGCAATATGATTACCTGAAAGGAAAGCAGGAGAACCGGTAATAATTGGATATCCCTGTATAAATGCATGAATATTAAGGTTCAGGATTACAACATCCATTACAAAATCAGCGGCGAGGGCGAGAAGACGCTTGTCATTCTCCAGGGCTGGGGAACCAAGTTAGAGGTCTATGATTACATCGCCGAATGCGTGAAACAAAGCTACCGTGTTGTGCAGTTTGAATTTCCCGGCTTCGGTACAAGCGATGAACCGAGAGAGCCGTGGGGTGTCGATGAGTTTGCAGATTTCTTTCTCGAGTTTATGAAGGCGTTGCAGATTGACAACGCTACGCTTCTTGGACATTCCTTTGGCGGGCGTGTCATTATCAAGCTCTGTAACAGAGAGAATATAGGATTTGTCATTAACAATGTCATATTTGTGGATGCGGCAGGAATTAAGGCGAAGCTGAGCGGTAAGAAGCGTCGCAAGGTACGCAGATATAAGTTCATCAAGAAGATTGTGTCGTGGAAACCGATTCATGCCATGTTCCCCGAACTGATTGACGATTGGAAGTCAAGACAGGGTTCCGAGGATTATCGAAATGCATCACCGATGATGAAACAGTGTATGGTAAAGGCGATAAATGAAGACCTTACCGAACTTCTTCCGGACATCAGACAGGAAGTACTCCTCATATGGGGAGACAACGATACGGCAACACCGCTTTCCGATGCGAAACTGATGGAGGCGAAGATTCCTAATAACGGTCTTGTGGTGCTTTCCCCTGCGGGTCATTACAGCTTTTTGGACCAGCCGGTTGTGTTCCGAAATGTGATTCGCTCCTATCTGAAGGTGCAGTAAATAAAGCTTCGTCTCAGTGAGAGAAGACCACCACTTCTATAAGTGGGGGATTGACAAATAAGTCTCAGTGGGGGTCATTCTCCCACTGAGATAAACGCTCCGCGAGGATGCGCAGGGATTCGGAAAGGAATATTGTCAGCTGAGGCTGACCCGAATCCCACGCCAAGACTCGCGAGCGAGTCTTGAATAAAGAGCGCAGCACTACGATATTATAGCAGTAAGGTGGGCAGAGTATGATTTACAGAACAATTGCAATGGCAGTTTTATCCCTTGTGGCAGGATTTCTTGCCATGCGGTATAATATCCATATGCTTCAGCTGGACGGTTACAAGAACAAAGAACATCTGAGCCGGTATAAAAAGACCTGGGGAAGTCAGTGGCTTCTTTATGTGTTAACCATACTCGGTATTGTGCGTCTGTTCTTTACTGGACTGGGATGGGATATCGCAGGAGCCGTATTGCTGTTACTTACGGTACTTGTGTTTAATCTGCTTCGAAAGACGAAAGCCAAGAAGAAACTTGTTTATACGGCTCGTGTAAAGCGTATGGTAGCAGCGCATGTGGTTGTTTCTTTCGCATTTCCTGTGATAGCCTGGCTTGTGCTTGGTTTCGATTCGGTAAGCGGCGGACTTCTGATTATGGTAGGAATGCAGTGGATTCTTCCTGTTGTGACGAACTTTTTAATGAAGCCGGCGGAGAAGGCTGTGAGCAATCATTATATCAACGATGCGAAGCGGATGCTTCGTGAGGCAAAGGGGCTGACGGTAGTCGGTGTTACGGGCAGCTACGGAAAGACAAGTGTAAAGTTCTACCTGAAGACTTTGCTCTCTGCAAAATTCGATGTACTTGCCACTCCCGAGAGCTTTAACACACCTATGGGTGTTGTGCGTACGATTCGGGAGCAGTTGAAGCCGTCACATGAAATCTTCATCTGTGAAATGGGTGCGAGACACGTCGGAGACATTAAGGAGATCTGCGATATCGTGCATCCGAAACACGGTGTGATTACATCGGTCGGACCCCAGCATTTGGAAACTTTTTTCAATATGGACAATATTCGCCATACAAAGTTTGAACTTGCAGACGCATTGCCTGAGGACGGTATGCTTTTGGTCAATGGTGATAACCAATATATACTGGATACTTTGACGGAGAGAGGGGACAGTGGAAAGGTAATCCTTTATCATGCCGGAAACGGTACGGATGGCTATTATGCAAAGGATGTGAAGGTTTCCGCACTGGGAACCGAATTCACCGTAGTAACGCCCGGTGGTGAGCAGGAGACCTTCTCTATGCGATTAATTGGTGAACACAATGTCATCAATGTTATGGGTGCAATAGCGGTAGCACATAAGCTTGGCTTAAACCTTTCCGAACTGAAGATTCCCGTACGTCGTCTGGAGCCTGTAGCGCATCGTATGCAGCTTTTGGAACGCGGAAGCGTGACAATTATCGATGATGCATACAATTCCAATCCTGTGGGCAGTAAAGCTGCTGTAGAGACTCTTAAGATGTTCGACGGAGTTAAGATACTGATTACTCCGGGAATGGTAGAGCTGGGGGACAATGAAGAACAATATAACCGCACATTTGGCTCATATGCAGCCGCATGCTGCGATTACATATGTCTGGTCGGAAAGAAACGGACGGAGCCGATTGCCGAGGGTGTGCGCGAAGCAGGCTTCCCGGAGAACAGACTGAAGGCCTTTGACCGATTGGAGGAGGCACTGAATTATGCTTATTCCATCGGTGACGAGGGACACAAATATATCCTTTTGGAGAACGATTTACCGGATAATTATTAGGAGGTTGACATGAAGACAAGAGTTGCTTTAATGTTCGGCGGAAAAAGTGTGGAGCATGAGGTTTCGGTTATTTCCGGAATTCAGGCATTCCTCAGTATGGATACGGAGTTGTACGATGTGATTCCCGTATACCTGACCAAGAACAATGAGATGTATATCGGTGAGGACATTGGAAAGATTGAGTGCTACAAGGACATTCCCACACTTCTCAAAAAATCTGAGCGAGTGGTTCTTAGCAATGAGGACGGCAAGGTATTCTTGCAGCCTTATTCGAAGAAAATGTTCGGCGGTATGAAACCTGTAGAGATTGATATTGCATTTCCCGTAGTTCACGGTACCAATGTTGAGGATGGTGCATTACAGGGTTATCTGAAGACAATCGGACTTCCGTTCGTTGGCTGCGATGTTACGGCATCTGCTGTCGGTATGGATAAGTACATTCAGAAGGCTATTTTAAAGGAGTATGATATCCCGCTTTTGGACGGCAAGCTTTACCTGCTTTCCGACTACGCAAAGATGGAGGAAATGATGGATTCCATCGAGAAGCGTTTCGGCTACCCGGTAATTGTCAAGCCGGTTAACCTCGGCTCCAGTGTAGGCATTGCGGTTGCAAAGGATCGTGATTCCCTGACACGTGCGCTGGATGATGGTTTCAAGTATGCAACAAAGGTTCTTGTGGAGCATGCAATCAGCAACCTTCGCGAGATTAACTGCTCCGTTCTCGGGGATGAGAATGAAGCAGAGGCTTCCGAGATTGAGGAGCCGATGCACACCGAGGATATCCTCAGCTATGAAGACAAATACGTCAGCAACGCAAAGGGAAGCGGTCAGAAGGGCATGGCAAGTGTTGCAAGAAAGATTCCCGCAGAAGTCTCCAAGGAACAGCGTGAGGAAATCAGAAGTCTTGCCGTAAAGGCTTTCCAGGCACTTGGTTGTAACGGTGTTGCGAGACTGGATTTTATGATTGATGTGGATACGAACAAGTTGTATTTCAATGAGATTAATACGATTCCCGGTTCCCTTGCTTTCTATCTCTGGGAACCTCTCGGAGTACCGTATAAGGAACTGCTTACCAGAATGATTAAGCTTGCACAGAAGCGAGTTCGTACCGAGCAGGCGTTAACATTCACATTTGACACGAATATCCTTAAGACCGCAAGCTTCGGCGGCAGCAAGGGTGGAAAGAAACTCGGGTGATTGCAATGTTTTCTTTATTTCAGAAAGAAACGCACAGTGAATTGGAAGCGATTGTAACGAGATTGAAACTGAATGCTTCGAACAATTATCGTGATGCAACGAAGGAGGACCTCGCCGAACTGGAAAAGAGGTATAACGAACTTCTTGCAGCGAAGAAACTGAATCCGAAACAGGAAGCATACTACAGGTGTAGAATCGTGGAATATGCTGGAAAATTACAAAACTTTTCTCATAACTCACAGAAGGTGAACAAGTATTCCGAAAAGATTTGAGGAGTGATGTAGAATGGGGAAGATGTTCTGGATTGTTCTTGCGATTCTGTTTCTTCTGCTATGCGTTTACTGTGTGATTCTGTTGAACCGTATGGTATCCCTTTCGGAGAAACTGCAGAAGAACCGCAAGGCCTGTATTCTTGTAAAAGCAGGTATTCTTGTGGGGATTATACTGTTGGTTGCGTTCTGCAAGGCATCAATCGCATTTTTCTTTTATGCCGCAATTGTTTCGCTTTGTATGGAACCAATCTACTTCTTGTTTCGTAAACGGAAGCGGATGCAGTTTCTGAAGAAGAGTGCGCTGATTCCGATTGCAGTGGGAGTCGTAATTACGGTAGTCGGATTCTTTTTGATGAGGCATTTTGTACGCACCGAGTACGTGATTGAGACCGCGAAGCTTCCTGCAGGGCAGGAGTATCAGATTCTTTTCATTTCCGACCTGCATTATGGCAATTCGATTCATAAGAAACAGATTGACAGTCTTGTCGCAGAATGGCGTGAAGAAGAGTGGGACGCTGTTATTATCGGTGGAGACCTTATTGATGAGAATACGAGCCGTGTAGAGCTTACAGAGGTGCTTTCCGCCATTGGAAAGATAGAAACAAAGGAAGGAATATTCTGCGTGAACGGAAACCATGACGGGTTTTCATTGGAACACGAGAATCTAAGCATCGAGGAATATCAGAGGATGCTTGATGAATATCATATCATTTTCCTGCAGGATGCCTATCGGATTTTGGGTTTCGCCAATATTGTTCTGTTCGGACGGAAGGATAGGAGTGAGCAGAGAATTTCGACATTACGGTTGGAAGAGGAATTGCTTGTTCGGGATGTTTACAGTTCCACCGCAATTCCGGGGAATGCATTCCGTATTCTGATTGACCATCAGCCTAATGCTCTTTACGACGAGGCAAAGGAAGGCTTTGATCTTACATTATGCGGTCATACGCATGCGGGACAGTTCTGGCCAATCGGGTTGTTCCACGAGCCGTTTCATCTGAATGACCTCGTTTATGGCATCAGACAGTTTGATGATATGACGGCAATCGTCAGTTCCGGTCTTAGCGGCTGGTACGCACCAATCAGAACCGAAGGACCTTCGGAGTATGTGGTGATTACCATTCGGGGTACCGGAAACAATTAATATGATTTCATGGATAATGCGGTATCGCTTTTGTGGCGGTACCGCATTTCTGTAAAGGAATAGAGTGTTTGTAAAGAAATGTGTGCTTCTTTACGGTTGTTATTGTCTGGTCTGCTCCTTTGCCGGACGAAGCTTTGTTCTGCCAAAACGGAGGGGTAGCAGCTCCATAAGAACCGCCAGGAATACGAGTGTAATCGCTACAATCGTTGCACCAATGACGAGTGGGTACTGACCCTTGAATCCGTCCTGTGAAATATGGCGAACCAGAATACCGGCATACGCCCATATGATTGTCAGTGCGGTAAATATGCGGTGCCTAAAGAATACTGCGGCAATGCCGATTACCGCGCTCGCAAAGAGCAGTATCAGCATCCAGACGACATCCGGGATACCGAAGCCGTTCCATTCCAGTTTGGTGAAAAGCACACAGGCATTAGCAATAGTAGCAGCAATAATCCAACCAAAATATATGTCAAATCCGACTCTCACGGATAATGTTTCAAGGGCAGTCGGCTGATCCTTGTGAAGCCTCTCGACAATCACGGTCAATGATACGAGAAGACATACAATCAGGATAAAGGAAAGAAGAATCGCATCGTAGTGCCATGCAAATATCCAAGCGACATTAATCAGGCAGCTGAATGTGAACCAGAGACCAATCCGATTGGTAACCTGACTGCTTCTCTGTCCTTTGTCTATCCACCCATTCTGGTAGACGATGAACAGAGTCATTAATATATAGATAACCCCCCATATGTAAAATGTAATCGGAGCCGGCGTGAAGAGATTGTCGTATTTCTGCGAAATCGTGCCGGTCGTACCGATTCCAATCGGCGCAAGATTGGCAATTAAGTTGATGACAAGCATCAGAATGAAAGCAAAGTAATTTGACCATTTCAGGTATTTAACATTCATAGTATTACCTCCAAACTGTTACGGCAGACAGCCTTCGACAATTCGATTCCAAAGTCCATGAAGGTTACAATAGGAATATGCCGCAAAGACCTTCTCATCTTCGCCAATCGTGAAAGTACATTCCGGATAATCTGAAATCTTCAGTTCCCGCATATACATACCTTTATTGGTCAGAAGAACAATCCATTCGATGTGATGCTCCTCTGTCATTGGATGCGGAAGACTGCCGATACGGATGCGTATGCGACGGTCGTTCTGTTCAATGACAGGAACATGTTTCTCCATTGTGGCCTCTTTACTGTTCGCACGGACGAGTTCCATCTGCTCTCCGCAGCATATCGGAATGATTCCGGAATCCTGTATCATCTGAATCAGGTTGCCGCAGGTGTTGCAGCGATAAAGTGTTAGTGAATCCATAATATTTGTTACTCCTTTAGATGTATTATTACAAAGTGCAATCCTTTTCACATCCCCACATAGAATTGTTTCAATGCTTGCAAAACAGATTGCTTTTCTTTGGATGGCTTCATTGTATGGTTGTGAATCGTGTAGTGCAATAGCGCCCGATACAAATTGAAATGTATTTTTTGGTGGTGGATTTTCGGCATATAATTGCTGATGAAAAGGGATTTTATTTTATATAAGAAAAAGAATTAATGGAATCAGAACATGACATAGAGCGTTAAGAGGGTATGGATTTTCTTGCATTTTGTAACGGCAACAAGAAGGATTGTAAAATCTGCGAAAATAATGTAGAGATTGCAAAACAGCAGGCCATCCTGAGGACGGGCCTGCTGTTATACATTGTTCAGAATAATTCAGTTATACCTCGTATACTTTGCAAAGTTCATTGCAAATGTGATCAAGGTCAGGATACAGAAAGCTTTCTGTAATACCGAGCAACCGTAGACTTTCGATGAAGTACTCTTTGCGGTCGGCCGGAATGATAATCTTGTAAAGCATATTCTCATCGCAGATGTCTTCCAATCGTTTCAATGAGTTGTGTACCGTGAAACAAGCCTGCTGGGAATACATTCTCAAGTGACGGTCGGTAGAGTTACATGCAAGAATCTTATCATTCAATTCGGGATTGTGATGATTGTGCTTAAAAGCAGGAAGCAACATTTCCTGTGCGGTGTCCGCATCAATCGGATAGATGCAGTTTCCGAAGCCCTCCATCTGGTTTAAAAGGTTGGGAACCAAAACCCATACACAGGCATCCACATCCGGTGTCGACTGATAAGTTTCCGTAGCAAAGAATACGGCAATCAGCGGTGACTTGGACCAGTCAAGCATTCGTGTCGGCAGACCATGATGCTGCATCAAGGCAACCCATTCGGAATAATCATGCTTCTCCGGCGGATCCTTGAAAATCTGCTTTGCACGGATATAGAAATCATTCGTCATAAATCGTTCGGTTTCAATACGCTTCTCACTTCGCTGTATTGACGGAATCAATGTGAGAGAGGAGTTCTCCTCACCACGATACCAAAGGCCCTGCTTATGTTTTGCAGAAAGTACCTTAACAAACTGTAATAACTCATCAATTGTACTGATATCAATTGTAATCATATCTTGTCCTCCCCATGGGAACTGAAAATATTATAACATATTTTGCGATATTCTGCGATGGGAAAAAGAAGAATTTATAACAAGCTCTTTAGGAGTTGTACTTGAAAAGAAGAATTTTTAACAAGTTCTTTAGGAGTTGTACTTGAAATGAAGATTTTTTAACAAGTTCCTTTGGAATTGCATCTGAAAAGAACCTTTTGGGAACTTTGCACGTAATCGACTGGCAATATGGCTGGAAGACTACGTGCCGAGCTTGTGTTATGAAGTAACTGTTTACAAAGTAGCAGAGCCAGTAGAGTCCGAACTGCGTTCGGTGGGCTCTGCGTAGGCACTAAGGAATCCCCCCGGTAAACCGGGTCCCCCCCCTTAGCACAATAAGTGCGCGAGTGCGCATCCTTAGCGGAGCATTTTTTGTATCATAGGAATTGCAACGCAATTTCCTATGATACAAAAAGACCACCATATGCGAAACATATGGTGGTCTCTTAAAAATCGGATTACTGTTCCTCGATATAAGGTTCCAAAACCTTGATGATTTTGTCAATTTCATCCTCGTTGTGAATTCCGAGTGTAATCGGTTTGTTCAAATCAAGAGAGAAGATTCCCATAATGGATTTGGCATCGATAACATAACGTCCGGAAATCAAATCGAAATCGGAATCGAATTTTGTAACATCATTAACAAAATTCTTGACCTTATCAATGGAATTCAAGCAAATGGTAACTGTTTTCATTAGGCATTACCCCCTCTTTGTATGTTATCTTTAGTGTAACGATTACATAGGAAAATGTCAATAGACCATTGGAAAGAAAGGTATAAATATGGATAATTATCTGCAAGGTAAAAAAGTAGCTTTCCTTACATTGGGTTGCAAGGTTAACGGATATGAAACCGAAGCAATGAAGGAGCATTTTAAAGGCTATGGTGCAGTAGAAACGGATTTTCGCAGTCATGCAGACATTTATCTGATTAATACCTGCACGGTTACGAATATTGCAGACCGTAAAAGCCGTCAGATGCTCCGACGAGCCCGTAAAGAGAACCCGAATGCATTAATTGTAGCAACAGGCTGCTACGTACAGGAATTCTTTCGCAATCATGAAAATGATCATATAGCCGATATATGTATCGGAAATAGAAGAAAAGCCGAAGTTGCCTTTCTTGTTAATGCTTATCTTGGCGAGATTGCAAAAGGAAAATGTCCGGAACGTTTTTATGTTAAGGATGATCAGGAATTAAAAGGTTATGAAAACATGACTTCTGTTTCGACCGAGGACCATTGCCGTGCCTATATGAAGATTCAGGATGGCTGCAACCAGTTTTGCAGTTATTGTATTATTCCGTTTGCCAGAGGAAGAATCTGCAGCAGAAGTGAAGAAGAGATTATGAAAGAGGCAAGACTGTTGGCGAATTCCGGATATAAGGAGATTGTAGTTACAGGAATTCATCTTTCCTCTTATGGACTAGATTCGCTTACACTAAGGGAACAGCAGAGTCTGAAACCAGATATGGGAGAAAGCCCGCTACTTATTATCCTCCGTAAGCTTGCGGAAATTCCTGAATTTCAAAGAATTCGGCTGGGATCCTTAGAGCCTAGAATCATTACGGAAACCTTTGTGGAGGCACTTTCTAAGATTGCTAAAGTATGTCCGCATTTTCATCTGTCCCTGCAAAGCGGATGCGATGACACATTGAAGGCAATGAATCGAAA
The DNA here is from genome assembly GCA_045627305.1 of Lachnospiraceae bacterium. Classification (GTDB taxonomy): domain Bacteria; phylum Bacillota; class Clostridia; order Lachnospirales; family Lachnospiraceae; genus ISDg. Next base: position 57,987 of record JAZQNM010000002.1, read on the forward strand.
GTATACATCAAGTGAATATAAAGAGGCTGTTGGTATTTTACGAAAATATTATGATAATCCGGCAATTACGACTGACATTATTGTTGGATTTCCGGGAGAGTCGTTGGATAATTTTGATACTTCACTTTCGTTTGCTGAAAGAATTGGCTTTTCGCAAATCCATATATTCCCTTACTCCAGAAGAAAAGGAACCGTTGCAGACAGAATGTCGGAGCAGTTTACTGAGGCAGAGAAGCATCGGAGGGAGGTCATTTTTGCAGAGAAGGAACGCTTATTGAGAACTGCATTCTGTTCATCCTTTTTAGGCGTGAAGCAGGAAGTTCTGGTAGAAGAAGTCGAAGAGTCGGAGAATGGACTTATTGCAAAAGGACACAGTGAAAGATATTGCTATTTTACATTCCCTGTTGAAGAAGACCTTACAGGTGAAATTGTCAGTGTTATTGGGGAGAAGATTACAATAGATTGTATTATTCAAGCAAAAATGGTTGCTATTTTCCACTAAATAAGGTATTATACTATGTGGGATAGTTTACACATTTTTGATGTGAAAGAGGAGGTTACTATGGACCAGGGTACACAGTTTTTTAAAGTCGAGAATATCTCGGATGATTATGTGCGTAGCGTAATCGCATCAGTTTATGTGGCAATGGCAGAGAAGGGATATAATCCTGTTAGCCAGATGGTTGGTTATCTTATGAGCGGGGACCCGACCTATATTACCAATCATATGAACGCACGTGCTAAGATTGCCAAGGTGGAGCGCGACGAGATTATAGAACAGTTATTGAGTGATTATATCGAGAATAATCTGAAATAAGGAGTATTTATGGAACAGAAGCTCAGTCTTCTTGGATTGGATTACGGCTCCGTTACAGTTGGCGTATCCGGAAGTGATGGCTTATTTCTGACAGCTCAGCCGATTGAAGTGATACGAAGGAATCGTGAGAAACAGCTTCGAGAAACTTTCCGAAGAATTGAAGAACTGATCAAAGAGCGAAATGTAAACTGTATCATTGTTGGATATCCAAAACATCTGAATAACAGTGTAGGGGATAGGGCTACCGCTTCTGAAGAGTTTGCAGATGCTCTTTTCAAACGTACCGGTTGCAAAGTTATTCTTTGGGATGAAAGATATTCCACAGTTGCTGCTCACAGAGTTCTTGATGAGGCTGAATTGGACTATACGAAGAAGGCTAAAGTGGTTGATATGATTGCCGCTGTCTTTATTTTGCAGTCTTTCATGGATTATCTTGAGAATAATCCTGCAGAAAAGACGAAATTAGTGGAGGAAATTAATGGAAGAGGAGAATAAATCCATAGAGTTTACTGCTGAAGATGGTTCCGTTGTTTCGTTTACCGTGATATCGGAAACGAGGTTTAACGGCTTTAATTATGTTCTTGTTTGTGAACCTGAAGGAGAAGAAGCATTTATTCTGAAAGAAATTCAGGATGCCAACGAGGACATTATTTACGAAATGGTGGATGACGATACGGAAATTGATGCGGTCGGAGAAATATTCCGCGCCGATTTAGAGGATATTGACCTTGTGTGATTCACAAGGTTTTTTAGGAGGCATTTATGGTTAATGACAGTCGTCTTTCGGTTATTCCGCTTGGTGGACTTGAACAGATTGGAATGAATATTACCGCATTCCGCTACGGTGAGTCCATTCTTGTTGTTGACTGCGGACTGGCATTTCCTGAAGACGAAATGCTCGGAATTGATCTTGTAATTCCGGACATTACATATTTAAAAGAACATGCTGATGAAGTCAAGGGGTTCTTTATCACACACGGGCATGAGGATCATATCGGTGCTTTACCGTATATTTTGAAAGAATTACCCGTTCCTGTTTATGGTACTAAACTGACGCTTGCAATCATCAGAAACAAGCTGGAAGAATATAAGATTGCCGAGGAAGTAAGCTTGAATGTTGTTTCCTACGGAGATGTTGTTTCGGCCGGCGATTTTACAGTTGAATTTATTCGTACAAATCATAGCGTAGCCGATGCTGCTGCACTTGCAATCCAATGTGAAGCAGGAACGATTGTGCATACCGGTGATTTTAAGGTCGATTATACACCTGTTTTTGGTGAACCGATTGATTTACAACGTTTTGCAGAACTTGGTAAGCAGGGTGTGCTTGCACTTATGTGTGACAGCACCAATGCTTTAAAGCCTGGTAATACAATGTCTGAAAGTACTGTCGGTAAAACCTTCGACACCATTTTTGCAGAGAATACCAATCGTAGAATTATTGTTGCCACATTTGCATCCAATGTTGATCGTGTACAACAGATTATCAATTCTGCGGAACGTTACGGACGAAAAGTTGCCATTGAAGGACGTAGTATGGTCAATATCGTCGGAACGGCGCAGGAACTTGGTTATATTCAGATTCCTGATGGTATTCTGATTCCGATTGATGAAATTAAGAATTATCCCGATAATCAGCTTGCTTTGATTATGACCGGTTCACAGGGTGAGCCGATGGCTGCACTTTCCCGAATTGCATCCAACACGCACCGACGTGTTTCTATTATGCCCGGTGATGTTGTGATTATAAGTTCAACGCCGATTCCGGGTAATGAAAAGGCTGTATTTAAACTGATTAATGAGCTTTCTGTTTTAGGTGCCAACGTTATATTTCAGGATACCCATGTCTCCGGGCATGCCAATCAGGAGGAGATTAAACTTCTCTATTGTCTGACAAAGCCTAAGTATTCCATTCCGGTTCACGGAGAATACCGACATCGTATTGCGCAGAAGAATATTGCCGTGAATATGGGGATGGACAAGGAGCATGTTATCATTCTGAAATCCGGAGATGTTCTTTCCATTGGTCAGGTTGGCGCGGATATTATTGGTAATGTTCCTGCACATGGTATCATGGTTGACGGCCTTGGTGTTGGAGATATCGGCAATGCCGTTCTTCGTGACCGCCAGTATTTATCCGTTAACGGAATTGTTATTGTTTCTGTTGGAATTGATGATGTGACAAAGGACATTATCAGTGGCCCTGATATTGTTACAAGAGGATTTGTTTATGTAAGGGAATCCGAGAAGCTTTTGGATGAGGCTCGTGATGTTGTTCTGGAAACCTGTTTACATTATTCCGAGGAAGCTAATTTTGATTGTAATAAGCTTAAATCGGAAATAAAAACCAGCCTCGGTGATTTCTTCTGGAGAAGCATGAAGCGTAGCCCCATGATTCTTCCCGTCATCGTGGAATGGAATGAGTGAGGGGAATGTTTTGAAAAAGAAAAAGTTAAAAACAGGCAAGATTGTTGCCAATTTTTCGACTGGAATTACAAGACTTCTTTTGGATATTTTATTCTATACGCTTGTGATTTTTGCTGTCGTGAAATTTACGGAATATGGTTATCATTTCTGCTATCAGCTGTTCGGCTCCGTTGCTGTGGATAAAGCCGGTGAGGGAACAGAGGTTGAATTTTTCATTCAATCCGGTGACTCTACGAAAGAGGTTGCCAATAAGCTGGAACGCGAAGGTATTGTAGTCGACAAACTTTCGTTTTATGTAAAGAGTCTTCTTTCAAAATCTAATATCCAACCTGGTACGTATACATTACGTTCTGATATGGATTATGATACGATTTTGAATACCATATGCAGATATAAGGAAACGGAGAATACAGAAGAGGATGATTGACTCACTTTTAGTCAACCCGCATATTTCCGATTATCTTGGCACATTAATGCCGGACCTACCGGATTATTTGGAAGGTATGTATGGCAAAGCAAGAGACAATCGGGTACCCGTTATCAGACGTGAAGCACAGATGCTTTTGCGTTATCTGATTCTTGACAAACAGCCGATGAGTGTACTTGAAATAGGTACTGCTATCGGCTTTTCTGCGTGTTTTATGGCAGAATATTTGCCGGCAAATTCTACAGTTTTTACTGTGGAAAAGGACGAAGAAAGATTTCAAACGGCTTTAGAGAATACGAAATCTTATTCTGAAGATTATGAAATCCGTAAAAAGAAGACATGCCCGAAGATTCAGTGTTTTTGTGATGATGCTGAGGAGTTTCTTAATAAATTGAAGGCTGAAGGAAATAAGTTTGATTTCATTTTCCTTGATGCAGCCAAAGCCCAGTATCCGGTTTATCTTTCGGTTATTAATTCACTTATGAAAGAGAATTCAGTTCTCTTAACGGATAATGTTATGCAAGAGGGTTCGGTTGCCGAATCTAAGTTTACGGTTACCAGAAGAGATCGAACCATTCATCTTAGAATGCGTGAGTTTACGGATACGCTGTTCCGTTCCGGTTTGTACGACAGTGTTATGCTTCCGCTTGGGGATGGGATGACACTCAGTATGCTAAAGAAGGAGAATAACAATGAATAAACCTGAATTGTTAATTCCTGCAGGCAGTTTAGAAGTTCTGAAAACGGCAGTTCTTTATGGAGCCGATGCGGTTTACATTGGCGGAGAATTGTTTAGTCTGCGTGCAAAGGCTCATAATTTTACCAATGCCGAGATGAAAGAAGGAATTGATTTCTGTCATGCCTACGGCAGAAAGCTTTATGTTACTGCCAATATTACCGCACATAATTATCATCTTGATGGGGTTTGTCAGTATTTTAAAGAGTTGAAGGAGATGCAACCCGATGCTTTGATTATTTCTGATCCCGGTGTATTTCGGATTGCACGTGAGATTTGCCCTGAGATTCCTGTCCATATCAGTACACAGGCCAATAATGTAAATTCAGAGACTTTTCTTTTTTGGTATTCGCTCGGAGTTCGTCGTGTTGTATGTGGAAGAGAATTGTCGCTTAAGGAAATAACGGAAATTCGTGATGCTATTCCTTCGGATATGGAAATTGAGGCTTTTGTTCACGGAGCAATGTGCATTTCCTATTCCGGCCGGTGCCTTCTTTCAAACTTTATGACCGGTAGAGATGCGAATCTTGGAGCATGTACACATCCTTGTCGATGGAAGTATTATCTGATGGAGGAAAGTCGGCCGGGTGAGTATTTTCCCGTTGAGGAAAATGAAGACGGTACTTATATTTTCAATTCCAAGGATTTGTGTATGATTACTCATATTCCGGACCTTGTTTCAGCCGGGATTTCCAGCTTTAAGATTGAAGGCCGTATGAAGACAGCACTTTATGTTGCTGTTGTTGCAAGTACTTATCGTAAGGCCCTTGATGATTATTTTGAGGGAGAAGAAGTGTTTCGGAATAATATCCGTCTCTACGAGGATGAAATCAGTAAATGTACATTCCGAAATTATACGACCGGATTCTATTATGGGAAACCCGAAAATGATGCTCAGGTTTACGATAATAATGTTTACGAAAAGAATTATATCTATCTCGGAACTGTCAGCGAGGTTCTTTCCGATGGAAGTGTTGTATTTGAACAGCGGAATAAGTTTTCGGTTGAAGATGTGATTGATGTGATGTCACCCGGATTCCTTCATACCGAAACTAAAGTATTATCCATGTTAAATGAGGAAGGAGAATCCGTTGCATCCTGTCCGCATCCGAAACAGCGGATTACAATGAAACTGGATTGTGTTGCTCATGTCGGTGACATTCTTCGTATGAAGTCCGACTGAGAGGAATGAAATTTATGAAACGTTTTGTTATCTGTTTTGCGCTCCTTTTTGGGATAATTCTTTTTACGTCCTGTAAAAAGGATACTCCTATATCAGGAGAGATTATTGTACCGAAAACTACAATAGCACCCACTTTTACGCCTACGCCCTTTCCGGAGATTGTGCCTTTAGAGGAAGATGTTACGGCAGTTGCTTATGCAACGTATCCTCTTTTATCCGGCCAATCGGAACCTGTCTGGAGCTATGTAAATCGGACGAGGATTGAAAAGGTTTCGTACGGAAGCGGTGATTGCGGCGCATTTTTCAGTTATTTCTGGAATACAGACAAGCTTTATGTCCGCGTTATTGTGAATGATTCCACGAATTCTGTCGGAAATAAGCCAAAAGACGGCGATAATGTTTCCCTGTTTCTTAACGAGAGCAATGTAAAACCGAAGAAATACGGAAACGGTGATTTGTATCTGATTGCAGGACGGGACGGTACCATAACCTACGGACCGGGATGCAATCAGGAGGAAATTAAAACAGTCTGTTATGAAAAGGACAGTGGCTACGTCGTTGAGTTTTGTATTCCGTTTGTCACCATTCGCGGCAGCCTTGATGTTTCCTTTGGCTTTGATTTAAGAGTTGAGGATTTTGCAAACGGTTCTCTTGTTCAGACGCTTTGCTATCAGGACATAAGCAATAAAACGGAATCCACACTGGAAGGTGTCGGTGAAATAGTCTGTGATGCCAAGCATAAGATTATTGATTTGATGCCAGGTGATTCAAGAAGTGAGCTTTGGGACATGGCTCCCTATGTAAAGCTGAACAATACTGCTTACGGTACGGAAGGCGCCACGGCCAAATTCCGTTTACTTTATGACGATAAGTATCTTTACATTCTTGTGAATGTATATGATAAAACGGAAGATACGGATAGTGTTCTGATGACAAGAAAGGACGGCGTAGAGATCTTTATCAACTGGGATAATCTGAAGCCGCTTGTCTATCGTTCCGGCTATGATATGCATTACAGAATCAGTCGTGATGCCAATATCTCTTATGAAAGCGGTGCAGATGAAGAGGCTTTTCAATGTGTTGTTCATTCCGATGATTCAGGCTACAGTGTTTCCGCAGCCATCCGATTGAATGATGTTGTATTTTCCGATAATGCGCTGGGACTTGATGTGCATGTCAACGACTCCTTTGGCTCACAAATGAGAGATTATATTGTTGTATGGAGCGATATATCTCTTTTGACATATTCCAATCTGTCAAAAGTCGGAACGGTTAATTTAAAATGATTACGAAAGGAGACAGAATTCATGGTCAGTTTATTCAGTCCGACACGGCATCTCAGTTTTGCCGAAGTATGTGAACTTCCCGGGCTTTCATTTATGGATGATTTGAATTTACGTATTTATGCGGATAAATTCCGTGATTCCGAGATTACAGAGCCTCTCCTTGCGTATTTAAATTATTTTCCTGCGGATATTGAAGAAGCCTTGTATCGTCAGGAGGTTTCCATTGACCTTTCCGATGAATATATCCGTTCGGGCGTTAACCGGTTTATTATTGGAATCGGTATTGCCGAGCGTTATATGCAGTATTCCGAAAAGGTAACTTCTTCTTTACAAAAGTGGAAATGGAGACTGGATACCATTCTTCAGTATTATGATTCCATAGAACGTTTCTGTATGGATTTAAATGAGAACCCGCCTAAGTCTAAGGCTTTTTACAATTTGCATACGGATTTGTTTGCATTGCTTTCTGAACCGGAAATTCAGAAGGTCAGAAAGAAAGCGGATGAATTACAGGCGCAGTTTGATAAGCTACAGTTTCATATGGTGATTAACAAGGAACGTGCTACCTTGGACTTCCAGTATTCCGACGAGGATTATTGCAGTGAAATCCGCTCCGAATTTACTAAGACGGAAGGAATTCAGGAGGAACATACTTTTACAGAATCTCCGTTTGGAGACATGATGATTTCTCCTTTGGAGGAGTTTATTCTGAATCAGTTTATGAACCGTGACCGTATTCTGTTCCGTGATTTAGAAACCTTTTGCGGTGTTAAACGGGAGATTATTGCTAACGACATTCTTGATTTGATTCGGGAGCTTCGTTTTTATACGATGAACCTTGAATATATAGACAGAATGCGAAAGAATGAATTCCGTTTTGTATATCCCGAGATTTGCAGGGAACGGGAAGTGGTATTGGATGATTGTTTCGATATTGTTCTTGCAGCAAAGAATCATGAAGAAAGACTTGAGGTTGTTCTGAATGATGTCAGCAAAGCGGAGGAGGAAAAGGCCATAATAGTGACAGGACCGAATCAGGGCGGTAAGACCACTCTTGCCAGAGCCTTTGGCCAGTGTTTCTATTTTGGCATGATGGGATTCCCTGTTGCAGCGAGTGTTGCCAAAATTCCGTTTGTCAATCGTATATTCACTCAGTTTGCTTCCGTTGCCGGAACCGGTGTGGAAGGACGTTTGGAACATGAAATTTTCGGTGTACAGAATGTTTTGCAGACGATGACTGACAAGAGTCTTGTTATTTTTAATGAGCTGTTTACTTCCGCACCGACTAACGATGCACTGACAATGTGCAGGGATTTGTTGCAACGCCTGATTAAGCGCAATGCCATATGTTTTGTTGTTACGCATACATTTGAGCTCTCATTTGACTCTGATGATTATGTAAGTCTTGTTGCAACTGTTGTCGAGGATGGCAGTTTTCGCAGAACCTATCGTATTATCCGTAAAAGGGCTGACGGTGTGGCTTATGCAAATTCCATTGTCAGCAAATACAAACTTGATTACGACCACATTAACTATCGGTTAGGAAAACGGTGATATTATGAAAGTAAATCTTTTAAACTGTCAGGATTACATCAGCAGTGATGTAGCTCCTTTCAAAAATGATTTAGCAGAAGATCTGATGTTGGAACCAATTTTTCAGACCATGGCGAAGAAGGATCAGTTTGTATATCAGGCATGTAAAAATGTTTTATTAAGCCCAAGCAGCGACCGAAAGAATATTCTTTACCGCCAGTCTGCCGTAAAGGAAGCGGTTGAACACAAGAAGTATATATTCCAGCTTTATGTTACAATTGCCGAAGTTTTTACCGACCTTACCAATCTTCGAACAAGATCCAAAAAGGATGGCAATCCGTTGCCTGCAGTTCGTGTTATGAATGCCATTGAAATGCTGGATCTTCTTTCCTCTGGACTTGAGAAGCTCAAGAATGTTGTGGTAGATGCCAATAACCAGTTTCCGCAGGGCATTTTCCGTACTTTTTTTGAGGATTTCCTGAAGGAATATGATAACAACTTTATGGTTCTCGTTCATGAAAAATGTCGTTCTCTTTCTGTTTTGCAGCTTGACGGAGAAGTCAGTATCAGCGGTAAAATCGGAAGAGGAATGAAGTGTGACGGTCTTCTGGTGAATTCTATTTCAGAGTTTCAGCCCAAGAAGAAATTTGAAAAATGGGAATCGCTTTTTAATACTAAAATTAAGAAGAATGAGATTCGTATTTCCTATGATGACGTACGTCTGACCAGGGATTGTAAGGATCTTGAAAGTACAAGTTTATTGCATGTGGCGTCCTGCTTTGAAGATTTTAACAAGGAAATTTCCAGATTGTTTGAAAATCTTCGAACACAGATTGCGTTTTTCTATGGCTGCTGCAATCTTCATACCCAGATGAGCGGTATGGCTTTTCGTCTGTGCTTTCCTACGATTGAAGATCATTATCATGCAATTGAGGCTAATGATATATATGACCTTTCGCTTGCAATTTCCACATTGAAACGTCCTATGGAGAATAATATCAAAGGAGAGGATACCCTTCTTTACATTATTACCGGCATCAATCATGGCGGAAAATCCTGTTTCCTTCGTTCGATCGCCATTTCACAAATTCTCGCACAGTGTGGTTTATTTGTTCCCTGTACGAAAATGACAACATCATTGTTTAATGGTATCTTCACGCATTTTGTCAGAAATGAAGATAAGACGATGAATGCCGGGCGTCTCGAAGAAGAATTATCCCGTTTGAACCGTATTGTGGATGCAATGAATCCCGGCAGTATTATTTTCCTGAATGAATCCTTTGCAACCACATCCGAGAATGAGGGTGGTGCAATTGCAGATGATATTATTAAGGCATTTACAGATCATTCCGTGACGGTTTTCTTTGTTACCCATATCTATGCTTATGCAAAGAAAGCATATAATGAGAATTATTCCAGAACTAAGTTTTTACAAACGGAGAGAAATGATAGAAATGAGCGCACCTATCGAATTATAGAAGGGGCTCCTTCCACTACCGGTTACGGTATGGAAATCTATAACAGGATTATTGGGACTAAGAAAGAATGATAAGGTATGTGGCTTACACTGCTTGTGAGTGCATAAAAAAAGGATGTTCCGAAGAACATCCTATGCGGATGGCGGGACTTGAACCCGCACAGGTTTGCACCCGTCAGATTTTGAGTCTGATGCGTCTGCCATTCCGCCACATCCGCTAACAGCGGTTATTCTATCACAACTGTTTTAAAATTGCAACAGATTTTTCTTATGCGGAGGCATTTATTTTGAATTGCAGAGATTGTCAAAACTTAACAAGTGTATATTTAAGCAATGAATTGCCTCTTTCTGCTTTCCCTGAGTATCGTGCTCATATTGAAAGCTGTGAAAAATGCAAAGAGGATTTGTATATTAATTATGCAATTAATACTGCTTTGCGACAGTTGAACAATGATGAGGATTTGTCCTCTGATTTTGCTAAAGAAGTGGAAAATCGACTGAAATCCACATCAAATTTGATTTTGCGCAAGAAGAGAAGAAGGATTTTCAGCAGAATATGTATTGTTTTGGAATTGATTGGCTTTACATTCCTTTTCTGTTATTTTACGCCTGAAGAAAAATGCTATGCCTTTAAGCCTGAAGGAGAAGAATCGCAGATTCAGATTGCATATTATGGTGTTCCTTCTTATATGGATCCTGTTTTGCAGGGAATTTATCGCTACAATGACGATATGATTCAAAAAATACGAGAGGCAGAGAAGAAAGGAGCGAAGCCGTAATGGATGATTATATGCTGATAATTGACGGTTCTTCCCTTCTGTCAACGCAATATTATGGCAATCTGCCTCGTGAAGTATTGATGGGACGTTCGCAGGAGGAAAAGGAAGCTAATTATTATAAGATTATGCATACCGGTTCCGGTGTTTATACAAACGGTGTTTACGGCTTTCTGCGTGCATTATTTCGCATAATGGAATCTATGCCGCCAAAGTATCTTGCAGTAACATGGGATTTGACGAGAGATACTTTTCGTAGGGAATTGTATCCGGATTACAAAGGAAACCGTTCGGAAACGCCTTTTCCGTTGAAGGATCAGTTTGCACTTTGTCAGAAGGTGCTTTCTCAAATCGGTGTCAGACAGTATATGGATATGCGTTATGAGGCCGATGATTTTAGCGGAAGTTTGTGTCGTAAATTTGAAAACGATGTTCCCGTTAGGATTTTGACAAAGGACCATGATTATCTGCAGCTGGTTGATGATAAGGTTCAGGTTTTTCTTTTACAATCTGCGCAGAGTAAAGCTGATGAACTTTTGAAAAAATACGGGTTTTCAAAGGATTGCTGTCCCGAAAAATGTTTCCTTATGAATGAGCAGACCGTTCTTTCCGAGATTGGTGTTAAGCCAACTTCAATTGCGCATTTAAAAGGGCTGCAGGGGGATTCCTCCGATAACATCAAAGGTGTTCCAGGAATAGGTGAACAGACTGCGGTTGCTTTGATATCCCATTATGAAACTGTGGATGCATTATATCAGGATATAGCAAATTCTGAAGGTAATTATGATTCCCTTTTTGCCAAAATGAAGGAGTTCGGAATCAAGCGTAATCCGATTGGAACGCTTACGAAGAAAGATGATAACTTGATTGTCGGCGAAGCAGCTGCAAGATTGAGCTTGAAGCTGGCTACGATTAAAACCGATATAGAAATTGCTGAGAGTTTAGAGGAGCTTACATTATCGCTCAATGCCGGAGGTATTTCAGAGGTTCTTCATGAACTGGAATTTGCCAGTTTACAGCCTCCGAAGATTGCTTCCATGGTTGAAGAGGCGGAACAGATTGAATATAAGCTTGAGACTGTAACCGGTTTTGATGAGGCTGAGGTTTTATTTGACAGACTTTTAAAGAGCAGGAACCTGTCATTTGGTTTATCTGCAGATAATGCGCATGAGAACTTTTATCTTGCAGGAGTGGAAACGGTTTATCAATTCGCAATTGACGGTTTCTTTCTCAATACCGATTATCTTGCAGATTCCTTTCAAAAACTTATGGAACACAATCAGATTTATGCGTTTCATCTGAAAGAATTGTATGATATATTCCCGAGGGAGAACCCTGCACTGATGGATGTCGGCGTTGGTGATTATCTGATTCATCCGCTTACTTCCGCACATGAACCCAAGGATTTGCTTCAGGAATATCTTAAGGGTACCGTGTATCTTGAAAGCCCGGATTATATTGCCGTTCTTGGACGCAGTATCGGTATAATGGTTCGCAGGAAAATGGCAGAGCTTTCCTTAACCGAATTGTATGAAACGATTGAGCATCCTCTTATTTGGGCTCTGTCCGATATGGAGAGGACAGGTATATATACAGATACCGAAAAGCTTCAGGAGTTGAATCGGGAATTTACCGAAAGATGCCGTGAGGAAGAAAATGAAATCTTTGCAATTGCAGGGATGCCGTTTAATCTGAATTCTCCAAAGCAGCTTGGTGAAGTTTTGTTTGAAAGATTGGGACTTCCCGGAGGTAAAAAGACGAAATCCGGTTATTCCACCGCTGCTGATGTTTTGGAGAAACTGAGTGTTGATTATCCGATTGTGAAGCATATTCTGACTTATCGTCAGTATGCAAAATTACAGGCAACCTATGCGGAAGGTCTGATGAATTGCATTGCTGCTGATGGTCGAATCCATACGACATTCCAGCAGACAGTTACCGCTACGGGACGTCTGAGTTCAACGGATCCGAATCTGCAGAACATTCCGATTCGTACGGAACTTGGAAGAGAAATCAGAAAGGTGTTTCTTCCTAAGGCGGGGTGTATTTTGATGGATGCGGATTATTCGCAGATTGAACTTCGTCTTATGGCACATATGTCCGGTGATGAGGCTTTAATTGCTGCATATAATAATTCAGAAGACATACACAGGCTTACGGCCTCACAGGTGTTTAATGTTCCTTTTGATGAAGTGTCATCCGAACAGAGAAGTGCAGCAAAGGCTGTCAATTTTGGTATTCTTTACGGAATCAGTTCCTTTGGACTTGGGCAGAATCTCGGTATCAGCCGTAAGGTCGCAGAAGACTATATCAATGCCTATTATGAACGTTATCCGGCCATGAAGAAATTTTTGGATGATAATGTCGCCAAGGCGAAAGAACAGGGATATGTAAAGACTCTATTCGGTCGTATTCGTCCGATTCCTGAATTGGATTCCGGGAATTTTGTTCAGCGTTCGTTTGGAGAACGGGTTGCAATGAATTCTCCCGTGCAGGGTACTGCAGCGGATATTATGAAACTGGCAATGATTCGTGTCTACCGTATGCTGAATGAAAAGAAATGCAAAGCAAAGATGCTTGTTCAGGTTCACGATGAGATTCTTTTGGAAGTGCCTCTTGAGGAACAGGATACCGTATACGAAATTGTAAAAAATGCCATGGAAGGAGCAGCAACGCTTTCCGTTCCGCTGATTGCGGAAATTCATTGCGGAAGCAGCTGGTTTGAAGCAAAATAGTATGGTTAAATATACAAAGGTAATCGGAATAACCGGTGGCGTCGGTTCCGGAAAGAGCCATGTATGCAAATTGATTCACAATCATCTTGGTTATCCGGTTATTGATTCCGATGAAATCTCCCGAAATCAGATGCAAAAGGGAAGCGTCGTATTGAACGAGGTTGTTGCCTATTTCGGTAAGGAGATTTTGAATGAAGACGGCTCTTTAGATAGAAGTGCCTTGGCTGCTATTGTATTTCAGGACGATGAAAAGCTTGAAAAATTGAATTCGATTACACATCCTCGTGTGATTGAAGAGATTGAGAATCGTATTTCTCACTTTGCAGATGAGGGAATTCCCTTTGTATTTGTCGAGTCTGCTTTGGCTTGTTCTGCAGGGTACCGTTCTTTTTGTGATGAAATCTGGATGGTTTATGCATCAGAACAGGTAAGACGATACCGTCTGATTAAAACAAGAGGATATGATGACGCCCGTATATCCGCCATGTTCTCTGAACAGTTGGGTGAAGAAGAAATGAGAGCCTGCTGTGATAAGGTTATCAATAACGGTAATATGGTAGGCGATATAGAAATCTGTTATCAGATTGAGAATCTTCTCGGTCTGTAGGAAAGGAAGTTTTCTTTTGGTTTTTTTCAGTCTTGCCAGCGGAAGCAGCGGAAACTGTATTTATGTTGGTACAAATGAGACCGGTGTACTTGTGGATGCGGGAATCAGTGCCAAAAAGATTGAGGGTTTTCTTTTGGCACATATGATTCAGCCGGAGAGTCTTTCGGGAATTTTGATTACGCACGAACATTCCGATCATATTGGGGGACTAGCAGTTTTCTTAAAACGGCATCCGGTTCCTGTTTATGCGACAGAGGAGACCTTGAAGGTTATCAAACGTAATTGTGATAGCACTAAGATTGATTCATCGTTGTTTCACTGTATCTGTCCGGATGATTCCTTGCAGTTTGCTTCCCTTTCGGTGCATTGCTGCAGCATCAGCCATGATGCGGGAAATCCCGTTGCATTTGCCTTTGAAGCAGATGGTAAGAAGATTGGAATGGCAACCGATCTCGGGTGTATCAGCCCCGATGTCGTCAGACATCTTTCGGATTCCAATGTATTATATCTTGAATCCAATTATGATCGGTATATGCTTCTTGCCGGACCGTATCCGTACTCTCTGAAGCAGAGAATTATGAGTGACAGAGGACATCTTTCCAATGAAGATTCTGCCAGACTTGTTTCCCATGTTTTGCATGAACGGTTACGTTATATTGTATTAGCACATCTCAGTAAGGAGAATAATGTTCCCGACTTGGCCCTGTTAACTATGAAGAATGAATTGGATGGGGCATGGAATTATGATTGTCCGAAACCAAGGCTTATTGTTGCGCCGAGAGATGTTCCGATGGATATAATTTCGATTTAATATATGGCTTTTAGCCGGAAAGAGGTTAGTTATGAAAAGAGCGATTATTACAGTAGTTGGTAAGGATACAGTCGGCATTATTGCCAAGGTGTGTACTTATCTTTCTGAGGCAAATGTTAATGTGCTCGATATTTCTCAGACGATTGTCAGCGGTTACTTCAATATGATGATGGTTGTTGATGTTTCCATGAGTGCAAAGGAGTTTAATAAACTGTCTGATGAACTGAGTGAAGTCGGTACAGAAATCGGGGTTGTCATCAGAATTCAGTTGGAAGATATTTTTGATATGATGCATCGTATCTGATGCTTGAAAGGATATAACAGAATGATTAGCAGAAGAGAAATTCAGGAAACCAATCGAATGATTGAGAAGATGAACCTTGATGTGAGAACAATCACCATGGGTATTTCACTTCTTGATTGTATTGATTCCGACCTGACTTTATTGAATAAAAAGATTTATGATAAGATTACGAAACTGGCCGGAAATCTGGTTTCCACCGGTGACGAAATTGCGAAGGAATACGGGATTCCCGTTGTAAATAAACGAATTAGTGTTACTCCGATTGGATTGATTGGCGCCAGTGCCTGCAAATCGCCCGACGATTTTGTTGAAATCGCAAAGACTTTGGATAAAGCAGGTAAAGCAGTTGGTGTTAATTTTATCGGAGGATACAGTGCTCTTGTCAGCAAAGGTATGACTGCTGCCGAAGAAATGTTGATTCGTTCCATTCCAAAGGCACTTTCCTGTACGGATGTTGTATGTTCTTCCGTGAATGTGGGTTCCACGAAGACAGGAATCAATATGGATGCGGTCAGACTTCTCGGCTCCGTTATCCGTGAAACTGCTGAATACACAAAAGAAGCTGATTCCATAGGTTGTGCAAAACTTGTTGTATTTTGCAATGCTCCCGATGACAACCCGTTTATGGCAGGCGCTTTCCATGGTGTAACGGAAGCAGATTCCATTATCAATGTTGGTGTCAGTGGTCCAGGAGTTGTAAAAAAGGCTCTCGAGCAGGCCAGAGGAATGGATTTTGAGTTCTTATGTGAGACGATTAAGAAGACAGCATTTAAAATTACCAGAGTTGGTCAGCTTGTTGCAAAACGTGCTTCTGAAATGTTAAATGTACCATTTGGCATAGTTGACCTCTCGCTTGCACCGACCCCTGCTGTAGGAGACAGTGTAGCCGAAATTCTTCAGGAAATCGGTTTGGAACATCCCGGTGCGCCCGGTACAACTGCGGCACTTGCTTTACTGAATGACCAGGTAAAGAAGGGGGGGATTATGGCTTCCTCCTATGTCGGCGGATTAAGTGGTGCATTTATTCCGGTGAGTGAAGATCAGGGAATGATTGATGCGGTTGTGAAGGGATGCCTGACACTGGAGAAGCTTGAGGCCATGACATGTGTTTGCTCCGTTGGACTTGATATGATTGCAATCCCCGGAGATACTTCTGCGGACACCATCAGCGGTATTATTGCTGATGAAATGGCTATCGGTATGATTAATCAAAAAACTACTGCAGTTCGCTTGATTCCGGTAATCGGTAAGAAGGTAGGCGACAGTGCAGAATTCGGAGGTCTTCTTGGATATGCACCGATTATGCCTGTGAACACATTTTCCTGCAGCAATTTTGTGAACAGAAAAGGCAGAATTCCGGCTCCTGTTCACAGTTTTAAAAACTAGAAGGAGGAAAATCTTATGGAAATTCAGTTATGGAGAGAATTTTTGGATCCATATGCTTTGGCTGTTGATGAATTGATGATTAAATTTAACCATCTTATGTCTGCATTTCGTAAGGCGGACGATTATTGTCCCATTGAACAGGTTCAGGGACGTGTAAAATCCATTGCAAGTATTATTGAAAAGGCTAACCGTAAGAAGATTCCTCTGGAATCCATTGAAGAGGAAATGTGGGATATCTGCGGTATTCGTTTGATTTGTCAGTTTGTTGAGGACTGCTATCAGGTTGTCGATATGATTAAGTCCCGAACCGATATGGAGGTTGTTGCAGAAAGTGACTATATTGCATTTCCCAAAGACAGCGGTTACAGAAGTTATCATTTGAGATTTTTATATACAGTTCAGTCTGTAAATGGTCCCCGTAAGATTCATGGTGAGGTTCAGGTAAGAACGCTTGGTATGAACAGCTGGTCAACAATTGAACATTCCCTGCAGTATAAATATCGCAGCAACATTCCGGATGAATTAAAAGTGCGACTTCGTAATACAGCTGATGGTATGATTGCCACCGATAAAGAACTTTCTTCAATTCGTGATGAAATCCGTACTGCAAGAGAACTTCGTTTTGAGGAAGAGAGAACGGTAAATGATATTCTGCTTACGATTCAGAATCTGTATCGTTTTGTCAGTCATCGTGAGGCTGTCAGAATTCAGGAAGAATTCTATAATATCTATAAGGAACAGGATATCGAGAAGCTGAAGCATTTTGCGACCGAACTGGATATTATTGCTGAGGGTTATCGTGCTCAGACTATTAATTAAAAGGAACAGTTAGTATATGAATTTACCGGAAGCTTTTCAAAATCGAATGATCGAACAGCTGGGTGAGAAAGAATTTCAGGAATATCTTGCCTGTTTTGAAGACAAAGTAAGCTCTGCCATCAGAGTGAATACATTAAAAACCACACCTGAGGAGTTTGCTGAAATCTCTCCATTTGCATTGCGCAGAGTTCCGTGGATTGAAAACGGTTATTTTTATGACGACGAAGCAGTTCCTTCGAAACATCCATATTATTATGCGGGGCTGTATTATTTGCAGGAACCGAGTGCGATGACGCCTGCGAAACTTCTTCCAATCGAGGAAGGAGATAAGGTACTTGATCTTTGTGCTGCCCCCGGTGGCAAAAGCACCGAACTTGCGGCCAGATTAAATGGAACCGGTCTTCTTGTTACCAATGACATCAGCAGTTCCCGTGCGAAAGCACTTCTTAAGAATATTGAGCTGTTTGGTGTTAAGAATGCTTTGGTAATCAGTGAATCATCTGATAAACTAGCAGAGAATCTCCCACAGTTTTTCGATAAAATTCTGGTAGATGCTCCTTGTTCCGGTGAAGGGATGTTTCGTAAACAACCTGCTATTATGAAAAACTGGGAGCAGTACGGTACAGAATATTATAACGATTTACAGAAGCAGATTCTGCCATTTGCCTATAAAATGTTAAAGCCCGGTGGATATCTTTTATATTCGACTTGCACGTTTTCTCCTTTGGAAGATGAAGAAACCGTGAAATTTGTTTTGGATTCTTTCCCGGATATGGAAATTGTTGATGCCATTCCGGAAACGAAGAAAGCAGAGTATGCTGCCATGGGCTTTGATACCGGTAAAAAAGAGTATATGACGACTCCTGTTGATGGAATTGAAAAAACGGTTCGTCTGTTTCCGCATAAGATTGAAGGCGAGGGACATTTTCTTGCTTTATTTCATAAAAAGGATTCCGAATTCTGTGGTTTTGTGCCGGAGTTTAACAGCTTTGAAAAACCTTCCAAGATACCGAAGGAGTTGCTTGAATTTCTTTCACACGTCAAGTTACCGATTGATACGAGTAGATTGTATAGTGTAATCAGCAACTATTATTTTGTGCCTGAAGGAATGCCGTCTTTAGACGGACTTCGCTTTCATGTTCTTCGTACGGGGCTGTTGCTCGGTTCCATGTATAAGAATCGATTTGAACCTTCCCAGGCACTTGCCATGGCACTGAGTCCGGACACCTATGACAATTGTCTTATGTTATCACCTGATGACCGTAGAGTTTACAGTTATCTGAAATGCGAATCAATCGAATGCCCGGAAGTAACAAAAGATGGTTATGTTTTGATTTGCGTAGGTCGCTTTCCGCTTGGATTCGGTAAGGTTAAGAACGGTCAGTTTAAAAACCGTTATCTGCCCGGATGGCGTATGATGTAGTATTTTCTGTTTGTGAGGTTATTATGGCGAAAACCACGATGAGAATTGACCGTTTTTTAGAGCTTTCCGGGGCATGCAAGAGCAGAACCGAAGCAAAAAAGATTCTCCATAATCATTGTGTTTATGTTAATGATACTGTTTGCCTGAAGGCTGAATTTCAAATTGACCCTGATTCCGATGTGGTTTTGGTTAACGGAACCCAATACACCTACAAGGAATTTCGTTATTTTGTATTAAATAAACCGGAAGGTGTTATTTCAGCAACGAAAGACCGTATCAGTGATACCGTTATGAAACTGATTCCGGAAGCGGATCCGGAGAAGTTTTTTCCTGTTGGACGACTGGATAAGGATACCGAAGGTCTTTTGATTATTACCAATGACGGTGCATTTGCCCACAGAATTGTTTCTCCGAGAAAAGAAATCGCTAAGACATATCTGGCTACAGTGGAAGGAATTGTTCAGGAGTCTGAAAAGAAGAAACTGGAAACCGGAATGCATTTTATGGATTTTGATACTAAGCCGGCAAAATATGAATTTGTTCGTGAGCTACCGGGAGGTTCGGAAGCATTACTTACCATTTATGAAGGCAAATACCATCAGGTTAAACGCATGTTTCATGCTGTCGGTCATGAGGTTTTGAAATTGAAACGAATTGCAATCGGCGGTCTTAGTCTATCGAACGATTTGGAACCCGGCGAATACATTGAATATACATTGGAGCAGTTAGATGAAGCCATCACTAAAGTGGATTAAAGACAACATAAAGGGTGTTATATTTGATTTGGATGGAACACTTGTCGATTCCATGTGGATGTGGCGTGAAATTGATGAGGAGTATCTGGCAAGGTTTGGTTATGAATTGCCCGATGATTATCAGCGCTCGATTGAAGGTTTCAGTTTTCATGAAGTGGCCGTTTATACAAAGGAACGTTTTCATATTCCCGATTCTACCGATAAGATGAAGGATGACTGGAACAGAATGGCCTATGAATTCTATCGTGACCGTGTGCAACTTAAGGAAGGAGTCAGAAATCTGATTCAGTTTCTTAAGGAAAATGGCATTCGTTTGGGAATTGCAACAAGCAATTCGCGTGAACTTCTTGAAGCGGTATTATGTTCTAAGGATATCTTTCCTGATTTTGATGTAATCGCAACAAGCTCTGAAGTAACGCATGGGAAACCAGCACCTGACATTTATCTGCATGTTGCCGATGAACTGCATATGAATTCTTCGGAAGTTTTGGTTTTTGAAGATGTGGAGGCAGGTATTCTTTCGGGTAAGGCTGCAGGAATGTCAGTTTGTACGGTTTATGATGCCTATTCCATGCAGACGAAAGAGGAGCTCATGCGGCTGTCAGATTATTATATAGAAAGTTTTGAGGATTTGTTTGATGAAGAGAGTTGCTAAAGGAAATATCGGTTATATTAAATATAAAAGAATAATGCAGACAATTATTGTTCTGATTTTTATTTTAGCCGGTCTTTCTCTGTTTTTTATTTGCAAATCGGTTTTTCATTCCGGGAAGAACCTTGGTACCGTATTTGCGGTTCTTCTTGTATTGCCTGCTACCAAGGCTTTGATTAATTTGATTTTGTTCATTCCTTTTCAGCCAACCGATGTTTCGCTGCCTGATAAAATGAAATCTGTTGTTACCGACAATGACCGTGTATATTATGACTGTGTTTTTACCAGCTCCGAAAGTCTGATGCATTTGGATTGTATATGCGTAAAAGGAAAAGAAATTGTCGGTTATTCTTTATCCGGTAAAAATGTGGATAAGATTCAAAAGTATTTTACGGAATCCATGAAGAAACAGTGTGTGGATGTGCATATGCACGTATTCTGTAATGAGAAGGACTTTTTGAACAGACTTCAAAATCTCGAGTCCGGTGAGATTTCTGAAGAAGTAAAGGAATTTATTCGAATGATTTTAGTTTAATGCAAGGCGTGATATGAAACATTTTACGATAAATGAAAGTGATGAAGGTTTACGCTTCAATAAATATTTAAATCGAATAATGCCGAATGCAGGAAGCGGTTTTCTATTTAAAATGCTGCGTAAGAAAAATATCACCTTAAATGATAGAAAAGCCGAGGGGAATGAAACGCTTCATAAGGGTGATGTTGTTTCCGTATATTTCTCCGATGAAACCATACAGAAGTTTCAGGGTAAGGTAGGAAATGATATTCCGGCATTCTCCAAGCATTCCGTTAAGAAGGAATGGATTGTATACGAAGATGATAATTTGCTTATTGTGTATAAACCTGCCGGAATTCTTTCTCAGAAAGATTCGACTGATACCGATTCGATTAACGAAATGCTTTTGGATTATATGGTAAAGAATGGCTCTCTGACTGCAGAAAAGTTATCGGAATATAAGCCCGGAATCTGCAATCGACTTGACCGTAATACGGCAGGCTTGATCCTGTTCGCAAAAAACGCACGAGCCAGTCGTGAATTGAATGTTCTTCTTCGGGAGAGAAAGATTGATAAGATTTATTTTGCCGTTGTAAATGGTATTATGACAGAGTTTATTGACAGTAAACTGTATCTTTCCAAGGAAGAGATGGGGAACATTGTCAGAATTTCCGAGACTCCATATAATGAAGAAAGTGTTCCGGTACATACTGATTTTACTCCTGTAACACATAATACTGATTTAAGCCTGTTGAGAATTCGGCTTCATACCGGAAAATCCCATCAAATCAGAAGTGTTCTTGCTTATTTGAAGCATCCGATTCTCGGAGATCCTAAATATATCAATGCTGATGACCGCTATGCCCTTCGTAACGGCTATTATCGAAATCTATATCATATCCACGGTCAGCAGCTTTTGGCTTATGCCTTACATTTTCCTAAAAATTGTGATGGCTATTTTGCTTACCTTTCGGATAGAACTTTTCGTTCTCCGATACCGGCAGATTTCGCATCAGTAGTTTCCGGTGAATTTGATTGCAAAGGAGATATCAATGCCGTTATGGAAATCCCGAGGGCTTAGAGGCTCTCTTTTTGAAGAGGAGATTAACGAAACAAATGCATATTACCGCGATAACGGAATTGCGCTTGTTCAGAAAATTCCTACGCCAATCACCCCGATAGAGATTGACAAGGAAACAAAGCACATTACACTTGCTTATTTTGACCAGGTCAGTACGGTCGATTATGTCGGTGTTGCACAGTCTGTACCAATCTGTTTCGACTGTAAGGAATGTGCTGCGGATACATTTCCGCTTCAGAATGTCCATGAACATCAGGTTAAGTTTATGGGCGATTTTGAAAAACAGGGTGGAATCGCATTCCTATTGATTTATTACACAAACCGCGATGAAATATACTATATGAATTATCCGGAACTGAAGTCTTTTTATGACAGACAGGAAAATGGAGGACGAAAGAGTATCGCATTTGATGAGCTGAAGCCTGAAAACTTTCACAGAAAAGGTGATGAGCTTTACATCAATTATCTGGAATATGTTAATGATGATTTGGAAAAGCGAGAAATTTTATCTTGACATATGAATTTTCGTTCTATATAATGGGTGCAATATTCGCGTGCTACCAAATTAGCACTCTACCATATTAAAGTGAGAAAGTAAAGGAATTAGATTATGATTGAATTATTACATACTCCCGAAGGTGTTCGTGACATCAGCGGCAATGAATGTCGTGAGAAACTGATTCTGCAGAATAAGTTGACAGAATGTATGCACCGACATGGGTATATGGATATACAGACACCCTCTTTTGAGTATTTTGACATTTTCAGTAAAGAGCGTGGTACCGTTCCGTCGAAGGATATGTATAAGTTTTTCGACCGTGAAGGCAATACCCTTGTACTTCGTCCTGATATGACACCTTCGATTGCACGTTTTGTAGCCAAATATTACCGCGATGAGACGAATCCGATTCATTTATGTTATTGTGGAAATACATATATTAACAATGAAAGCTACCAGGGTCGTCTTAAGGAAACCACACAGCTCGGTGCTGAACTTATGAATGATTCTTCCGTTGGGGCTGATGCTGCAATGCTTGAGCTTACGATTGAATGTATTTTGGCTTCCGGTATTCAGGAGTTTCAGATTGAAATCGGTAACGCTGATTTCTTTAAGGGACTGGTTGAGGATTGTAACCTTTCCGAAGAGGATGAGGAATCTCTTCGTGTTCTTGTAAAAACCAAGAATTTCCCTGGTGCAGAGGCACTCCTTTCCGACAAATGTATTGGCAGGGAAGATAAGGATTTACTTCTTCGTATTCCGGAACTTTTTGGCAGCTTTGATAAGATTTCGGAAATTCGCAGTATGACGAAGAATACGCGTTCCTTAAATGCTTTGGATCGTCTCGATGATATTTATGGCATCCTGAAAAAAGATGGTTATGAGCGTTTCGTATCTCTTGATTTTAGTATGCTCAGCAAGTATCGTTATTATACCGGTATTATTTTCCGTGCGATTACTTACGGTTCAGGTGATGCAATTGCTTCCGGCGGACGTTATGATAATCTGGTTGGACAGTTTGGTATGGATGCACCTGCAATCGGTATGTCAATTACGGTAGACTCTTTGATGAATGCGATAGAACGTCAGGGAATCGATAAGGTGATGAATAATGAACATCATCAGGAATATATTACGGTTGCATTGGCAAAAGGGCGACTTGCAGATAAGGCAATGGAGATTCTGACACAGGCCGGTTATTCCTGTGAGGAGATGAAGGATAAATATACCCGTAAACTAATTTTTACGAACGTAGAACAGAAGATGCGTTTCTTCCTTGCGAAGGCGAATGATGTTCCGACCTATGTTGAGTACGGTGCTGCGGATATCGGTATTGTTGGTAAGGATACCATTTTGGAGGAAGGCCGTAAACTTTATGAGGTAATTGATTTCAATATGGGACGATGCCGTATGTGTGTTGCAGGGCCAAAGGAAGCAAAGGAACTTTTAGGCACAGGAAAGGTGATTCGTGTTGCCACCAAATATCCTGCGATTGCTAAGGATTACTTCCTGAATGTTAAGCATCAGTCAGTTGAGATAATTAAATTGAATGGTTCCATTGAATTGGCTCCGATTGTTGGCCTTTCCGAAGTAATTGTCGATATAGTTGAAACTGGTTCCACTCTTCGTGAAAACGGGCTTGATGTTTTGGAAGAGGTTGTTCCGCTTTCTGCCAGAATGGTCGTTAATCAGGTTAGCATGAAGATGGAGCAGGAAAGAATTCAGAAACTGATTCGTGACATACGTAATGTATTGAATGCACAGTAAGCTGTTTCATTTGTATAAAATTGATTTATATCAGGAAAGAGGAAAATATCATGAGAATTGTGAAATTAACTGATGCCTCTAAGAAGGAACTCCAGTTGACTCTTCAGAAGAGGAGTACGAATTCCTTCCGTGAACAGGAGGAAAAGGTTGCAGACATTATAAAGAATGTTCGCGAGAACGGGGATAAGGCTGTATTTGATTATACCGCACAGTTTGATAAGGTTGAAATCAATGCGGATAACATTGTTGTAACGAAGGAGGAAATAGATAAAGCATATGCGGATATTGATCCCGAGTTATTAAAAGTTATTCGTGATGCCATTAAGAATATTCGCGATTATCACATGCTTCAGAAGAGAACCAGTTGGTTTGACACAAAAGATGGGATTTTCCTTGGTCAGCGCATTACACCGATTGCTAAAGTGGGTGTTTATGTTCCCGGTGGTAAGGCGGTTCTTTCTTCCAGCGTTTTGATGAATGTAATTCCAGCTAAGGTTGCCGGTGTTCCGGAGATTATTATGGTAACGCCTCCTCAGCGTTCGGGTGAATTGAATCCTGCTTCTGTTGTGGCTGCAGTCGAAGCTGGCGTTGACCGTATTCTGAAGGTAGGTGGTGCTCAGGCAATTGCCGCTCTTGCTTATGGTACAGAGAGTATTCCGAAGGTTGATAAAATAGTCGGACCCGGTAACATTTTTGTAGCTCTTGCCAAGAAGGCTGTATATGGAAATGTTGGTATAGATTCCATTGCAGGACCGAGTGAGATTCTTGTTCTTGCTGATGAGACGGCTAATCCCCGTTATGTTGCAGCTGATTTGCTGAGTCAGGCAGAGCATGATGAGCTTGCTTCTGCAATTCTTGTAACAACCAGTAGCAAACTTGCTGCCAAGGTTTCTGAAGAGGTGGATAAGTTTACTCAGAAGCTTTCCCGCAAGGAGATTATTGAGAAATCCCTTGAGAATTATGGATGTATTTTTGTTGCGGAGTCTATGGAACAGGCAATTCAGACTGCTAACGATATTGCTTCAGAGCACCTTGAGATTCTAACAAAGAATCCTTTTGATACCATGACTTATATTAAGAATGCGGGTGCAATATTCCTTGGTGAATACTCCAGTGAGCCTCTTGGGGACTATTTTGCAGGTCCGGATCATATTCTTCCGACGAATGGCACTGCAAGATTTTTCTCACCGCTTAATGTAGATGATTTTATTAAAAAGAGTAGTGTTATTTCTTATTCCAGAGAGGCACTTTCTCCTGTTTATAAGGAGATTATTACATTTGCCGAAGCAGAAGGTCTTACTGCACATGCAAATTCGATTGCAGTTCGTTTCGAAAACGAGTAAAATAGATTTATTAGCAGATACCTAAAGGAGGTATTTATGAATCGTACAGCAACAGTAACCAGAAATACGAATGAGACGCAGATTAGCTGCACTTTAAATCTCGATGGTACCGGTCAGTATGAAATCAATACCGGAATCGGATTCTTTGACCATATGCTTTCCGGCTTTGCCAAACATGGTCTTTTTGATTTGCAGCTCAAGGTTAACGGAGACTTGAATGTTGACAGTCATCATACTGTTGAGGATACCGGAATTGTTCTTGGCCAAGCTATCAAGGAAACTCTTGGCGATAAGAAGGGTATTAAGCGTTATGGCAGTTTTATTCTACCGATGGATGAGACTTTAATGCTTTGCGCATTGGATTTGTCCGGAAGACCTTATTTCTGTTATGATGTTACGACTACGGTTGATCGTCTCGGAGAGATGGATGTGGAACTTGCTAAGGAATTTTTCTATGCGGTTTCTTATTCCTCCGGAATGAATCTTCACATTCGTATGCTTTCCGGTGATAATAACCATCATATTTTGGAAGCTATGTTTAAGGCATTTTCCAAAGCTCTTGATATGGCCACCTGTTATGATGAAAGAATTCAGGGAGTACTTTCCACGAAAGGAACCATTTAAGGTATGAAGAAGAATATATTCGCCTATATCAATGCGGAAACGGAATACGAGGGTAATGTTCTCAGCAAAGCCAAATCATATGAGCAGAATGGTGCTGACGGCTTATATCTTTACAATTATGATCGTAATGAACAGGCACAGGAGGCTTTCCTTGCTAATGTTCGTGTAATTATGAAGGAGGTAGATATCCCTCTTTATATCGGTTGTGTTGTAAAACGTTTTGAGGATGTAAAGAAAGCTTTATATACAGGGGCAACCTGTGTTGTGGTTTCTTATGATTCGTATTTTCCGAAAGAGGAGATAGTGAAGGCTATTGACCGTTTCGGTAAGGATAAGATTCTTGTTGAGTTTAATACGGATAGGGAATCCGAGGCATTTGAGTATCGCAGTTTAACATTGTTGGATGACTTGAAGGAGATGGGAATATGCGGATTTATTTTTAAGCATGTTACGCCCGATGATGTGCAGGATACCATTTTACAAAGTCCCCTTCCTGTCATGATTCGTGACAGTTTAATCCGAAACGATATTGAATCTTTGCTTTCCATGGAGAATGTTTCCGGTGTATTAACGAATTACTATGTTGGTAAGAATATTCAGAGAATAAAGTCGTCATTGAAGGATTTTGGTCTTGATACCAAATGTCTGGAAAGTGCAATTCCATTTTCTGAGTTTAAACTTGGTACTGACGGTTTGATTCCCGTTGTAGTACAGGATTATAAGACTTCAGAAGTTTTGATGGTTGCTTATATGAATGAAGAAGCTTATAACAATACCATTCAGACCGGGCGGATGACCTATTACAGCAGAAGTCGTCAGGAACTTTGGATTAAAGGTGAGACATCCGGTCATTATCAGTTCCTGAAGGAACTTCGTATTGACTGTGATAACGATACCATTCTCGCCAAGGTTCATCAGCTCGGAGCAGCTTGTCATACGAACAATTATTCCTGCTTCTATCGTGAACTTTGCAAGAAGGAATTTCTCGGTTATAATCCGCTTACCGTACTTACCGAGGATTATGATGTAATTCGTGAACGGAAGGATAACCCGAAGGAAGGTTCCTATACGAATTATCTTTTTGATAAGGGAATTGATAAGATTCTGAAGAAGTGCGGTGAGGAGGCAACAGAGATTACAATTGCTGCCAAAAATCCTAACGCAGAAGAACTGAAATATGAGATCGCTGACTACCTGTATCATCTTATGGTTCTTATGGTTGAATGTGGTGTGGATTGGAACGATATTGTTAAGGAACTTGCCAACCGCAGAAAATCCTGATATGATATCAGTGTCTTTTAAGAGAGTTTTCGTTTTGTAAGAGAATAATTCGGAGGAGTTTTCATGGAGTTTATTGCAGAATTAGGGAAGAGTTTTCTGACATATATCGCTCTTTTATGCTGTGGTGGTCTTGGTATTTGGGCAGGAATTGCATTCCGCAAGCATAAAAACAAGAAAAATCAGACGGAAAATGCTTAAAATATTCTTTTTTTCTTTATTATTTTGAGAATATGACTTGCATTTTCAAAATCTAACGCTATAATAAGATATGTTACTAATGTGTTTATGAAGGAGTTCCGAGATTTCGGAACTCCTTTACATTTGCCCGATGAAAGGATACTGATGACACAAAGAGAATTATATGAATCAAAGACGGAACAGTTGGTATTGCCGATTGTGTCCGAGAACGGTTTCGAACTTGTTGACATTGATTATGAGAAGGAAGTCAGTGATTTCTATCTACGAGTTTATATTGATAAACCCGGTGGTATTACCATTGATGACTGTGAACTTGTAAGCAGAGCATTGAGCGACCGTTTGGATGAGGCAGATTTCATTAAGGATGCCTATATTCTTGAGGTAAGCTCTCCCGGACTTACCAGACCGCTTAAGAAGGATAAAGATTTTGATCGAAATATCGGCAAACTGATTGATCTGCGTCTTTTCAAAGCAGTTGAAAAGCGAAAGGAATTCACTGCAACGCTGATTGCTTATGACAAGGATTCTGTAAAGGTTAAGGTTGATGAGTTGGAACTTGTTTTGGAACGTAAGAATATTTCAATGATTCGTCAGGCATTTGTCTGAGTATTCGGAACTAAGTAAATAATTTATTAAAGATATATAAAAGGAGGATTTCATGGAAAAAGAAAGTAAGAATATGCTGATTGAGGCATTGGAAACCATTGAAAAGGAGAAGGATATCCCGAAGGAGGTCCTTTTGGAGGCTATTGAAACAGCACTCGTTGCAGCGGTAAAGAATGAATATAAGAAGAATGATTATGTTCAGGTTAAGATTGATGCTGACAGTGGCGATGTAAAGGTTCTTTCCGGTTATGAGGTTGTTGAGGTTGTTGAGGATGAAGCAATTCAGATTACTCCGGAGGAAGCAGCTGTTAAGTTCCCTTCGAAAAAACTTGCACTTGGTGATGTAGCATATACTGAAGTTATTCCGAAGGATTTTGGACGTATTGTTGCAAGCAAAGCGAAACAGGCTATTGTTCAGAAAATTCGTGAAGAGGAAAGAAAACAGCTTTACGAAAAGTATGCCGGCAAGGAGCATGAGGTAGTTACCGGTGTTGTACAGCGTATTAACGAGAAGAATGTTACCTTGAATCTTGGTAAGATGGATGCTGTTTTGATTGAATCCGAGCAGATTCGCGGAGAATCCTTCCGTCCGAACGAGCGCGTTAAGGTTTATGTTCTTGAAGTAAAGGATACATCCAAAGGACCGAGAATTACCGTATCCCGTACGCATCCTGATCTCGTTAAGAGGCTTTTTGAGAATGAGGTTTCCGAGGTCGCAGATGGTACCGTTGAAATTAAGAGTATCAGCCGTGAGGCAGGTCAGAGAACCAAGATGGCTGTATATTCCTATAATCCTAATGTTGATCCCGTTGGTGCATGTGTTGGTGTGAACAGCTCACGTGTTAATGCGGTTGTTGATGAACTTCGTGGTGAGAAAATTGATATTATCAACTGGAGCAGTGATCCTGAGACATTAATTAAGAATGCCCTTTCTCCGGCAAAGGCTGTATCTGTTGAAGTTAACTCTGATGAGCATTTTGCAAGAGTTATCGTTCCGGATCATCAACTTTGTCTTGCAATCGGTACCGGCGGACAGAATGCTCGTCTTGCAGCTCGTCTGACCGGCTATAAGATTGATATTAAGGGAGAGTCTCAGGTAGAAGGGTAGGAATTATGCAGGCGAAGAAAATTCCACTCAGAAAATGTACCGGATGCGGTAATATGAAACCCAAAAAGGAACTGATACGTATTTTACATACGGCTGAGGATTCCTTTGAGGTAGACCGAACCGGTAAAAAGAACGGTAGAGGAGCCTATATTTGTGATAATCTGGAATGCTTTCATAAAGCAATGAAGAGTCATGCGATTGAGCGCTCCTTAGGAGTCACATTTTCCGACAGCTTATATTCCGAACTGGAAAAGGAGATGACGGACAATGGTTGACCGTATTTTGAATATGCTAAGCATCGGTAAGAAAGCAGGTAAGGTTTGTTCCGGAGGATATCAAACCGAGGAGGCAATACGTAAGGGTACCGCCAGACTTGTTATTATTTCCTCTGATGCTTCGGCTAATACGACTAAATCGTTAAATGATATAACGTCATATTATAAGGTTCCTGTATTGATTTACGGAACTAAGGATTCCCTTGGACATGCAATCGGTTGTGAAGCGCGTGCTTCGGTTACGGTACTTGACGAAGGGATAGCAAATAGAATTTTAAACTTATTGAATAATTTTGGAGGTACACCGCATGGCGAATATTAAAGTCAATGAATTGGCACGTGAACTTGGCATCAAGAATAATGATTTGATGTCTTATTTACGTGAAAAAGGTGTTGACGCAAAGAGTGTAACCAGTTTGGTCGATGACAAAGCAATCGCTATTGCCGAGAGTTTCTTTGGTAAGAGAAAGATTAAGCATACCGAACCTAAGACTGAAAACAAGAGCAGTAAGCTTTTCTATCAGGATGGTTCACTTGTTCGTACAAAGGATGCAGATGGTAATCCGCTTCCGATTACGGGACCTGTTTTTGATGAAGAGGGTAATTTGAAGAAACTCCCTCTTGATAAGAACGGTTTTAGAATTAAACCTACTAAGGATGAAAACGGTAACATAAATGTTGCTGTGTATTCTTATACAAAAGATGGACGACTTGTTCGTCTTGCAAAGAAAGCTGATACTCCTTCTAAGGAAACAGAACCTAAGAAGAAAGAGGAGGCTCCTGCAAAGGCACCAGAAAAGGCTGAAGAGAATAAGGCAGAAGCAGTAAACCCTGTTGAAGTCAAAGAGGAAAAGGAACCCGTTAAGGAAGTATCCAAACCTGTTGAGGAAAAGGTAATTGTGCCTGTAGTAACAGATGAGAAAAAGCCTGTTACAAAAACTGTTAATACAGAACATAATTCTGAGGATAAGAAACCGGTTTCTAATCGTGACAATAATAAATCCAATGATACCAGAAAAGACGGTCAGCAGGGTGGTTACAACCGAACTCCCAGAGATGGTCAGCAGCAGGGTGGCTATAATCGTACCCCTAGAGACGGTCAGCAGGGTGGCTACAATCGAACCCCTAGAGACGGTCAGCAGCAGGGTGGTTACAATCGAACTCCCAGAGACGGTCAGCAGGGTGGTTACAACCGTACTCCCAGAGATGGTCAGCAGCAAGGTGGCTACAATCGTACTCCCAGAGACGGTCAGCAGCAGGGCGGCTTTAATCACAGAGCTGGTCAGCAGGGTGGTCAGGGACGCGATAATTTTGGCAAGGGATCATTTGACAGAAATGCCGGTTTTGATAAGGATAAGGACAGTGATACCCGCAAAACCTTCCAGCGCAAGAATGATTCCAGAAAGGATTCAAGCTCCATAAAGAGTGATTTCGCAAATGATATCAATAAGGAGCATAGAGCAGATGCCTTCAATAACCGTAACCGTGACAAGAATCGTAACAGAAATCTTGACAAGGATAACGAGATGGAAGGTAAGAAAGGACTTCGCGGTAAAAAAGAAGATCGTCGCGGAGCATTCATTAAGCCTGAAGTAGTTCCTGCTAAGGTTGAAGATCCGAATGAAGTAAAAACTATTATTATTCCTGAAGTTATTACCATTAAAGAACTTGCCGACAAGATGAAACAGAATGCTGCAGCGATCGTTAAGAAGCTGTTCCTTAGCGGTAAGATTTGTAATGTTAATACCGAGCTTCCTTATGAGGAGGCCGAGCTTCTTGCCATGGATTATAACTGTATCGTTGAAAAAGAGCAGGTTGTAGACGTGGTAGAGGAATTGATGAGAGATACCGAGGATACCGAGGAGTCCATGAAGAAACGTCCTCCGGTTGTCTGTGTTATGGGTCATGTTGACCATGGTAAAACATCTATTCTCGATAAGATTCGTTCCACTAATGTTACTTCACGTGAGGCAGGTGGAATTACGCAGCATATTGGTGCTTATCAGGTTGAGATTAATGGTGAATTAATTACATTTCTTGATACTCCCGGTCATGAGGCATTTACCGCTATGCGTATGCGTGGTGCAATGGCTACTGATATTGCAGTCCTCGTTGTTGCTGCAGATGACGGTGTTATGCCGCAGACAATTGAAGCAATTAACCATGCGAAAGCGGCAAATGTTCCGATTGTTGTTGCCATCAATAAGATGGATAAGGAAGCGGCAAATCCTGACCGTGTATTGACTGAATTGTCCGAACAGGGTCTTGTTGCAGAATCCTGGGGCGGTGATGTTGTTACCGTACCGGTTTCCGCAAAGCGTGGTGACGGTATTCAGCAGCTTCTTGAGATGATTCTTCTGACAGCGGAGGTACAGGAACTTCGTGCTAATCCGAACCGTAAGGCTCGTGGTATTGTTATTGAAGCTAAGCTTGATAAAGGTCGTGGCCCTGTTGCTACCGTTTTGGTTCAGAAGGGTACACTTCGTGTCGGTGATAATGTTGCAATCGGTTCCTCCTACGGAAAGATTCGTGCAATGATTAATGATAAGGGACAGAAGGTTACCACTGCAGGTCCTTCTACACCTGTTGAGATTCTTGGCTTGAACAGTGTTCCGAATGCCGGAGATACCCTTGTTGCGACATCCGGTGAAAAGGAAGCAAGAGAGATTGCAGAAGCATTTATTGCACAGTATAAGGAACAATTGATTCTGGAGACAAAATCCAAGCTCTCCTTGGAAGGATTGTTTGATCAGATTAAGGCCGGTAATATTAAGGAGTTGAATATTATTGTTAAGGCTGATGTTGCAGGTTCTGTTGAGGCTGTAAAGCAGTCCCTTACCAAGTTGTCCAATGATGAGGTTGCTGTTCGTTGTATTCACGGTGGTGCAGGTAACATTAATGAGTCCGATGTTATTCTTGCAAGTGCAAGTAATGCTATTATTATCGGTTTCAATGTAAAACCTGATAGCGCCGCAAGTGATACGGCTGAACGTGAAAATGTCGATATTCGTCTATATTCCGTTATTTATAATGCTATTGACGATATTGAACTTGCTATGAAGGGAATGCTTGATCCTGTTTATGAAGAGGTTATTACCGGTCATGCCGAAATTCGTCAGATTTTCAAGGCTAGCAATGTCGGAAGTATTGCCGGTTCTTATGTGCTTGATGGTAAGATTACCCGTGGCAGCAAGGCTCGCATTACCCGTAATGGAAATCAGATTTTCGATGGAAATATTGCTTCCCTTAAGCGTATGAAGGATGATGTTAAGGAAGTTGCAGCCGGATATGAATGCGGTATTCTGTTTGAAAAATTCAATGAGATTGCCGAGGGTGATCAGGTTGAGATTTACATTATGCAGGAAGTACCTCGTAAGTAGGTAGAAAGCAGGTATTTTGAGAAAAAACAGTATTAAAAATACAAGAATCAATCAAGAGGTTCAGAAGGAACTGAGTAATCTGATTCTTTTCGAGGTTAAGGACCCGAGAATTGCACCGATGACATCTGTTTCTGATGTTGAGGTTGCTCCTGACTTAAAATCCGCAAAGGTTTATATCAGTGTTCTTGGTGACGCTTCCGTAAAAGACGCAACGATGAAGGGGCTGAAAAATGCAGCTCCCTTCCTTCGTTCCAGTCTGGCCAAGAATTTGAATCTCAGAAATACTCCGGAACTCAGATTTATTCTTGATGAATCTTTGGAATATGGTATGCATATGAATGAATTAATCGAATCTTTGCATATAGCAAAGGATGAAAAGGAAGGAAATGAGCAGTAGCATGGAAGAAAAGCTTGAAAAAATAGTCAGTGGCGCTAAACTGATTGGTATTTCCGGCCATGTTCATCCCGATGGTGACTGTGTTGGAGCTGTTCTTGGCTGTACACTTTATCTGAAGAAGGTACTCGGCGATTCTGTACAGATTTATTCCTATCTGGAAGGTATCTCTAAGAGTCTTTCCATGTTGAATGGATTGGAGAATATTGATACAGAGTATCATTTTCCTGACCGCCCGTTTGATTTGTTTATCAGTTTGGATTGTGGCAGTTCAGACAGACTTGGACGATGCGAAAAGGCATTTCTGGAAGCTAACGGAAAGATTGTATTTGACCATCATATTACCAATGCAGGTTTTGGTGACGTTAATTTTGTATATCCATCAGCAAGTTCAACCTGTGAGGTTTTATTTGATTTTCTTGATGAGAAACAAATCGACCTTTCGATTGCCGAAGCTTTATATGTCGGAATAATGCATGATACCGGTGTATTTAAGTACAGCTGTACTTCTGAAAGAACAATGTGTATTGTGGGACGTCTGATGAGCAAAGGAATCGACACTGCTGATTTGATTGACAGAACGTATTTTATAAAATCCTTTTTGCAACTTAAGACGCTTGGTTTTGCGCTTAACAAAGCAAAGCTTGGTCTTGACGGCAAATTGATTTCCACAGTGCTTACTTTGAATGACCTGGAAAAACTCGGCGCTGCCGCATCTGATACAGAAAGCATTGTCAGTCAGATAAGAACGACAGAAGGCGTAGAGGTTGCCGTGTTTATTCGTGAGGATGAGCCGGGACTATATAAGTTTAGTTTAAGAAGTAACGGAAAGGTTGATGTTGCCGGTATTGCTGCTTCATTTGGCGGTGGTGGTCATAAACTGGCTGCAGGATTCAGCATTAAAGCTGATCTGGATGAAACCTTTACACAAATTTCTGCCATGGTTATGTTTCAGTTATAAAATATATGAACGGAATTATTGTAATCAATAAAGAAAAAAGCTATACCTCTCATGATGTTATTGCAAAATTGAGAGGTATTTTGCGTGTAAAGAAAATCGGTCATACGGGGACACTTGATCCTGATGCTACCGGTGTACTGCCGGTATGTTTAGGTTCAGCGACTAAAGTGTGTGATCTGATTATGGATAGGAACAAGGAATATATTGCAGGAGTCAGGCTTGGAATTACAACCGATACACAGGATATCAGCGGCAGAATCATAGAAGAGAAGCGGGTTAACGTAACATATGAAGCCTTACTTGAAGCTGCAAATTCCCTTGTTGGTGACATTCTTCAGGAAACGCCCATGTATTCCGCCAGAAAGGTTAATGGTCAGAAACTTGTTGACCTGGCACGTCGTGGAATCGAAGTTGAACGTGAGAAGAAACCGATTACGATTCATTCCATCGAAATATCAGATTATTCAACGGAAAATGCCACATTTTCCATGAAAGTCCGTTGTTCCAAGGGAACCTATATTCGTACGATATGCCATGATATAGGGCAGATTCTTGGCTGTGGGGCCTGTATGACATCTTTGGTTCGTACCGCTTCAGGAGAGTTTAATCTGGAGCATGCTTATACTTTGGAACAGGTTGAACAATTGAGAAATGAAAACCGGATTGAAGAAATTCTTCTGCAGCCGGATACTTTGTTTCAGCAGTATGGTTATGCTCGAATCAAAGATATCGGTGTATCATCCTTATTAAACGGAAATCCTCTTTCAAAATTTATGCTGATTTTGGAGGACGAATCCTATCTTCAGATTAGAGTATACCTAGGAGAGGAATTTATGGCTTTATACGAATGGCGTCAGGAGCATCTCATGTATTACCCGATAAAGATGTTTCTTCCCAATCGGATGAACTGTTATCCCTCAATGGAAAGCTATGATGCAAAGCGTTGTGCCGTTATGTTAGGCAAATTCGACGGGCTTCATCTCGGACATCGTGCAATCCTATCGGAATTAATGGAAACCAAAAGGAATCTTCCGGCCACAGTGCTGGCAATTGATTTTCCACCTTCCTTCGGAAAGGTTTTGTTTACAAAAGATGAGAAGAAGCATCTTTTTGAACAGGTTGGTTTGGAAGCCTATATAAGTGTTGATTTTCAAGATATCCGTGAACTTTCTCCCGAGCAGTTTGTGAATAAGTTAAAGGAACAGTGTAAGGCTTCCATTGTATATGTTGGAGAAGACTTCCGATTCGGTCATCAGCGAAGCGGAGATGCTAAACTGTTAAAAACCTTATGTGAGAAGCAGAAAATCGAGGTTCATATTATTAATCAGGTTGAATATGAAGGAGAAATTGTTTCCTGCACAGCAATTCGCGAGTTGGTTCAAAACGGAGAAACAGAAAAGGCGGCATTGCTTTTAGGAACGCCTTATCGCATAGAAGGCTTCACGCAAATGTGTCGGCAGTTAGGAAGAACTATCGGATTTCCTACGTTGAATCTGCTCCCGGATAAGGATAAACTAATTCCGCCGGATGGCGTTTATGAAACCGATACTGTTATTAATGGCAAAGCTTATCCGTCCATTACAAATATCGGAAAGAATCCTACCGTAAGCGAGGATAATCCGATTACCGTGGAAACGCACCTTCTGAAATTCCCGGAAGAAGGAATCGGTTATCAGGCAGAGATTAAAGTTTACTTCGGTCGTCGTATTCGCGGAGAATGCAAGTTCGCATCTTTGGATGAATTGAGAGCGCAGATTCAAAAGGATAAGGAAATTGCGGAAAATCGTACAAAACCTATTTACAAAGCATAAATGTTATGCTATATTAACATTCGTTGACCGATTCTCAGTCTTTGGATTCCTCAACCGAGACTTAGAATACGGCGTATCATTATAGAAATATGGAGGACAATAACATGGTTAGCAAAGAGCAGAAAGCAGCTATCATTGCTGAGTTTGGTAAGAATCCTGCTGATACAGGTTCCACAGAAGTTCAGATTGCACTTTTGACTGCAAGAATTAAGGAACTTACCGAGCATCTTAAGAACAACAAGCAGGACAGCCACAGTAGACGCGGCCTTTATAAGATGGTTGGTCAGAGACGTGGTTTGCTTGATTATCTTAAGTCCAAGGATATCGAAGGATATCGTACCTTGATTGAAAAACTTGAGATTCGTAAGTAATCTGTATGGGGCTATGTTAAAACATAGCCTCATTTTTTCTTTAAAATCCGTTGTTTTGCACTATGGATTTTTATTCAATGAAGTTGTATAATCTGTATAGAGTTTGCAGAGTAGAATTCTGTGCGTTAAGTGTCCGATGAACGGGGAGTTGTCTTCGGAACGAAAAGATTAATGCTTGCGGTACAGAATTCGCATCCCGCTGCTACATGGGAATTCTCCTTTTGTAGCTTATTACGGGACAAAAGGAGGTTTTTTAAATTATGAGAAAAAAAACAAAAATCACACTGATTATTTCGCTTTCCGCTATGATGATTGCATTACAGCTGGTATTTGAAAGGTATCTTTCCATAACCATCGGAACTTCATTCAGAATCGGTACCACATTTATTGCCAGAGCGATTACCGGAATGTGTCTGAATCTTGCCTTATGCGGCTTTTGCAGTCTTACTGCCGATGTACTTGGCGCATTTATATTTTGGGGAGGTCAGGTTAATCCGATTATTTCTTTGGCTGCTTGTATTCGTGGCTTAATATTCGGTTATTTATTCAAAGGCAAGAAGCCCGGTATCGTATTGACATTTCTCACTGTTATAGCTGACCAGATTATCTGTGGTGGTGTTATTACAACAATCGGACTTATTATTTTTGGCGGTTCTCCCAATACACTCGAGTTTTGGGGACTTCGTTTCTTGCAGAGTGCGGGACTCGCTGCAATAGAACTTCCGATTTTACTTTTGGCAATTCGTTATGTATTTCCAAGAATCCGATCCTTTTTGAATAGTAATGGATTCTATGATAATGATAAGAAAGAGGATAGTGCAAGTGACAATAGATGAAGCTTATCGCTTTGTGAAAAATGAGAAAACGAATGTTTCCAAACCCGGTCTTTCAAGAATTCATAAAATATTAAGTTTGTTGGATAATCCCGAAAAGAACATGAAAATCATACATGTTGTCGGAACGAATGGGAAAGGTTCCGTAACAGCAATGCTTTCCGCTGTTTTGGTATGTGCGGGCTATAAAGTCGGGTCAATGTCTTCGCCTGCGTTGAGGGGGTTGAAGGATTATTATCGGATTCAGCTTCAGCAAATTGATGATGACGCCTATATTGATGCAGTCAATGCCCTACAGGTCGTTTGTGGAGTTCTTCCTGAAGAAGAGTATCCAACTGAATTTGAAATGTCTGTTATTATCGGTATTATATTGTTTCAAAGAGCTGACTGTGAATATATTGTTTTAGAAGCAGGAATGGGTGGAGCAAAGGATGCTACGCATCTTGAAACTCCGGGCATTCTTACGGTTATCTCTCATATTGCAAAAGATCATATGCAGTATCTTGGTGATACGGAAGAGGAGATTCTGAAAGAGAAGGTTGCGATTTCTGCTCCCGGAGAAACCGTCGTTCTTGGAATCAATTCCAATGCGATTCGTCGTATTTGTGATATGTATTGTTTTGAACATGGAAATCCATTCCTTTATGCCGGAGATTCCGTAATTCCATTTTCAAAAGAATCTCTTAATGCTAAACTTTCCCTTCCCGGATTGTATCAGCAGGAAAATGCAAAAACAGTATGTGCGGCAGTTTACGCATTAAGGCAGTTAGATGTATATATTTCCAACGATGCAATCAGAAATGGATTATCCATAGCCATGTTACCTTTCCGATTCCAGTTCAGAAGCCTGAAACCGTATTTTATTATGGACGGAGGGCATAATCCGGATTGTATTCGTGCATTAACCGAATCCCTTGCAGTATTGCCGGATTCACCCAAATTCATTATAGTAACAGGTGTAATGGCAGATAAGGATTACACTGCTATGTATCCTTTGCTTGTTCCGTATGCAGAAAGCTTTATTACCGTTACTCCCAACAATTCCCGTGCTCTTCCTGCAAAAAAACTTAAAAAGTATTTGGAATCGCTTGGAGTGAAGGCAGAAGCCACCGGTTCCATTGAAAAAGCAGGAGAAACCATAGCTGAGTATTTTAGAAGCGGAAAGAATGTTCTTTGTACGGGAACCTTATATATGATGAGTGATTTAGAGAAGGCAATTAAAGAAACCGGTCTTCAGATTTGAGGTGATATTGTGAATTATGATGAGGCTTTGAATAAATTGACTTCCAAGAGCTTTTTTTCGAAATTCTCCGGCCTGTATCGAATGAAGAAGACTATGGAGCATTTTGGTAATCCTGAGGAAAGACTGTCCATCATTCATGTTGCGGGTACCAATGGTAAGGGCTCTGTTTGCGCTATGCTGCATTCTGTCTTGATAGAGGCAGGGTATAAGGTTGGTTTATTTACATCTCCTTATATTCATGATTTTCGCGAACGAATTCAGATTAATGACAAGAAAATACCAAAGGCATCACTTACGGAAATTGCAGAAGAGGTTTTTGAATATACGGACCGTCTGTATGATACTCCGAATCAGTTTGAGCTGCTGACGATTATTGCGTTGTTATATTTCGAACGGCAGGGGTGTGATGTCGTTATTTTGGAAACAGGTCTTGGCGGTTCTTTTGATCCTACCAATATTGTTCCACATCCTCTTTGCAGTGTGATTATGAATATCGGATTGGATCATTGCGCAATTCTTGGAAACACAATTGAAGAGATTGCAGCAGCAAAAGCTGGGATTATTAAAAATGGTCACGATGTTGTCATTTATCCTTCCTGTAAAGAGGCAGTTGATGTCTTAACTTCAACTGCATTTAAGAAGAATGCGATTCCTCATTTTGTGGATCTAGATTGTTTAAAGCAACTGGATTATATCTCCCAATATGAGCATTTTCGATACAGAAACTATGATATCAGATTGAATCTTCTCGGTAAGCATCAGCAAAAGAATTGTGCGGTTGCAATTGAGGTTATTCGTCTTTTGAATAAAGGTCAGTTTTTTATCAGTGACCAGGATATCACGAATGGTCTTTCCCATGTGAATTGGCCTGTTCGTATGGAACTTCTTCACAACGGACCTGATTTGTATCTGGACGGTGGCCATAATCCGCAATGTATTATGGCTGCTTGGGAATTCTTTAAAGGTCCTGCATTTTTCGGAAGAAAGATTCATGTTGTAACCGGTATGCTTGCCGATAAAGATTATAAATCCATGATTTCCATTTTGAAGAATTTCGCAGAAGATATTCGCTTTTACCGTTTCGAGAATGCCCGTGCAATTTCCAATGATGATGTACACGCATTATGTGATGAATATGGACTGATTTTAGTTGATAACCTGGAAGACACCATTCTTCAGCTTGTGGAAAGTGTAAACAGCGATGAAGTCATTCTCTGTATCGGTTCTCTTTATATGACCGACAGAATCCGTTCTTTGTTCAAGGAGGAACAAAATGACGAAGAACAATAAAATAAAAAGTACCGATAATGTATCTGCAAAAGCCGGACGAATTGTATTCGTATCCCTTTCTGCTTTGATTGTTGTTTTGATTGCTGCAATTGTTATTGTATGTATTAAAAATGATAAGAGAAATAACAGCCTTCAAAAGAACAAAGATTCCAACAAGAAAACCATAACGCAAACAGCTGTTTCGGATAAGGTTTCGCCAACAGTAACAACGGTTGCAACTACTACTTTGGAAATTACTTTTACACCAGTTGCCACACCAACTTTGACACCAACGCCGGTACCAACGCAACCGCCGAAGGGGGATTCCAAGAATACACCATTTGGACAACATGGTAAGTTAAAGGTTCAGGGAACATCCTTGGTTGATGCCAATGGAAAGGTCTTCCAGTTAAAAGGAGTCAGTACGCATGGCTTACAGTGGTATCCTGAATATGTAAATCCGAATACTTTTCGAATGCTTCGTGACGAATGGGGAGCTAATGTTGTCAGACTTGCCATGTATACGGATGAAAATGGCTATTGTACATGTTCGGAGGCTGAGAAGCAGAAGATTAAGAATACTGTGAAAAACGGTGTACAATATGCTACCGATTTAGGGCTTTATGTTATTGTAGACTGGCATATTCTTCATGATTTGACACCCATGAAATACGTTTCCGAATCAAAGGCATTTTTTGAAGAAATTTGTAAAGAATATGCATCCTACGATAATGTAATCTACGAAATATGCAACGAACCAAACGGCGGCACCGGTTGGGATGAGATAAAGCAATATGCCGAGATAATTATTCCAATCATCAGAAAATACAATAAAGATTCAATTATCATTGTTGGAACGCCTACTTGGAGTCAGGATGTTGATTTGGCTGCTAAAAATCCCATCAAAGGGAATAATATTATGTATGCCCTCCATTTTTATGCCGGAACACATAAAGACAATTTGAGACAGAAGCTTGTTTCTGCCATAAAGGCCGGTCTACCGGTTTTTGTCAGTGAATTTGGTATTACAGATGCTTCCGGAAACGGTCGCTGTGACATTGATGAAGCCAACAAATGGATTATTGTATTAAACGAGAATCACGTCAGTTATGTTTGTTGGAATTTGGCGAATAAAAATGAAAGTTCCT
Source organism: Lachnospiraceae bacterium (assembly GCA_045627305.1). Lineage (GTDB taxonomy): Bacteria > Bacillota > Clostridia > Lachnospirales > Lachnospiraceae > ISDg. Next base: position 98,847 of record JAZQNM010000002.1, read on the forward strand.
GTTTAATTCGTGCCGATGTCAAGAAGCTTTATGATTTGAAAGAGGATGAATTATCCACGGAAGCACTTTGGCTTATTTCAGTTTTTAAAGGTAATATTCCCGTTTCCGATGAAGAAAAGGAGAAAATACTGAAAGACAGCGAACAGGGATTTTCCGGTGGGGACCCCGGCGCACCTGCAGGAGTCAGTCAAAGTCAGACTATTAATGGGGTTACCGTTTCCGTTATGTCGGTTAATACTTGGATGGAAGGGAATAAGTACTGTTATCAGATTGACTTACTGATAAAGAATAAATCTACCAATAATTTATCCGGTTGGAGTTACTCCGTGGAGACATCATCTAATCTATCGTGCAGTGATTTTTGGTGTTGTTCCATAAAGACCAATGGTAATAAATTTACCATTAATCCGGCAGACTATAATAAGTCTGTTTCCAAAGGAAATGAGCTTTCAGGAATCGGATTTATCCTTAAATGCGATGAACCATTGAAAATAGTGAATATTTCCGAAATTAAGTAATTTTCTGGTCGGTGAAACGATATGTCTTATTTTTGGCATAAGGTTTCACCGGCTTTTTTGTTTAGGAGACAATTGTAGTTTTTTTTGTTAAATTTGTAGCATTTTCCGTAGAACTGTGGTATAATACAACAGAATGTGTGGTAATATGCACACATAATAATTATATTGATGCGGCGTCTTTCTTCCGTGACTACTGATAAGTTTATCGATGCGACAGATTTATCAGTTGTTACGGAGACTCCGCACGAAAGAAAGGAGTACAAAATGTACAAGAGTTTCAGTATGGAGCTTGCCGGCAGAACCCTTACGGTTGATGTAGACCGTGTTGCCAAGCAGGCTAACGGTGCAGCTTTTATGCACTATGGTGATACGACCGTGCTTTCTACCGCTACTGCAAGCGAGAAGCCCAGAGACGGCATTGATTTCTTCCCTTTGAGTGTTGAATATGAAGAGAAGATGTATGCTGTTGGAAAGATCCCGGGAGGTTTTAATAAGAGAGAAGGTAAGGCATCCGAGAATGCAATTCTTACTTCCCGTGTTATTGACCGTCCTATGCGTCCTTTGTTCCCGAAGGACTATCGTAATGATGTTACCATCAACAATCTCGTAATGAGTGTTGATCCTGCTTGCACTCCCGAGCTTACCGCTATGCTTGGTTCTGCAATTGCAGTTGCTATTTCCGATATCCCGTTTGACGGTCCGTGCGCAACCACACAGGTTGGTATGATTGATGGAAAGTTCATTCTTAATCCGACCCAGGAAGAAACACAGAATGGCGACCTTAAACTTACCGTTGCTTCCACCAGAGACAAGGTTATTATGATTGAAGCCGGTGCCAATGAACTTCCTGAAGAGAAGATGATTGAAGCAATCTATCTCGCTGATGCTACCAACAAGGAAATCATCAAATTTATTGATAAGATTGTTGCCGAGTGCGGAAAGCCGAAGCATGAGTACACAAGCTGTGCAATTCCTGAGGAAGTATTCACTGCAATTAAGGAAATTGTTCCTCCGGCTGACATGGAAGTTTTGATGTTCTCTCCTGAGAAGCAGGTTCGTGAAGAGAGAATCCGTCAGATGAAGGATACCTTGATTGAGAAATTCGCTGATAAAGAGGATTGGCTTCCTCTTATCGATGAAGCAGTATATCAGTACGAGAAGAAGACGGTTCGTAAGATGATTCTGAAGGATCAGAAGAGACCTGACGGACGTGCGATTACACAGATTCGTCCTCTTGCTGCTGAAGTTGATATCATCCCGAGAGTTCACGGCTCCGCTATGTTTACCCGTGGACAGACTCAGATTTGTGACGTAGTAACCTTGGCTCCTCTTTCCGAGGCACAGAAGGTTGACGGACTTGATGATAATGTTGTAAGCAAGAGATACATTCATCAGTATAATTTCCCGGCATATTCCGTTGGTGAGACGAAGGTTTCCAGAGGACCCGGCCGTCGTGAAATCGGTCATGGTGCATTGGCTGAGAGAGCACTTCTCCCGGTTCTTCCGAGCGAGACTGAATTCCCTTATGCAATTCGTGCCGTTTCAGAAACTTTTGAAAGTAACGGTTCCACTTCAATGGCATCTACCTGTGCAAGCTGTATGTCTCTTATGGCTGCAGGTGTTCCGATTAAGAGAATGGTTGCCGGTATTTCCTGTGGACTTGTTACAGGTGAAACCGATGATGACTATATCCTTTTAACCGATATTCAGGGTCTTGAAGACTTCTTTGGTGATATGGACTTTAAGGTTACCGGTACTACCGAAGGTATTACTGCAATTCAGATGGATATCAAGATTCACGGTCTTACCCGTCAGATTGTTGAGGGAGCTATTGCACGTTGTCGCGAAGCCAGACTTTTCATCATGGATAACTGCATGAAACCGGCTATTGCCGAGCCCAGAAAAGAAGTTAATGCATACGCACCTAAGATTATTCAGATGTCGATCGATCCTCAGCTTATCGGTGATGTTGTCGGTCAGAGAGGTAAGACCATCAATGCAATCATCGATGCTTGTGGTGTAAAGATTGATATTACCGATGACGGTAATGTATCCATCTGCGGAACCGATATGGATGGTATGAAGAAGGCTATGAAGATGATTGAAATCATTACCACTGAGTTTGAAGAGGGTCAGATTCTCGAAGGTAAGGTTATCAGCATTAAAGATTTCGGTGCATTCCTTGAGTTTGCTCCGGGTAAGGAAGGTATGGTTCACATTTCCAAGATTGCTAAGGAAAGAATCAATCATGTTGAAGATGTCCTTACACTCGGCGATGTTGTTAAGGTTGTATGTCTTGGCAAGGATAAGATGGGACGTTTCAGTTTCTCCATCAAAGACTGCAAAGAAAACTAATTTGATTTTTTGAGCACAAAGGTGCCATAGATGGATCGTATCCTTTTGTGGCACCTTTCTCAAAACAAGCCATATTCTTCATTTAGGGTGTACATTAATATTACAGGGGGTGGACTTGTTTGAAAAAATATATGACTTTTCATGAGAATCCCGAGATCCTTCATGTCAATACGGAAGAGGATAGGAATTATTATATTCCTTTTGCTCCTGGCGAGGATGTATTTCAATCCAGAAAGCTTTCTTCCAGATTTACTGACTTGAACGGAGAATGGGATTTTACTTTTTATCCAAGCTTTATGGATATGCCTACTGATTTTTTGAAGCAGGAGACGAGTAATCACATTACCGTTCCTTCCTGCGTACAGTATGCCGGTTATGATAAGGCACAGTATACCAATTTTGCATATCCTTTTGTTTTTGATCCGCCGTTTGTTCCAAACGACAATCCGGTTTCTGTATATCACAGAAGTTTTAATTACGAAGATGACAGCATGGAACGCTACCTCGTTTTTGAGGGTGTGGACAGTTGCTTTTATTTGTTTATAAACGGTCAGATTTTTGGTTATTCACAGGTTAGTCATGCAAACCATGAATTTCGCATTACGGAAGCCTTGGTTCCGGGTGAGAATGACATTTCGGTAGCTGTTTTGAAATGGTGCGACGGATCCTATTTGGAGGACCAGGATAAAATTCGATTGAATGGTATTTTCCGTGATGTATATATGCTTGAAAGACCTGTTAATCATGTGAAATCCTATACCTATTCGATGGCTTTTGATGAGGCTTACTCGAGTGCAACGATTCATTTTTCCTGTGATAGTGCATTAAAGCCTACTGTAGTGATTAAGGATGCGTCAGGCAATCTTGTTAAGGAAGGTCATTGTGATGAAGATGGCTTTTTTGATTGCAGAATTGACAATCCCATTCTTTGGAATTGTGAGAATCCGGTACTTTATTCTCTGATTCTAATGTTTGATAACGAAATCATCGGTGACAAGATTGGTTTTCGTGAGATTACAATAAAGAATGGCGTTTTTCAGATTAATGGTAAAGCTGTAAAACTTCGTGGCGTTAACCGTCATGAATCTTATGCAGTATCCGGATATACATGTGATGAGTCCATGATTCGGGAAGATATCTGTATGATGAAAAAATGCAATATCAATACCATACGAACATCACATTATCCGAATCAACCATTATTCTATCAGATTTGTGATGAAATGGGTATGTTTGTAATTGACGAGGCTGACCTGGAAGCACATGGTATTGTTAGTGCTTTTAACGGAGTGGACTGGAAAGCTCCGGATTCGCACGATGACGAAATGACATCGATTCATGAAATGTTTGCCAAGCCAATTTTAGACAGAATTTTAAAACTTGTAAAAAGGGATATCAATCGACCTTGTGTTATTATGTGGTCGATGGGTAATGAAAATGGCTATTCAAAATATATAGAGGATGCCGTTAAAATCGTTAAGGCTACCGATGTTTCCAGACCTGTTCACTATGAATTCGGGAATCATTCCCTTGATGGAACATCCAATGATGCACTTGATGTAGAGTCGCATATGTATGCAGCTACTGCTGATATTATCAAGTATTTGGACGATGAGAAGAATTCGAAGCCTTATTTCCTTTGTGAATATTCTCACTCCATGGGTAATAGCAATGGTGATTTGAGTGATTATTGGAATCTCATATATAACAATGAACGCCTTATGGGTGGCTGTGTATGGGAATGGAATGACCATTCCGTATCTCTTGGTAAGTCTGAGGACGGTACAGAAAAATACGGTTATGGCGGTGATTTCGGGGATGAAAAGCAGAATGACAGCAATTTCTGCTGCGATGGTCTTTTATATCCTGACCGTAAAGCACATACCGGACTTCTTGAATTGAAGCAGTGTTACAGACCATTGACGGTATCTCTTGCAGAAGACAATCCATCGGTTTACATTCTTACAAACCGTATGTTATATACTAATTTTGAGGATTTGTTTACGCTTTCAATGGAGATGAAGGATAGTGGCCGTTTCCTTTCGGAAACTCCGATTGAAATTAATCTTGCTGCCGGTGAATCCGCCACATTTGACATTCCGCAGTTACCGCAGAATCATGGGGAAGATGTTAGTGTTCGTTTCATTGTTCGGTATAAGAAGGATACTCCTTTTTGTACGGCTGGTACGGAAGCCGGTTTTGACCAGATGGTTCTTCGTTCCGTGCCGCATAGAATGAATCCGTTAAAGCTTTCCGGTCGTTTATTCCTTCACGCAAAAGAAGACGACGGTTTTTATTACATCACTACCAAGGAATGTAATTATACGATTTCCAAGCATGATGCAATGTTTGTTTCCGTCAAAATGGAAGGTGAAGAGATGCTTACCGCACCTTCTTCATACAACCTTTACCGTGCTCCGATTGACAATGATTCACGCATTCGTAAGGAATGGGATGGCTTCCGCCTTGATTCATTGCAGACTAAGCTTTATTCCATAAAAATGATTGAGGCAATTGATTTTATCACGATTAAAGCTGAACTCTCACTTGGAGCGAACGGTTTTATTCCCGCCGCAAGAATTGCTTCGGAATATATATTCTATCCGGCAGGAGAAGTTCATATTAAGACAAATGTGACCATTAACGATCAGATTAGCTTCTTGCCAAGATTTGGCTTAAGAATGTTCCTGAAGCCGCAATTTGAAGATTTCAGTTATTTCGGGTATGGACCTCTTGAGAGCTATGAGGATAAGAATCTTGCTTCTTATGTTGATCTTCATCATACAACTGTTACGGGAAATCATGAGGATTATATCAGACCGCAGGAGAATTCCTCCCATTTCGGTTGTCGTTATGCTACGGTATCGGATGGAAATTATGTGGTTCGTTTGGATTCGGATGCTGAGTTTTCTGTTAATGCATCTCATTATTCACAGGAACAGCTTCGAGATAAGAAGCATTGTTGGGAACTTGAACGGGAACAGCAGACGGTTTTATGTTGCGATTACCGAATGTCAGGTATCGGTTCCGCAAGCTGTGGACCTGATTTAAATGATTTCTATCGTTTGAGTGAAAAAGAATTTGGTTTCCAGTTCTGGTTAACCTTTAAAAAGATGAATGATTTTTAATGCCGCTTTTAGAATTATTAAGGATTAAACATGAGTCGATTATTTTATAAACAGAGTGCAGGTTTTGACTGGAATAAAGCTTTGCCTGTCGGAAACGGCAAGCTTGGAGGAATGATTTTCGGGAATACTGATTGCGAACATATTCAGTTAAATGAAGATTCTCTTTGGTATGGTGGTCCTATGAATCGTATTAATCCTGATGCATTGGAACATCTTGAGGAGGTTCGAAAATGTATTTTTAACGGAAAGATTTCCGAAGCACAGGAGATAATGCTTCATTGTTTTTCCGGTATTCCGCAAAGTGAGCGTACGTATTCTACTTTAGGTGACTTGTACATAAATTATCTTGGACTGACTGATTACAGCGATTATGAAAGAGAACTCGACTTAAATGATGCTGTATTTCGTCTTCGCAAGAAATCCGGAGGAGATATTTATCGTGAGGAAATCTTCGTAAATGCTCCGTCCAATGTGATGGTAATTCGATTATATAATGATAATTCGACTCCGTTTGATGTTGATGTCAATTTTGGCAGAATGACTTTTTATGACAGTTCCTTTCATGATGCCGATTCGGTATATGCACTGGGCTCTATGTTGGGTGATGATTACCGTTTTGCAGCAGGTATTACTTCTCTTCATATTGATGGTGAAGTATCATGCCGTGGGGAATATATTGTAGCACGTAAAGTAAGTGAACTTGTTATTTTGTTCTCTGCAGCAACAACTTTTCGTGAGAAAGATCCCCTTAGTTATGTTAGGAACACGCTTTCATCTGCACGTGCAAAGGAATATGCCGTGTTATTGGAAGAGCATACACATGATTATCATAATTTGTTTCAGCGTTCAAGTTTAGATCTTTCCTATGATTCAGAGATGGATATTATTCCAACCGATGAAAGACTTCATCTTTATAACAGGAATAATCCGGATAATGGACTAGTTACAACTTATTTTGATTTTGGTAAATACCTTTTGATTTCCAGTTCCAGAGAAGGATCTTTGCCTGCTAATCTTCAGGGAATTTGGAATGGAAGCATCAATCCTCCGTGGGGAAGTAAATTTACTATAAACATCAACACGGAAATGAATTATTGGCCTGCAGAAAAACTTGGACTTAGCGAATGTCATCTGCCCTTGTTTGATTTAATGCTGCGAATGAATGACAACGGTATGATTACAGCACAGAATATGTACGGTTGTCGTGGAACGGTTGCGCATCATAATACGGATATCTGGGGTGATACGGCACCGCAGGATGGATGGATTCCTGCCACCTATTGGGTTATGGGAATGGCGTGGTTATGTACACATATTTGGGAACATTATGTATATACCAATGATCGCATTTTCCTTGAAAAAATGTATCCGGTGATGTATCAGACAGTCCTTTTCTTTCATGATTTTCTGATTGAAAAGGATGATTGTGTTATTTTATGTCCTTCTCTTTCTCCTGAGAATACTTATATTTTACCGAATGGAGAAAAAGGACATGCCTGTTATAATTCCACGATGGATATGTGTATCCTTCGCGATTTGTTTGAAGATTATCTTAAGGCTGCGGTATTGTTAGAGGATTCGGATGAAGCGTTTCTTTCCACAACGAGGCGTCTGTTGACTAAGATTCCGAAACTTTCCATCGGTCGTTTTGGACAGATAATGGAATGGCCGGAAGATTACGAGGAAGAAGAGCCCGGTCACAGACATATTTCTCAATTATATGCCTTATATCCATCGAATCAGATACTTGCCGACGATAAGGACCAGGATTTGATTGAGGGTGCGAAAGCCACTTTGAAACGCAGATTAAGCTTTGGGGGCGGACATACCGGATGGAGTCGGGCCTGGATTATGAATATGTACGCAAGATTATGGGACAATGTTGCATTCTATGATAATCTGACTGAATTATTGAAAAGAAGTACATTGGATAACCTGCTCGATAATCATCCGCCTTTTCAGATTGATGGTAATTTTGGTGCGATTTCTGCAATCGCTGAAGCATTTTTGCAAAGCAATGAAAAGCGTGTTATCCTTATGCCTGCTGTTCCAAAGGAATGGGGATGCGGAACGTTTACAGGTATTCGGGCGTATGGCGGAGCTTCATATAGTCTGACTTTTCAGGATGGTAAGCTGTTATCATTTACTGTAAAAGCAGATTGTGGAGATTACCAAACGAATGTACGCTATCTTAAAGACGAATTTCCTGTTTCATTGAGTCATAATGAAGTAAAAGTATTTAATATTTTTAATTGAGGTTGGTTAACTGATGAATTTCTTCGAGTTCCTGAAAATTGTATTTCTTGGCATTGTGGAAGGAATTACAGAATTTTTGCCAATCAGCAGTACGGGACATCTGTTATTATTTGAACGAATACTGAAACCCGATTGTCTGAAGGACGAAACATTTTCCGAAATGTTCACTGTAGTTGTCCAGCTTGGTGCAATAATGGCTGTTGTGTTGATATATTTTCGACAGCTTTGGCCAATCGCAAAAACGAAAGAGAAAAGATATTATCTTCAGGGACCGAAATTATATTTGTGGTTGAAGATTCTTGTTGCGTTTCTGCCGGCTATGATATTGGGCTTATTGTTGGATAATGTTTTTAATCTTATGTTTCACGGACGCACAAGCATTATTACAATCATGATTACAATGATTTTTTATGGTTGCGTATTTCTGTTTATTGAAACATGGAATAAGTCGCATCCACCCAGATTTACAACAATGGGTTCCATTCCAATGAAGATGGCATTATATATCGGTTGCTTTCAGGTACTTGCCATGATTCCCGGTACTTCCCGTTCCGGTATAACAATTATCGGTGCAATGATGCTTGGTGCAAGCAGAAGTGTAGCAACGGAGTTTACGTTCTTCCTTGAAATACCAACCCTGTTTGGTGCAAGTATGTTGAAGCTGATTAAATATCGTTTTGAATTTGACGGTATGCAATATGCAATTCTTCTTTCTGCAATGATTGTTGCTTTTCTGGTTGCTTTTGCAACAGTCAGTTGGATGATTAATTATATTAAAAAGCATGATTTTAAAGTTTTCGGTTATTACAGAATAGCTTTAGGTATTGTGATATTTATTGTTTTACTGATTTTTAAGTGAGGTGAAAATTTTGGCTACGAAATCCGGTTCCGGCAAGAAATCAACAAGAAAATATCCGAATTCAAAGTTTAATAATTCTGCAATTGAAAAAGCAGAGAAAAACTCTTTGAATGTAAATGTAAAAATGGATAAAAACGGTGGAGATTCATTTTCGGATTCCATTACAGAAGAAATGAGACAGCGGAAGGAACTTGTTGATGATATTGTGATTATCATTACGTTCCTTGTTTCGCTGTTGCTGTTTTTGAGTTTATTTAATCTCGGTGGAATCATTGGCGCATTTTTCAAGAATCTGATGATGGGGTTGTTTGGAAAAGTGATTGCATTTATCTTTCCATTTGCACTTGCTTTCTTTGTTGTATTTACAAGGTCCAATAAAAACAATCCGATTGCCACAAGAAAGATGATTTATTTTTGGTGTGTTATTGCACTTACGTGTGGTTTGATTCATCTCTTTGGCCATTATGCTGATGATTTTTCGCTTGGCGCTTCCTATAAAGCACAACAGGGCGGTGGAATGATTGGAGAACTGATTTCTGAGCCATTATATAAGCTTTTTGATAATATCGCCTCTATTTTGATTTTGCTCACCTTAATTATTGTATGTCTTTTGCTCATTACCGGTAAAGCAATATTGCATATAATTCGTAAGCGCAACAGTGAGAGACGCGCTCAGATGCGTGCAATTGCAGAAGAGGAACGTGAAGAGGAAGAACGTCGTAAAGCAGCTGAAGCAAAGCGTCAGCCCACATACAATGAGTTCCGTCAGATGAGTCTTGACGATATTCAGGAGGAAAATCGCAAAAAGAAACTTGTCATGGTTGATGTGGAAAATCCCTCACAGAATTATTCGGAGAACGAAGCTTATACTTTTCCGAAGCGTAAGAAGAAAGCCAGTTTCATCGACAGGTTAATCGGTTATGGTAAAGAACAGCCTGAGAATGTTGGTGTTTCAAATGGTTCTGTTTATCAGCCTATTGTGAATTCCACCACGCAAAATCCGGTGAATCCAAATCCCAATGCCAAACCGTCAGTTTATCAAGATGAAATCGATAAGAAATTCAATCAGAATACTTCTGCAAATAATAACGAAGTCCTTCTTTCAAACTATTCCTATGATGAAAACAGAGGTGGGATTCCGGAAATTCATAATTCTTCAGATAATTCAGTTTTGTATGAAGAACCACCGATTCCTGAATATATTCCTCCCGAAGAGAATTCTAACGCAGGAGTGATTGCCAATAATGATAACAATGGTTATGTTTCCGAGAATTCTGCTACCATAACATTTGATGCAAATGGTAACGAAGAAATGTCCTCGTATTCGGAACCCGTGACTGCGGCACAAAATCCTACTGCGCATAAAACTCAGAAAGAAAAAATAGAACTTTCTGATACGGAAATCGGTGAGATTGACGAAGTTGTAGAAAAACCTTACGTATTTCCAAAAATCGAACTTCTTCGTAAACCTGACCGTAATCAGGTTACTATGTCATCTGAGGAGTTGAAACAGACTGCTGCCAAACTAAAGAATACTTTACATAGTTTTGGAGTTAATGTTACCGTAACCAACTTTACAAGTGGTCCTAATGTTACAAGATATGAGCTTCAACCCGAGGTTGGTACTAAGGTAAGTCGAATAACAGCGTTGACCGATGATATCAAATTGAATCTTGCGGCTGAGGATATTCGAATCGAAGCACCTATCCCCGGAAAGAGTGCAGTCGGAATCGAAGTACCCAATACAAAAGGTTCTACTGTATTTATCCGTTCTTTGTTGGAATCTGAAAACTTCAAACAAAGTAAAGGTAAGATCTCATTTGCCGTTGGTAAGGATATAGCAGGAGATACCGTTGTAACCGATATTGCAAAGATGCCGCATGTTTTGATAGCAGGTGCTACCGGTTCCGGTAAATCCGTATGTATCAATACGATTATTATCAGTATTCTGTACCGATATACACCTAAGGATGTTCGATTGATTATGATTGATCCTAAGGTTGTTGAATTGAGTGTTTACAACGGAATTCCTCATCTGTTGATTCCTGTTGTAACTGATCCGAAAAAGGCATACGGTGCTTTGAACTGGGCTGTTCAGGAGATGATGAACCGTTACAAATGGTTTGCTGAACTTGAAGTCCGTGATATTGAAAATTATAATGAGAAAATTCGCTCAAGCCGTACACCGCTTCTCGACAATGAAGGCAATGTACGTGCAGAACTTCCGCAGATTCTTATTATTGTAGATGAGATGGCTGATTTGATGATGGTATCTCCGAATGAAGTAGAAGATGCAATCTGTCGTCTGGCGCAGCTTGCCCGTGCTGCCGGTATTCATCTTGTATTGGCAACACAGCGTCCTACCGTAAATGTTATCACTGGTTTGATTAAAGCAAATGTACCTTCAAGAATCGCATTTTCCGTAGCTTCCGCTACCGATTCCCGTACCATTCTTGATCAGATTGGAGCGGAGAAACTTCTCGGAAAAGGTGATATGTTGTTCTTCCCGAGCGGTATTCCGAAGCCGATTCGTGTTCAGGGTGCTTTTGTTTCCGATGAAGAAGTTAAGGCTGTTGTAGATGAGATTAAGAAGAAAAATTGTGATACCACATACAACTCAAATATCAGTGCCCAAATTGAAAAAGCTTCTCAGGAAACCGGAAAGAAGAGTTTAAGCAGTCTGGCGGATAATTCATCGAATGATTCTGACCATGACGAGTATTTTGCAGAAGCCGGAAGATTTATCATCGAGAAGGATAAGGCTAGTATCGGTTTGTTACAACGTATGTATAAAATTGGTTTTAACCGTGCGGCCAGAATTATGGATCAGCTTGCCGAGGCTGGTGTTGTTGGACCTGAAGAAGGCACTAAGCCGAGAGCAATTCTGATGAATAAGGAACAGTTTGAGAATTATCTTGAGCAAAACGGCGGTTGATGTCAGGAAAGGAGTTTTATGGGCAATATTCGTGTATTGAGTTCCGATACAATTAATCGCATTGCAGCAGGTGAAGTGATTGAACGCCCTGCAAGTATTGTTAAGGAGCTTGTTGAAAATTCCATAGACTCGGGTGCGACCGCTATTTCCATTGAAATAAAAAACGGGGGAATATCCTTTATTCGTGTTACCGACAACGGAGGCGGATTTGAAAAAGATGATATTCCCACCGCCTTTCTCCGACATGCAACGAGTAAAATACGTGTTGATTCAGATTTAATGCATATAGCAAGTCTTGGATTTCGTGGAGAAGCACTTTCAAGCATCGCCAGTGTTGCACGTGTTGAATTGCTTACAAAAAGAAGTGAAGATTTTCTTGGAAATCGTTATGTAATTGAAGGCGGAGAGGAAATCGTCTTTGAAGAAGCAGGTACTCCTGATGGGACATCTTTCTTCGTCCGTGACTTGTTTTATAACGTTCCCGCAAGACGTAAGTTTCTTAAGTCGGCAGTTACCGAAGCCGGGTATATTAATGAACTTGTTAACCGCTTGGCAGTGTCACACTGTGAGATCGCATTTTCTCTTGTGATTCAGGGACGAACGGTTTTACATACATCGGGGAACGGTAAGCTCAAGGATTGTATTTATTCTGTATTCGGGAAAGAGATTGCCGATAATCTGATACCGATTGAATATCATGGTGAACTTTTCAATTTAAGTGGTTATTTAGGGAAATCTGTTATCAACAGAGGTAACAGAAACTATGAAATGTGCTTTGTAAATGGACGTGCAATCCGTTCCAACCTACTTTATAAAGCAATAGAAGAGGCGTATTCTTCTTATTTGATGCAACATAAGTATCCATTTACCGTTTTGCTTTTTGAGATGAATCCGGAAAGTATAGACGTAAATATTCATCCCACTAAGATGGATGTAAGATTCTCCGATCAGGAAAATCTGAGCGAATGTATCTGCCAGGTTGTTAAGGATACTTTGCACAATGCCGTTTTGATTCCCAATATCGCTCTTGTTGACGAATCCGTCAGGGTTTCGATTCCAAAACAGCCGGAGTTTTTTGAACAGAAACGAATTCAATCGGAGACATATCATTTTCCTGATGTTTCCAGTTTACAAGTTAAGGATGATTCCGCATTTACTGGTGATAAACCTGCCCATGTGGATGATAAGCCTGTCCAGACCGATTGTAAACCTGTCCAGATGGAAATGCCTGTTCTTACGGAATCCAATGAATCTGTTGTTACAATTGAAGAGGATTTTAAAGAATGGAAAGAAAAGCCTCAGTTTCGAATTCTCGGTCAGGTTTTCAAGACTTATTGGATTGTAGAAACATCAAATGAAATGTATATCATTGATCAGCATGCCGCTCACGAGAAGATTATCTATGAAAAGATGATTCATGCTAAAGATAATTCTGATGTATACTCTCAGAGCATTATGCCTCCAATTATTCTTTCTCTTTCCATTCGAGAAGAGGAATGTTTGAATCGTTTTGCAGATGTTTTTGCCAATATCGGTTTTGAAATCAGTCATTTTGGCGGTCGTGATTACCAAATTTCTGCAGTACCTTCTACGTTATACAGAATGAATGCCGAGGATTATTTCCTTAGTATTCTTGATAAGCTTACAGAGGGGAATTCCGTGACTCCGGATAAGGTTTATGAAACAATTGCATCCATGTCCTGTAAGTCTGCAATTAAAGGAAATCAGATTGTTTCCGAAACGGAAGCAAGACATTTGATTGAGGAACTTTTGCAGCTCGAAAATCCTTTCCATTGTCCGCATGGAAGACCAATTATTGTATCAATGACGCAATATGAATTAGAAAAGAAGTTCAAAAGAATCGTATAGATTTGAGGATAATATGAAGAAAAAACTTGTTGTGATTTCCGGTCCGACATCAGCCGGGAAAACAGGCCTTTCCATTCGCCTTGCAAAGGCAATTAATGGAGAAATCATCAGTGCTGATTCCATGCAAGTGTATCGCCATATGGATATCGGAACTGCAAAAATCACTCCCGAGGAAACAGAAGGAATACATCATCATCTGATTGATTGTCTGAATCCGGATGAAGAGTTTAATGTTTCTGTTTTTAAACAAATGGCTCTTGAGGCTATGGAAGAGATTTATAATAGAGGCAGAATACCGATTATTGTTGGTGGTACCGGTTTTTATATTCAGGCGCTCCTCAAAAATGTCACTTTTGAAGATGAAATTAAATCTGATGGTTATCGGGAACAACTAGAGTCAATGGCGTCCGAGAATGGTGGAATGGACGTATTATATGAAAAGTTACTTTCTGAGGATCCTGATGCAGCCAAAGCCATTCCAAAGCAGAATATTAAAAGAGTAATTCGTGCTTTAGAATTCAAGCATTATCATGGTTATTGCATTTCTGAACATAACAGAAACGAAGCGGCCAAAGAATCCGATTTTGAATATGCATATTTTGTTCTCGAAAAAAATAGAGATGATTTGTATAAGGGAATCGAAGAACGTGTTGATATTATGATGCAGAAAGGTCTTCTGAATGAGATTATCAACCTGAAAGAACTTGGATATTCTGATTGTACTGTTGCAATGCAGGGACTTGGATATAAACAGTTGTTAAGCTATCTTGATGGGAACTGCACTCTTGATGAAGCGGTATATCGAATTAAGCTTGAAACACGACATTTTGCAAAAAGACAGATGACATGGTTTCGCAGAGAAAAGGATTGTATATTCTTTAACAAGAGCATACAATCCGATGATGAGATTCTCAAACAGATGTGCGAAATCTTAAAGAATAAAAATATCATATTGGGAGATATCTATGAATAATATGTATCAGATGTTTGGAATTCGTAAATCCATATTGGATTTTACTTCCGACATTGAGAAGGAATTGGAGGAACGATTTCGAAAAATCGATAGCAATGCAGAATACTGCCAGATGAAAGTCATCAAAGCAATGCAGGATAACAGAGTTTCGGAAGGGTGTCTGGAAGCCTCCACCGGTTATGGCTATAATGACCTTGGCAGAGAAACTCTTGAAGCTGTATATGCTTCTGTATTTCATGCCGAGGATGCATTGGTACGTGCACAGATTACTTGCGGAACACATGCGCTTGCACTTGCGTTGTCTGCAAATCTTAGACCCGGTGATGAGATTCTTTCTCCAGTTGGTAAGCCGTATGATACGCTTGAATCTGTTATTGGTATACAGGATGCTCCCGGTTCTTTAAAGGAATTTGGGATCACTTACCGGCAGGTTGATTTACTTCCGGATGGTGGATTTGATTATGTAGGAATTAAAAAAGCAATTCATTCCAAAACTAAACTTGTAGAGATTCAAAGAAGTAAAGGTTATGCCACAAGACATACATTTTCCGTTGAAGAAATCGGTGAATTGATTACATTCATAAAATCCGTAAAAAGTGATGTGATTTGTATGGTCGATAACTGTTACGGTGAATTTGTAGATGAAATGGAACCAACAGATGTTGGTGCGGATTTATGTGTCGGTTCTTTGATTAAAAACCCCGGTGGTGGGCTTGCACCATGTGGAGGATACATTGTCGGCAAGAAAGAATATGTAGAACAATGTGCATATCGTCTGACCAGTCCCGGATTAGGTAAGGAAGTTGGAGCTTCACTTGGATTAAACCGTAATTTCTTCCAGGGGTTGTTTATGGCACCGGTTGTAACGGCAGGCGCATTAAAGGGTGCGATTTTTGCGGCAAATGTTTATGAAAAACTTGGATTTTCGGTTATTCCGAATGGAACCGAGCCAAGACATGATATTATCCAGGCAGTCACACTTTCTTCTAAGGAAGCTATGTTAGCCTTTTGTAAGGGAATTCAAAAGGCAGCACCGGTAGACAGCTTTGTTACACCGGAACCTTGGGCAATGCCCGGTTATACTTCAGATGTTGTAATGGCTGCAGGTGCCTTTTATCAGGGCTCCTCAATCGAACTTTCTGCTGACGGACCGGTTATTCCACCTTATAACGTCTATTTTCAGGGTGGCCTTACCTGGTACCATGCTAAATTGGGAATCCTGAATACGCTTGAGGAGCTTGCAAAAGCAGGATGTATTGATTTTCCTGTCGATTAAGTTCAAAAATGCTTCACAATTTGTTCGTATACAAAAAGTGGAGTTTGTGTTATATTATTGTTTTAGCGAATAACATCATATAATACTTATTTGTTTCCGGAGAGAGGGAAAGGAAACGATATTATTGAATTATTTGATGAAGGACTTGCCAGTAGGCGAACAGCCTGACGAAAAAGCAAAACAGTTTGGAATAAGTAGCCTTTCCGATGCAGAACTATTATCCATCATTTTAAGAAATGGCTGTAACGGAAAGAATGTATTGGAAACGTCAATTGATATTTTGCAAAAGTGTAATGGCTTGGTCGGGCTTTGTGACAGTGAAGACTCCCGTATTAAAACCATAAAAGGGATTGGTACAGTAAAGTTTTTGCAGTTGCAGGCTGTTGGTGAGATTGCAAGAAGAATTGCATCTTATAAAAGTAGTGAGAGACTTACATTTCTTGAACCGGAAAGCATTTACAATTATTACAGAAATGTTTTGTCTAACAGGAAACAGGAAGAGGTACATGTTCTTTTGCTTGACTGTAAGCTGCATCTGCTTCGTGAGTTTACCGTATCGAAAGGTACCATTAACAGTTCTCTTGTTTCTCCGGCAGATGTATTTCGTTTATGTCTTTTGAATTCCGCTGCTTGTTTTGTATTAATGCATAATCATCCGAGTGGAGATCCTTCTCCTAGTCTGGATGATATTTATCTTACGGAAACCATCCGTGATATGGGATTGAAATTGCAATTGCCTTTGATTGATCATATTATTTTAGGTGCTGATTGCTATTATAGTTTTAAAGAGAATTCGAATATTCTACAGTGAGGTTTCATATGGCTTCTAAAGTTTTCGGAATTGATTTCGGGTCAGATTCCACGAAAATCTACCGTAAGGGTCAGGGAATTGTTTATAACCAGAAAAGTGTTATCTCTTTTAGAAACAAGAAGATTCTTGCAATAGGAGATGAGGCTTTTGAAATGTACTGTAAAGCCCCTGAATCCATTCATGTCAACTTTCCGATTGTTCACGGAGTAATCGGAAGCTTTGCGAATATGCTTTCCCTACTGAATTGTATGTTTCTTGATCTTACACGTGTATTTGGTAAATTCAGAGGCTCTTCTTTTTACATTGCGGTCCCTTCCGATGTTACCGAGGTTGAAAAGAAGGCATTTTATGATTTGGTAGACAGTACGATTGTTCGGCCTAAGAAGATTCGTCTTGTTGAAAAGCCGATTGCCGATGCCATCGGTGCCGGAATTGATATAATAAAATCGCAAGGTGTTATGATTGTTAATATTGGTGGAGATTCCACGGAAATCTCTGTAATCAGTTTGGGCGGAATTATGTTCAGTAAACTGATTCCGATTGGCGGCAATACATTTAACGATAATATTATTGCATTAGTTCGAAAGAAGTATAATCTGTTAATCGGTTCAAAAACTGCGGAAAGTCTTAAGGTGGAACTTGTTGATTTTACCTCTCAGCACGATGAAACAATGAGTGCATTCGGCCGTGACCTTGTTACAGGTTTGCCGCGTGAATGTGAGATTGATACCTCTTTAATCAATGATGCCATTTCTGAACAGATGCAGACCGTATTTGAAAACATTCGTGTCATTTTAGATCGTACGCCGCCTGAAATTGCTGCAGATGTATTCCATAACGGGATTTATATTACCGGAGGCAGTGCTGCAATCAAAGGATTGGATTTTCTGTTTAAAACTAATATTGACAACAAAGTAAATGTTTGTGAATTTGGCGTGATGACAGTTACTTCCGGGCTTGCTAAAATTATTGAGGATAACTATTACGACAAATATGCGGTTAGTCTTCGAGAAGCAATAGCAGAAGATCATTTTGACAGTTTTTAATTCTGTTTTTTCATACTTTTAGGAAAGGAGATAATCTATGAAGGAACGTGAAAATCCTAAATATAACATGGAACCTCGTTATGTTTTATTAATCATGACGATGATTTGCATATTCCTTATATTCTTTTCCTATCGTTTTGAAAATGTATTTAAACCGGTTCAGAGCCGTTTGTATTCTTTTGTGATTCCCTTACAGAAGGGTATAACAACCATCGGTAACAGAATTAATAATGCAGCCGATAATTTTGAAGAGGTTGAGAAACTGCAAAAGGAAATTGACGAATTAAAAGCAGAGAATGAAAAAATCAACCGTGAAAAGATTGATATGGAACAGTCTCTGTATGAATTGGAACGTTATAAACAGCTTCTTGCTTTAGCAGACCAATATAGCAATTATCATACTGTTGGTGCCAATATTATAGCAAAGGATTCCAGCGGCTTTTATGCGAGATTCACGCTTGATAAGGGTAGTCGTGACGGAATTAAAGTTGATATGAATGTTCTTGCCGGAAGCGGACTTGTTGGTATTATTACGGAAGTTGGTCCAAACTATTCGGTTGTTCGTTCTATTATTGATGATAACAACTATGTCAGTGCCATTGTTTCCCCTTCTGATGATGATTGTATCGTGTCCGGTAATTTAAAGACACTTACAAAAGGATATATTGATATTCGCGATCTTTCAATCAATACCGGTGCAAGAAATAACTACAAGGTTTATACTTCGCCGTTAAGTGACAAATATTTGCCTAAACTTCTCATCGGATATATTTCCAATATTCAGAATGAGAACGACGGACTTACGAAGAACGGATATCTTACTCCCGTTGTTGATTTTGAACATCTGAGTACTGTTTTGATAATTACGGATTTGAAAAAAGATATGATACCTGTCGATATTGAATAGAATTTGTTAAGGTTATCCGGAAAGGTTTTTCATGCTGATATTTTTGGTTTATGCAGTTGAAATTTTAGTCGCTGTTTTGTTGAAAACAACAGTCTTGAATTATGTGGCACTCGGAAACGATATTGTTCCCGATCTGCTTGTTATGGTTGTTGTTGCGGCAGCATATCAGCGTGGCAAAACAAAGGGAATGCTTGTCGGATTTGCTTGTGGTCTCATACTGGATATCATTTCAGGCTCTTTCCTTGGTGTTTTTGCGCTTTTCTATATGTTTATCGGATATCTGAATGGGTTTATGGCTAAATTCTATGTACAGAATGATATTCTGTTGCCTTTGGCTATGGCTGCATGTTCTGAGTTTTTATTCGGATTTATGCTGTATGTATTTCTTTTCCTCACAAGGGGAAGACTTGATGTTATGTCCTATATCGGCAACCAGATTGTACCTTTGTCGGTTTATACGGCTATCGTATTTCTTTTAGTGTACCGAATACTGGATTTGATTTATTGGAAGGTTACAAAACCTCTTTATACCGATTATTCCAAAGTGGAATCTTAATAAGGAATAAGTTATGAAACAGACTTTTGGCGAAAAACTTAAGGAACTATTTTCCAACCGGCTTGTTCCGGTTGGTTTAGTGTTTATAATAGCATTTATCATCATATGTGTTCAGATTTTTAATCTGCAAATGGTTGATCCGGAGCAGACTAAGATTACTCATGATGAAAAATCTTATACGAAAACGGTTTCTCTGCCTTCTACAAGAGGAAATATATATGACCGTAACGGAAAGTTACTTGCATACAATGAATTGCAGTACAATCTTGACCTCTTTAATTCAGCTGAACTCACTAATAATGAACAGATGAACACGGCAATCTTTGAGTTTATTCAGATCATGCGTGAATTTGGTTATCAGCGTGAGTTTTCTTTCCCCATCAAGATGGAAGAGGACGGTTCTCTTGTTTTCACAATTACCGGTAATGCATTATATCGTTTCAAAAAGAATGCTTACGGTCTTAAAAACGTATCCGAATTGAAGCCGGAGCATTATGCGGCATCGGCTGAAGACGTATTTAACTTCCTTCGATTTGGTAACTCAGGAAGCCGTATGTTTCAGATTTCTGAAGAATATTCAAAAGCGGATGCCCTTGAAATAATGGCATATCGTTATCAGTTCTTTACGCTTTACCCCAGTTATTCTTCTTTTCGTGTAAAAAGTGATATCAGTGATGAGGCTAGAATACGCTTTTATGAAAGTACGACTACAATTCCCGGAATAGAGATTACAAAGAGTTCAAAACGTGTCTATATTGATTCTCAATATTTTGCACATATTATCGGATACGTTGGACTTATTAACGGTGAAGAATTGGAAACCTTAAGACAAAGTGCATCCAAAACCAAATATATTGATACGAGTGTTGTCGGTAAAAACGGTATCGAAAAATCATATGAGATGTATCTTTCCGGAACCGATGGAGAAGCGACCATCTTAATTAATGACAGAGGCCAGGTTAGAACAAAGACAATAACGAAAGAACCGGTTCCCGGTAATGATGTTTATCTGACAATAGACCGTGAGCAACAGGTGGCTTGTTATTATATTATAGAAAGACACGTTGCCGGTATCCTTCTTGCAGCCATAGTAAAAGGAAAGGATGATTACGGTAGTAAAGGTAAAGATGCTACTAACATTACAATTCCGATATACGATGTTTACTATGCTTTGTTCAGTAATCATATTATTGACACGGAACATTTTTCTGATGAAAACGCTTCCCGTATAGAGAAGAATATGTTTTCGCTGTTTCAGTTAAATGAGAATATCATATGGAATAATTACCAGAAACTTTTGGAACCGGATTGCACATTATGCAAGAATAATGGTGTTTCGGCCTATATTCAGGATTATGTTGATTTTATGTATCAAAAGCTTGGAACTACAAGTATCGGTTGGGGTATCATAAATAATTCAGCAATCAATACAAAGGATCAGGAATACATTGATTATGCAAACGGAGATTCCAGCTTAAGCCATTTTCTGCAGTATGCAATTACACAGGGTTGGGTTAATCTTGAAAAACTGAATATTGGAAATGAATACTA
The DNA here is from genome assembly GCA_045627305.1 of Lachnospiraceae bacterium. Lineage (GTDB taxonomy): Bacteria > Bacillota > Clostridia > Lachnospirales > Lachnospiraceae > ISDg. The sequence goes on from JAZQNM010000002.1 coordinate 119,887, forward strand.
TGATACGAATGAATTGTATACTTATCTTCGTGAATATATCGTAAATCATTTTCGTAACGATGCTGATTATAAAAGTAAGATTTATCATACTTTGATTAATGAAGATGCCATTTCCTTACGTGATATTTCACTTGCTCTATTTGATCAGGGTGTCCTTTCTCCCGATATGGATACTTATGACAAATTGGCAAATAATGAACTGGACCCTTATGATTTTATGGTTCATAAGATTCAGACATTGGAAATCACACCTGCCATGCTTGCTCTTGAACCTTGTAGCGGTACCATTATTATTACAGATCCGGAAAATGGAACAGTCAGCTGTATGGCATCCTATCCAAGCTATGATAATAATATGCTGACGAATAAGGTTGATATGGCATATTACAACCGCTTGCTTCAGGACAAATCCAGTCCTCTTGTATTCCGTGCGACATCTTCCAAGACAACTACGGGCTCTACATTTAAACCATTGGCATCCATTATGGGTTTAATGGAAGGAGTAATCACGATAGATGAAAAAATAGAAGATAAGGGCAAGTTCCTTGAAGTAGACCCTTCTCCTAAATGCTGGGCTTATCCAAACAGGCACGGTTCCATTAATGTATCGGAAGCAATCAGAGATTCATGCAATTACTTTTTCTTCACTGTTGGCTACAGACTTTCCATTAATCAACGTGGTGAGTATGTCGATGCTCTTGGAATTAAAACGATTCAGAAATATGCTAAATTATTTGGTTTTGGAGACAAATCAGGTGTAGAACTCTCTGAGCCCGCACCGATTATTTCGTCTCGTGATGCCGTAAGAACTTCTATCGGATATTTCCATAGTTTCTCACCGATACAGATAGCAAGGTATATATCAACTATAGCTAATGAAGGCACTTGTTATAATCTTACTCTTGTTAATAAGGTGGTTGGTCAGACAGGCGAAGTTTTATTAAGTAATATTGCGACCGTTCTGAACTCATTGAGTGATGTTCCGAAAGAATATTGGGCTGCTGTTAAACTCGGTATGCATGATGTTATTTACTCAAGAGATTCCTCTCTTAGAAAATATTATTACAATCTTGATGTGGATGTAGCAGGTAAAACAGGAACCGCGCAGGTCAGTCTGAATTATCCTAATAATGCTTTATTCCTTTCCTTTGCACCTTATGAAGACCCTGAGGTTTGTGTTACCGTTGTAATCCCCAATGGTTATGCTTCTGCAAATGCTGCAGTTGTTGCAAGAGAGGTTTATGCATTCCTCTATATGGATGAGAACCGAGAAGCATTGCTTGACGGTAACGTGTTCGCTGCTAAGATTGAATCTATCGCATATACAGACTGATTATGAGGTAATTATGAATAATAATGTCGTTATAAAAGGCTATAAAGACGGAATACTTCTTGTATTAAATGATCAGGTTTCTTTTGAAGAGATTTTGAGCAGTCTTCAGGATAAAATTCGTTCTTCCGCCAAATTTCTGGGCAATGCTCATATGTCTATGAAATTTGAAGGAAGAGAGCTTTCGACAGATGAGCAGAAGGAGATTCTCAGAGTAATATCCGAGAATTCCGAGCTTGATATTATCTGTGTAATTGATGGCAATGAGACGAATGAAACGATATTAAAATCTTCTATGGAACAGGCAATCGGAAGCCTTTCTACGAAAAGTGCTCAGATATATCAGGGAGTATTGTGTACCGGTCGTAAGCTTGAAACCGAAAGTTCCATTGTCATTATCGGCAATGTTGAACAGGGAGCCGAAGTGGTCAGCGGTGGAAGCATCATTGTAATTGGTGATTTAAGAGGAACAGCCAATGCCGGTACAAACTTTAATAAGGATTCCTTTGTATTTGCCGCGCAAATGCATCCTGAAAGCATCAGTATATGCAAGATACCCTATGTTCCTGAAGTGGTATCAGAAAAAGAACGTAAAAAAGAAGCAAAAGAAATCAAAAAGAAACACCTTGAAAACTGCAGTATGATTGCACAATTGCTTGATGATACTGTACGTCTGTCTCCTGTAGAGAATGATACATTTGCTGCAGACGATGAATTGTATGAATTAATCGATTAGTTAATGAAGGACTATCATTTATGTTTAAAAAGCTACATTATCACATTAACAACTATAAATTCTCGTTAATTTCCGTAATCATTATTCTGTCTACCATTGGACTTGTTTTGATTCAGAAATTGCAGGATAGTGATGAAAACCAGTTTGAACGACAGTTATATGGTCTGTTTGCAGGTTTCTTTGTTATGTTTATTGTTTCGTTGATAGACTATCATTTTATAGCTAAAATGTATATTTTACTATATATCGGTAATCTTGCATTAATGCTTATCTGTAAATATGTAACCTATTCAATGTTCCCGTTAATCTATGGATGGAGCCATTTTGATGCGAAGAGGTGGGTTAAGATCGGAGGTAGCGGATCGGCCGGTACCGGATTCGAATTCATGCCATCCGAGCTTACAAAAATCATCTTGATTGTATGTCTGTCTATGGTATTTGTTAAACTCGGTGACAGGTTGAACAGATTTTGGGGATTTATATTTATATTGGTATTTGGTGGATTCCCGATTTATCTTGTTTTTGATCAGCCGGATTTCTCAACAACTATCGTTTTGCTTGCCACTTTTGCATTTATGCTTTTTATTGCCGGTTTATCCTATAAGATAATTATTCCGTGTCTTACGGTAGGTGTACCTTTTGTTGTTTTTATGTTCTGGTATTTGCAGCAGCCTTTCCAGAAAATTCTTGATCCGGTTTGGCAGCAACCAAGACTGCTCGCGATTTTGCATCCGGAACAGCATGCAGATTTGATGTATCAGCAGAATAATGCTGCAGCAGCAATTGAATCCGGTGGAATGTTTGGAAAGATGATTGTTGGTGATAATTCCTTCCGTCTTACCAACTATGTTCCGGTAGTCGAATCCGACTTCATATTTTGTGGCGTAGGAGAAGAGTTCGGATTTTTGGGAAGTGTTATTGTTATCGGACTTTATATTTTGTTCGCTTTTATTGGGTTTCGTGTTGCATTTAACGCAAAGGACAAACTCGGTTACCTTATTGCATCCGGTATTACAGTTGCAATTACATTGCAATCCCTTGTTAATATGGGCGTTGTTGTTTCGCTGTTGCCTAATACAGGTATTCCGCTTCCGTTTATGAGTTCAGGTCTCAGCTCGCTTCTGACGAATATGATGACTGTCGGAGTTCTTCTAAATGTGGGACTTCAGAATAAATCCACTGCTTTAGAAAAAGAAAAATACGATATGGATTTAAAAGAACTGATACAGGATTAAGAAAGGAGAGTGACCGTTATGAAAAAACTGATATCTTTGTTACTTGTTTTTACCTTAATGGTCAGTTTCTCTGCCTGCGGTAAAAAGGATGCCGAATTACTTGGGAATTATCAGGCTAAAGACAGTGTCGCATATAACGATGTTGGAGTCTATGTTGCTGCTTCTTATTCTCCAATGCTTTCTCAGGGTTATATATGTAATATCACAAAAGACATGCTTTCAACCGATTATGTTTTTGATGAAGAAAAGCCGGATCGTAAGGGATGCGCATTTGTCATAAACAGAACAACCAATGAATTGGTTTTCGGTTACCGTATGGATGAATTGTTTTATCCCGCCAGCATTACAAAACTTATGACAGCGCTTGTAACTCTGCGGCATTGTAATCCGGATGATCTTGTACCGATTACCGAAGAAATTGCATCTTTTTCAAGAGGTTCTTCCGTAACGTTACGAGAAGGTGATGTTTTGACCGTTCATGATTTGCTTTTATGTATGCTTCTTAGCTCGGCCAATAACGCAGCATATGCATTGGCACTTCATATTGCAGATACTGAGCCTGCCTTCGCTGAATTGATGAACCAGGAAATGAAGAAGCTGGGTGGTCAGACTACTAATTTTGTGAATGCAAGCGGACTTCATGATGATAAGCATAAGACCACTCCTTATGACATGTATATCGTATATCAGGAATGCATGAAGTATCAGGAATTCAGGGATATCATTAAGCTTACCAGAACAAAATACAACTATACGGATAACACCGGTGCACAACGTACCAGAGAAGTTGAAACTACGAACTGTTTTAAGCTGGATGATCCGAAGCATTCGTATCCGTACCCAAGCGGGATTACAATAGTCGGTGGTAAAACCGGGACAACAACTGCCGCCGGTTATTGTATGATTATGCATATTCAGAATTCCTTTGGAACTGAATATATCATAGGTGTCTATCGTGCTGAGACAGAAGAAAAATTATATACAAAATTGAATGATTTAATGTCAACTTACTGTATCCAGAATTAGGGCTTTTTATTTGTTGAAAAAACAATAAAGGGAGTTGTCATTTGAGGCACTCTGTAATATAATAATACTATCTTAAATATATTTTTAAGGAGGACACACAATGGTACAGATTATTGCTGGTGAAAAGGGTAAAGGAAAGACGAAAATATTACTTGATAAGGTTAATTCCGATGTCTCTACATCCAAGGGTACCATCGTATATTTGGACAAGAGCAACAAGCATATGTATGAACTGAACAACAAGATTCGTTTGATTAATGTTAACGATTACTGTGTTGAGTGTGCATCTGAATTTGTTGGCTTCATCTGTGGACTGATTTCTCAGGATCACGATCTTGAGAGAATCTATCTTGACAGCTTTTTGAAGATTGCTTGCATGAATGCTGATGATATTGACCGCGTAATTGAGAAACTGGATACTATTTCCGCTAAGTTCAATGTTGATATTATTATAAGCCTTTCTGCTAATGCCGATTCACTTAGCGAGCTTGTTAAGTCCAAGGTTATCGTAGCATTATAATTCTTATATACGATTATTCGTTATTTAAGCACTCCTGTATTGATACAGGGGTGCTTTTTGTATTTCATGAAGTTTTGTAAACTTATTCGTAACAAAATATGTGAAAATTTCAAGAAATCCTACTTGTATTTGTCATTTCTTCTTTTCTTTTTACTACAAGTATAGTATAATTTTACTGGGCATGAACAAAAGACAGAAAGGAGATTGCAATGGCTGATAAAAGAGTGACGAAACGAAGTACAGCGGTTTCGAAATATAACATAGGAACCATTATTCTTGCTATGTTTAGTCTTTATATTATTATCAACATTTTTCGTTTTTTTAGCCATTCGCATCTCACCATATATGAAGTACAAAAGCTTTCGCTTGCCTCTAACACAAAAGCAGAAGCTGTTATAATAAGAAATGAAACTCCGATTAAAACCGGTATTGCCGGATATGTGAATTATTATATGAGAAGTGGTACCCGTGTTTCCAAAGGAGAAACCGTATATTCGATTGATGAAAGTCGTCAGATTTACAATATGCTTTCTGAGGACGATGATGATTTTGAATTCGAAGATGAGGATATTGATTCCATAAAGAATATTATTACAGATTTCTCTGTAGGCTATAATCTTAACGATTACACATCCATGGCATCACTGCGTGATGAATTAAGTACATCGATCAGCAGTATTCGTGATATTTATATTCTCGAGAAGCTAAACGAGAAACTTATAGATGCTGATTATAAGGGCTCCCTTACTGTGCATAAAACAGAAACACCCGGTGTTGTTTCTTATTTTTCGGATTCCTTAGATGGACTTGCAGCGGAAAATGTTACGTTAAAAACCTTTGATAAATCAAATTATAAGAGTGTTAACCTTTTTGATTCCAATTTAAAGGAACAAGGGAGCGTTATTTACAAGTTGCTTTCTGACGAGACGTGGGATCTTGTTTTAAATCTGACAGAGGAGCAGTATAATTCTCTTTGCAATCAGACTTCTTTAACGTATACAATAGAAGAGGATAACCTTCAGTTGACTTCTCCTGTTATATTCTTTCAGTATGGAGAGGGTTATTTTGCAAGAATTACGTTAAGACAGTATATGGTTCGATATTTGAATAAAAGGTTTCTGACCATAGCTCTGGATATGAATAATAAAACTGCTTTAAAAATTCCGAAAACTGCTTTAGTGGAAAAGGAATTTTATATGATTCCGAATGAGTATTTCACAAAAGGCGGAGATAGCAATAACAATTCTACAATCTGTATTCTCAGGCATGATGAAAAGGAACATTTAAAATACTATGATGCTTTGGAGACTGAGATTTACTACGAGGATGACCAGTATAAATATATAGATATGAAGGCCATAACTTATGGAACATTTATCTATAATACGGAAACGCAGGAGACATTTCAGATATCTTTAGTTGGTAAGTTAACCGGCGTATATTGTGTTAACAAGGGGTTTGCGCAATTCAGACGAGTGGAGATCGAACAGGACGGTAAGGAATTCTGTATTGTTAAAAGCGGACTTCCATACAGTATTTCAGAACATGATCATATTGCAGAAGATTCCAAGACAATTAGTGAATCACAGACGATTTATTAAAATATTATTATAGAGGTGTTAGATTTTATGATTCAGGACAATCTTGCTGAAGTACGCCGAAATATAGTACTTCAGTGCGAAAAAGTCGGTCGTAATCCTTCGGAGGTAACACTTATTGCTGTCAGCAAAACGAAACCTCTATCAATGGTTCAAGAGGCAATGGAAGCCGATCAATTGGTATTCGGCGAGAATAAAGTTCAGGAAATGTGTGAGAAACATGCAAGCCTTTCCAATTACGAAAATGTTGAATGGCACTTAATCGGACATTTGCAATCGAACAAAGTAAAGAAAGCAGTTTCTGTCGCTAAGATGATTCACTCCGTTGATTCTTTGGATTTGGCTCGTGAAATTGATCGTCAGGCTGCTAAAATAGATAAGATACAGGATATACTTCTTGAAGTTAATGTAGCCGAAGAGGAGACTAAATTTGGTTTTCGTTTAGAACAAGCGGCTGAAGCAGTACCTGAGATATTAAGTATGAAAAATGTTAGGCTTCGTGGATTTATGACTGTTGCTCCCTTTACGGACGATCCCGAAAGTAACCGTAATTATTTTAAGAGTTTAAAGCAATTAATGATTGACATCAATGCCAGATATATTGATAATAAAAATATTGATGTATTATCAATGGGAATGAGCGGCGATTATAAGGTTGCAATTGAAGAAGGTGCCACACATATACGTGTCGGTACATTCATATTTGGGGAAAGAGATTATTCATTACAGAAAGGAAACTAAGGCAATGGGAATTTTTAAGTCAATAATTGATTCGTTAAAGCTTTCAGATGACAGTGATTATGATGATTATGATGATTATGACGATTATATAGCTGCAGAAGAAGAGAAAAAACGTGAAAAAGAAGAGAAGAAAGCTGCAAAAGAATCTGAACCTAAATTTTCTTTAAAAGATTCTTTATTCAACAAGAAGAAAAAATCCGAACCCGTAGTTGATGATGAGGAAGATTTTGATTTGCAGGATGCCCCCGATGTATCCCGTCCGGCATTTGGCAACCAGAAAAATTCATTCTCCGACAATAATATGGTTTCCATTCAGGATAGAAGAAGCGGGTATGCAAATGGCACTGTTCCATTTTCCGAAAGATATAAGGCGAAAGAGGCTGCTTTATATCGTCAGCAGCAACCGAAAGCATCAACATTTCGTCAGACGCCTCCCGTACAATCTTTTTCCGCTCCAGTTCAAAAGCAGGAGAAGACCGTTCGTGATGCATTGGGTGTTACGATTTTAAAGCCTAAGACTTTCGATGATGCAAGAGAGATTTGTGATACTTTGATTAATGGCAGTCCGATTATCGTTAATCTAGAAGGCTTTGATACTGACCATTCTCAAAGAGTAATGGATTTTGTATGTGGCTGTGTTTATACTTTGGGTGCTAATTTCCATCAGATTTCCAGTTTCGTTTATATTATTTCTCCCAGTGATGTTGATGTTACGGGAGATTACAATGCACTTATGGGACAAGATGGAATGAGTGTTCCCACCTTTAACAGACGTTAGTTTTAAATCGGGGCTTACAACAATATGAATATAGGGGGTTCATATGCTTACACCTGTTGAAATTCAAAATACCAAATTTAAATCTGCTGCAAGTGGTTATAATAAAGGTCAGGTTGATTCCTTTATGGAACAGTTGAACAAAGATTACGAGTACCTTTATCGTAAAAATTTGGAACTTAACGAAAAAGTAGATTCTTTGAATGATCGAGTTCAATACTATACTACTATAGAGAAATCACTTCATAAGGCGTTGGTTTTGGCAGAAAAATCCGCCGAAGAGACCAAGGCTGCCGCTGCTTTGGATGCAAAAGGAATTGAAAAGCAGGCCTTAGCAGATGCTCAAACCATACGTAATGATGCGGAAAAGGAGTTGAATAAGCTTCATCAGCAAACGCTTCGACTTATGCAGCAGTATGAGTCTTACCGTGCGCAGTGTATGGCATTGATTAATTCACAACGTGAATTATTGGAAAGCAGAGTTTTCCAGATTAATTTGAAGGAGTTTGAAGCATATACCGAATATCTTCAGAATTCAAAGAATAATGAACAAGAACAAGAGTAATTTTAAATATTATCTTTCTTTTCTTCCAATACTTTTGGTTTTTCTTGATCAGATAACGAAATATTTTGCAAGAAGAGAATTAGGTGCCAAGAATCGAGTTATTTCTATAATTCCAAAGGTTCTTTCCTTTTATTACCTTGAAAATCGCGGTGCCGTATGGGGAATCATGCAGGGTCGTTATGGCTTGCTTACTATTATTACTTTCATAATTTTAATAGCATTTATTATTTTCATGATTCGAATTCCTCATGAGAAGAGATATTTTCCACTGTACTTTGTTTCTGTATTCATTGTATCCGGTGCAGTTGGGAATCTTATCGACAGAATCGGTTTTGGTTTTGTAACGGATTTTATCTATTTTGAAATAATTGATTTTCCTATTTTTAATGTTGCTGATATTTATGTAACCTGTTCAGTGATTGCTTTGGCTATTTTGATTCTTTTCTATTACAAGGATGAGGAATTAAAATTCATGACGCTGTTTAATGATAAGAATAAAACCAATGACGAGTCATAAAAATGACTCGTCTTATTTGTAACAGGAGATTGTATGGACGATATACGAACTTATATAATTGAATCAGACCAGGCGGATACTCGCATTGATAAGGTTATATTTGACTGTGATTCTGAGTTATCCCGCTCACATGCCGAACAACTGATAAAGTCTGGTAAAGTATGTCTTAACGGTAATGTCATATGCAAAACTTCTGTTAAGGTTAAAGAAGGCGATATTCTTACAGTTTCCGTACCCGAACCCGAAGAAGCACATATCGAGCCGGAGAATATTCCATTGGATATTGTATATGAGGATAACGATATCATTATTGTAAACAAGCCTAAGGGGATGGTTGTACACCCGGCTCCGGGACATTATTCCGAAACTCTTGTAAATGCATTAATGTTTCATTGTAAAGATTCTCTTTCCGGCATTAACGGTGATTTAAGACCCGGAATTGTGCATAGAATTGATCGTGATACAACAGGAATTCTTGTAATTTGTAAAAATGATAAAGCCCACATCAGTTTATCATCTCAGCTTTCGGTGCATGACATTAAAAGAGTATATTATTGTATTGTATGCGGATTGATTAAGGAGGATGGAGTCGTAGATGCTCCAATAGGACGAAATCCCAACGACCGAAAGAAGATGGCTATTGTAAAAGATGGTCGTAGAGCTGTTACCCACTATCATGTGCTGGAAACCTTCGGTAATAAATATTCATTGCTTTCTTGCGAACTGGAGACCGGACGTACACATCAAATTCGAGTCCATATGTCCTCGATAGGTCATCCTTTACTTGGTGATGTTGTTTACGGCAGCGCAAAACAACCTTATGAAACCGATGGGCAGGTTCTACATGCAGCGATACTGGGCTTTAAACATCCAACGACAGGAGAATATGTAGAATTTTCCTCGGATTTGCCTTTGTATTTTCAGGATCTTCTTTCTAAACTAAGAAAAATATAAGAGATTACTTTATGAACCGAGATTTAGAACAGACAATTAAGGAGCTGTTATTGCAGAAACAGCCAATAATCCTTTACGGACCACCATCAGTCGGAAAGTCATATTTGCTTCGAAGCATAAGCGAGAATGGTCCTGTTAAGAATTATATACTATGTGATTTAAATATTGATAAGGATTTTCGTGAATATTTTATCAGGTCATTGGATAATGGAGATTGTTTGACAAAAATCATCTCGGTATATTTAAATTTGAACCTTGATTATGTTCAAAAGTCTCTTTTATTTCTGATGGATGGGATAGAATGTTTAAGGGATAAGATTCAATTGTTTATGAAAGGAGAACTGCCGACATATTTTGTCGCTGCAACCTCCAGAATAGATTATTTAAGCAATTTTGTCCAAGAACATACATCTTACAGTAAATTCATTAAAGTGTCTACATTTTCGTTTTATGAGTTTTTGGACGCTATCGGTGGCGATGAATCCTCTTATTCCGACATATTGAAAGCACATTATTCCAATCATAAGCCTATTCCCAATATCATAGAGACAGAAATCATGGAACTGTTTCATGATTATCTTATGGTTGGAGGTTATCCTGAAGCCATACAGAGATATAAAGAACATAGGACTAATCTTACGGAAATTCGGAAGATTCACGAGCAGATTTATGCGACTACATTGCTTCGGTATACCAACGATATTCCTGATGGGATCAGTACGGTTCGAATAATACAGTTATATGATTATATATCACAATATGCTTCTGACAGTAAAAGTAGGTTCATGCCGGGACATATTCGTCGTGGTGCTCAAACCAAAGAGTTCATAGACGAGATTACATTCCTTTCTGATAATGGTGCGTTGATTCCGGTTTACAGAAATGGTGAGTTATATCGTTTCGAGCCTGGTGATTGTGGTATACAACGATATATAGTCAACGACTATGACTATTTTTATAAACTTGATGGGAACGATTTGCTTCCGGATTATTTTTATCAGAATTACCTGTATCATTTTCTTTTTGGTAAAGGGTTGAAGATTACGCTTCTTAAATCGGACAGTGATTGTTATAGCCCCTATTATAGCGATAGAATATGCATTCTGCTGTTGAAGAATAATTCTGAAATAAACAGACGTAAAACATTAAGTTCTGAATGTAATTTTTCGGGTTCTTATATCAGAATATACGACAAGGCAATGAACCCAAATTTTGACGACCACAACATATCGTATTACTATTTGGAGCAGACACAATTTTAAAAAAATAGTCATAATAATCAATCATATATCCATTGACAACTAAATTCTAATTTTGTAGAATGAATATTACCGAAATGTACTAACAGTGTAGTAAGTTGTTTTGTTTATTATTTCAAGTCGGGATGGTTGATGTTTATGGGAGATATTAGACTGCATGAAGGCGAATTGAATGTAATGGAACTTTTATGGTCCAATCAAAGCCTTGCTGCAAAAGATATTGCAAAAATAATCAAAGACTATATCGGTTGGGAGAAGAATACTACTTATACCGTTATCAAACGTCTGATTGACAAGGGTGCCGTAGTTCGAGAGGATCCTGGATTTGTATGCAAAGCTGTCATTACTAAGAATGATGTACAGCAGATTGAAACCCGTGCTCTGATTGATAAGGTCTATGGCGGTGAGCTTGTTTTGTTCTTTACAGAATTCCTTGCCAAACAAAATTTGGATGCTGAAGAAGTTCGTGAGCTTCGTAAGATATTGGATTTTCAATACAGACGGCTTTTATAATAGGAGAGTAGGACTTCTTGTTCTTTTAGTTATTTATATTATTTTACATACAAAAAACGGTCTGCATTGCAGACCGTTTTAATATTGAATTAATCAATCATTCCTATTCATAATGCAGTTCATTCATTTCGGCATAATGTAATTCATTCATTGCTTTTACAATTTGCTCAACCAATTCGTGATCGGAAATCATTGTAATACGACCGCCGTCATATTCAGACATTACCCATTCATGTACTTTAGTTACAATTTCATCGTTTTTAGATACTTTCGGCAGCCCCTTTTTGGAGAAGTACTCATTAACAGCAAATGCTACACCGGCAAGACCGGATGTATTGGTTACGGAAACCTTTGTCGGTCTGTTCAGAATCTTATCCGTATCAAAGATATTGTAAATCTCAGGATCCTTCATAATCCCATCAGCGTGAATACCTGCTCGTGTAACATTAAAATTCTCGCCGACAAAAGGAGTCATAGGTGGAATATCATAACCGGTTTCTTTGCTGATATAATCTGCAATTTCAGTGATCACAGTGGTATCCATTCCATTAGTATGTCCACGCAATGAAGCATATTCGAAAATCATAGCTTCAACAGGCACATTACCGGTACGCTCACCGATTCCAAGAAGAGAGCAGTTAACACCGGAACAACCATACATCCATGCTGTAGTAGCATTCACAACACCTTTATAGAAATCGTTATGTCCATGCCATTCAAGCATTTCAGACGGAACATCTGCATAATGCTGTAAACCATAAATAATCCCGGATACACTTCTCGGTAAAGCGGCTCCGGGATAAGGAACACCAAATCCCATAGTATCACAAGCACGGATTTTAATCGGAACATTACTCTGTCTGGAAAGTTCCATCAGACGGTTAGCAAAAGGTATAACAAATCCATAAAAATCAGCGCGCGTAATATCTTCAAAGTGGCAACGGGGTCTAAGCCCGGCCTCGATACACATTTCAACAATACCAACGTATTTATCAAGTGCCTGTTGTCTGGTTAATCCCATCTTATTAAAAATATGATAATCAGAGCAGCTTACCAGAATACCGGTTTCTTTGATTCCGATAGATTTAACGAGATCAAAATCCTTTTTATTGGCACGAATCCAAGTTGTAATCTCAGGGAACTTATATCCGAACTCCATACATTTTTCCAAAGCCTTACGGTCTTTCTCGGAATAAACAAAGAATTCAGTCTGACGAATCATTCCATTCGGACCGCTAAGTTTATGAAGCAAATCATAGATATGTACGATCTGTTCGGTAGAGTAGGGGGAACGAGATTGCTGTCCATCACGGAAGGTTGTATCTGTAATAAAGATATCCTCCGGCATATTTTCGGGAACTCTTCGATAGTTAAATGCAATTTTCGGAGTTTCCGTGTAAGGAAACATCTCTCGGAACAGTTCAGGCTTTTCAACATCCTGCAACTCATAACGGTAAGGGTCCTGTTCCAGTTTAAAGGTTTTGTTACTTAAGATAATGTCTGCCATAATATGTTTCTCCAATTCCAAAATTGACATTATTATACATATAAGTTATACTATTTGTAAAATAGATATATTCGATACCAATAATCGAAATATTAGATGGAGGAAATCTGCATGGATATAGAGAGTTTACGTACGTTTTTAGTGCTTGCAGATACGAAAAACTTTACCAGAACAGCCAATCAGGTGTTTGTTGCACAATCAACGGTAACGAACCGAATCAGTGAGCTGGAGAAAGAATTGGGAATCGTGTTATTTGTCCGAAATAACCGTAGCGTAACACTAACGTCAGAAGGAGAGCACTTCAAATCATATGCAGAGAAAATGGTTGAATTGACAGATTCTTCCTTATCTGAAATCACTTCATTAAATAAATATAAAAATCATTTAAGAATTGGAGCTTCCGATTCCATATACGAAAGCCATCTTGTTGATATCATATTGCGACACCATAAAGATAATCCTACAGATTCGATTTCCATGACGATAGGGCAGTCCGCACATCTGCTGGAGCAGTTACAGGATGATATATTGGATGTTGTATTCACTTATTTGCCTTTGAATAAGTCTAAATATTTTTGCGAATTATTCCGTCAGGATAGTCTGGTACTGGTTACGGATATCCAAAATATACAATATGAAAATGGCATCACAAAAAAAGAATTATTGACAACCAATTATCTTATGTGTAACTTTGCATTAAAAGATGTCGGACAATTCATTCGTAATTTGTTTCCTAAATTTCATCAATTTGCTTTGGAAATTGATGACTGTTCGAAAATTATTCCGTTTTTGCAGGGGAATGATTCCTATACATTTTTACCGGCTGATATGGCAAAACCGTATGTAAAGGAAGGGAAAATGCGAGTGATTCCTTTGTTGGATTTGCAAACTCCCAAAATAAACAGTTACATCGTAGGCAATAATTCCAAGAAAAACCTGTGGCTGCCTATATTTTTAGATGCAGAACAGCAGTAGTTCCCGTATACATTTATTCGCTAAACGCAGGTTTAACGAATATTTATATTGAAAATTGACCGAAAGAGTGCTATAATTCACTATATAAAGGGTTGCCATATCATATATCATTATATTGGTTAAAAACATCGTTTATGTTATTCTTGTATTTTTAGGGAGTTAATTATGGCTGACAAGAAATCATATTCTGAACAATCTAACATTAAAAACGAATTACGTCTTCGAGAACTTTTAGAGGAACTTCCTTCGTTTTGTCGAGTTTATTTTCGTGGTATTGAATATACGACTGCATCAAGAACTAAAATTGCTTATGCAATAGATCTTAAGATTTTCTTCGAATTTCTTGTATCGCATAATCCTTTGTTGAAAGGTAAATCCATACGTGAAATTCCTTTATCTTTGCTCTCGGAACTGCAATCGTATGATATTGAGGAATATTTGGATTATCTGAAGGTTTATAATAAGGATTCTAACGTAATTACCAACAATGAACGAGGAATTAAAAGAAAGCTATGTTCTTTGCGTTCTTTTTACAATTATATGTATAAAAATCAAGCTGTAGCCAATAATCCTGCTGTTCAAGTATCCGTACCTAAATTACACGAGAAAGCCATCATACGTTTGGAACCTAATGAAACTGCAACGTTATTGGATTGTGTTGAAAATGATTTTGCAGGAACGAAACGACAAAATGCTTTTCATGAACGAAATAAAGTTCGTGATACAGCTTTGGTAACATTGTTACTTGGTACAGGTATACGAATTTCAGAATGTATTGGATTGGATATTCCTGATTTGGATTTTGATAATGATCGCATGAAGGTTGTTCGTAAAGGAGGTTATGAATCCTTTGTATACTTCGGCGATGAAGTACGTCAGGCTTTATTGGACTATTTGGAGGTACGCAAAAACCAAACCGTCAAGGAAGGCCATGAAAATGCCCTGTTCCTTTCCGGCCAGATGCGACGACTTACTGTTCGAGCTGCAGAGAATCTTGTAAAAAAATATGCCAAAAACTGTATTCCGCTTAAGAAAATTACTCCACATAAGTTAAGGAGTACTTATGGCACATCATTATATCGTGAAACAGGCGATATTTACCTTGTGGCTGATGTTTTAGGTCATAAAGATGTCAATACAACAAAAAAACATTATGCGGCCATTGATGAAGAAAGAAAACGTTCTGCTAAAGATATTGTTCATTTAAGAAAGGATTGATTATAGTAAAGCACTAATAATTATAACTTTCAGATGAAATAATTAATAGTACAGAATTTAAAGATTTTAATGGTTAATGAATTAAAATACCGGCTACTTTTTAGTAACCGGTATTTATAATTAGTACATAAAATACATTCGAATTCTCTGATACCATTTTAATTTTTTGCGTATTGCAGTTATATACTCACTAAAAGTAACAGTTGCTTCTTTTAATTCTTTTTTGCAAAGTTTTTCATTACTGAAGCTTGCTTTTTCAACTAAATCAATATATCTGGTTAATCTGGTTCTATCCATACCAAGTTCACAGCCGATTTCAATAGCCTGTTTGTGATAAATATTACCAAGATTGGTTAAAGAATATTTCTTTAGCAGCTTATTCAATAATATAAATTGATTGGAAAGTCTTTTGTTGTTTACGATTCGATATACAAAGAATCGACGAACTGCATAAATGCCACAAAAAACTAATATAACGATGCAAACTATAACAACAATAACAAGAACGGTACTCTTACCAACCTTTTTTGCAGTGTTGGTAAAACGTTCCAAAATTTCTGAATCTTCTCCGGTAAAGAATTCTGTAAAGTTATCCCAAAAACTCTTTTCGGCCTCTTCTGTTCCGTTATCAACCTGCCCTGTAGTCAGTTCCACAGGTATCCATCCGAAACCATCAATATATACCTCAACCCAACAATGTGCTTTGGAATCGTTAACTTCAACGTGAACGACTTGACCGGTTTCATCGGTTGGATTCAAAAGGTTTGCTCCATCATAATAATCATGCCAGTTTACATCTTCCAGATAATTGGCTTCCAAAACTGTGGCTATATCGACACAATAGCCTTCCACATAGCGTGTAGGGATACCCATTTGTCTTAATAATAAAGCTCCGGCGGTTGCAAAATGTGCACAATAACCTTTTTTCTGTTTGGTTAGAAAATAAGATACAAAATCCTTTTTATTCGGTGTTTTACCGGGAGAAAGCGTATATTTAAACTTTGTAAAGTATTTTTGTACCTGTTTTACAACATCCATTGTGGAACCGTAGAAATTCTCTTCTATACAGATGTCTGAAAGTAGGCCCTGTAGATTACTCGGTACCGATAAATAATTGTTATATACATACTGTCGGTAATTCTCCGTTTCTTCACTATTGTTATTGAAATTCAACGCAACATCATTAGTGAGTAAAGGATAATACAAGACATCATATTCTTTTGAATTTGGAGTTATGGCAATAATACTGTCGCCATAGAAGACATCCATTACACCGCCACGATATGTTAATTCGTTTCTGTCTATCAGAGAATAATATGGATAATAAAAGTAAGCTGTATCTGCACCAACATTCTGTATATGCATATAACCTTTGGCATACTGACCTTTGCCATCATCATAGTTTTGTTTAAGTTGATTGCTTTCCATATTAACCAAAGTGGAAAAATCGCTGAAATAGTAAGGTGAGGCTTTTAATTCAGAAGTATTCTGCTGATAATACCATTGATTGTCATGATACTCTCCTGCTACATACGCTTTAATATAAAGCGGTGATGTATTATAAGGGACATAATCCAATATCAAATCCGTTTTAAAATCCAAAGAAACCTGACGAACGCCACCAAGTTTACCACCGCTGATACCTCCGGTGGCGTAATAACTGTTAAAATATCCGGCGAAACCGTTCATGGCAAATTCAGCAACATCCGCATCCGTTTGATTCTTCCAGGCACTATGATTATTTCGAAGGGAATATGGCATTAATTTTGTAATAATGACAGAAATAATCATTAAGGATACACATATTATGCTACCTATAATTGCCATCGAAAGGTTGGTCTTTCTAACCTGATGAGATTGATATGTAATCTTGTTTTTCTTAAAATGGTATCCAAATTCCTGTTTTTTTAAAGAAATTCTGAATAATTTACTGGAACGCAAAAACATACAGGCAATGATTGGAATCATAATAAATCCCAGCAGAATAAAACTGACATTATCGTTCAAATAGATACAAACTTCGATGATAGGGAAGAAAATAATAAACAAACCGAAGCCGCTCATATACTCCGAAATCACAGAATTTAAAAAGCAGACTTCAAGAAACATAACGAGAACAAGGCAACAGGTTATCGTCATATAACGGTTATCATATAATTCTTCGTAATAACGAACACCTTCCAAATTCAACTTGTTGTCAACAGCATCCATAATAATATTTATGATTGCATTCATGCCGCTGTTAGCATATTTCAATAAAACAAATGATAAAACTAAAAACAGAATAAATAATCCAATATATCCGAGATTAAACAGAATCCGTTTATAATAGAAAAATGAAACAGACATTGATAAAATCAATGAAAAAAAAGCAAGTAATAAAACGCTGCAAGGCAGATGAAATGAATTGATTACAAACAGATTAAGCCCAAAACAGGCTAGAAAAATCAGGATACCTTTAATTAAGCATACCAATATCTTATCTGAAGGACTAATATTAATGTAGTCCATATCAGCCATGCTGATTCCGGTACCTATAACAAAGCTATCTCTGGAAGCAATCTGTTTTTTCTCTGCTTTGGATTTCATCATAATACTCTTCTGCTACCTTGTAATCTTATACATTCTGGCTAAACTACTGTTGTTAACCATTAAAACCAAATTTTGTGATTTGGGTCTTACCAGATTCGTTAACAAGAAATAAGTCTTGGAATTTTCATCTATGTTAATATGGTTTTCAACGGAAAAAGGTTTATTACAATCTACCTTTTCATAGTATAAATGAATAATCAAATCCGTAATATCTTCAGGTTCGTTTATATTAACTCTATGGATTTCTTCATCCCCACCCACGTAACAGATGGAAAATTTCATCTTTTTCGAACAGAAATAATCGCTGATCGACCATAATAAATCAAAAAAAGCATCCATTTGTTTATTGTCCGAATAAGCTAATTCAAGAAAAATCTGAAACATCTCTCCTGTCAAATCTCCAAATTCCTTAATCAAAAAAAGATCAAGTTTGGCACTTAATTTCCAATGAACCATCTGTAAAGTATCACCCGGTGCATATTCACGAATCTCAAAGATTTCAGAATGGTCCTCTCCTTTGCTTTGCGCTTCAAATATGTCATCATCCTGTGCCTGACCGGAAAAATCATATATGGAATCACTCAAATTAACTTTAGATGGAAGAACTACAATATCGGATAAAACATGCATATCTTTTTTACCACCGATGAAGTTAAAGATATCAGATGTGGAAATCTGAAGCAATTCTGCCTGAAAAACACCACAAAAATTAAATGAAACCGGAAATTCATATTCCTCATGACTTTTCGGATTCACATATAGATTAATCTCATGAATATAATCATTTTCATGGATACCGTTTTGAATTTTGAAACGAAGAATAAGATGATTGTGAGGATAAGCAGACTGATTCTTAATATGGAATAATAGATTAGAACGATTATTGCGATATGTCAGATACTGGTTGAACTCCATGGTGACCTCGATGTTGTCTTTTGAAAAAAGATAACCGAGAATAGATATACTGGGAACCAGAAAGGCAAAAATAAGCAGCATAAGTGTTACTGCATGATTATTATAGATATACAGTATCAATAATATAAACAAAATAATTGCATAACGAAGAAAAGAGAAAATATGTTTCTTCATATTATACACTCCCAGACAGTGAATTATATTAACCTGATACTTTAGGTACCTTTACTTCGTTCATAAGCTTCTGCAGAACAAAATCCACATCTATGTCTTTAACTTTGGCACGGGAACTCAAAACAATTCTATGGCTTACAACTGCAGGAATATTGGCTACAATATCATCAATGGCCACATAACTCTTATTCATCATAAAAGCATAAGCTTTGGACATACGTAATAAAGCTTTCATTCCACGAGGGCTCAAACCAAGTTGTATATATTCAGAATTTCTTGTAGCTTCTGCAAAGCTTACAATAAAATCATATACTGCATCGTCAACATACATCTGTGATACAAGCTTTTGCATGTAAACTAACTGCTCATTATTCACTATAGGAGTTAACGGAGATGCTGCAACATCGTTCTTAAGAATTTCAACAGAGGATTCATGATTCGGATACCCCATGGAAAGACGAATCATAAATCGGTCAAGCTGTGATTCAGGAAGCCTTTGTGTACCTGCAGAGCCAAAGGGATTTTGTGTCGCAATAACGAAAAATGGTGAGGGAATAAAATGAGTAATTCCATCAACAGTAACCTTACCCTCTTCCATTAATTCCAACAAAGCAGACTGTGTCTTCGGAGAGGTTCTGTTAATTTCATCGGCGAGCAATAAATTACACATAGCTGCACCCTGATGAAATTCAAACTGACGTGTTTGATTGTTATACATCGAAAAGCCGGTAATATCACTTGGCATTACATCAGGTGTAAACTGTATTCTTTTATAGGATAAAGCAAGCGCCTGGGAAAATGAAAGTGCAAGGGTGGTTTTACCTACGCCGGGGATATCTTCCAAAAGTACATGGCCACCTGCCAATAAAGCACAGAAAACCTGAAAGATGATGGAATCTTTACCCTTGATATTCTTTTTTACTTCATTGATAATCCTCTGAATGGCAACTTCCATTGCATGGCCTCCCCAACTTTGATACCATAATCATATCATATAATAGTAAAAATATCTATAGTATTACTCTGATGCATTTTTTGTATCTTGTAACCTTTTCGATATATGTAAGATTATCAATCATCTTGCGAAAAAAAATAAAGTAAGTTATACTGAATAAGCTATTTTTTTAGAGTAATGGAATTGGAGGATTATGTTGTGAAACTTCAGCAGCTGTTAAGCTATTCAAGAAAAGCAATAGATGATTATCATATGATTGAAGAAGGTGACAGAATTGCTGTTGGAATATCTGGCGGTAAGGACAGCCTTTCTTTGCTATATGCATTATCAGGCCTTAGAAGATTCTATCCAAAGCATTATGAATTATATGCAATTTCGGTAAATTTGGGATTCGATATAGATTATTCAGCAATACAGAATTTATGTAATGAATTAGATGTACCATTCTATATTGTTAATACAGAAATACAAAAGATAATATTTGAAGATCGTAAAGAAAAGAATCCGTGTTCTTTATGTGCAAAGATGCGTAAGGGTGCATTAAATGAAAAAGCCATAGAACTTGGATGCAATAAAATAGCATATGCACACCACAAAGATGATGTAATAGAAACAATGCTTATGTCACTTATCTACGAGGGGAGATTCTATACTTTTGCTCCGGTAACATCTTGGGACAGGACCGGATTGACATTAATCAGACCTTTAATTTATGTGAACGAATGTGATATTGTTGGTTTTCAACACAACTATAATCTGCCGGTATTCAAAAATCCGTGTGCAGCAGACGGTAATACAACAAGAGAATATACAAAAACACTATTAAAACAAATCAATACAGAAGCTCCCGGAATCCGTGACAGACTGTTTCATGCAATAAGAGATGAAAAGCAACTGGAAAAATGGATAGTACAATAAGTACTCTTCTATTCTGCAACATAATAAGGAATTAAAAGATAATTGCCTGCATGAATCAAATCGGAATGTAAAGAATTCGTATTCTTAATTTCTTTAATATATTCTTTCATTGTACCACATTCAGGGACATAAAAACGTTCAGCAATACTCCAGAGGCTGTCACCTTCCAGAATTTCAATACTGATGCACTGCTTATCGTAAGTTGAATTACCGAATGCTTTATTATGTTTCAAATTAACCATAAGAAGCAATACCATAAGACTTCCGGCTATAATAATTCCAAACAAAAATCTTTTTGATTCTTTTATACTTCTGAATATATTCATTGGATTCGTCCTTTCAAATATCGAACACCTGTTCTTTATATATATAATATACCGAACATTCTTTCGATTGTCAATTGAAAAATACTTATCATAATAACCAAAAATATGTTCGATTTTTTGGTAATATTTTCGAACAAATGTTTTGATTTTCCATGAAAACAATGCTATAATAGAGAAAAATATAGATATTCTTTTTTAGGAGGTATTCTATGCCCGGAAAGATTACAAAGAAACAACAGGAAATACTGGAATATATCAAAGAACAGATTCTTGCAAAAGGATATCCGCCCGCATTAAGAGATATTTGTGATGCGGTTAATCTACGTTCGACATCTTCTGTTCATGCACATTTGGAATCTTTGGAACAAAACGGTTATATTAGACGAGATCCCGCTAAGCCCCGTGCCATTGAGATTATAGATGATGAATTTAATTTGGTAAAACGTGAAATTGTCAATGTTCCCATGATTGGTACGATTACTGCCGGCCAACCGATTTTAGCTGTTGAATCAATTGAGAACTATTTCCCGATTCCATCTGAATATATGCCTAACGCAGAAACTTTTATGCTTCGTGTTAAAGGTGAAAGTATGATTAATGTTGGAATATATGATGGAGATCAGATTTTAGTTCAGAAACAGTCTACTGCTCGAAACGGTGAGATTGTTGTGGCTTTGATTGATGATTCGGCAACTGTTAAAACATTTTATAAAGAGAAAGGTCATTATCGTCTTCAGCCTGAGAATGATTACATGGATCCTATTATTGTCGATCACTGTGAAATTCTTGGAAAAGTTATTGGTCTTTTCAGACTTTTTTAATTAAAAGCCATTCCGATTCTATATGTTTATATATATTATTTTCGGAATGGCTCTTATAATGTTAGTGGTTAATTTATTCAGCTGAATTCTTAAATTCTTCCAGACTAAGTGTTGTACCGTCTCTCCAAACTCGCTCTAAATCGTAGAATAAACGATCCTGCTTTGAAAATACATGTATTACAACATCTTCATAATCTAAAAGAATCCATCCACAGTTTTTAATGCCTTCTACACGCTTTGGAGAACGTCCGAGCTTCAATAGCTGTTCCTCCACATTGTCTACAAGGGCTTCCACCTGCGGCGCATTTGCACCATCTGCAATGACAAAATAGTCTGCCAGTGTTGATATCTTATCAATCTCGATGATCTTAATATTATCTCCCTTTTTCTCATCCAGTGCCATTGCGGCGGTTAATGCTATTTTCCGGGAATTTAACTCACTCATTTCAATTCCTCCGTATGCTTATATTTCTTAAATAATTAAAAGACCTTGCAAAATACCGTTATACATTGTTAAATAATAAAGATTAACAGTAAAGATGATTCTTAAAAATATAATCAGCTACTTTTTGGGGTACCATACTTATAATATCCTTATCATTTTCAATGTTTTCTCGAATATCCGTTGAAGAAATCGGGATCCAATTCATATGCAATACAGGAAAAGAATTACCGAATTCTTCTCTTCTCTTACAAAGAAGTTCTTCAAATTCGTCCGTTTGTTCTTCACGACATGCAACAACCAATGTGGCAAGTTTTGCGATTTCTTCCGGATGATACCATTTCGGAAAATCATATAAGGAATCTTCCCCCATAATGAAATAGAACTCCGTCTCCGGATATAAATCATTTAAAGCCTTTAATGTTTCCACTGTATATGACAAACCGTCTTTGTAATACTCATATAAATGAATGGACAGTTCAGGATAATCGGAAACAGCCAATCGAAGCATATTCAGTCTGTGATTATCATCAAAAGCAACATCCTGTTTATGAGGCGGAAACTTTGCGGGAATAAGCCACATATCATCTAAATCGAATTGCATAAAAGCACACTTTGCCAAAGAAAGATGCGCATTATGTATCGGATTAAAACTGCCACCCAAAATCCCTATTTTCCTCATTTGGGCAGCTCGATTCTCTTCTTTTTGGAAGACTCACGAAATAAAACTATTTTCTTTCCTATAACCTGAACAATCTCCGAACGGGTACGTTCTGCCAAAACCTTTGCGAGATCAGCAGGACTTTCCATACAATTATTCAATACAGTAATTTTAAGAAGCTCATTGGCTTCCAATGCTTCGTCAATAGCAGCCGTAAATTCCGGTGTAATTCTGCCTTTTCCCAACTGAAAGGTAGGTTCCGTTGTCATAGCAATACTTTTAAGAAAGGATCTCTGTTTACTGTTCATTTCCACATCTCCTATACTTATAAGATAAAATGCAAATATTATTTATAATAATCAAATTGCAGACCGTACATACGAACGGTATCTCCATCCTGAATACCAAGTTCCTCAAGTTTATCCAAAATGCCATTTGTCTTAAGGAAATTCTGGAAGAATTCAAAGCCCTTTTCTGAATCAATATTTGTATAGCCAAGCATTCTTTCAATTCTTGGACCTTCCACAACATACATGGAACTTTCCATATCGTATTCGACGGTATAAGGCTCTTCAGCAATATCCATTGTCTCGGGGAAATACTCCTGTTCAAATACAATGGGTTCCTCTTCTATTGACGAAAGCATATTGTATGCGGCGTATAGAACTTCATTGATTCCCTGGCCGCTAACAGCCGAGATCAAATATATTGGAGTGTCTTCCGGTAAACCATCCTTGATCAAAGATAAAGCAATCTCCTGCTCATCTTCGGTAAATAAATCCATCTTATTTACGGCAATAATCTGTGGCTTGGAAGCAAGGACTTCGCTGTATTTCACTAACTCTGAATTAATCTTTTGAATATCGTCAAGGGGATCTCGCCCTTCTGTTGAAGCGCCGTCAACAATATGAATTATAACTTTACAACGCTCAACATGCTTCAAAAACTGATGACCAAGGCCTACACCTTCGGAAGCACCTTCAATCAATCCGGGAATATCCGCAATAACAAATCCGTTGGTTCCCTGAAGATTCACCACACCAAGATTGGGATTTAATGTGGTAAAATGATAATTTGCAATCTTGGGTTTAGCATTGCTGACTCTGGAAAGGAAGGTAGACTTTCCTACATTAGGAAATCCAACAAGCCCTACGTCGGCAATAACTTTCAGTTCCAATATGACGTTCAGTTCTTTGCCTTCCTGACCTGGTTGAGCATATTTGGGAATCTGCATAGTTGGTGTTGCATAATGCTGATTTCCTTTACCGCCACGACCGCCATTTAAAACTGTGACACGACGATTATCGTGAGACATATCAGCAATTACTTTTCCGGATTCGGCTTCTTTGATTACCGTTCCCTCAGGAACCTTAAGAATCAGGTCTTCACCGTCACGTCCGGAGCAATTGTTATTACCTCCGGGTTCTCCGTTTTCAGCCTTGTATTTTCTTTTATAACGGTAATCATTTAACGTATTCATTCCTTCATCTACTTCAAAAATAATACTGCCGCCATGGCCGCCATCACCGCCGTTGGGACCACCTGCAGCAATAAATTTTTCACGATGAAATCCAACATGACCGTCTCCGCCGTTACCGGAACGAATATAAATTGTTGCGATATCTGCAAACATATGAAATCTCCGTAATTTAGATAGAAAAAAGCCCCGGTTACGAGAACCAGGGCTTTTGGTAAATCAAGTTATTCAGCAACAGGATATACACTAGCCTGCTTCACTCCGCCTGCCTTGGTCTCGAACTTCAAAGTTCCGTCTACCAATGCGAACAGGGTATCATCGCCACCGCGTCCTACGTTAACGCCGGGATGAATCTTGGTACCACGCTGTCTGAAAATGATATTGCCTGCCTTAACAAACTGACCGTCTGCTCTCTTGGCACCAAGTCTCTTGGACTCGGAATCTCTACCGTTCTTAGTGGAACCAACACCCTTTTTATGAGCAAATAACTGAAGGTTCATTCTCAACATATCAATTACCTCCTAAAAAGTGTCTTAACTATCAACTACAGTAATTTTAACATATCGGGAGCCTACTTCGTTCTCGATATTCTGCAATCCGATTAACATCGACTGCATAATCAGATTTGCTTCAGGACCCGGCTTCTGTTCAAAACGGAAGCTTAAATAGCCGTCCGAATCTTTACAGGTGAACTTTTCTCCCGTAAGCTTTTCAACAGAATTGACTGCATTAATTGTCAATGCGGAAACCGAAGCACATACAATGTCCTTGCCGGCATCCTCATAACCTGCATGTCCTTTGCAGGTAAATGCAACAATCAGTCCCGAATTCATTTTAATGGAAATCTGAATCATAATTAAGCGTTAATGGCATCAATCTTGACCTTGGTGAAGATCTGTCTGTGACCATTCTTCTTATGATATCCGGTCTTACGCTTATACTTATAAACGATAACCTTCTTAGCTTTTCCATCACCAAGAACAGTTGCGGAAACGGTTGCACCGCTTACGCAGGGAGCTCCGATAACAAGCTCACTGTCATTGTTGACTGCAAGAACCTGATCGAAAGTAAAGCTTTCGCCCTCAGCTACACCGAGCTTTTCTACTTTAATGATATCGCCTACAGCTACCTTGTACTGCTTACCGCCGGTTGCAATAATTGCGTACATAATGGCACCTCCTATTTATCATTACTCGCCAATTACGGTGGCATTTCCATGCTCTTAGACCCCATTGTGCGGCATACTGATATAAAATAACATACATACTTACATTTGTCAAGAAAATATTGAAAAATAATAATATTAGGGAATAAAATTGAGGCTTTTTACAACTTCGGATAAAGGTGCATCCGTTTTCTCTCTTGTGAGCTCAGCAAGCCCTAATTTAGTAATATCAACAATCCTTGTATGAACTCTGTCCTCGTATGTTTTATCTTCTAAATAATGAAGCAATTCAGCAGTGTCACCATTTCCGTCAGAATTAATAAAATCAACAATAATAATACCGGAAAGATTTCTAAGTGCAATCTGATGTAGAATTTCTTCAGCAGCTTCCAGATTAATCCGATGCAATATGTTTTTCCCGCTCTTTGCCGCGGAAGCCTTTCCGCTATTCACATCAATCACGGTTAATGCTTCCGTATTATCAAAAACGAGATAGGCACCGCTTTTTAACCATACTCTTCTGGCCAAGGCATCATTTATTACTTTTTTTAAATCATAAATATGATATAGCGAAACTGAGGAATCCTGATGCAGTCGAATATCTATATTATTAAAGGATGGAAGGTTTTTAAGATAGGAATAGATTTCCGTCTCCTCAACTACGATTTCTTTGATATCTCTTATATATTCGTCTCGAAATATACAAAGATTCTCCTGCAAGCCTTTGTATAAGCATTTACCTGGAAGGCTATGGGAAAAATCCTTTAAAATTGAATCATAAATTCTCTTCAAATCTTGAACTTCTTCTTGAATTACCGAATCTGAATAATAGGGAGCATTCGTACGAAACATAAGCCCTAAAGATTCGAAATAATTGATTTTTCTAGATTCACGAAATGCAGAGTCATTAATCTTTTTGGAAAATGATATTCCCTTTCTTCCATGAAACAAAACAACCGAATTTCCGACAAGCGAAAAATCCCCTGCAGCAGACGCCGGTTTATTTTTAGAAGGCATCCTTTCAATCTGCACGAGTATTTTGTCGCCCTCATGAATCTTACCGTCAGAATGTGCCGGTAATGTTAATGGCATTTGCATTTTTTCAAAGGGGACATAAACATTCTGTTCAAATCCTATATCAACAAATGCTGCTTTCACATTATCGACCAATTTTTCAATTCTGCCTGTATAGATATTACCGATTCGGAAGTCACGGTCGGATTTACTCATAAGGATTCGGTGACAGATATTACCCCGAAACAATGCGGTAATGGATACATCATCTTTTTTGCATACTATGATTCGATCATCCATAAAGGTACTTTTCTCCCGTTTTTATCTCCAAACAAATCAATACGATGAACCGTTCTTTTAATATTGGCCGGATCTATTCCACTATATTTAAAGATTCCTTCAAGAAATAAATCTGCAGATATATTGTTCTCGCTGCCGGCATCGAGCGAAACAACAATTGCACTGTTATCATAAAGCATGGCATTCGCCATGGAAGCTTTTAATTCATCAAATGAATATGCGAATTCATTCGTTTGAACAATAGTTTCAAATGAATCCTCTTTGAAATAGAAAATGTCATGAATTCCGGCTCTCAGATTAATCTCTTTTGTTCCTTTTTTTGTACTTTTCTCAATAATAAATTCTTGTAACCCGATAAATTCCTTCAACGAATCAAGTAACAATACAGGCATATCCTTTAAGGAAATCGCATAATAAGCCCCGGTAATCAGTGACATACCGGTACTCTTTTTCTCATTTAAACGAAAATCGGGAAGAATGGTAACCTTGTTAACACATATATCTTCACACATCGAATTGCACAAGGCAGATTGAATTTTATCCTCAGATAATTCTTCATTTAATTCCATATCGAAATACTCGCCGTCGCTTGTAAAAGAAAGGGACAGGGGTTGTGCAAACGAAAGTATCGGATGTGGATGGTATCCTTCGGAATAAGATAAAGGAAGGCCGGCTCTGCGAAAGGCTTTTTGAAAATAACGCATCACATCCAAATGTCCGATAAATCTGGCACTTGCAAACTTTGAAAAACGTACTCTGACTCTCATATGTTTACTCCTTAATCTCCGGGTGCTCCGGCGTTTTTATCCCAGAGAATGCTCTCTCCGTTCTCCTTACGCGGTTCCGTGCATACGCCACAATGGAATTTTCCTGCACCGCATCCCGAACATTTTACACGGCAGTTAGGAGTTACTTTTTGCTCCTTGGAATTCATAAATTCACGATACAAATAATCTCTGGAAACACCGATATCAATGAAATCCCAAGGAAGTAATTCATCCTTATCACGTTCTCTTGTATTATAAAAATCAACGGATAAACCGTATCTATCCATAATTTCTTTCCAGATATCAAAGTGGAAATATTCACTCCATGCATCATAGATACAGCCCCGCTTATAAGCCTCTTCTATTACGGCGCAAAGTCTGCGGTCGCCTCTTGCAAACACACCTTCCATTACACTGGTATCCGAATCATGCCATTGATAACTGATACACTTTTGATTCTTCTGTTCCCGAATGGATGTCTGTACGACTTTCTGATGAGAAAGAAACTGTTCTTTGGTAGCCATTCCTGCCCATTGAAAAGGAGTAAAGGGTTTGGGAATAAAATAGGATGTACTGACTGTTACGGATGGCTTTCCGACACGTTCCTCTTTGGGAATTTTAAAATACTCGTCGGTAATTGATTGCGCAAGTTCAGCGATCCCACGAGCATCCTCATCAGTTTCGGTTGGAAGTCCGAGCATAAAATACAGTTTAACCTTATTCCAGCCACTGTGAAAAGCTTTGCTTGCACCATCTAAAATATTCTCTGAGGTCAATCCTTTGTTAATTACATCGCGCATCCGCTGTGTTCCTGCTTCCGGGGCAAATGTAATACTTGACTTATTGACATCCTGCACCTTCTTCATAACATCCAAAGAAAAAGCATCTATACGTAAAGAAGGAAGTGCTACATTAATAAAATCTCCTTGGTAATTATCTATCAGATGATATACCAGCTCCTGTAAACAGGAATAATCGCTTGAGCTAAGAGAGCTCAAAGTAATCTCTTCGTGACCGGTTGATGTTAGCATTTTCTCTGCAATTTCTTTTAAATCATTGACGTTGCGTTCTCTGACCGGTCTGTAAATCATTCCGGCCTGACAGAATCGACAACCACGGATACAACCACGTTGAATCTCCAGAGTTACTCTGTCCTGTATTACCTGAAGAAAAGGCACAATCGGCTTCTCAGGATAAGGAACACCGTTAAAATCTGTTACAATCTGCTTGAGAATTGTACACGGAACATCGTTATATTTTGGTTGAAAGGAAGCGATTTGTCCATTTTCAAGATAAGTAACCATATAAAGAGACGGAACATACATACCTTGAATATGGCTAACTTTACGAAGAAAATCCGCTCGATTTCCTCCGGCTTTTTTATTGGCCTTATAAAGATCAAGTATTTCATCATATGCGGTTTCTCCTTCTCCAATATAGAAGAAGTCAAAAAAGTCAGCAATTGGCTCGGGATTATAGGCGCACGGTCCTCCTCCGATTACAATAGGGTCATCTTCCGTTCTGTCTTCCGCATGTAAAGGAATTCCCGACAAATCAAGAATCTGCAATATGTTTGTATAACACATTTCATACTGAAGTGTAATCCCAAGAAAATCAAACTGTTTTATCGGAGTCTGTGTTTCCAAAGAGAATAATGAAATATTCTTCTCACGCATTATTTTATCAAGATCAACCCAAGGAGAATACACTCTTTCACAATAGGTATCCTCTCTACGGTTAAGCATATCATAAAGGATTTGGATACCAAGATGTGACATACCGACCTCGTAAACATCCGGGAAACACATGCAAAATCGAATATCGACATCTTCGGGGTTCTTAACAGCCATATTAACTTCCCCTCCGATATATCGTGCGGGTTTCTCAACAGAAAGTAAAATTTCATCAGGAAGATATAGTTTGCGCATATTGACACCAATCCTTTTTTATACTGCTATTACTATAACACAGATTTCGTATTTTCCAAAGCGGATTTATCTTTTTTGTTGAAAGAATTCTTATAAAAAGTTATAATATAATAGCGTTTATAATAAATTTAAAGACATATTAATTAATTCTTTATGGGAGGAATCTATGTATTGTCCTATATGTAAAAATGAGTATCAGCACGGTATTATCATTTGTCCTGATTGCGGAAGTGATTTGGTTGATGAAGAATACAAAGAGGTATTGGAGGCGGTTCATTTTAAATCTGAAAAAGTTAAGGATCGTTTTATTAAATACCTTGATTATTGTAATATTGCATATACTGTAGAAACCAATGATGTCGATGAAAACTATCACATCATGTGTGAAGAAGATTCAATCGATAAAATTAATACTGCATTTCTCTCTTTTTTATATGGTGAAAATGAAAAAGCAATCAAAAACAAACCACAGAAAAACATGAATGAAATAGATTCCGATAACATCAAGGAATTTGTTGATTTCTCAATGGATGAAAAAACGCAGGATGATAAAGGTTTTCTGGAAGAACTTATGTCGGAAGAGGTTGTTCTGAATCTAACTGAAAACCGTTTTCATATTGAAGAGGATCTTGTATATACTTCTGCTTCCTACAAGGCTTCCGACAGTTTATCCACCGGCTACTTCTTCATACTTTTTGGAGGGTGTGGTCTGATTGTAATTGCTTTATGTTTTTTAGGAATTTTAGAAGTATTTAGTTCACCGTTTGCAGAATATGTCATGGGCGCATTATTTATTGCAATGTTTGCATATGGCATTGTTTTGATTTCAAAGAATAAAGATATGAAAGCTGCTGCAGATAAAGAAGACGCTCTTTTAGAGGAAATCTCTGAATGGCAGAAGGATAATATTACAGTGGCTATGTTGGATGAGGCGGCTTCCGATTGCGATACCGACGAAGAAAAGGATCTTGTCAAATTTTCTTTGATTCGTACTAAAACCAATGAGAGATTTCCCAATCTTGCATCTGACTTTTTGGAGCATGTTTGCGATACTTTTTACGCTTTTTTGGAAGAATCCGAGACATCCGAAGAATTAGAAGACGATAATACGACCGAAATATAGATTATCTTAGCATTTTCTTCATCAATTGTTGAAAAAAGCAGAAAAGAAATGTATAATATTAAAATATGAAAAAATCGATTATTATGTGAATTACGTTTATTATTTTTCGATTACGTGAGGAGGAGTTTGTAATGGCTGTATGTCCTATGTGTCAGAAAGAATTTGGTCCTGCTGTCACAATGTGTCCGGAATGTAATGTTCCGTTACAAGGTGACGGTGAACCCAAAATGATACCTATGTTCTCTCTTCAAAAGGAAGAAGATGCAAAGGGTTTTGTGGATTATGCCGCTGAAAAATCTATTTCATGCGCTTATGAATTCTCATCAAGAGAGAATGCATACAAGATTTTTGTTGATGAAAAGTCACAGAAAAAAGGTCCAAAGATTTTTGCCGAGTACTGCATGAACGTGCAGCGTAAAAAGAAAGGCCTTGATCCTGTTGAGTCAGAGGAGATTTTGAAGAAAAGGCCTGCACCTGTTGCTGAACCGGTAGCAGAGCCTGCGGCTGTGGAAGAACAAGCACAACAGGCAAATCCCAAGAATGAAACAGAAGCTTTCCGAAACGCAATGAATGCACTCTTTGAGAACAAAAAGCGTTCTCAGTCATCTTCTGCTTTTTCATCGGTAAAAACAGAACCGGCATCTAAGCCTTACGCTTCAACTTATGATGCTCCTGAGCCAGCAACTCCTAAAGTTGCATCCACGAAAGATACTAAACCGGTAACAGCTGCAGCAAGTGCATCGGCTCCTTCTCCTGCACCGGCTCCTACTCCTGTTGCCCCGGTTAAGATGACTTCATCTGCTAAACCGAAGAAGAACTTTATGGACGACCCTGATTTTTTGGAGTTCGGTAATTATGGTAAGCCGAAGGAAGAGTCTTCAAAGCATCCGGATTTACTAAATCTTTTTAATAATCCTGCTCAAAATGCTCCTAAGAGAGATCAGTATAATGATTTTTCCGACCCTGCTCCGTCAACCGGCAACTCAAAATTTACAGTTGCACCCGGAGAGGATTCACTTTATGGTGGAACAAGTGATCCGTTTTATAATCGTCCGAAGACGTCATTTTCCGTTAAACCTCAAGTAAAGGAACCCGAACCCAGCAATCAGCTGGAGGCCGAAATCATACTGGATGATGTTAATTCTTTAAATGAACCCGAAATCGTTAATCAGGATGATTTCAATCTACCCGAAGTGGCAGAAGATATTGATGAGATTAATCCCGAAGAAATCTCATTCAGTGATGATATTCAACAATCTGCACCTGAAAACGAACCTGCTATAAATTTAACCAATGACAACTCTTCTCTTCTCAATGCGCTTTATGGAATTGATGAATTAACTGTTCCCGATCCCGAGCCCGAATTTGAGCCTGAGAATGAAGAAGTTGACGTAGCAGAGCCGGAACCTGCTGCAGTTACATATGAATATTCGACAGAACCTGATTTTGAACCTGACGAATCAGACTGTTATATAGATGAACCCGTTTCGGAATCGAATACCGCTCCAATCTTTGTTGAGGTTGAACCGATTAAAGACGAGGATTTGGATGCCGATAATATTGTTGAAGCTGTTGACGTTATTACATTAGAGAATGACGAACCCGAAGAAGAAATTACTGAAGAGGAAGACGACTCTTATGCAATCTTCCTGCAACAGTTCAAAAAGGCTTCTGAAAAGAAAGAGGCAGCTGCAGCTGCAGCCGCAGCCGCTACAGACTCCAATTCCGATTTGCTGGACAATTTTATCCAGGAGATGGAAAATGCGAATCTTGATAAGACGAATTTAGCCAATAGTGTAATTGATGAAGTTGTTCCGAATAAAGAAAAATACGATGATCCCGAAGATTATAAAATATCTTCTACTTCCGGTCGTCCTAAGGATATTCAAGACACCAAGATAAAGGTTTCAGCTGAATCCAATATTATTGAGGAAGTCATTGATACCAATGTTGATGTGGGAACCGTGAAGAATGCTTCCGAATCAGCTAGTTCCACTGCTAACCCGAATTCGGGAACAACTGATTTGTCAAAGGCTACACAGAAGGTTTCCAAACCTAAAAAGGATGATTTCTCCGATTTGGAAGAATACAAAGGATTTGTTCCTGATTATACCTTTGAAGAGAAAAAAGAGGATGTTGAAGAGACTGAACAGGAGGCTGCTTACAGACAGTTCACTGAAAAAGTCGCGGAAAGAAAACGCGAGAATCAGCTTGCTGAATCTCAAAAGAAAAAAGAGGAAGTTCGTAAGGTTAATAACGAAGGAAGCTTTGGTAAGAAGGGTAAGATTGTTTTCGAAGATACCGAAGAACTTGACAGTTATGCCGGCTTCATTCCGGATTATAAACCGAATACCGAGAACAAAGAAGAATTTGATTTCTACAAGCCTCATACCGTGTCCAACTATTCCAAATACAAGAAGGGCAAGAAGAATACAGCCGAAACCAATGTTACGAACATTACTCATATGAGAACCACAAATAATGACGAAATACAGACGGTATTTATCGATAAGATTCCTGCCGGATTGAAGAATAACGTCGATCCTTCCCTCGTTCGTACTACCGGATTTTTGTTGTCCATGAGTGGTAAGCAGCTCTCCCAGCTCTTCAACAGCTGGCTGATGTTAAATATCACGACTGCATTTGTAAAGCAGTTTGAAGTTGCCGATGCAACACCTTCCGAGAACGCCGAGAAGAAGGTGGAGGGTATCAAGAACGTTCTGAAGAATACATTTGGTGAGTTGAACGAGTCCTTCTTAGATTACGTTGTCAGAAGATATTACAGCAAATATCTGGAAGAATAAGTTTCGTACTCTTCTGCTACGACTAAACAATTAACGAATTGATTAACGCCTCCGGTGCAATAGCCGGAGGCGTTCTTTATACTGTCGAAAGCAGCGTCTATTCCAATCCGAAATCGAATAACAGGCTCCGAATAAAAGAATCGCTTAAGCCCCTGGGCTTAAGCGATTCTTATTAGTTTAACAAGTAATAGCAAAATAGTAATGAATGTTATGACTGATTCCTATCGACCTAACACAAATCAGTTGAGCGTTGCGTTATAAGCAACACTTGCCATATAGTATTCATACAAAGCTTTTACTACGTTCTGCAAATCTTCAGAAGCGGAACCGTTCAATACAACCGTTGCATAACTCAGAGCGGAGAATTCATAGGTTTCCTTCTCATTTGCAACTACCGTATAGGTGTGTCCAAGCATTCCGGCACCGATATCTTTGATTACAATGTAATACTCATCATCACCGGAACTATATACCTCTGCAGCTTCTCCGTCAACCGTTACAGACGGCTTTTCAGGAGTGGTAAGAAGAAGTCGTATACTTGTCTGAGAATTCAATCCAAGCGTAAACTGAACTTTGGAAATCAAAGGATCGTTGCCGCTTTGAACGAAACGGTAAGGCTCCAGGTCTGCAGCTGTTGCAGTCAGCGTTCCGAAACAGGTCTCGGTTTCCGCATAATCCACACCAAGCTCCCAATTATTCACTTCAGAAAGAATAATCTGTGCGTAATGACCATAGTTAATCAAAGCCTTTACCGCAGCCTTGGCTTCAGCCGAATACTGACTGTCTTCCAGAAGCTGTGCTGCATAATCCTCAATGGAATATAAAACCTTGACGGAACGGTTTTCACCCCAATGATACGTTGCCGTAACCGGTTCAGACATCTGAACGGAAGTCAGGTCACATTGGAACATATATCGTCCCTGTTCATCCTTCTTGCATTCCGATGCTTCCACCGTAGCTACGTCCTTGCCCTGAACGGTAAATACCATACGACCGTTCTCGGCATTCTCGTTAAGCGAGGTATGGAATACCATTCCGATATTACCGCCAAGTACCAGTGTGATACCTTCTATCACAGCATCAATGGAATCCCATTTTGCATAAGCGACTTCCGTATCGTCCTGAGCTTCTGCAGTAAATGCAGGATCTTCATACCATCCGCCGAATTCAAAGCCTGTCTCGGTTAAGGCAGGGAATTCAGCGTTATCGAGGATTTCAAGACTTACTGTCTGAATATCATCCGTATTTGCGACTGCAATCGAGAAAGTATCGGTAACAATTCTCTCACTCGTCATATCCACATCCGGAATAATCTGTATAGCAAGAATCTTGCCGTCAGCATCATGAAGAGCAATTGCAAAGTTCTTGGAGCCAAGATCGTTAATGGAGGTATTCATGATGGTATACGAACCTTCAATATTGTCTCCGTTCACTACAAACTCAGGCGTCTCCAAAGCAATCTTTTCGGAAACATTCGTGCAAAGCGTAGACATGAATACGGTATCCAGAGTACTATCAAGTACTTCGCCGTCATTCAGACAGGTATCTGCAACTACGTAAAGCGCAACACCGGATTCCGGAATTTCCTCGTCCTTCTTACCGACTGCTTCCATTACTTCCTGGGCATCTACTTCAAATGTAGCAACTGCTGCATTCTCATCCAAAAGCTTAATCTGATCCGATGTCAGTACAATATCGGAAACAGGAATCGTGCAGGCCATATCCGCATAGGCGGTAATATGATACTTTCTTGCTTCCTCATTTGCCGGAACCATATTCGCGTTTCCGAGACGTACCAGCATGGTACGTTTACCTTCTGCGGCCTTAATTTCTTTTGTTTCAAGAATCTTTACTTCCGGTGTGCAGAAATGAATCGTATTGGTGATTTCATCAAATGTGTCATCATTCGGAACGGAAATGGTGTAATCCTTATCGTCCGCCTGCTTCGTCATCTGATAATCAACCGTAATCTTCGTGTTCTCACCGGGGTTGAGTACAAAGCCGTCATAAACCACGTCGTTAATACACAACTGGTTCAAAGGCGTGCATCCGTCATTCTGAATCGTAAACTGAACCGGAACGTTAAGCATAGGAGCTACGGTATCCTGATTCCAACGAATCTTGGTAACGGAAATCTCATTCTTAAATTCAGCCTGTTTCATTTCTGTCTTGAAGTATCCTACCGGAACGTAAAGGTCCATCGTTCCTTCCGGATACTGTTCCATAAACAGATTTCGGTCATACTCGTAAGCAGCCTGATCTGTATAAACAGCACGATTTACAACGTCATCAACCGTAAGGGTTGCGGCGATTTCCTTATCTCCGCTTGAATAATCGGTTTCAGAAAGAATTGCCGTAACCTTCTCACCGTCAAATGTAAGTGTAAAATCATCAATTGTAATATCCTTCAAGGAGGATGCAACTATCTGAGCGGGAGCAACACGATAATCATCAGCACCGGCAAGATAGAGACGCGCAGCAACCAAATCACCGGATGCAGCCGCAGCACCATCTTCCATCTTCATGTTAATCCATCCAATCATCAGGTTCTCTTTCGAGACACCGGAAAGATGGAACTTTTCACTGATACGTTCATCGCTCATCTTCGCAATCGAGGAAGGATAAGTGTCATCGATATTGCCGTTTGCATCAAAGAGACGAAGGTTAATGTCGCTTTCCTCTCCGTTCTCTGAATACCAACCGAGTACAGCATACTCTTCCTCACTATCCGTAATCTTGAGAAGCTGTACGTTGTTGTCCATACCCTTATTATCGGTTAATCGAACAGTCGTATTCTTCGTACCGTTCTGCGTATTCTCGATGAATGCATAGAAGGTCTCAAGACCGTTCTGTGCCTCTTCCTCATCGGAACCTGTCTGAACGTTAAATGCAATCACAGCATTACCGTTATTAAATACAACACTGTCTAAACCATTGACCGAACCGTTGGCGATACCGTTAAATGCGGTTCCAGCCTCAGACCAGGTATCGGTCTGTGTATCATAAATACGATACATGATGTAGTCTTCTACGTCGAAATTGAACGGCGCATCGGGATCGGACATATAAACGCTTCTCCAGGAAACAAGAACATAACGTCCGTCTTCTGAGGTCGCTACGGAAGGAACAAGATCGGGAGAATTATTGTCCGTCAGTCTTGTCGTTGTCCATTCACCGTTCTTGCAAATTGCAGCGGTGATTTCGGTGGAATTCATAGCTGCTGCAAGGTCGGCATAGGTCGGCTCATAACGGTCGTCAAAATTGCTTTCGCAAGTCTGTGTTACCCAGGCAGCTGCATAATTTCCATTCTTACCTGCAGCATCCAGATAGAACTGACCGTAATCGTCAACCTCATCAGAGGAAATGGCCTTCTCTGCTACGCCGTTGGAATCGGCGATAAATGCAACACCGTCTTCGAGGAAGAATATCTTCTTTCCGTCATCGGAATAGATAATATTCTCAAGTACAACGTCCTTCGCATACGTATGCAAAATGCTTTCGCCAAGCTTCGTGCTAGGCTGGAACAACTGAATGCTGCCGTTTGATTTCTCAATCGCAAACAGGGTTCTTCCATCGGACGTAGTCGTAGCGCGGTACTTATGTCCTGCAACATCCTTACCTGCCCAAAGATCCTCAATGGTCTTAAAATCTCCGGCGAAGAAATCCTTACCGTCTTTGCCGCCAAACTGAATCGAAGCTATTTCATATTCAAAGTTGACAACCAAAGCCTTGAAGACAACCTTTAATCCAATTCCGCCCTTCAGATTGATCTTGGCACCCGTATAAACCTTGGAATCGGAAATCAGTACGGAAGCTATCGCATCCGCTTCAAATTCACCGAACACACCAATCTTGGCTGCAATAAGTCCTACGTCAAGACCAAGTCCGCCAAAGCCTTCGATTTTACCCTTAAGCTCGGCATCCATACGGGAAAATGTATCCTGCTTATTCAGCTTAGGCAATACGACGTCATGTGCTCCGATGGTAATTCCAAGGGAAGCCTCAGCACCGAAGGAGAAGGTAAACGGTACGTAGCCCACAATAATATTCTTATGGTATTCGTACTGTGCCTTGCCCTTAAGGGAAATACTGCCACCGCTAAAATCAAGATCCCAGTCATCCTTTTTCGGATTATACGTTGCTCTTCCGATAAGGGAACCGCCTATAGCGAATCCGAAATGATCGTCATCGTCGTCATCATCGTCGTCTTTCTTGTCTTCTTCAGCCTTCTTCTGCTTTTCTCTCTCTTCTTTATTGAGAGGAATCTTCTTCATTTCTTCAGCTTCCTTTTGCAGGGAACCGAACAGACCCTTCTTATTCTTTTCAAAGTTCTGATAATGATGGGTAGAACCTAATACGCCGGATTTCGAAATAATTTCCGCACCAAGATTCTGAATATCTTCATAGGAAGGCTCAATCTTATAATTCTTGTCTTCTTCCTCGTCGTCCTCCGGCTCTTCATCCGATACGGTCATCATAACGTAAAATACGGTCGGGTCAGCGGTAGGGCTGACTTTAAAGTATACACCGAAATTCTGACCGGACAGGGAATTCGTAAGGAATGTAATACCGGTTGCAAGAATATCTCCACCCGGAACAAGTTTATCAAGGTCGAACTTCAGCTTTTTATCGGAAAGTGAATCCTGCTGGCCTGCAGCTTTGGAATCCAGACCGTTACTTTTAGCAGGCTCATCCGCAGCGATATTCCTGTAAAGAGAATACTTCAGCGGAACCGTAACAACAGCATCACCGTTGCCGTCAACCATCTGCAAATCCATCGGAACAGGCTTACGCTCCTCCAACCAGCTTAAGGACAGCTGATTCGCATCCAGAGTCGTTTTGCAGAATACAAATGAGGAGAAAGGATAGGTCCAGAATTCATACTCCTGCGCATTTTCCGAATTACCGTCACCAACGTAAGTCAGCAGACCGTCATCCGCGAAATACAACTTTCCGGGATTGGTAACAATCTGCGTGACACCGGAGGTCCGGTCAATCAATTCGTCATGGCCCCAGAGTAAGCACTGTGCCTCAATACCGACTCTCTTATTTTCTTTACTCGGGCCTACGTTAACCGTTGAATCTTCAACAGGAAGATATCCGATAAACGCATCGGCACCGCTATAGCATTTTACGTTAAATTCCCAAAGGAACGGTTTCTCTGCCTTATCAGCTTCAACGGGAGTCAGATTGATAACCGCATTGCTGTCTTCATAAGGACGAACATATACCATTTCCGGCAGATAGCCTTCCTTACGAATTTCAAATACGTAAAGCAAATCCTTGGCGGGATCGAGCTCGCCGCTTGCCGTAAACTGAGACAGGTTGAAGAAGACCTTCAACATACCGTTCTTATCGGACGTATAGGTCAGGTCGTTCAATCCGCTGGAAACGTCACCGGCAATATTACTCTGTGTGCGGTTGGTTTCATCAAAGAGGTCCGCATGCTCCGCATAGGTATTGTCATAATAAACACCACCGCGGACCGTAAACGCTTCATTCGCAATCGGCTTACCGTCTTCATCATTAAAGTACAGATGAATCTCGGCAGGCTTCTGAAGCTTAATAAGGTTAACCGGATACGTCTTGCCGTTAACGGCATTCTTCTCACCGCTCTTCAAAGTGCTCATCGTTGTCATACCGACATATTCGGTATCATTCACGGTGGACTTCAGATAGAAACGGGTATCATCGTCAATTCCTTCAGCCTCATAAAGAGCAAGCTGACCGTTCGCATCAGAGGTAACCGTAACGGATTCGCCGGTCTTCAGCGTATAGGTTACCGTCGTTACTTCAGCCGGATAGAACTGGAACAGAATCAGTTCATGATCCAGAACATCCACGTTAACGGTTACGGAAGATTTGATACCGGAAAGCGCATGCTTCGCGGTAACGGTTGTCTGACCGTCTCTTACTGCAATCAGACTGAAATCGGTCGTAGGAAGGTAATTCTCCAGACCGGATGCCGCCGTATCGGAGAACACACCCATCTTCTTATAATAGAAATCAATCGGATCGGATTCCGTTTCCGCAACCTTCCACTCAATTGCATCGGAAATCAGTCCCCATGCATAATCGCCGTAGTTCAGGCTGATCAGGGAATCCAAATGGGTATCGGTCTGCAGACTGCCGAAGCTGATACCGTCATTTCCGAGGTTGATGGTCTTGCCGTCGGAGCTCAGATATTTTTTAAGCCATTCTCGGTTATCCATGGTGACGGTATCATCCTCAACCTTTACTCTCTCACTTGCTTCCACAAGAATATCAAGAGCATCGCGGTTGTAGACGTAAAGAGTCTTCACCGCCATGGTATAGCCTTCGCCTTCAACGTCGTTGCTGGCAGCAATATTCAGCGTATAAGCACGCTTCAATACGCCTTCAACTTCCGGTGCCGTAAAGGTAATGGAGGTACGGTCAAATGTACCGTTTCCGGAGTTCTCATATTCCGGAATCACATTACCGTTCTCATCGGTAATATAATATCTCCAGTCATAAGCTGCATTGGCGTTCTTAACGGTCCAGTCGGCCGTATAGGTTGCACCGCCAAGCATATAAGGATTGTCATTGGACGTGAGGTCAATCTGTACCGGATAATTTCTTACTTTAACAGGAACTTCAGCAACAAAATTACCGTCCTCCTGTCCTTCGGGAAGCTTGTCATCGGATCCGGTAAATACGGACGTGATTTCAGCAATGTAGCTTTCGCTTCCGTTCGGAGAAACATTTGAAAGTTTATTCTCCGGAATACGAATGACGTATACAGGAGTATCCTTTGAAGCAGTTTCCGTCTTCGTATAGACAGGGCTTCCAACCTTTACAAGCTTTCCGCCTGACAACTCTGCTTCATAAACCTTCAGTGTGAAATCGGTTGTCGCCTGTCCCTCCGCCTCATTCATCTGCTGAATATTGGAGGCAAATGTCACAGAGGCTGCAGAATCTTTTCGCACGATAATCGGTGTCAACGTTTCCGGAATCGACAGATACGCTTCCAGACTGTCCTCAACAACCGTCATCGTTAAGGACTGAATTGTAAAGGTATGTTCACCGCCGCCGTTACCGCAGGTAAGCGTAAACGTTACGTTACCGGTAACTCCGGTAGGAACAACAACGGCCTGCACAACATCGTCTACAACACGGGTTTTCACTAAAGCAATACTCTCGTCATCCGATTTCCAGGAGAAATTCTCCGCAGAGGAATAGGAATAAGGATTGCCGTCCTCATCCGTAGCAGGCATAGCATAGGAAAGAACGATTTCCGGCTTTCCTGCCTTCTTATAGGAACGGTACTGCATAGCGGAAGCCCAATCGTCCCAACCGTCATTGTAAAGAAGGGAGAACTGTCCTTCACCCTTGTAATAGGTAATCTTGGGAAGGCGAACAAAGAAGGTATCCATAACGTGGAATCGTCCGCCTTCAACGGAGAATCCGTCACAATTCCAATTATTGTTGGTCAATTCATCGCTGTCGTAGGAAACGTAATTACCGCCGGTCATAGGCGTACCGGTATAAATACGAACCGTAACAAGCGGGCTGCCGTAAGCATCCTCGGTGGGAAGCTCCACACGGATGGACTCATACTCTTCACCCATGGTCGAACTACTGAGATATGCATAGAAAGGCACTCTTTCAGCTGCTTCTCTCGGGTCACCGTCGGTACTTAATACGGCAAATACATTCTTTACAAGTCGGTCTTCCTGATTAACCCAATTGATCAGCATCTGATACATTGCTTCCTTCAGCTCACCGTTGGGATCCTCTTCCGCCGTAAACTTATGAATCGGAATCTCAAAATAATTCTTTGCGCCAACGGAAACAACCTTGGCATTCTCTGTATCAAGAATTGTGTTCCATTCAAACGTCTTCATAAACAGCTTGTTATCCGGAATATCGTTTACCATACGATACGCGGTACCGCCGTCATAAGAAATACGCATATTGGCAAAATCAAAGGAATCCGCTTCAAAATCACCGACTTCATACAAGAATACCAGCATATCAACGCCGTATGCCCCGGACACATCCTGACGGAATGTAACTTGAGCCGGCTCCAGAGAACGACCGTTCATGGTAAGGCGGAATTTCTTCGCCCACTCTGTACGCTCCGTACTCGTACTGCCGGAAGGATTCCCGAATATACCGTTAGGATTTCTAACGATAAAAGGAATCACGTCACCGGTATAGTAGGTCATAGCCGGAGCCGTTATATGCAGATTCTCGGCAGCAGCCGGATTACTGTCATTATAGGTAAAATCGTACTTTTCAAAAGTAGTTCCGCTATTCTTATCATAAATACCGTACTGGGTAAATGCACGTCTGGTCTCCGTCAGATGATTAAAGCTCTCTCCGCTTTCACCAACCTTCAGAATCGTGTACGGCTTCAGATACGTAAGCGCACGTGACTGCACGAGCACCGCACGACCATTACTGTTATAGGAAATGGACAGGGAACCGGGCGTTCCCGGCTGTGCGCGATACCCGGATATATTATTCACAGTTTCACTTGCGGAATCCCAGAACAATACCGGTATCGGATCGTAGGAAGTATAAAGATTGGTGTATGCTGCCATTGACGCACCGTCGGCGTTAACCTTTAATCCGCCAAGCTTAATTTCCGCATTATCCGGAAACTCATGGATGTTGTTCGGATAATCTATGAAAGAATATGTCAATGCATGGGCAAGTACTTCGTCCGGTATATCATAAACCAAATCAGACCGGAAACCATAGCGACGAATCATCTTCTCGTTCGTCAAATCCATATTCACGGTATACTTCGTTCCCAAAGGAGAAACCGGAGTCAGGAACAATCTGAAATAAGTTCCTTGGTTCGGAAGAGTTGAGGACATCGTGGGCCAGAAATCCGCGTCCTCCGGCTTATTGCTAAGCACATAATCAAGGAATACCGTATTATCGTATAAATCAATATAACCGTTTGCAGCAATCTGCTCGGAAATACCGTGAATCACATATTTTGATTCAGCTTTTTTTCCTAAACCATATATTTCAAAATCGAGCTCATAATAATTCGGATTTAATACATACGTATCGGTCATTCCGTCAACAGGATTCATCCATAAACGTGTATTATACGGAGAAGCAGTAGGTGCCGTCTTCTCTCCGATTACTTCAAAGGTCAAATACATACCTGCAGAACGGAAGCATCCCAAGGTCTCCTCATCAGAATAGTCAGTATTCGACTTATCCAAAGAAGATGCACGAAACGTCATTACAAGATCATTCTGCTCGGAATACTCTTTCATATCAAAAATGCCGATTTCCAACCCGGCTTCAGAGACCATTGCCGCATACGCAGCAGCATCAAGAATGATTGTATCGCAGGCTGCCTCGGATGGATATGAATAATCATCCGTCCATTCGAATTTCACAAATCCGCCGTTCGCACGCGCTACGTCCTCGGCAGAGTCCGCATGCAATACAATACGTACCTTCTCCGCATTATAACCGCTGTTGGATATAATAGCTTTCAACTTAAGATATGTTGAAATTTCCGTAAAATAATCATACTCACCGTTGTATTTGGTTCCGTTTTTATCAAGAACCAGTTCACACTCGCCGTATTCGTAGTTACTAAACTTCTTCTGCGGAGCAGGAAACCACAATCTGTCTGCATACTCGGAAGTATAGCGGGACGCAAACGCTTCGTCCGCATAAACATTTACAGGTACTGTTTCTCCGGTTGGGTCAATGTAAATAAGAGTTTGTGAGAACTTAGAATTTCTGTCTTCATTTCTTACAAGTTCAGATTCTACATACTGAGTACCGTTCGATTTCGGTTTCCAGTAAGTAGCCTTCAACTGGTTCTCACCAAACAACATTCCGCCGATATGTCCGACGTGCGTAACCGGATGCCACTCATCGCCGAGATTCGGGTCCAGATTCTTCAGCCAGTTAAGAAGCTTATTCGCAGTAAAAATGTGAGCATCGTCATTCATGGCGATACCCTGCGCCTTTGCTTCATTCAAGTGTGCCTGCATCTCCGCTACTGCGAAAAGGCTTCTGACTTCCGACCACGTAAGGTCTACGCCGTCAACCGTGACAGACTCATCCACCTTGTCATAAAGATGGCTGTTCGCCG
The DNA here is from genome assembly GCA_045627305.1 of Lachnospiraceae bacterium. Classification (GTDB taxonomy): domain Bacteria; phylum Bacillota; class Clostridia; order Lachnospirales; family Lachnospiraceae; genus ISDg. The sequence goes on from JAZQNM010000002.1 coordinate 163,834, forward strand.
CCTCACGCAGCTGCGCGGTGTTCATATTCACACCATTCACTACATAGCTGTCCGAAAGAGACGGCATACCGTACTCATCGACAGCACCAAGAAGATACAACGCACCTAAAACATCACGTGCATTGTAAGTTTCGCCGCAGACTTCCTGCATGGCAGCAATCGCCGATTCCGTAAAATGAGGCGTTGTCACCGTAACACTGCGATTAGCCTCGACAGGTTTGGCAAATGCCACAGACGGAACAGAAGTCATCAGCGTTAATACTACAAGCGAAAGAGCCAGAATTCTCTTTACGTATTTCTTGTAGATTTTGGAGATAAAATGCTTATGCTTGTCCATATCTATCCTCCTAATTATACTTAGTTAATATTATACCAAAAATGGCAGTTTATTTCAATGTGTCAATAAGCTGAATTTCCATATAAAACACCTATTTAAAATGACATATATTACTGAATTTTCAGACTTTTACCTCAGATGTCTATCATCTTAAAAGCAAAAAAACACCGCCCGAAAGTAACTTCGGGCGGTGTCATTCAAAACAGTATCCAAAAGGCAATTCATACCATACCGATAACGGCAGGAATCGAATAATCGACTAAGAAAGGACATCAATCAGCTCTTCCTTCGTCAGCTGTTTCAGGAAATCCTGTTTCATATCAATCACAGAATCCGCAAGGCTCTGTTTCTTCTTCTGCAGGCGGTAAATCTTTTCTTCAATCGTGCCTTTGGAAAGAATCTTTATGACGTGAACGTTCTTATGCTGTCCGATACGATAAGCACGGTCGGTAGCCTGTTCCTCAACTGCAGGATTCCACCAGGGATCCATATGAATTACGGTATCGGCGCCGATCAGGTTCAGCCCCGTTCCGCCGGCCTTCAGAGAAATCAGGAATACGGAGCGTTCTCCTTCGTTGAAGCGTTTTACATCATGATTTCTGGCATCAATCTTCGTCTTACCTTCGAGCGAGAAATACGGGATGTTCAAAGTCTCCAGTTCCTTACGAATCAGGTCAAGCATCGACGTAAACTGGGAAAATACCAAAACTCTGTGGCCGGATTCGATTGCATTGGTCAGAAGCTCCAATAGCAGTTCCATCTTCGCACTGTCCCCGTCATAGTTGTCAAGGAACGTAGCGGGATGACAGCAGATCTGTCTGAGACGCATCAAAACGCTCAGAATCTGAATCTGATTCCGCTGAATGAAATCATCATCGGACAGGTCAAGTTCACCCTTATAGTGTTCAAGATATGCAGCATAGAGCTTCTTCTGCTTCTCCGTAAGCTCGACAAGAATCTTCTCCTCCGTCTTATCCGGCAGCTCATTCAAAACATCCTTCTTCATACGGCGAAGGATGAACGGATGAATTCTCAGATTCAGCTGATGCAGCTTATCCTTGTCCTCATTCATAATCGGCTTTTCATATTCCGATATAAACTTCGGATGATGGAACAGATATCCCGGCATCAGGAAATCGAAGATGGACCAGATTTCCGAAAGAGAATTCTCAATCGGAGTACCGGTAAGCGCATAATGGCTGTTCGCCTTTAAGCGTTTCACGTTCATGGCATTCAGGGACGTGGAATTCTTAATGTTCTGCGCCTCGTCAATAATAACGGCTTCAAAGGAGATATTCTTATAAAGCCCGATATCCCGGCGAAGAAGCGGATAAGAAGTAATCAAAACGCCGGACTTGTTATGACTGATAATTGCAGCACGTTCCTCGGGAATACCGCTTACAACCACGCAAGGAAGCTCGGGTGAAAAGTTTTCAATCTCATCCTTCCAGTTGTACATAAGTGAGGAAGGGCATACAACCACCGACAGGGAATCCTCCGGAAGGGAAGCAAGATACATGATTGACTGCAGTGTCTTTCCAAGACCCATATCATCCGCAAGGATACCTCCCATGCCAAAGCCGGCAAGATTCTTCATCCAATAGTATCCGACCTTCTGATAAGGACGTACGTCTGCGTGTACTCTTTCGGGAATCGGATATTCCGGCGGATTCAGAACAGAGTCGGCGAATCTTCTTACGGATTCATCGACCACACCGAGGGAATCCTTCTCACGGAATACACTGTTCAGATATCCGGAAAGGCTTCTGTCAACGGAAATCGTAGCATCCTTCATGGTTCGGATATTCACATTCAGTTCCTTCAGAATCTCAAGGGAATCCAGTAATTCCGGAGAATCCAACAGAAGGAAATTGCCATCCTTTAATCGGTAATACTGTTTCTTCATCGATACCGAAAGCAGCAAATCCTTCAGCTCCTGCTTCGGTACTTCATCCAAATTAATATCCAGGGAAAGGAAATCCTCTCCGGAATTCATATGAAGTCCGTAGGATACTTTCTTTCCGGTTGAAATCTTCAGCGAATGGAAGGAATCCGACAGCAGCATCTCACACATGTCGGGCAGATTGCCGCGGTCTCCCGTAAGGAAACGGAACAAGGCGTCTTCATCGCACAACAGATAATAACCGCTGTGCTTTTCAAAGCCGTAATCCTCCAGCTCTTCCCGAATCGCATTCTCCTTCTCCTTGTCACGTACCAGAATATAACCGTGTATATCAGGGTCCGAGAAGCTGTTAAAGGTATATTCTCCATACTTGAAACGAAGCTCGGCGGTAATATTCCCGGATACGTAATCCATGTACAGGGAAGCTTCCAAAGGATACGTCAGATAATGGTCCTTCAGATTATCCGGAATCTCGACCTTCATCGTATCGTTCAGTTTCGGGAGGATATCATTCAGGAAACGCTTCGCATAATCTCCGCGAAATACAATCTGCGGATTCTCCTTCGAAAGGGAATTGTAAATCGGCAGATAATTCTTCGTAAACGTAACGTCCGGATGGAAAATGGTAGCGTTGTAATACAACAGATCGCCGTCCGCCGTCAGCGGAAACACTCTTCCGTTCTCACCGTAGGCAATCACAACACAGTCGTCAATCGCATCAATGTCAAAGGAAATCACAGGATTTCCTTCCACAAAACGAATATTATCCAGCACTCTGGAATTATTCAGCGTCATGGTAAAAGGTTCGTTACCGAGAATATGAAGAACGTTATAGAACATTCTCTTCGTAAGCCGAATGTCATTCTTCTGAAATACCGAGAGTTCTCCTACGATACCATACTGTTCCTCAAATGCGAGTACGTCAATCAGGTAGGAAATCAGGCGGTTGGAGGTTCTGTCCATCTCCGTAAGCGTACCGCGGTACTTAAAATCCTTACCGAGAATAAACGTCTGATTGTCCCGAATACTTTCCAGAACCTTCTTCACGGTCTGAACCTTATACGGGCGCTCCGCTCCCATGGATATCCGCATGGTAACGAAATCCTTCTCGGTGCGAAGCATTCCGTTATAATAAAAGCTCGGAATCACGTGACACAATTCATTCTTCACGAACGAATCATCCAGTTCAAGATAATAATTGATAATCTGAGAAGAACGCATATCCTGCGCATCCGTTTCATTACCCGTTACAGGCTTATGCTGCAAATGATACAGAAAAAGCATCGAAGCAATTACGTGCTTGCATGCGCCGGTATGATTGATATTGGCGGAACAGTTACAGGAATAGCTGCAGCTGTTCTCAGATAAGGAAACCGACACCGTATAGGTGAAATTCCCCTTTACGGCAAACCGGTAAACAGACTTATCCTTATTGGATTCCGCACTGATTACACGACCGTTCTTATAATACAGAAAGCCGTCGGTATATGAAGTTTCATCAAGGGAAAGATCCCGAATGTAACGTTTGGAAAGCTCCATAACATTACTCCTTTCCAGATAAGAAAAATAACAGAATTCCTTACAATACGCACGAAAATCCTCCCAAAAGAAGGAATAAGGAAGATTAACCGTAAAATTTATTATATCATACCGCGAAAAGAAATACAATGTGTTCAGGGATAGAAAAAAGCCGCCACATAAAGTGACGGCTTGTATATTTTGCCAATTAAACACCGATAACGGCTTCCTCTTCGGCTTCTTCCTTGAACTGTTCCACCTTTTCGGTACTGATTACCGGAAGTTCCTCCAGAGATGAAATACCGAAGCTTCGAAGAAAATCATCCGTTGTTCCGAACAAAATCGGTCTGCCGGGTGCATCGAGTCTTCCGAGTTCACAGACAAGATGATAATCAATTAACGTATTGATGGCATAATCACATCTGACACCGCGAATCGCTTCCACATCCATTCTGGTAATCGGCTGTTTGTAGGCGATGATGGAAAGCGTTTCCAACAGTGTATCCGTCAGAACGTGTTTCTGCGGTACGTGGCAGAGCTTAATCAAAGTCTGATAATAGTCCACCTTGGTACACATCTGGTATTTGCTGCCGATTCTGGTAATCATAATACCGTGCTTGCCTTCATTATATTCATTCATCAGCTCACACATCAGCATGGTAAGTTCTTCCGGGGTACATTCGAGTGCGGCGGCAAGACGTTCCTCCTCCACGGCATCACCCATAGTAAACAGAATCGCTTCCAATGCGGCTTTCTTATCTTCGATATCCACACTAATCTCCTATGCATAGGCTTCCACGGGAACAACGTCCGAAGCCAGATACTCAACTTCAAAATCATCAAACAGATGCTTCTGACGAATACATACACGTCCCATATGAATCAGTTCCAGAATCCCGAGGAACGTAACAATCAGTTCAATCTTATCGGTAGCCTTCTCAAGCAATCTGCGGAAGCTGAATTTCTTATGTGACAGACCATATTCCTGAATGGCCTTAACCTTTTCCTGGAAATTTACTTCTTCTTTTTCAATCTGACCGAATTTGCTTCTGATCGGATCAACTCGATTATCTTGACGTTTCATTACATCACGGAAAATACCATTCAACTTCTGCAATGTAAGATCAGCAATAACATCCTCTGCATTAACTTCCTCTTTAAAGCAGGCAACTTCTTTAGGAAGATGTTCACTGCGATACAGATGATGGCTTGCTTCAATCTGTCGGTCTTTCAACTCAAAAGAAGCATACTTATACATCTTATACTCAAGCAATCTTTCCACAAGCTCAGCTCTGGGATCAACAGGCTCCTCTTCTGTTTCAGGAGCAGGAAGAAGCATTTCAGACTTAATTCTAAGAAGCGTTGCAGCCATAACAAGGAACTCACTGATATTATCCATGGGATACTGTTTCAGCTCATTCAGAACTTCCATATACTGGTCGGTAATCATGGCAATCGGTATATCATAAATACTGACCTTATTCTTTTCAATCAATTGTAAAAGCAAATCAAGCGGTCCTTCAAATGCTTCCAACTTAAATGATAAGTCCATAATTACCTCCTTTACTTATTGTTCCTTCTTAAAATGAATGATCATCAATTCCGGTTTATTCCATAAACGTAACGGAATGGTATGTGTTCCAAGCCCTCTGGAAACGAACATTTCACTATTTCGAATTTGGTATTTTCCTGCATCATATTTAGGAAATAGTCGAAACTGTGGAGCAACCAATCCTCCAATAAATGGTAGTCTTACAATTCCGCCATGAACATGTCCGGATAATACAAGATCGGCACCACATTGCTCATATAAAGGGAAATACATCGGATTATGTGCGAGAAGAATCCGAAATCCTTCCGGTCTTTGCGGAAGACAGTTCAGGAAATCTGCTTCCGTAGGTTTTTTACGAAAATAGCCTTTTCGATAAAAATCTAAAGGAAGTTCCAAACCTCCAATAGAAATATGTTCGGAATAACGGAACCATTCATTTCTAAGGTAATGAACACCATATCGCTTTATAAAAGCCTCGTATTTCGAATACCAAACGGGATTCTGTTTTTCAAACTTAGCTTCATGATTCCCTGGTGCATAAAAGACCGGAATATGAAGCTTAGATAACGAACGAATAAAATAAAAAGCTCTCTTATTCTTCTTTTTTGCATTCGTAACAAGATCACCCGTAATAAATATTGCATCAGGATGAGCTTTTGCTATTGCATCATACAGAGGTGTGTTTCTCGATTTAAACACATGATTATGCAAATCTGAAACAACCGCTATTGTTTCGGGCATTTCAGATTTATATAAAGAATCCGAAATATCATAATCATAATGTTCTGTTTGAAAAGACCACAAGGTATAGTACCTCCTCAATCAGATACATTATAACCGAAACAATAGCGGTTGTCAACAAAATCTATGGTATTAAGGTAGCTAATACACAATTTGTAGTGTTTATGAACGGTGAAAACCAAGTTCATCTACAAAACCATATATTGTGATGAGTTTTGAAATGGGATTTTCAGAAACAGTAAAAGAAGATCTGTATTTCTCTTCGGAAGCATCTAAGAGCATCTCGGAATCAGCATAAAGTGTAGCAAGGATATCACCTTGGTTAAAATAGCCTCCCACTTTACAATAATTTACGATGCCTGCCTTCATATCAATCGGAGCATCCTTTGTTTCTCTTCCGGCGCCAAGAAGAACGGATGCTCTTCCGATTCCCTCGGCATTCACAGTGGAAATGTAACCTTTTTCTTTTGCAACAATATCTCTATGATACAAAGCCTTTTCGAATTTTTCCGGATTACGAATATAGGATACATCCCCTCCCTGCGCTTCTACGAACTCACAGAATTTGTCAAAAGCCTTGCCATTTTTCAATACTTCATCAATCATTGCTTTACTTTCGTTTAAATCCTTAGCCTTGCCACATCCGACCAACATCAAACCGGCAATTACACGACAAGCTTCCAAAAGATCTTCTTCGCCTCTTCCGTGAAGCACATCAATTGCCTCGCATACTTCCAAAGAATTGCCTACAGTATGACCCAGAACCTGATTCATATCGGTTATTACGGCATATACTTTCTTTCCTGCAAGACTGCCAATCTGAACCATAATTTCAGCAAGCTTAATTGCATCATCAACTGTTTTCATAAATGCGCCGGAACCTGTTGTTACATCAAGTACAATCACATCAGAGCCGGAAGCAAGTTTTTTACTCATAATACTGGAAGCAATCAAAGGGATGTTATCCACAGTTGCAGTTACATCACGAAGTGCATAAAGCTTTTTATCTGCAGGGGCAAGGTTCTGTGACTGACCAACAATTGCTAGATTCATTCTGCTGACATTGGAAAGGAACTGTTCCTCAGTAAGCATTGTTCTCATTCCGGGGATACTTTCCAATTTGTCAATCGTTCCACCGGTATGACCAAGTCCACGACCGGAAAGTTTAGCTACGGGAACCCCAAGACTTGCGACAACCGGTCCAATAATAAGGGATACCTTATCGCCCACACCTCCGGTACTGTGTTTATCGGCTTTTAATCCGGGTATGGAAGAAAGGTCCATTATGTCTCCGCTGTCACGCATACTTAAAGTAAGATCTGTAGTCTCTCGAATATTCATACCCTTAAGACATATAGCCATAAGCATTGCAGAAACCTGATAATCCGGTATGGAACCATTCGTATAACCATCAACAAAATATGCAATTTCTTCTTTAGAAAGTTCCAGACCTTCCTTCTTTTTATTGATTATGTCATACATATTCATAGTTGAAGCCCTCCCATTATTTACATTAATTACTCATCTCAGTTTCAAGACTTACTTCCGAAAGTCACTATTCTAACAAAATTTCGTAAACTTTACAGAAATAAGGTAATACTTCTAAAAAGCAGAAAAGCCTTCCCTCATCGGGAAGGCTTATATAAATTATAAAGAAAACAAATTCATTATGCAAGTCAATCTTTCTTGCTGAGTTCTACACTTTTCGCATAGCACGCATCCGTAGCCTGAAATACAGCATTTCGAAATCCTTCACGTTCCAACGCACTAACACCTGCCATTGTCGTTCCTCCGGGACTGCAAACATTATCCTTTAGTTTGGCAGGAATTTCTCCGGTTTCTAAAACCATCTTAGCGGAACCAAGAACAGTCTGTGCAGCAAGAACATAAGCCATATCGCGGCTGATTCCATATTTTACTACGCTGTCGGCTAAGGCTTCGATAAACATATAAACATATGCGGGAGAACTTCCATTCGCACATACAGCTGCATTCATCAACTTCTCCGGAATGATTGCAACTCGACCAAAGGACTCACAGAGACTACGGACAAATGTAACCTCCTCGGAATTCTCCTCACAGCCCGAAAAGCACAGACTTGTCATTCCTTCGCCAACCATTGCCGGAGTATTCGGCATAAGTCTTACAATCGGAGCATCTGTTTTTAAAAGAGAACGTACTGTATCAATGGTAACACCAGCCATAATGCTGACAAAACGGTTGCCGGAGTTGATTGAACCGGAAATCTTCTCTAATACAGGCGAAGCAACTTGAGGCTTCAGAGCAAAAAGAATATACTCACAGTCTTTCACCAAGGCTATTTCATCCGAATAACGTTTTGCATTTGTATTAGAAGAAACATACTCGGCACGATTATCATTCAATTCAACAAAACCAACAGCATCGGAGCCTAACAGTTTGACAGCTCCCTTTAAAATCGGGTATCCCATATTGCCGGCACCAAGGAAACCAATCTTTCTCATATTTACCCCCTTATTTTAAGGAATTGAGGAATGTCTCTATACGATCCAATCCCTTCTCAATCTGTTCCAAACTAATCGCATAAGACAGACGGATATGATCTGCAAATCCAAAATCTGCACAAGGAATTACAGCAGTATTAAAATCATCAATCAAAATACGGGCGAACTCATCGCAAGTTCCGATTTTCTTACCATTATATTTTTTTTCTAAAGCTTTTGAAATATCAACAAATACATAAAAAGCTCCTAAAGGACAAATGGTGCTTACAAGTGGCATCTTTGATATTCTGTCATACATATATAGACGGCGCTTATTAAACTGTTCCCTCATCTCCCATACGGAATCCTGCGGACCGTTTAAAGCTTCTACAGATGCAGCCTGAGCAATGGAATTCGGATTGCTTGTCTGATGACTCTGAATACTAGCCATAACCTTAGCAACCGGAAGCGGTGCACCTGTGTAACCAATTCTCCATCCTGTCATTGCATAGCTTTTAGCCATACCGTTACAGGTTATTGTATGTGCAAGAATCTCATCGCCTAAAGAACCGATGCTCACGATTTCCTGGTCTGAATAATTCAAGTATTCATATATCTCATCAGAAACAACATAAATATCTTTTTCAACAATTACTTTAGCCAAAGCTTCTAATTCTTCTTTGCTGTATACCATACCGGTAGGATTGCTCGGAGAATTAAGGATAAATGCCTTTGTCTTTTCAGTGCAGGCAGCAGCAAGCTTTTCAGCTGAAATCTTATAATTCTCAGAAGCCTCACAACGAACAAATACAGGAACACCACCGGAAAGCTTTACAATTTCAGGATAGCTTAACCAAAACGGTGTCGGAATAATAACCTCATCACCGGGATTGATAATGGCTTCAAAAATATTCGTAAGCGCATGCTTTCCGCCATTACTGATAATAACCTGCTCCGGAGAATATTGTAAACCGTTAACCATATTAAACTTATCACTTACAGCCTTGCGGAGTTCCATGGTACCTGCAGCAGGTGTATATTTAGTAATGCCGCGGTCAATTGCATCTTTTGCAGCACGGCATATATTCATAGGTGTATTAAAATCCGGTTCCCCTGCTCCGAATCCAATAACATCCTTCCCCTGTGCACGAAGTTCCTTCGCTTTTGCAGTAATGGCAAGTGTAGATGACGGCTTAACTGAAAGTCCTTTTTTCGATAATTCTAACGACATAATCATATCTCCTGAACAATAAAAAATACATGTATACAATCTTTATGTATTATACAATGACATATTGATAATTTCAATAACAAAAATGTAGAAAAAAAGAGTGTTTTCATGAACTGATTTGTATATATATTGAAGTAATGGTGCAATTCAATTTCCTATAATACAAAGAAAAGGCGAATCGTATTTCTACGATTCGCCTTGCATCTTATTTCGCGTAGTCTGTTACTCTGGACTCTCGGATGATATTTACTTTTATCTGTCCGGGGTATTCAAGTTCAGATTCAATCTTCTTCGACAAATCTCTTGCCATCAAAATCATGTCATCATCATTAACCTGTTCGGGAATAACCATAACACGTACTTCACGGCCGGCTTGAATTGCGAAAGATTTTTCAACTCCTTTAAAGCCATTTGCAATATCTTCTAACTGTTTTAATCTGTTGGTATAAGTATCCAGTGTTTCTCTTCTTGCACCGGGACGAGCAGCGGAAATCGTATCGGCTGCCTGAACAATGCAGGCAATCAGTGACTTGAATTCCTCATCTCCATGATGTGCACCAACGGCATTGATAATAATAGGAGATTCTTTGTATTTCTTACAAATATCAACACCAATCTGTACATGCGTACCCTCCATCTCATGGTCAACGGATTTACCGATATCATGAAGGAGACCTGCACGCTTTGCAAGACGGACATCAGCACCCATCTCACCGGCCAGCAAACCAGAAAGAATGGAAACCTCGATGGAATGCTTCAAAGCATTCTGACCGTAACTTGTACGGTATTTCATACGACCGAGTAATCGAACAACTTCCGGATGAAGTCCGTGAACACCTGTCTTTAATACGGCAGCCTCACCTTCTTCATGGATAATGTTCTCAACTTCTTTCTGTGCCTTTTCAACCATTTCCTCAATACGGGCAGGATGAATTCGACCGTCTACAATGAGTTTTTCAAGAGCAATTCTTGCGACCTCACGCCGAATCGGATCAAATCCCGAGAGAATAACAGCTTCCGGGGTATCATCAATGATAAGGTCAATTCCGGTAAGCGTTTCAATCGTACGAATATTACGACCTTCACGACCGATGATACGACCTTTCATTTCATCATTTGGAAGCTGAACAACAGATATTGTAGCTTCCGCAACATGGTCCGCAGCACATTTTTGGATAGCGCCGACAATCAGCTCTTTTGCTTTCTTGTCCGCTGTCAGCTTGGCTTCAGCCTCCATATCCTTTATCATCATCGCGGATTCATGCTTTACATCATCTTTAACAGTTTCAAGAAGATATTCTTTTGCTTTATCGGAGGTCAAACCCGAAATTCTTTCAAGCTCCTGAATCTGACGGTCGCGATAGGAATCAGCCTCTGTAATTTTGGCGTCAAGTTCCTGCTCCTTCTGGTTCATTCGAGCTTCTTTCTTCTCGAGTACTTCAATCTTTCGGTCCAGATTCTCCTCTTTAGCAGTTACACGTCTTTCATAAGACTGAATCTCTGCTCTGCGTTCCTTGATTTCTCTGTCAAGTTCGTTCTTAGCCTGAAGATTCTCTTCCTTAGCTTGCAGAAGAGCTTCCTTCTTCGTGGATTCGGCAGCTTTTACTGCCTCCTTCTTTGCATTGTCCAAAATATCCTTTGCCTGCTTTTCTGCAGTACCGACCGTCTCTTCATAATGACGTTCACACTGCTTTTGGGTAGCGGATTTTGTAACAAACAAAGTGATTAAAAATACCACAACGGCTACAACTATGACAGCAAGAACCGCATATAAAACGGGAATCTCGCCCATAGAGCACCTCCAATTATATTATTAAATTTTCAAGTTGCAAAATTCAACATATATAGGATATATGAAATGATGGAAAATGTCAACATTAAATTCTACAAATATAGAACGAAAAAAAAGATAAGAAAACACAGAAACCTATTCCATTACAGATGTATATCGAAACAGAAACATTTCTACAGCCATATGCTCCTCAAGATCACCGGATTTCACTTTCTGCTCCATCTCATTGCCTTCTTTTACTGCACTCAAAATACGTTCATATGACCATCTCTTTTTAAGTCGAATATATTTTTTTACAACAAAAGGACGTAAAGATAGGTTCGACGCAATATCATCCTGACTCATTCCGGTATCCGCAAATGATAATACTTTGTAAAATGAGAAAAATGTATTCGTTAAATTATATAGAATTCGAAGAGGTTTCTCCTGTGCGCTCAACAATTCGGCATATAAGGAAGTAGCTTTCTTCCGGTCATTATTCATAATGGCATCCATCATGGCAAATATCTGTCCTTCGGATATGACCGAAGTAACCTTTCGGATGTCAGAAACCGTAACTTCAACATTACCAAGGCAATAGGACGCAAGTTTCTCAACCTCAGTAGACAACAGATTCATATCGGAGCCAACACGCTCCAAAAGATACTCTGCTGCTGAGGGCGAAATACTCAAATTGCTCTTTTTCAAAGTTGACGCAATAAAGAGATTAAGTTCCTCATCGGAAAGTCCGTTCATTTCGGAAACATAGCCATTTTCTTTTACAGCCTTATAAAGTTCAGAGGTTTTTTCAACATTGGACTCAATAAAAAGAAGTGTTGTGGTTTCAGGAATATCCGGAATAAAAGCGGAAAAAGTATTCTCTTTTTTAAACCAACCGCTATCATATATAACAATTAGTCTTCTATCAGCAAAAAACGGTACCGTTTCCGCAATCTCACGCACCTCATTAGCCGAAGGAATTTCGTTACGAAAAACTTGATAATTCATCGAATCATCCTCGGCAACGATGGCATGAATCAGTTTGTTCGTATAAAGATGAATCATATAGTCATCTTTACCGAACAACAGATAACATGTGGAAAATGTACCATTCTTTATATGTTCTCTAATTGTCTTCACGAATTAAGCCTCTAATAATGGAATTACACCAAAATAACTCCTGCAAATAAAGCTATGCCGACCAAAACTAAAACAACAATTGATTTGCCGTGAGGCTTTGGCCAAGGGAGATTAAAAATAAAAAGGAAAGCCGTAACAAACTCAAATACGCAATAAATAAGCCCCTTCATCTCTTCGGACTGCACAAATGCACCGGCAATAAAAGCAACCGGGGCCATAATTGCGGTTGCAGTAATCGGCAGCCCTTGATATACGGAACGACGCTCATTGGTTTTCGCCTGTCTTTCCTCTTCCATGACATTAAAATAAGCTAATCTGATAATGCCACAAAGAGTAAGCACAAAACCTGCAACAAATGCAATCCAGGTTTCCTCCAAACCCTCATACATCTGAAGTCCCAGTATTGCAGGTGTAAGTCCAAAGCAACATATATCACATATGGAATCCAACTGAATACCGAATTTCTTCTCCGGTTCGGTTCTTTTCACCATTCTTGCTATTGTACCGTCAAACATATCGCATACACCGGAAATCATAATGAACATAATTGCCCATTTAAACTCACGAATGCTACTGTAATAGATACTTACAAAAGCAGAAAGAACACCACAATATGTCAAAATAACAGATGGATTATAAAAGCCAACAAATCTTTTTTCTTCCATAATACTCTCCCGTCAGAAATGCTTTCGTTCCCAAAACGAAGTGCATATACACTATGTAAGTATAACGAAAATGGTAAATATTGTCAACAAAACCATCTATTATCAATGACATTTGATTATTTTGAAGAAATAAAACTCGAGCTTCGGATTCCTTTTCTTTTAATACTTGTAATCACCGCACCGTCTTCTTTGGTTACGAATACTCGGCTACTCACTTTATGCAAACTGTCCAATACTTCTTTGTTAGGATGTCCATAGTTGTTTCTGCCAACGGATACAACCGAGATGGATGGATTAACCAAAGTATAAAAGGACTCCGAAAGAGAACTTCTGCTTCCGTGATGTGGTATCTTTACAAGATAACAATCTTTTATATATCTCTCATCCAGTGTTTCAAGAATATCTGCAGACACATCACCAAGATAAAGGAAACGATATCCCTTTATGCCGGCAGAAAGAAGCTGACAGTGTTCGTTATCATCCTTTTGAAAATTTTCTTTATAATACAATACTTGAATAGAAACCTCTCCTATTTGAATCGAATCTTCTCCATTCGTATAGGTAACTTGCGTATTATCAGTTATCAAATCCGATAAGCTATCTCTGTTACAAAAGTATTCTCCAATAAAATACTTTGTTTTATTAGAAAATAAGCCTGTATCTTTTTTGATTCCGTTAATGTGATCAGAGTCAAGATGCGATATAAAGACATAATCTATATGGTCATAACCATAATACTGTAAAAAGGGAAGCAATATCTTTTCTCCAACATTTTCCATACTATTACTGCCACAATCAATCAAAATAACACTGGATTTATTTAAAATAACCGAGCAGTCGCCCTGACCTACACTTAAATTAACAACAATCGTATCGCGATATAAAGGGAGGAATACAAGCCATATAAAAGAAAGTATTATGAAATACGGCTTTTTGCTTTTTTTATCGAAATACAAAATAACCGAATATAAAATCACAAATATAACAATCATATATAAAGCAGGATTTCCAAGTGTTAACGATAAGAATTTACATTTTCCTAAAATTTTTAAAATCTTTTGAAAAGTAAGAAATATATAGTGAACAAGACCTGCAAAGAATCTCCCAATCAACAAAGAAGTAAAAGAAAATAACAAGGAAATTATAAGAAAAATGAAAGCAAGTTCAAGGAATGATAAAAGTAATACGTTAAAAAATATCCCAACAGGTGAAAATGTATAAAAAGAATGCAGTTGAATCGGTAATAATCCGGTTTGAAGTATCACTGATGTTCGTAACATATTAACAAAGCCACCTTTCCATTGCCTCTGACTTTTGTTACTGATAGAAAGTAAAACTCCGGCTGAAAATGAAAGTTGAAAAGAAATATTAGTAAGTCGGTATGGTGCAAAATATAATATACACAACATTACAAAGAGGTTGGCGGAAAGACTGTCATAAGTTCTCTTCCATCTTTCTGCATAAAAAGAAATGATTAATGTAAAGACTGCACGAATGGATGAAATAGAGAACATACACAGTGCACAATAGAAAAGTGAAATTAGTATGACTGTATTTTCTGCATGTTTTCTTGGCAAAAACAAAAGAAGAAAAGCCAATATCAAATTCGCCAATATACCTATATGCATGCCGGAAACCGTAAGTATATGTGCCAGTCCGAATCTTTCATATAATTCTTTCTGTTCCTCTCCCATCAAAGATTTATCGCCAAGCAGTAACGCATTACAGATTCCAACAGTATCTTTTGGATATATTTTCTGTAAATTGCAACTGATTATATTTCGAATATGATTGAGACACCTTTTTACCGGTCTCGGTTTATTTAATATTTGAAATGTATCGGTTTGTATGCTGCAAATGCATCCTATGGAGGTATAATATTCGAGCGAATCAAACTGTCCGGGATTTTCTGCATGACTAAAAGCTTCTGATTCTCCTTCTATCAATATAGTTGTTCCTTGCATCGGTATATTTTCCGAATAAACCAGGATATAATAAGAATAAAGACTTCGTGCTGAATGTGTAATATTATCATTCCCGTAATGATCAAGTCTAACTAGAAAACCGTATTGATAGGCTTCTTTTACCTTACCTTCAAAATATATTGAATTCTTGAAGTCAGATTGTATTTTAAAAAGTTTAGACCGATAACAAAAGGAAGAAAAACATGCCAGAAAAATACCACAGAAGTATAGAATACATAAAACCTTACGATAATGCAGAAGAATACAACCTAAGATAAAACATACAATTATCAGAAAGAAACGAAATTGAACCGCTCGAAATATTATGAGACCTGACAGCATACCGACCGACGTCCAAATAATAGGACGCTTCATAAATATGCTCCCTTTATTTACTGAATATCAAAATAAAAATAATAATAGTTAGGATCAAAACACCCCGTTAATATATTGTCTTCACCATCCAAACTGATACATACACATTCAATTTGTTCCAATGAAGTTAATGAATTAATGATAGACCTACCGATCAAAATACCGGGGATATTCATATTGGAAAAGCTTTGAGATGATGTAAAGTTTACATTACAATAATAAGTATCTATCGTAACATCCGTAACATCAACATCCTTAGGAATAGACGGAATCAAATCATCCTGCTCGGGGTCTTGCTGTAAAGCTTTCAAAACGGAAATATAAATCGGTTCCGAAGGATAATAGGGAATTGCCTTTGTAATTTTATGTAAAGACTCACGGTTTATATCCGGATAGAACAAGTCAACAAGATAACGAACTTCAGTATCATTTGACGCATCTGTAATAAAGGATTGATCGTTAAATTCCATGATGTTTCTATAATTACCATCTTCATCCTTATCAACAATTTCAACATAATCAACGCCATCAATGGATAGTAAAGAATTGGTAAAAGCAGCCTTACAAAGATAATCAAAAGAGGAAGTACGAGTAGAAGCAAAAATATCATAATACAATCCTTCTACATAAAGCTTTCCATTATCAAAATTCCAGCTAAGACTCACATCCATATTATCAAATACAGAAAAAAATTTACCTTTCTCACTACGCTTTAACTCATCCATAACTAAATTAATCAGTTCTGAAACAGAACGTTCTTCGCAAGGAAGTTTACGTATGTAAAGCTCTTCTGTATTCTCTTTGATACTGTAAATAAGCACAGAATTCTCGTCCTCTGACGCCTGATTACATGAAACGGCAGAAAAACAAATAACAAAAAGAATAAATACAGCAATAATCTTCTTCATGGAAATAAACCTTTCAATACAAAATTAAGAAACAACGGAAAGTGAAAGCGGTATACGAATAGCAAATGTAGTACCCTCATTCAATTGGCTGTAAACCTTTATCTCTCCGTTATGCGCCTTTATAACCTCATAGGTTATGGCAAGACCGAGACCATTACCACCCGTACTTCTTGATCGTGCCTTATCAACACGATAAAAGCGTTCAAAAAGATGAGGAATGGAATCCTCAGGAATACCGATACCGGAATCTTCAAATGTTACATAAAAATAATTAATATCACTGTTTAGGGAAACGTGAATAAATCCACCCGGTCGATTATACTTAACTGCATTCTGTGCAATATTCGTAAATGCCATAATCAAACGATTCTCATCCACTTCAGCATATACGTCACGGAAATTCTCAAATACCACTTCGATATTATCGGGCCCTGCCAGTGGTGTGATACGATTCAAAACAACCTGAATCAGTTTATTAATATGTGCTTTCTGCATATTAAGGGTAGCATTTTTGCTATCCATTTTAACAAGAGTAAGTAAGTCGGTAATGATTGCATTCTCACGATCTATCTCAGAATTGATATCAGAAAGAAACTCACGATACATTTCTTCAGGAATACCTTCCTGTGCAAGAAGTGAGTCGGCCAGAACCTTCATGGATGCCATCGGTGTTTTTAACTCATGACTGACATTAGATACGAATTCCTGACGAGATTCATCGATTTCGTTTAAACGGGTAATCAAATGATTTGCATTGTCGGTAATCTCAACTGCTTCACGATAACCGTCAACCTTTATTGATTCATTACTCGAATTATCCGAGAGACGAAGCATAGCTTTCGATACCGCTTTCAACGGAGAAGTAACATGAAGACATATAAATACATCAATAATACAAAGAATAATCAAAAATCCGAGACATAAAACCTTTAGATGCGAACATATCAAATGATAATTTTCGATTTGTTCTTTAATAGAAAATGAAAATACCGCTGTGCCGTAACATATTCCATCACTCATTATCGGATAGAAATAAGTGAGCATAGCGTTTTGTTCATCGAGTGATTTCACGCTATCCCCTTCTTCACAACGGACTATATCATTGTTGATAAAATATGAATCCTTATAACCGGCTGTATCAAACAAAATCTTGTATTGAGAGTCGCAAATCAAAGCACGTCCTTTATAAAGAAATGCAAAAGAATATAAGGCATCAGCTGAGCCATTATGAAATCCATCAAAGGAATCAGATTCAGAATTGACAACTTGATCTAATATGGGTTGAACATACTCGATCAGGGCGTCCTTCGAAAAAGTACCAATGATTCTATCCTTCTCAGTCGTAGTAAATATCTTGTAGATTGAGAAGCACGCGGCAAAGCCAATACCTAAAATGACAAGAAACAAAAGAAATCCTAAACTGATTTTACTCCGAATCTTTCTCATGGTCGTTGAAATAATAACCGGCTCCCCACTTGGTATGTACATAACCAGGATTGCTCGGATCCCTCTCTATCTTCTCTCTGAGTCGTCTAACATGAACGTCAACCGTACGAACATCACCAACAAATTCATACCCCCATACAATATTCATAAGGTTCTCCCTGCTGTAAATCTTATCCGGATGTGTGGCAAGCAGTTCCAATAAATCATATTCCTTGGCTGTTAATCGGATTTCCTTGCCACCAAGAAACAATCTTCTGCTTTCCATGTCGATAACAAGATTACGAAATTCAAGTTTTTTAAGAACATTAACGGCATTCTCCAGATTACTTCTACGGAGTAATGCTTTAATTCGCGCTTTTACTTCAAGAATATTAAAAGGCTTTGTGATATAATCGTCAGCGCCATATTCCAGACCGAGAATTTTATCCATATCAGCTGATTTCGCAGTTAACATAATAATCGGAACCATTGAAAACTCTCTGACCTGCTGACAAACCTCATAGCCACTGAGCCCCGGAAGCATTACATCAAGAAGCACGATGTCATATTCGTTGTTTCGAATGGATTCCAATGCAGTGGTACCGTCATAAGCGGTAAAAACTTCCATTCCATCGTGTTCCAATGCAAACTTAATTCCCTTTACAATTAACATCTCATCATCAACAACAAGAACCTTCTTACCCATAAACACCTCACATAAGCTTTATTGTACTGTAACCAAGTCTTTAATTTCATTAAAAAGAGATTCTTTAATACCGGAAATCTCCATCAATTGTTCCGTACTGGTAAATCTACCAATCTGTTTGCGGTATTTCAAGATATCTTCAGCCTTTTTGGAACCAATTCCGGGAAGACTTATCAATTGTTCCGAAGTTGCAGTGTTCAGATTCACTTTTTTATCATTCGAATCATCCTCGAATGAATTAGGAATATTCTCTCCAACCAAAGGAACATAGATTCGCTGACCATCATACACATATGCTGCCAAATTCCAATAATCCTTATCAGCTTCCGAAGTAAAACCGCCGGCAGCCTGTATGGCTTCTTTTATCCTTGCTCCGTCTCTGAGGAAGTAGACTCCTTCTTCTTGAACTTGTCCGCAAACGAAGACCCCAACTTCAACAGATTCATCACTGTAAAGACCAGTTTGCCCAGTTTGAACAGCAGGCGAAACAATCTCACGAACAGTGATTTCTTCTTGGCCTTTTTTGTTGTCTTCTTTTTCATAATACTTTGCTTCCTCAACCGAATTCTGATTCACCAAAAACAAGACTCCGCTGACAATTACAAAAATAGCAATTCCAACATATACATACAGCTTGTTCTTCAATAATATTTCCTTTCCGGAAAATACCACTCACACATTTTTTATTTTACTCGAAAACATTATTTTTAACAAGTTATTTTTTTGCAATAGAAATTCCAAAACTACTTGTGCAATATAGCAACAATAAAATAGTAGTTAATTCTTAAAAACAAGAAAAAGCACCAAATATTCGGTGCTTTTTCATACATATTTCATAATGAATTATTTACAGAAATCAAGTGCTTTCTTTAAAGCAACAATCATTTCATCAATATGCTTCTCTTCCACAATCAAGGGTGGAACAAAACGAATAATATTCGTTCCGGCAGAAATCAAAATACAACCATTAGCAATTGTATTTTTAACAATCGGTCCGGCAGGAATATTGAATTCCAGACCTTGCATTAAGCCGAGTCCGCGATGCCCGATAATACACGGATAGGAAGCCTTCAATTCTTCAAGTCTGTCCCACAAACCGGAAGATACCTTATTGACATGCTCCAAAAGGTTATTCTCCTCGAACATTCCAAAAACCGTTTCCACTGCTTTACATACAAACGGATTTCCACCGTATGTTGAGCCGTGGTCTCCGGGCTCCATGGCATTTGCCACAGTTTCCTTGGCAGCAAAGCAACCAACAGGAACGCCACACCCAAGTGCCTTGGCAGCAGTTACAATATCGGGCTCCACACCGTATTTCTGATAAGCAAACATTGCACCGCTACGTCCCATACCACACTGGATTTCATCCAAAATAAGAAGAATATCATGCTCGGTACAAAATGCACGAATCTTCTTTATGAATTCAGCGTCTGCCGGGTAGATACCACCTTCGCCCTGAACGGTTTCCATAATAATGGCAGCAGTTTTATCATTTACCTTTGAAATCACATCATCGTAATCATTAAACTCGGCAAATACAACACCGCCGATTAAAGGTTCAAAGGCTTCTCTGTAAGCCTTTTTACCGGTTACGGAAAGTGCACCCATACTGCGACCATGGAAGGAATGTTCCATTGCTATAATCTCACTGTCAGCACTTCCATGCTTCTTATAATAGTACTTTCTTGCGAGTTTAATGGCACCTTCAATAGCCTCCGTACCGCTGTTCGTAAAGAATACACGATTCATACCAGAAGCTTTACAAAACAACTCGGCAGCGTGAACAGATGGTTCGTTATAATACAGATTGGATGTATGAACAAGCTTATCAATTTGAGCCTTCAAAGCATCATTATAGGTTTTATTGTTATAGCCAAATGCAAATACAGCAATTCCGGCGGCAAAATCGAGATATTTTGTTCCGTCGCTCTCATACAGATACATTCCATCACCATGGTCAAGGACCATCGGAAAACGGTTATAGGTATGCATCAGAACGGATTCGCCTAAAGCAATGGTCTCCTGTTTCTGCATAATCATTCCTCCGTTTCTTTTACAATCGCAGTTCCGACACCTTTCTGAGTAAAGAACTCAAGAAGCAGGCAGTGTGCCTTACGACCATCAAGAATATGAACACGGCTAACTCCGCTTTCTACGGCATCAATACAATTGCGAAGTTTGGGAAGCATTCCGCCTCCGATATAGCCATCAGCAATCAGCTTTTCGGCATCCTCAAGTGTCAAAACAGGCATCAAAGTACTCGGGTCCTTAGGATCCTTGCAAACACCGGCAATATCGGTAAGGAATGCAAGTTTTTCAGCCCCAAGTGACTCTGCGATTGCACATGCAGCATCGTCGGCATTAATGTTATAGGCGTTGTATTCGTCATCCAAACCAATCGGTGCAATAACCGGAACATATCCATTCTCAATCAATGTATCGATAATCTTCGTGTCAACTTCCGTAATATTTCCGACAAATCCAATATCCTTGCCATCAACATATTTTTTCTCTACACGAAGCATACCACCGTCTTTACCGGTAAGTCCGACTGCCTTGACACCATTGGCTTCCAAGAACTGGACAAGACTCTTATTTACTTTATTAAGAACCATCTCAGCAACTTCCATCGTATCCCCGTCGGTTACACGAAGTCCGTTTACAAACTCGGGTTCCTTGCCCATCATGGAAACCCATTTGGAAATTTCCTTTCCGCCACCGTGTACAATAACCGGATGCATACCGACAAGACGAAGCAATGCTACATCTTGAATAACATTTTTCTTAAGTTCCTCATCAAGCATTGCACTGCCGCCGTACTTTACAACAACAATTTTGTTATAGAATTTTCTGATATAAGGCAAAGCTTCAATCAAGGTCTGCGCCTTATTAATCGCCTGATTTACTGAATTCTCTTCACTCATAGCTTTATCTCCTAATATTCCCAAACTTATTCATCAAGAACGGTAGTCACCGTTAATCTTTACATAATCATAGGTCAAATCACAGCCCCAAGCGGTAGCACGCTCATAACCGTCATTCATATTGATAAGGAACTCAACCTTCTGCTCGGAAAGCATCTTCGTTGCAACTTCCTCTGAGTAATCAAGGGCCATTCCGTTGTTGACAATATCCAAAGTGTCATCGCCCTGTTTAATGGCAATATCAACCTTCATCGGGTCAAATGAAACACCCGAATAACCGAGAGCGCAAAGAATTCGTCCCCAGTTCGCATCACTACCGAAGAAAGCAGCTTTAACAAGATTAGAAGAAATAACGGATTTTGCAAGAATTCTTGCATCCTGTCTTGACTTTGCATGGGTAACCTTACATGTCATAAGTTTGGTAGCCCCTTCGCCGTCGTAAGCCATCTTCTTGGCAAGGTCCTTACATACCAAGAACAGACCCTTTGCAAATTCCTCGTAAGCGCTATCCTTTTTCGTAATCTTAGGATTACCTGCAAGACCGTTCGCCATAACAATAAAGGTATCATTCGTAGATGTATCACGGTCAACGGAAATCATATTAAATGTATCGGTAACGGCATCACTGACCGCCTCCTGTAACAATGCCTCATCAATATTAACATCGGTTGTTACAACACTGAGCATAGTAGCCATATTCGGATGAATCATTCCGGATCCCTTACTCATACCGCCCAACAAAACCTTAGTCTTACCAAGGAGCAATTCACATGCAACCGTTTTAGAAACGGTATCGGTTGTCATAATTGCTTCAGAAGCATCAACACCAGCTTCGTCGGTATCGCTAAGTTTTGCAACTGCAGCCTCAATTCCGGGAATAATCACATTCATCGGCATAGGTTGACCGATGACACCGGTTGAAGCAGTAAATACCTGTTCAGGTGCAACACTAAGACATTCAGCAACCTTAGAAGCAAATGCTAAGTTGTCTTCCTTACCCTGATCGCCCATACAAGCATTGGCGATTCCACTATTCAAAATCACTGCATGTTTAGGCTTGCCGTTCTTCAATATTGATATATCCCACTGTACCGGAGCTGCTTTAACCATATTGGTCGTAAAAGTTGCTCCACATACGCAATCATTTTCACTGTAAACAAGCGCAATATCTTTCTTATTCTTCTTACGAATCCCTGCCATAACACCGGCTGCTTTGAATCCTTGAGGTGTAGTTACATTGCCGTTAAATAATCTCATATCGCTTTCCTTTCTATCTTTATACATAAAATATGCAAAATATACATTTACTTTTTAATAATTATACACTTATGAATATAAAAATCAATACCAAAACTAAATGAAAATGACATTTTCTTCTTTCATTTTTTTGTACAAATCATTCATCGGGAGCCCCATTACATTATAGAAGTCACCATTGATACCTTTTATATGCTTTGCAAACGTGCCCTGAATACCGTATGCACCTGCTTTATCCATCGGTTCACCTGATGCAACATATTCGTCAATCTCTCGTTCAGAAAGTATGTCAAATATTACATCTGATTTAGTATGGAAAGTAACGGAAGGCTTATTATTTCCTATAAATCTGAGGGTGACTCCGGTATAAACAGAACTGACCTGTCCAGAAAAAAGTCGAAGCATACGCTTTGCATCTTCTTTGTCTTTCGGCTTTCCTAGTATCATATTATCATAGGAAACTACAGTATCTGCTCCTATTACAATACATTCTTCATTAATGGAACAGTTCTCTGCTTTTCTTTTAGAAAGTGCCTCAACTAAAAGCCCCGGATTTCTCTCAGGAATATTCTCATCCGCATTACTATCACATACCGTAAAATCAATTCCCATCAGCATTAATATTTCTTTTCTTCTTGGACTTTTGCTTGCCAGATATACTTTATATAACTGTTTCAAATATTACCTCCGAATATATGGGAAATCTATAATATTAAACTAAAAGAATTATAGGTATTCCTATGATAAAAAGCAAGAAAAATCCTATCTATATCTATAAAAAAAACTAATTTTCATAAAGAATTGAAAAACTTTACAAACGATAAATGAGATATTTCAAAAAATTGTAGTATTTTGCTCTTGCAAAAAGTATACGCAATGATGTATATTTATAAACTGAAGACAGGCGGTAACAACCGCTTATGATAAATTTCATCTTTAGGAGGCTTTTATATGAAGGAGAAAGTTATTCTCGCCTACTCCGGCGGACTTGACACCACAGCCATTATTCCGTGGCTCAAAGAAAACTATGATTATGAAGTAATCTGCTGCTGTATCGACTGCGGTCAGGAAAGCGAGCTCGATGGTCTTGAGGAGCGTGCAAAGTACTGCGGTGCTGAAAAGCTTTACATTCTTGATGTAAACGATGAGTTTGCAGATGATTATATCGTTCCCTGTGTACAAGCTAATACCGTATACGAGAACAAGTATCTTCTTGGTACATCAATGGCTCGCCCTTTGATTGCAAAGAAGCTTGTTGAAATTGCTCGTAAAGAAGGCGCTACTGCTATCTGCCATGGTGCTACCGGAAAGGGTAATGACCAGGTTCGTTTCGAACTCGGTATCAAAGCTCTTGCTCCTGATCTTAAGATTATTGCAGCTTGGAGAAGTCCTTACTGGACCATGTCCAGCCGTGAAGAGGAAATTGAGTACTGTAAGCAGCACAACATCGATCTTCCCTTCAGTGCAGACAACAGCTACAGCCGTGACCGTAACCTTTGGCATATCAGCCATGAAGGTCTTGAGCTTGAGGATCCTGCTAATGCACCGAACTATGATCATCTTCTTGTTCTTGGTGTTTCTCCCGAAAAGGCTCCTGAGGAGGGCGAGGTTGTATCTCTCTCCTTCGAAAAGGGTGTTCCGGTTGCCATCAATGGCGAAAAGAAGAAAGTTTCCGATATTATTCGTGACCTGAACAAACTTGGTGGCAAGCATGGTATTGGTATCATTGATATCGTTGAAAACCGTGTCGTTGGTATGAAATCCCGTGGTGGTTATGAGACTCCCGGCGGAACAATTCTTATGGAAGCTCATCAGCAGCTTGAGGAACTGATTCACGACCGTGATACTATGGCTTTCAAGAAGATTATCAGCGACCGTTTTGCTGACCTTGTTTACGAAGGCAAATGGTTCACTCCTCTTCGTGAATGTCTGCAGGCTTTCATTGAGAAGTCTCAGGAATATGTTACCGGTGAAGTTAAGTTCAAGCTTTATAAAGGCAACATCATTAAGCAGGGAACTACTTCTCCTTACTCCTTGTACAACGAGAGCATTGCATCCTTCACTACCGGCGATCTTTACAACCATAAGGATGCCGAAGGTTTCATCAACCTCTTCGGTCTTAGCCTTAAGGTTCGTGCAATGAAGCAGGCAGAACTTGATAAGCAGTAAGAATATAATGATATTGTAATATAAATTGGCTGTGAAAAATTGCGAAAACATTTTTTCACAGCCAACAGGATAAGCATATAATATCACCCAACCGTTCAAATCACAATACAATGATGACAAATGTAAAAAACACTTAATTTATTTAAGAATTTTGTAACAAATAGAATCATCAAATATTCACTTTCGAAAAAAAGATCTGCAAAAATAAAGCATTTTCGCAGATCTTTATTTAAATATAAATGCATCGTGGATTAATTATATACTTTAGTCAAATAAGTAAGGATTAGATTTACCATTTCGTAACATTTCAATTTCCAATGCATATGGCGCAAGCTTCTCTTCACTACCATGAATGCTACGATACGGTGTTTCAAGAATAATTGGAGTATTTGCAAATTCCTTTCTTCTTGTTATGCCGCATAATGCATCAAAACCAATCTCGCCAAAGCCGAGATTCGCATGTCGGTCTTTTGCTGCGCCGAGCGGATTCATACTGTCATTCAGATGAATGCAGGCAATCAAGGAGGTTGGAAAATACTTCGTAAACTCCTCCATAACACTTTCAAAATCATTCTTCACATCATAACCGGCGTCATTTAAATGACAGGTATCCAAACAAATGCGAAGCTTGTCATTCCATTTCACTCCGTCATAGATGCGAGCCATCTGCTCAAATGACTTACCTATCTCACTGCCCTTTCCTGCCATTGTTTCAAGAGCAATATGTACCTTTGTATCTGGTGTCAAAACCTCATTTAGTCCTTTTACAATAGAAGCAATTCCGGCATCCTCTCCGGCTCCGACATGTGCACCTGGATGAAGAACAAGGGTGTCACTTCCCATAGCTTCCGTTCTCTCAATCTCGGTTCTCAAAAACGAAACAGCCAGGGAATAAGTATCCGGATTCATAGTGTTAGCCAGATTAATAATATACGGTGCATGCACAACAAATCGAGTTATGCCATTTGCCTTCATCAATTCTTGCGCTTCTTTTATGCAAAGCTCAGATATATCTTTACGTTTCGTATTCTGCGGTGCCCCGGTATAAAGCATAAAGGTATCAGCCTTATAGGAAAGCGCTTCTTTTACAGAACCAAGCATCATTTCCTTGCCGCTCATTCCGACATGTGAACCAAGTAACATAAACAATCTCCTTAAAATTCAATTAAAGTTTCTTGATTACAAAGCCTGTCAGGTTGGTTTTCTCACTGATTGATAGACATTCTTCAATTCGATAACCACCCGAGCAATACTTTCTAACAAACTCAGGATTTCTGGAAAGCATAAAAATATAGGCACCACTGACAAGGTGTTCACGAACCTTAACAAAGAAACGTGAATAGACATTTTCAATCTTAGTAATCTCTTCCTCATTGTCAGGATTCATGGTAAATGGCATATCCGTTACTACTTCATCAAACAAGGAATCATGATGAAAATCAAAGAAATCTCTATGAATGTAATAAATCGGATATTCAGATTCATTACAGTTCGCTCTTGCTTTATCGATAGCTTCTCCATAGGTATCGATTCCAAATGCAATCTTCACAGGATTTAACAGATTTCGCTCCATAATCATGGTACCAACACCACAGAACGGGTCTAAAACCTGAGCATCCTTTACGAGATAATCTTTGGATTTTTCCAAAAATGCTGCCGCCGTAACAGGCTTAATACTTGCTGCAACAGCCTGTTTGCGATAAGCAAATCTTGAATCCTCTAAAGTATAAAGCTTAAAAAAGAAACGATAGGTCCCATCTTCTTTCAAGACAAATCGAAGTTCCATTTCGTAATTGTCTTTACTCATAATCAGTTCATGCTCAGAAATTCGCAGAATCTCACCTGCAAAACGCTTTACAAGAACTGCTTTCTTCTTTTCGTCAACTCCACGAATTTCAAGGCGATAACGAAATGCGCCTTCTCCTTCATGCCGTTTTCTTAAATAGTTGATAAAACCAGCATCGATAAGCTGTTTTGCAGCCGCATAGGGATCATTATCCACAGACTTTAGATTCGGCAGGAAGAACAACAATTCACGGAAAGAACGAATACTCATATATTCGTCAAGGCGATTGGTAATCATATAAACGCCTGAGGGAAGAATTTTCTTCTTTGCTTCATTGATTTTTGCAGCAGTCATATCAATAAAAGCTTTATCACAAACCATAACAAGTTCGTTCTGTAAAGACCAGCCGGTAAAACTATGATGTCCAACAAGATTATCTCCCAGACAATCTTCTATACATTGAAGTTCCTCATTATAATGTTTCCGCTCATCCTCAGGAATCTGTTCCGATAGAATAAATTCTCTGCGTTCCTGTAAAATGGCAATAATCGCCTCATCCAAAGTGTATCGCTTTAAGGATTTCAGATACTGCGGACGGACAAACAGCACATTTTCCTTTTGAAAAGCACGAATCAGAATTGACGGAACAAGCGGATCATTGACAAATCCCAACACTCTTGCCGCATTCTTTCGAACCTTTGCATCACTGTTTTCAAAATAGGCAGGAACATAATTCATCAAAGGAATATGATATTCCTCCTGCTCTATAGGAAGCATACCGCCAAGTAAATCCGCAACAGAGGAAAGTGTTTCGCGCGGGCTGACACTATATTCAAGTTTCTCAATTAACTTCTGCATAATTCCTCAATTCAATCATCTAAATGCTTATCAATCAATTCATAGGGTTCACGGTTACGAATCAAGTCAATATAATCTTGAATCGTATTAATCTTCTTCTCACAAAGCATTCCGCCACCGATTGCTTTCACACCATGTACATCACTACCGGCAGTTATCGGAAAATCGAACTGCTTTGCAAACCAGATCCCCCTTTCATTCTGTACTCTGGGATTAGAAGAATTAATTCCTTCTACAGCATCAATGAAATTCGGGTAGAGACCGATTCCTTCCAGATAAGGTCTCTGACGAAACGGATGTGCCTGTACAATATAACCACCGTCTGCATGTACCTTCTCATATTGTATTCTAGGGGACCATTGTATCATATCAGGGTGTGCCAAAAGCCATTCCTTATCAAGACCGTAAATCAGGAATTCTGCACCGAAGAAATTTTCTTCCCAGCCAAATAAAACATTCAGTCCGATTCTGTCGCCTTCTTCTTTACAATGCTCATATCCACTGCAAAATGAATTCACATACTCTTCCCAAGGAAGGTCTCTCTTCGGTCTTGTATTTCCTCGAAAGAAATGGTCTGTCACAATGACGGTATCATAGCCCTCTGCCTTTCTGGCACGTGCACTCTCATATCCGTCAGAGTAACCACAGGCACTTCCTTCACTGGTATGCATATGGGTCTCAATCTTATACATAGAAATCATCTCCCATTTATTCTCAAATAAAGCACGGGGAACCACAAGATTCTCCGTGCTTTGGATTACATGTTATAACCAACCAGAAAAGCCTGCTTATTCAAATCAACAGTCTTCGGTGGAACTGTATTCTCAATAACCTTTAACCAGTCATCGCAGGAGAAATCCATATGTTTAGCTGCAAGACCAAGTACAATCGTGTTGAATGCTTTTGTATTACCAAGCTTTCTTGCCTCACTCAATGCATCAATCTTCAGAACCTTGTATTTCTTCTCGAGATCCTCAAGAATGCCCTCAGGATAAGTAGCATCACCAATTACAACAGGCATCGGATCGATTCTCTGGTCATTCACGATGATAACGCCGTCTTTCTTAACGAAGTGAGCATAACGGAGTGCTTCCAGTCTCTCAAAAGCAATCAAAACATCTGCCTGTCCTTCCTCTACGATAGGCTCACAAACCTTTTCTCCGTAGCGGACAAATGTTACAACGCTTCCGCCTCTCTGTGCCATTCCGTGAACCTCGGAAAGCTTTACGTCATATCCTGCAGCAACGGTAATACCACCGAGAATACGGCTTGTAAGAAGTGTTCCCTGACCGCCTACACCAACAATCATAATATTCTTCGTAACCATACTTATACCTCAACTTTCTCGATAGCGCCGAACTTACAAAGCTGAGCACAGAGACTGCAGCCGTTGCACATCGTATCGTTAATCGTAATGGTATTATCAGCATTCTTCGTGATTGCAGGGCAACCGGGCTTCATGCACATACCGCACTTTTTGCATTTGTCTGCATTGGCAAAATACTGAACCGTAACTTTCTTCTTGTTAAGAAGCGCGCAAGGAGCCTTCACAATTACGACACTGAGCTCAGGTCTTGCAACCTCTTCTTTGATTGTCTTCTCAAGTTCCGGAACATTGAAGGTATCTACAACCTTAACATTCGGCACACCGATTGCTTCGCAAAGCTTAACAACATCGATTGCGTTAACGATGTCACCCTTCAAAGTCTTACCGGTACCTGCATGGTCCTGATGTCCGGTCATACCGGTTGTCGAGTTATCAAGAATCAGAACGGTTCCGGTAGCCTGGTTATAAACCATATTCATTAGAGAATTCACACCGGTATGCATAAAGGTGGAATCACCGATAACAGCAACCCAGTTACGAACATAATCCGGTCCTTTAGCCTTCTCCATACCGTGAAGGGTACTGATGGAAGCGCCCATACATACGGTGGAATCAACAACCCCAAGAGGCGCTACGGCGCCGAGCGTATAGCAGCCGATATCACCTGCCGCATGAATACCAAGCTTCTTCAAAACATAGAAGGTGGAACGATGCGGGCAGCCCGGGCACAAAATCGGAGGACGGTTCGGAACCTGTGCGGCAGCTTCCAGCTTCAAATCCTGCTTAAGGATTGCCTTACGAATCATATTCGCGCTGTACTCGCCCTGAACGGTAAAGATTTCCTTACCGATACATTCGATTCCCATAGCCTTAACCTGCTCCTCAATAATCGGATCAAGCTCCTCAACAATATATAACTTCTTAACCTTAGCGGCGAACTCTTTTATCAAATCCTTCGGAAGCGGATTCACAAGACCGAGTTTCAAAACGGAAGCATTCGGAAGCACTTCCTTCACATACTGATAAGGAATACCGGAGGTAATGACACCGATTTCGGTATCGTTCATCTCCATACGGTTAATCGGGAATTCACCTGCGTCCTTAGCCATGCGAATCTCACGGTCCTCCACATGAAGGTGACGTGCCTTTGCCATACCGGGCATCATAACATTCTTCTTAATGTTCTTCTCATAAGGCTTGTCAGCTACTTCTGTTCTATCGCAAAGATTCACAACACCCTGGGAATGTGCCAGACGGGTTGTCGTTCTTACGATAACCGGGGTGTCGTATTTCTCAGACAAATCATATGCAAATTTCACGAATTCCTTCGCTTCGTTACTGTCGGAAGGCTCGATAACCGGAACCTTCGCTGCTCTTGCTACGGCGCGGCTGTCCTGCTCATTCTGACTGGAATACAAGCCGGGGTCATCAGCGGCAATCATAACCATTCCGCCGTTAACTCCAATATAGGAAGCGGTGTAAAGCGGGTCCGCAGCAACATTCACGCCAACATGCTTCATCGAAACAAGGGAACGAACGCCTGCCATGGAAGCACCGATTGCAACCTCGGTTGCAACCTTCTCATTCGGAGACCACTCCGCATAAATCTCATCGTATTTTACAATATTCTCACTGATTTCCGTGCTCGGTGTTCCGGGATATGCGGACGAAACTTTCACGCCGGCTTCCCATGCGCCACGCGCAATTGCTTCGTTTCCGAGCATAATCTTCTTCTCTGCCATGAAATAACCTCCTTAAGCTAAATCAATTCCGAATTATTATAGCATTTACCCTTGTCAAATGCAAGAATTCACACGAAAAATACTTTGCTTATACTAAAATATGTGATAGAATGTAGGAAAATGTTACGAGTTAGAAAGGAACATAAAATTATGAAATTATGGGGCGGTCGTTTTACAAAGGAAACCGATGAACTTGTCAATCGGTTTAACGCATCCATTTCCTTTGACCAGAGATTCTATCATCAGGATATCAGAGGCAGCATTGCACACGTGACCATGCTTGCCAAGCAGGGAATTTTAACGAATTCCGAACGTGACACAATAATAAACGGATTAAATAGTATTGAAGCGGATATCGAATCCGGAAAGCTGATTATCGACCAGTCTCAGGAAGATATTCACAGTTTTGTAGAGGCGAATCTGATTGAACGTGTGGGCGATACCGGAAAGAAGCTTCACACCGGTCGTTCCAGAAACGATCAGGTTGCCCTTGATATGCGTTTATATACAAGAGACGAGGTAATCGAAACCAAGGCCTTAATTCTTCATCTCATTCAGACTTTGGAATCCATTATGGAAGCCAATGTGGATACGATTATGCCCGGTTTTACGCATCTGCAGAAAGCGCAGCCTGTTACACTTGCACATCATATCGGTGCATATATTGAAATGTTCAAGCGAGATTACAGCCGTCTTTCCGACCTTTATGAACGAATGAATTACTGTCCTCTCGGTGCCGGTGCCCTTGCCGGAACCACCTATTCGCTTGACAGAGATTATACTGCTAAGCTTCTTGATTTTTATAGTGCAACCAACAACAGTATGGATTCCGTCTCAGACCGTGACTATCTGATTGACTATCTGAGTGCCGGTGCAACGATTATGATGCATTTAAGCCGTTTCTCAGAAGAGATGATTCTTTGGAATTCCAATGAATACCGTTTCATCGAACTCGATGATTCCTACTCTACCGGAAGCAGCATTATGCCTCAGAAGAAGAACCCCGATATTGCGGAGTTAATACGTGGAAAGACAGGTCGTGTTTATGGTGCTCTTACTTCTCTTCTGACAACAATGAAGGGAATTCCGCTTGCATATAATAAAGATATGCAGGAGGATAAGGAACTCACATTTGACGCAATTGATACCGTAAAGGGTTGCATCCAATTGTTCGACGGAATGATTCAGACAACAACCTTTAATAAAGATAATATGTATAATAGTTCGTCGGGTGGATTTACAAATGCAACGGATGCTGCGGACTATCTTGTTAATCATGGAGTTCCTTTCCGTGATGCGCATGGAATCATCGGTCAACTTGTTCTTCTGTGCATTGAAAAGAACTGCTCGCTCGATAATCTTCCACTTTCCGATTATAAGAGCATATGTCCTGTTTTCGAACAGGATATTTACGATGCAATTTCTATGGAAACTTGTGTCGGAAAGCGAAACACGAAAGGTGCCCCCGGTCCTGATGCAATCAAAGAAAGCATAAGAATCAATCGTGAATTTATTGAAAATTGTCAGTAATATTAAAAATCAGGGAATCCTTCATTGGATTCCCTGTTCTTTTCTTAACGGATTTGTTCATTTTGATAAGGAGGTTTGATTTGTATATTCTGTTGTACGGATTCCCTTCGAAAAAAGATTATCCCACTATACCTGAAACGTGTATGCCTTTAGTTCATACCGAACTAGGTCAGATGCTCGAAGATATCAGAACCTTAATTCAATCCGAGCCATGTATATTAATTTCGTACGAACCTCTTTCACCCGAAACGGTTTCTCATTTAAATTTTTGTTTTCCTGAACTATTTTATATTCCTCAAAATGATGACATATATCAATCAATTCTGGATTTTTATTCTAAAATAATTCGTATATTCCCCAAAATATCTATAAGAACAGACAATCTTCATTATATTGAAAAAATCGGAAGGAAAATCCATTTTCATTATCAAAATTACTACCGTTCAATCACATCGAACATGAAAAACATTCCGGATTTACACATTCACGGAATTCTTCGTTGCCATTACAGTTTTCATGTAAATATGAATCAAATACATACTATTCAAGACAATACATGTTCTCTGTTCTCGGGTCAACTCATTCCAATCAGCAGAACTTATCTTACTAACATAAAAAAATACCGGAAAATGCAGCAGCACTCTCCGGTATGTCAAAATCAATCCACAAACAGACAAGCATCTCCAAAACTAAAGAAACGATAACGCTCTTTTACAGCTTCTTCATAGGCACTCAGTACAAGCTCTCTACCGGCATATGCGGAAACAAGCATAATCAATGTCGATTCCGGCAGATGAAAATTGGTAATCAGTGCATCCATAATCTTAAACCGATAACCGGGATAGATAAAGATGGATGTCTCACCGGAATCCGAAGTCATGATACCGTCCTCTGAACCAACCGATTCCACGGTACGGCAGCTTGTCGTTCCCACACAGATAACGCGGTGTCCGGAAGCTTTTGCTCTGTTCATCTTCTCGGCATCCTCAGGTCTTACCTGATACCATTCGGTATGCATCTGATGGTCCAGAATATTATCCTCTTTTACCGGACGGAATGTTCCAAGACCAACATGTAATGTAACATGTGCAATATCAATGCCCTTTTCCGCAATCTTAGTAAGCAATTCTTCGGTAAAATGCAAACCTGCCGTAGGTGCCGCTGCACTACCCTCATACTTTGCATAAACAGTCTGATAACGGTTCTTATCCTTTAATTCATGTGTAATGTAAGGTGGCAAAGGCATCTGCCCGAGTTCGGACAGAATCTCTTCAAATACGCCTTCAAAGCTGAAATCCACCAGCCTGTTTCCATCCGGCAGAACCTCTGCAATCGTAGCCGTTAAGCGACCGTCCCCGAAGCTTACGCGATCACCCTGCCGGCAGCGCTTTCCGGGCTTTACAAGCGTCTCCCATCGACAATCGGAAATACGCTTCAAAAGAAGTATCTCAATCTTAGCTCCCGGAACATCAGGTTCCTTAATGTTTCCCTCATTCTTATGAATTCGCTCTCCAATCAGTCTTGCGGGAATTACCTTGGTATCATTGATGACCAGACAGTCACCCGGATTCAGACACTCGATAATATCCGTAAAATGCTTATGCTCCCACATTCCGGTCTTTCGATGAACAACCAAAAGTCTGGAAGAAGAACGGTCCACAAGCGGATCCTGAGCAATCAGTTCCTGTGGTAAATCATAATAAAAATCACTCGTCTTCATTATTAAATCCTATAAACTCATACCTTCAGCACCATACTCAGCAAAATAAGCACGAATGCTCGCTAGCATCTCATCATCGATAATCACTTTACCATCAATTTCTTTATTGTAGAGACATTCCACAACATCTTTCATTGTAACAATGGCTCCCGTTTCAATACCATAAAGATCTTTAATCTCATCCAGTGCACATTTGGTACCCTTGCCACGCTCAAGACGATTCAGGGAAACCATAAGACCTACTACAGTAACATTAGCCTGCTCTTTAAGAATCGGGAAGGTTTCTTCGATTGACTTACCTGAAGTTGTAACATCCTCGATAATTACAACACGGTCTCCGTCCTTAAGCTTGCTGCCAAGAAGGATACCTACATCACCGTGGTCCTTCTCCTCCTTACGATTGGAGCAATAACGGATTTCCTTACCATATAATTCGGAAAATGCAATAACGGTAGCCACGCTGAGCGGAATACCCTTATACGCAGGTCCGAACAACACATCAAAATCCGTTCCATACGCATTATAAATAGCCTTTGCATAATATTCACCAAGTTTCTTCAACTGAGAGCCGGTCACATAAGCACCTGCATTCATAAAGAATGGGGATTTACGACCGCTTTTTAAGGTAAAATCTCCGAATTTCAGGACATTACTGTCCACCATAAACTGTATAAATTCCTGCTTATACTGTTCCATAAGTTCACCTCCGTATCATTTTCTGATGCATAATAACATAAACAATATAGGAATGCAAGAATAATCACGGCTAATATAATTCTATTTCACACAGCCTATAATATCATTAATGTCTTCGATATTCTTTCTTCTCATAAAGGTTTCAATTCCTGCAACAATATCCGCAGTTACCTTCGGATTATGGAAGTTTGCCGTACCTACGCTGACTGCAGAGGCTCCTGCCATAAGAAATTCAATGGCATCTTCCGAAGTGGCAATACCTCCCATACCGATAATCGGAACTTTAACAGTTTGTGCAACCTGGTAAACCATACGAACTGCAACCGGTTTAATGGCGGGACCGGAAAGTCCTCCGGTTTTATTCGCAAGCGCAAAGCTGCGACGATTGATATCAATCTTCATACCAAGTAACGTATTGATTAACGAGATACCGTCTGCGCCTCCAGCTTCCGCCGCTTTTGCAATTTCGGTAATATCCGTGACATTCGGGCTAAGTTTCATAAAAACAGGCTTTTTTGAAATACCCTTTAGCGTTGCGGTAATCTTCTCTACCATTACAGGATCGGTACCAAATGTTATTCCGCCTGCCTTAACATTCGGACATGAAATATTAATTTCCAAAATATCCGCAATACTGTCATTCAGTCGTTCCACAGCCGCAACATATTCTTCCGTGCTGTGACCACATACATTTACAATCTTTCTTGTATTGAAATTCTGAAGGAAGGGAAGGTCTCTTTCCAAAAAAACATCAAGTCCGGGATTCTGCAACCCGATTGCGTTCAGCATACCGCCGGTTGTCTCCATAACGCGTGGCGTCGGATTTCCTTCCCACGGAACTACGGATACTCCCTTTGTAACAACACCGCCTAAAAGATTCAGGTCTGTAAAGCGGGAAAATTCCATACCCGAGCCAAAGGTTCCCGATGCGGTAAGAACAGGATTCTTTAAAGTCACTCCCGCAAGCTTTACTTCTGTATTCATAGCATTTCCCCCTATCTGTTGAAATCAAGTACCGAAGAGTCAAAAACGGGCCCCTCCGTACAGATTCTCGCATTCTTTACATGGCTGTGTGCATCGATTTCCCTGGTTTTTACAATACAGCCAAGACAAGCTCCGATTCCGCATGCCATACGTTCCTCAAGGGACACATAACAGCGTCCGCCTTCCCCCTCGACATAAGAGGAAAGTCCGCGCAGCATCGGCATCGGTCCGCAGGCGCATACAAGAGAAGTACCGATATTCTTCTGCTTAATGGCATCGACAACAGTTCCGCAAACACCAAGGCTTCCGTCATCCGTTGCAATCACAACATCACCATACACACCGAAGGCATCATCCAGAAATGTATTCTTATCCCTAAATCCCAGTACAGAAGTGACCTTCATTCCCGATTCAGAGCATTTTCTTGCAAGATAAAGCATGGGAGGAATACCGATACCGCCTCCGACAATCGTGATTTCCTTCTCGGAAAAATCCGAATAACCGTTCCCCAAAGGTCCGATTAATGTAATTGTATCCCCGGGTTTCTTCTGTGAAAACTCCTTCGTCCCGAAGCCCGCAATACGAAATACAAGACGCAGCGTTCCCATCATAGACTCACATATACTGATTGGGCGTGGCAAAAGATGCGCACCGTCCTCACAGTAAACTCCGACAAACTGTCCCGGTTTGCAACTATCAGCAATTTCGGGCACACGAATTAACAAATCATAAATGCCCGTACCAAGAGTCTGAACGGAAATTACCGTTCCCTTAACATAGTCCATATCATTCCTCCAAATATGAATGAATCATCTTTTTCTGTAATAGTATATAAGAAACTGCCTGATATATCAATCAGATTTCACATTTTTTTGAGTTGTTATAATTGTATAAGGATGTTATTATAGAACTGTATGTGGGTTTGGGGCCCCACTATTTTGGGAGGACAAATAATGAACTTATATCGTTTGGGTATTGATATCGGATCTACAACTGTGAAGGTTGCCCTGATTGATAGCAATAACAACATCCTTTTCTCTGATTACGAAAGACATTTCGCAAATATTCAGGCCACTCTGGCAGGATTAATCAAAAAGGCAATTGAAAATGTAGGTGACTGTAACATCGAACCTGTAATGACCGGTTCCGGTGGATTAACAATTGCGGGACATATGAACATTCCGTTTGTTCAGGAAGTCGTTGCCGTTTCTACAGCTCTATCCTATTATTCTCCTTCTACCGATGTAGCAATTGAACTTGGTGGAGAGGACGCCAAAATCATATATTTTACCGGTGGAATCGAACAGCGTATGAATGGTATTTGCGCAGGCGGTACCGGTTCCTTCATAGACCAGATGGCAAGTCTTTTAAAGACCGATGCCTCGGGTCTTAATGAGTACGCCAAATCCTATCATGAGCTTTATCCGATTGCCGCCCGTTGCGGTGTTTTCGCCAAGTCTGATATTCAGCCGTTGATTAACGAAGGCGCAACAAAGCCGGACCTTTCCGCTTCTATCTTTCAGGCTGTTGTAAACCAGACCATAAGCGGTCTTGCATGCGGTAAACCGATTCGGGGCAATGTTGCATTTTTGGGTGGGCCGCTGCACTTTCTTACAGAACTCCGTGCCGCATTTATCCGTACCCTGAGGCTTACTCCCAATCAGATTTATGCGCCCGATCACTCCCATCTTTTTGCCGCAATCGGTTCCGCGATGAATGCAGATGAGAACTGCATTACAACGTTACAGAGCATGTACGAACTTTTAGACCATGGAATCCAAATGGAATTTGAAGTAAACCGTATGGAGCCTCTGTTCTCCAATGAGGAAGAATACAGCGAATTTCAAAACCGTCACAGGATTCATACCGTTATGAGAGGGGAGCTCGAAAGCTACGAGGGGGATTGTTTCCTCGGCATCGATGCCGGTTCCACAACTACCAAGCTGGCGCTTGTAGGTGAGGACGGAAAGCTTCTGTATTCATTTTACAGTAATAATAACGGCTCCCTGTTAAAGACAACCATACACGCAATCAAAGAGGTTTACGCTCTTCTGCCGGATTCCGCAAGAATTGTAAGAACCTGTTCAACCGGTTACGGAGAAGCACTTGTAAAAGCCGCTCTGATGTTGGATGAAGGTGAGGTCGAAACAGTCGCACATTACTATGCCGCTTCCTTCTTCAATCCTAATGTTGATTGTATTTTGGATATTGGTGGTCAGGATATGAAATGTATCCGCATCAAAAACCATACCGTTGATAAAGTTCAATTAAATGAAGCATGTTCTTCCGGGTGCGGTTCTTTTATTGAAACCTTTGCAAGAAGTCTCAGTTATGATGTCGCAGATTTTGCGAAAATAGCCCTTTTTGCGAAAAATCCGATTGACCTCGGCTCCCGTTGTACCGTATTCATGAATTCAAAGGTTAAACAGGCGCAGAAGGAAGGCGCAGGCGTCGATGATATCTCGGCAGGCCTTGCCTATTCCGTTATCAAAAATGCATTATATAAAGTCATCAAAGTTACAGATGCCTCTGACCTTGGTAAGAATATCGTCGTACAGGGCGGTACTTTCTATAATGATGCCGTTCTCAGAAGTCTTGAAAAGATTGCCGGAATTCATGTTATCCGTCCCGACATTGCCGGAATCATGGGTGCATTCGGAGCTGCGCTGATTGCCAGGGAACATTATGAGGGTCAGTCTACTACCATGCTCAATGAGGAGCAGGTAAATGAACTGCGTTTCGATACTACCATGGCTCGTTGCAAAGGCTGCACCAATGCCTGCCTTCTTACCGTTAATCGTTTCTCGGGTGGACGCCAATTCGTATCCGGAAACCGTTGCGAGCGAGGTATCGGTAAGGAGAAAAATAAAGAAGGTATTCCGAATCTCTTCGATTTCAAATTGAAACGCACATTTGCCTATACTCCGCTGACGGAAGCGGAAGCAACACGGGGCATTGTCGGAATTCCACGTGTATTGAACATCTATGAAAACTATCCTTTCTGGTTTACATTTTTCACGGAACTTGGATATCGTGTTGTACTTTCACCTGCCAGCACTCGTAAGATATATGAACTCGGTATTGAATCCATTCCGAGTGAATCCGAGTGTTATCCTGCTAAGATTGCACATGGTCATATTACTTGGTTGATTAAACAAAATATCCCTTATATCTTCTATCCTTGCATTCCTTATGAGCGTAAGGAGGATGAAGGCGCAGGAAACCACTATAACTGTCCTATTGTTACTTCTTATGCGGAAAATATTAAAAACAATGTCGATGAACTGCATAACACTGATATTGTTTACGAGAATCCTTTCTTTTCTTTTGAAACAGAGAAAATTCTGACTAAAGGTTTACTTCGTCATTTTACAGCTAAAGGAATCTCCGAAGAGGAAATTAATGCAGCCTCTCATAAGGCTTATGCCGAATTAAATGCCGTTCGTGAAGATATCAAAAGAAAAGGCGAAGAAACTCTATCTTACCTTGAAGAAACAGGACGTACCGGAATCGTACTTGCCGGAAGACCTTACCATATTGACCCGGAAATCAATCATGGTATTCCGGATATGATATGTTCCTACGGTGTTGCTGTACTAACTGAAGACAGCGTTTCGCATCTTGGTAAAGCGGAACGTCCGATGATTGTTGTTGACCAGTGGACATACCATACAAGATTGTATAATGCAGCTCAATTCGTATCCACAAGACCTGACCTTGAACTGATACAGTTGAATTCCTTTGGTTGCGGTCTGGATGCTGTTACAACCGACCAGGTTAACGATATTCTTTCCGCTGCAGGTCGTATCTACACCGTACTTAAGATTGATGAAGTGAACAACCTTGGCGCAGCAAGAATCAGAGTGCGTTCTCTTCTTTCCGCAGTACGGGACCGTAAACGCAAGCAATACAGTTGTAAGAGCATTCCGGCAAGTTTCAACCGCCCCGAGTTCACAAAAGGGATGCGGGAAACATATACCATTCTTGCGCCGCAGATGTCTCCGATTCATTTTAAATTCATCGAGCCTGCCATGCGCTATTCCGGATATAATGTGGAAATACTTGATAATGACAACCGGGAAGCCATTGACGTCGGATTAAAATACGTGAATAATGATGCCTGCTATCCATCTCTGATTGTTGTCGGACAATTCATGTCTGCGCTTCTTTCCGGACGCTATGATACGCATAAGGTTGCCATCATGATTACGCAGACCGGTGGCGGATGTCGTGCGACCAACTACATAGGCTTTATACGTCGTGCGCTTAAAAAGGCCGGTATGGAATACATTCCGGTTATCTCCCTCAGCACCTCCGGTATCGAAAAGAATTCCGGACTGAAATACAAGCCCAAAATGATTATGCGTGCACTGCAGGCACTGATTTACGGCGATACCCTGATGCGGGTTCTTTATAGAATGCGTCCCTACGAGCAGGAACCGGGAAGCGCAAACCGTCTTTTCGACCGTTGGGCGGAAAAGCTGAAAAATGACCTGAAATCCGCCTCAATCAGTCGCTTTAAAAAGAATTGCCGGCAGATAGTCGAAGAATTTGATGCGATTCCGATTCGTGAGGAGCTTGTAAAGCCCCGTGTCGGGATTGTTGGCGAGATTTTGGTTAAATTTCTTCCTACCGCCAATAATCATCTGGTTGAGCTTTTGGAAGCTGAAGGCGCAGAGGCCGTATGTCCCGATTTGATTGATTTCTTCCTGTACTGCTGTCATGACAATAATTTCAAGAGCGAATACCTTGGTAAGAGTAAGAAGGTGGCACGCTACAACAACTATGCAATCAGCATAATCGAGCACTTTAGAAAGCACGCACAGGATGCCTTAAAGGCAAGCAAGCATTTCGGTCACGCAAATCCGATTTCGCATATGGAGGAGCTTGCAGCTCCGATTGTCTCTCCCGGAAACATGACCGGCGAGGGCTGGTTTTTAACCGCTGAAATGGTCGAACTCATTCAAAGCGGTGTGAGCAATATCGTATGCGCACAGCCATTTGCCTGTCTTCCCAATCACATCGTCGGTAAGGGCGTCATTAAAGAGCTTCGCTCCCGCTATCCGAAAGCCAATATCGTTGCGGTTGACTATGACCCCGGTGCCAGCGAGGTTAACCAGCTGAACCGGATTAAGCTGATGTTATCCGTAGCACAGAAGAACACGAATGAATAAAAAGCACCCTGCTTTCAGGTTTCTTAGAACCTAAAAAGCAGGGTGTAATTTTATATCCGGGAAAATGCAATTCCTATATTTATACTACCGAGAACAGCCATATGAGAAACGGAATTGTCAGAATACTGCACAAGGTACAAAGCGCGAAAATCTGTGAGGCCGATTCAATATCTCTTTTGTATTTTCTTGCAAATAGAATTGTATTCGTTGCCGTGGGGCACGAGGTAACAATCAGAATATATTCCTTAATGTCCTGCGGGGCCGAAACCAGCTTAAACAGGCCAATCAGAATGCACGGGAACAGAATCAGCCTTAGAAATACAATGTAATAATTCCGAAGCCGAACAAAGCTGTGAAGAATATCAACCTTGGCAATCAGCATACCTGCAACCAGCATGGCAAGCGGAGTGTTCATATCGGCAAGATATGTGCATGTCTTCGTAATCGGCGAAGGAAAATAAATCTTAAGAAAATAGCAGCCAAGCCCGACAAATACGCTGATTACCGTCGGATTGGCAAACATTTTAAGAATTTCCCTTGCGGAATACTTCAACCCGTTCGCCTTCTGCATTAAGGCTACGCCAAAGGTCCAAACAGCGAGCTGAAACATCATCAGATAGGTATTACTGTAGAATACGCCAACCGTGCCTGCAACCGAAACAACAAGCGGAATCCCCATAAAACCGTTGTTCGGAAAGCAGGAAGCAAACTGTTCCACGTCTCCATTTTCCTTTTTGCTGCCGATTCTTGAAAGAAAGGAAACTGCAATTCCAAGTGCCATAGCCGAAGCGGATATCCCCAGTGCCACAAGCAGTTTTTTCGCATCATCGGCCGAATAATCCTGCTGATAGGTTTTCAGAATCAAAGCCGGTGTAACGATATACAGAAGAACCGTTGTCATATCATCCGCCGTTCGTTCGACCACAACCTTAAAACGATATAAAAGAAATCCGATTGTCATAATCAGGAACATAATAAATACCTGATTGGCAAGTGTTAATGCATTACTCATAGCATGCCTCTTGATATAAATTTCATAACAAAGGGTATGGAAATACCATACCCCTGAATTCAATCATTGGATAACGGTTCCAACAGACCGTAATACCAGCCTGTCACACCGTCTTTTTTAATCAGAAAGCCACGTGAGGTTTCCTCAACTATGGATACAACATCCTCATAGGTAACGCGAATCTGATAATCCGTTATATCATCCGAATATACCTTACCGTTCTGTTCATGAAGATATAATTTCGGAATCCAAAAATCCCGTTCTAAACTTTCCTGCCTGCAATACACGAAATCCTTGTCCTTTCGAAGCGGCCGAACCTCATTGTTCGGAGCACAGATGGAATGACAGAACTCTCCCGCCACCTGGCTGTTTAAAATGCGCCCCTTTGGAAGCGTATCCTCGTAATATACGGTAAAATCCTCAGATACCCCGTTCGCAATCACAAGCGCATTCAATTGACCGTCGTGTTTCTCTGAAATACCGCCGTTCATGCATATAATCTTTCTGGTTCTGTTGATAATCGGGTTGGCATCCCGTTTCTCATTGTCATACAGCATAACAGGCCAGTGTCCGACAATTACATAGCGGTCGAAGGAAAAGCCCTTGTCTAAAAAAGCATCGCAGCGAATCACCTCGGTAGGCTTCATTTCTTCAATATCACCGGGAAGAATCTGCGCATGAGCGAATACAAAGTTCTTCAGTTCAACGACATGCGGTAACGCACAGATAAATGCAATTTCTCTTTCATAAAGCACGCGGAGTGACTGCTTTACAAGAAACATATTCGTATTCTCTCTAAGAGTAATATTACTGTTCTGGCACATGTCCCAGATTATTCCGCTCTTCCTTGAAAGGACGTAGCGAAGCAGCTCCTCGTTTCTGTCATTACGAAGCAGCTCCTTACAGATGATATCCCGGTCACCAACAACCGTATAGACTGCATTATTGGCGGATAATTCCATAATATGACGTAAGGTGCGAAGACTGTCAGGTCCCTGTTCGATGATATCACCAAGTATAACAAGAATATCATTTTTCATATAGCGTACCTTGGCAAGCAATCGGGTAAATGCCTCATCGTTGCCGTTGAGATCACCGATTACAATAATTCTGCGAAAATCATCCACCACGGGACGCAAAACGGATAGAGCCATCTTTCTACTCCTTAATGAATTCTCTTACAAACAATAACAAGTCTGCCATCTTCCGTATAATGATCGCAGGTGGAAAGCGTCAGCAGCTCGTCGCCCCACTCTGCGGTAACACCGGTGGTATACAGAGCAATTTTCTCCATTTCCACAATATAGGTGTTAAATTCCTTCTCGGTAAGAGGGCCGCCATAGTTGTAATACTTAAAAACCTTCTCTTCGCTTCCGTAAATCTTGGAACGGCATATAAACATTACCTGATAAATTCCTTCGGAAATCGGAGTATTGAAATATACATAAGGGTGT
This sequence comes from Lachnospiraceae bacterium, assembly GCA_045627305.1. Lineage (GTDB taxonomy): Bacteria > Bacillota > Clostridia > Lachnospirales > Lachnospiraceae > ISDg. Next base: position 207,168 of record JAZQNM010000002.1, read on the forward strand.
TCTTCATAATACTCTGTTTTGCGGTATTCTCTGAGCGTTCCGAAATTCGTTCCGTCATTCATATTATGCCCGTAAACAAGATAATTCTGGCTCTTGCCGATCTGTGTACTGACATCCATAAACGGAAGTCCACGTTGCTCGTATTTGTCTTCAAAATTACGGTAAATATAATGCTGGTAATTCTCAGGTGTGAACATAACCGGGAGCGACAGAATCGTCCCGGGAACTTCAATATAACCGAAGCAGTCCCGATTCATAGAAATAAGATTAGCATATTTATCTTTCCAGGCATTGGAAACCTCATCGGTGTACATCGAAACATATCCTACAATTTCATGACGAATTTCATCGGGAAATACCAAAACATCATGGTTCTGTCGAAGCTTCCTTTCATCCTCGGAAAGAGTATCCGAGGAAATGCTTCCCCCCATAGCTTCCGTTACCTTATTCTGCTGCTTCCGATACTTTAGTGAGCCTATGTAATAAGAAACAAGCTTGTAAACGCAGAACAGAAAGACGCAGAGAAATACGACAATCAGAATGTTGCTGATAATTCTGCGCCGTCTGCGGATTCGACCGGATGAATTCTTTCGCGGGACATATGCGGCAGCGTCCTCGTCCTCGTCATCGTCGTCATCGTCCGCTAAATCATAAATATCTGCGGCTTCATCATCGCCGACATCTGCAATATCAATAATATCTGCAGCTTCATCGTCGTCTTCGTCAATAATCTCCGCAATATCCGTAACTTCATCAGACATATCAATTTTATTGTTATCTTCTTTCAAAGCAGTTCCCCATATAAAATAAAGAATGACTACTAAAACAGCTGTCAAATCAAAACAGGCGCAGCTAATAAACGAAAGTCCGCCACTTGATTAACCTTTCAGATATAAGTATATGTCTTTACTTGAAAATCTTATCACACACAACTGAAAAAAGCAATAAAGCATCTTATACTCTTACTGTCAGTTAATCGTTAGGAATCAGTATTCCTGTCCTTTTATAAATTACATGTAGTTGAGTCTTTTTAATAATTATACAGGTACAATGATCTTCCTCCTTTGTGTGGCTTGTCAGAATAATACATGTAAAATTGTTAAAGTTTCTAAATAACAGGTAATCACCCGGCGCACAACCTGCTTTGTGGCATAAATCATACATGTAAAAATATCAATCCATCTAAACCACAGGTAAAAACCCTTCGCCTGCTCTTTTGAAATTTCTACCTGTACATGTGAATTCCCTAATATTGATAAATCACAGATAATTATCCGCTGCGCAGCATATTGGTATTTCTAATCTTTCATGTGAATACTTGATAAAGAAACAAGCACGTACAAATCTGAGCCTTGAATATATGTTATTGCATTTTTGACATATCTCTTCTTTTCTTTTCGCCAACGGAATTATTCTCTGTGGCTTATCCTCTCTCTCTTAAAATCCTATCCACTTGCAATAGAAAAAATCAGGAAAAACTGTAATTTTTGTGTAGTATTTTTCTGGATGATATGTTAGAATATTAGGCGATGAATTTTCAAATCGAAAGGAGTTTTACTCGTATGATTTATACTCAGGAAGTTGAAAAGATGTGTACGGTTGCACAGGGTGTTCATCACGGTTGTGCTCCCATCCCTGAAGAAGCTAAGTGGATTCAGGCTAAGGAAGTAAAAGACATCTCCGGTTTCACTCACGGTATCGGCTGGTGCGCACCTCAGCAGGGTGCCTGCAAGTTGTCTTTGAACATTAAGGAAGGTATCATTCAGGAAGCTTTGGTTGAGACCATCGGCTGCTCCGGTATGACCCATTCCGCAGCTATGGCTTCTGAAATTCTTCCGGGACTTACCGTTTTGGAAGCTTTGAACACCGACCTTGTATGCGATGCTATTAACACCGCTATGAGAGAATTGTTCCTTCAGATTGCTTACGGACGTTCTCAGAGTGCTTTCTCCGAGGATGGTCTTCCGGTTGGTGCAGGCCTTGAAGATCTTGGTAAGGGTCTTCGTTCCCAGGTTGGTACCATGTACGGAACTTTGAAGAAAGGTCCCCGTTACCTTGAGATGGCTGAAGGTTACGTTACCGGTATCGCTCTTGATGCCAACAACGAAATCATCGGTTACAAGTTCGTATCTCTTGGAAAGATGACCGACTTCATCAAAAAGGGTGACGATCCTAACACTGCTTACGCTAAGGCTTGCGGCCAGTATGGTCGTGTTGCTGATGCTGTTAAGATTATCGACCCCAGAACTGACAAAGAGTTAGAGTTGAACTAGGGAGGAAACGACAATGGCATTATTTGAATCTTATGAGAGAAGAATTGACAAGATCAATTCCGTATTAAACAGCTATGGCATCTCCTCCATCGAAGAGGCAGAAAAGATTACAAAAGACGCAGGTCTTAACGTTTATGAGCAGGTTAAGAAGATTCAGCCGATCTGCTTCGAAAATGCTTGCTGGGCATACACCGTTGGTGCTGCTATTGCAATCAAGAAGGGTTGCCGTAAGGCTTCCGATGCTGCTGCAGCAATCGGTGAAGGCCTTCAGGCTTTCTGTATCCCGGGTTCCGTTGCTGATACCCGTAAGGTAGGTCTCGGTCATGGTAACCTTGGCAAGATGCTCCTTGAAGAGGATACCGACTGTTTCGCTTTCCTTGCAGGCCATGAGTCCTTCGCTGCTGCTGAAGGTGCTATCGGTATTGCCGAGAAGGCTAACAAAGTTCGTAAAAAGCCCCTTCGTGTTATCCTGAACGGTCTCGGTAAGGATGCTGCAAAGATTATTTCCCGTATCAACGGCTTCACATTTGTTGAGACCGAGTACGATCCTTACACCAACACCGTAAAGGAACTCAACAGAATCGCTTATTCCGAAGGTCTTCGTGCAAAGGTTAACTGCTACGGTGCAAACTCCGTTCCGGAAGGTGTAGCTATCATGTGGAAGGAGAACGTAGATGTTTCCATTACCGGTAACTCCACCAATCCTACCCGTTTCCAGCATCCTGTTGCAGGTACCTACAAGAAGGAAAGAACCGAAGCAGGCAAGAAGTACTTCTCCGTTGCTTCCGGTGGCGGTACCGGTCGTACCCTTCATCCCGATAACATGGCAGCAGGTCCTGCTTCCTATGGTTTCACCGATACGCTTGGTCGTATGCACAGTGACGCACAGTTCGCAGGTTCCTCTTCTGTTCCGGCTCACGTAGAAATGATGGGTCTCATCGGTATGGGTAACAACCCGATGGTTGGTGCTACCGTTGCTGTTGCCGTTTCCGTTGAGGAAGCTGCTACCGCAGGCAAGTTCTAATTTCTTCCATCCTTTAGCCGTTATCCTATTGATTGACTACTTACATTCAATAAATCTGATACGAATATTCAGGGCTCACTATAAAAGTGAGCCCTTTTCGTTTCCAATATTTAGGATTTATATTTATGTAGCTTCTTGTCTTTTTAAACGCACTCTTTTTCGTATCTCGATATCATGTCTTTCATTCTTCGGTACACTGTGCACTCTCTTTTCGTATCTGACTATCATATCTTTCATTTCTCGGTACGCTGTTTCGGACTATAGGTGCCTCTAAAAAAGAAAGAGCTTACTTCCAAAAGAAGTAAGCCCATTAAATCATAAATCACTAACGAAATACTATTTTGTCAGCGTTCCGTCATCATTTACCGATACATTCCATACGGAAGTCACCGCACTGGCAGGTTCAGCCTGTACTGCCTCTGCAATTACATCAACCACCTGATACAGATGCTCATAAGTATCCGTATCCGTTCCGTCAAGCTTAGCCAATTCAATCACAGAACCGGACGCAATCAAATCCTCCGTGTATTGACCTGCAGCTACCGGGTATTTGTAATAATAGGTATCCTCATCGCTGTCGGCAATCCAATAGGAATTGTTTGGAACAAATGTCGGAACCGAACATACCTTTCCAACCACGTTGTCATCATCATCGACATAATAAGCAACAAGTCTGACACGAATATACGCATCAATATTGGATGCATTCTCGACCTTCACGTCGGCCTTGGAAACAACGCCAGTATGCACGGCTGCATCGGTATTATCCGTCGTACCGCCCTCAAGATTCAAGGATTCGTGAATCTTGCATTCCACCTCCGCAAGCATAAACTCATTCTGAACCTGAGGTGTGCTCTTCGTCATCATGGCAAGAATCAAGGATATGGAAAAGAGGACAAATACGAGTCCTGCAAGCAACCAAACCTTATATGACTGAATGAACTTTTTCATAATGTCTTCTTCTCCTTTCCCGCATAATCAAAAATCATACGCTTAATGTCTCGCATTTCTGGTACTGTCACAATCCGTAAGCCAGGAAACCGTATTCACTTCCTCGCTGAAGGTTGCACTGCTGATACTATCCATAACAACCGATACGTTTTCGGAAGGATTGACCTCCTTATCATATCGGAAAGACCAATCGGTAATCTCCGTTACTTCATAATCACCAAGCAGCAGATCCGTCACAACCACAGAGTCATTACCGATAATCGTAACGAACATATCAACTTTGTCGTTATCCTTACTCGTAATATGATATACGAATGGCTGCGTTTCATCGGAAGCATCCGTTCTTTCAATCTTCAACGAACTCTTTAACGGAATAAACTTCGCATAAATCGTATTCAGGGAACTGTTCTTGATCAGTCCTTGTCCGGTAGGCGTAAGCACGGATTTCTTCACATAGGATGTCAACCCGCTGTCCGTATAATTGGTATTGGATAACGTAACCATGGAAGCAACCTGTTCCCAACCGGAAGCCGTAACCGTACCGCTGCCGGTAGCCGGATTAGTATCCGAACCACTCTTAACAGTAAGTGGAACCGTACACTCTTCATCCATATACCAGCCGGCAAAATAGTAACCTTCATCTGCTGTAGCAGTAACAGAAGTTCCCTTTACAATTTCAAGAGTTCCGGTAACATTACCGTTGGAAACCATACCGCCTTCTCCTGCTGTATACTGAATCATATACTGCTCCGGTGAGAAGTAGAATACGATGATATTCTGGCAGTAACCGTTACTATCCTGGCGAATGCTGATACTCTTGGTCGGGTTCTCGGAAACCAGAGAATAACCGGGAACATCATCCTCACAGGTATAGGATACTAACTTATCAAACTGCGCCGTACCATTCGTTACATACTTATTGGTTCCATCTTTCTTCACGATATAATCATTCGAAATCGTTGAAATGGTTTCGGGTGTAAACGGTGTGTTCGCCAACAGATAATATACGAAATACGGATAAGAATTACGTGTATAATAAATATACAAATCCGTACCTGCAGCATCAATATCACAGACGAACTTACCTGCATCTTCACCGGTATCGGTCATCAGGCAGAAATTCACCGGAGCACCGGGACCATAGAAGACATTCGCAGGATCAATAACTGTAAATCCGTCAAATTCCAAAGGTGCAAATTTCAGTTTATTCTTACCGATATCCGCACTTCCTTCAACGCGGACTTCACTTTCGGTATAGGTATCGCTGTCAATATCCTGTAACATAAAGTGAATCGCATACAAGGATGCATCTCCGCCCTTGGAGTACAGGAAATACATTACGTTATCCGGAGAGCTTACCCACTCACCGTTCTCGTTCTTCACAACCGTAAGTACCAGTCTCTTATAGAACGCATCCGGCACATACTGTGAAATCGGCTTAAAACGTTCTTCTACGACACTGTACTGCGTAGTCTTCAGATGATCGGATTCCTGATATGTCGTACACAGCTCATTGGACAGATTGTTCTTATCTACGTGACGAATCTCATAGGTAATCGGACCGGTAAAATTCGCATAAGTGAACATATAACTGTTCTGAACGGGATATGCGTCGTTGGTCTCCGCTTTAATACGAAACGCATGGCTGGCAACCGTCGGGAAATATCCGGTCGCATAACCGGAATAAAGCTGGTTGTCAGTTGCTCCGGGACCGCTCTGACCCGTCTTCGCCTTAAACGTACGATTGGTACCTTCGAACGCATAACCGGTAGTATCTTCCGCTACTTTCTCATAGTAATCCGTTCCGTCATAATAGTATTTCTTACTGTTATACGAATAAGTATGACCATATTCGGGTGTACCGCATGTTGAGGTAATCTGAGCAGCTATCGTTGCATTTACCGGATCCACCAAAACGTAATGAATCGCATACGGCTGCGCTTTATCGCTGCCCCAATCGGCATATACGTTCATATCACGGTTAATCGGCATCTCTGCAGGCAGGTAGGCACTGGTCTCCCCGAACAAATCATAGAACCAGTTCGCAAAATGATAATTACTCGTTCCGCTCCAGTCATCCGTAGGCTCCGTTACGGTACCGACTACGTTACCGTGAGCAACCGTTTCGGTATGATAGATGAGATTCGTCTTCGGACTTGCAGTACCAAGACTCTCCTCATATTCTACCAGCTGGTCATAGGTCTTGAAGAAGTTGACCGTATGGGAAAGCGGAACCCACTTGGCGGTAAGAACTACATCATGACTTGGCATTGTCATGGTCGGATCAAATTCTGAACCGGGAAGACACTCTGATGTAGTATACCAACCGCCAAACTCATACGCATTCTCTTCCAAAGAATTATACGGATAATTCGGTACATAATCAGCTATTCCACCAGAAACGGCATTATTTAAACGTTCCTCATACATTAAAGAATGTTCTTCTTTACCACCATATCCATCAGACAGAGTAAGCTTATAAGACTTACGGGTATAATACATATCCACATGAGTAACATAATAAATTAAAAATACCCAAGTCCCCTCTGAAGTCGACGTTTCATATTCAAAGCCTTCAATACCAAATGAATATTCATTTTCCTTAAATGTACCGTATTTTGTGGTAAAATTCATTGTATTTGTATAATTCTTACCTTGATAATTTTCTTCACCACTTCGGTCTAAGGTTTCCAAATAGTAACTTATCGTAGCATCATGCTCCCATGATGAACCATCCTTCGTTAACGTAATAGTATCATTATTATCACCCATAGGCATTTTTTCCATATAAAAAATGATACTACCGGATGGTAATTTCCAACGATCTGTTGTATATTCACCGGAACCGTCTGCTTTCTTTATAGGCCATATATCAGAAATATCTGCACCATATTTTCTTTTTACCTCAAATACTTTATTATATGTATTCGATTTGTTAGTATTACAACTACTTGAATGTGTATGCTCGGTCAACTGACATTTACGACACTTTTCATTGTGTTCATGTTCATCCAAATTACAGGAATAGCAACTACCAATATGCTTATGTAATCCTCCATAGATACAAGAAGCATCGGTGTAAACACAAGTGCCATCTGTATGTTCATGATGGTTCGGAGAATTACAAACTAAAGCACCTTCTCCAACACAGGATGTTTCAACATCTGTATCACTATCTCCGTCATAAACATACCATGTACCTTGTATATAAATGCTCTTATAATACTTATAATTAAAAGTACTTTGTTTTTTTCTGTATATGTAAACCTGACCATCTTTAAGATTCGTGGTGGGTCGTCCTGTCGAATAATCAGTACCATCCGCTAAATCCGCCGTTGCTCCGGGATAACATAAATATGAATGCTTATGATAACAATCATCCGTATGCGGAACAACCGATAAACTACAGCACTCCTCCAAATGAGCTTTATGTTCCGGAATGGTACAGGTTAATTCACAGGAATCTTCATGGATATGTGCTTCCTTACCACATATATTGGTAAAACAATCATCACTATGTGTATGAACCGGAAGCAAACATTTTGTATTGTTTGAAGTAAATGACAATGTAATCTCTTTCCGTTTATAGTAAACATTAACAACGGTAGAACCATCGCCTTCAACTAAAACATTCGTATCAGCATGATCATATGTAAACCCGTTCGCATCTGTAGTTCCATCTGGCAAAGCTTTATATGTTTCACCATTTACTCTTGTAGCACTGGTAATATTATTAACTCTTTTTTGTGTCCAATAACTGTAATTATCATCCTCAACATTCTCTGCCCAAAAAACAACATTTATACTTGTTTGAGCTGTCATCCACTTCGCCTTAAACGCAAGCGGAATAGGCGGTACCGTGGAAGGCAGATTTTTGAATCCGTTCGTACCGTTGTAATAGATTTTATTGCCGTGTTCATCTTCCTGATAGTAATAGCCGTTGGTATCCTGCGAGAAATCCTGCAGAATAGATTCATCCAGTACAAGCTCCCATTTATCGAATGAATATCCGGGCTTCGTAGGAGTATTGACGATAAAGTTCGAACCGTAACGACCATACTGCGGCTCCATACCGTAACCGCCGTCAAGGTCGAACTTAATCAGGTTATAAATTCGGTCAAAGTAGAAATAGATTTCCGTGGAGCCGTCGGCTGCAACGCTGTCCGGATAATGATACAGTGCCTTGAAGCCGATAAGCTTCGAAGCGGGAACGTTGCTCAGAAGCTGCTCATCCGTTAACGTTACACCGGTATATTCGTATCCGGTAAAGGATGCGGAAGCATCTTCCTCATACTCATCGGAATTGGTCTTCTGGAACATAACGTGAACGCTGTAAGAAACCTTCTGCGGCTTATAGATAATCGTGATATTGATATCACTGCTGACCGCCTGATTGAAGCTGATCAGCTGGACCGGATTCTCCTCTGTTACATAGGTGTCTCCGGACTTGCTGATAACCTTATAAGGCGCATAGCCGACGTAAGAAGGACAATATACGTCATAGCTAAAGCTACTGCCCTTCTGCAGTTGTGCGGTAAACGGCTGGAACAGCTTGTTGCCCTCTTCATTGAGGTATTCAATGGTTACGTAAACATATTCTTCTTCAGGATCGGGCGTAGTGGTATCTCTCAGAATGAATCCGTCAGAAAAGACGCTAGTTCTGTTGAAGAGAATGAAATCACCAGCGGGAGCCAGTTTTGCAATCGGCTCTGTATTGGACGGTTCCGGTTCGGGTTCCGGCGTTACTTCAGGCTCAGGCGTAATTTCGGGCTTAGGCTCGGGCGATACTTCCGGCTCGGGAGTAATCTCGGGCGTAGGTTCAGGCGTTACCTCAGGCTCGGGTGTAACCTCGGGCGTAGGTACAGCCGTAGGCTCGGGCGTAACCTCGGGCGTAGGTGTAGCGGTAGGCTCGGGCGTAACCTCGGGCGTAGGTACAGCGGTAGGTTCGGGTGTAACCTCGGGCGTAGGCGCAGCGGTAGGCTCGGGCGTTACTTCGGGCGTAGGTGCAGCCGTAGGCTCGGGTGTAACCTCGGGCGTAGGCGCAGCGGTAGGCTCAGGAGTAATCTCGGGTGTCGGCGCAGCGGTAGGCTCAGGAGTAATCTCGGGTGTCGGCGCAGGTGTCGGTGTCGCTTCGGACGTTACAACTACGTCAATACCCTCCGAATACAATTCGGTCTTCTCCCCGTCAACAAATTCAATCGTATCATTCAGTTCATAATCCGTAAACTTCACGGTAACCGGATTGCTCGTCAGAGAAACATAGCTGTCATTCGCAATCACACGGATGTAAGCGCAATCATTCTTCAGCGCACTTACGCAAAGAGCATAAGAGACTTCCAGCTCCTGCTCCTTTTCCCCCATAATATCAACCCAGATATTGCCATACTGGGGCATCATAATCTGCCAACGATAGGAAGGCGCTACAATATCTGTCTTACAGGTAAGCTTCGTCTTCGCATCCTTGGCAAGCGAGAAGGAATCACATTTTTTCAAATTATGATGAATCTCAACATAATTTGCAACAACCTCATCCGCACATACGCGAATGTTTCTAAGGGATTGCAGACAGGAAGTAAGCAACACGCAACATAATACTACAGCAAGAATACGTTTCTTCATATGCAATCTCCTTTCCTACAGAATAAATCTCATCATATTAATCAATCTGAACGGCATAGCCTTTAATATCCATCTTCACATTGGTATGTCCCGCATTGTTCAACAATCCGGCGATATAAGCAAAATCAGCCTTTGTTGCCGATGCGCTTACGGTAACCTTGTCCCCGTCAATAACGGAAACCGGGGAATCCGAGGAACCAAGCGCTTCACCGGGGTCGAGGTACGTAAGGAACAGATATTTGCCGGAACCGGCAGAATCAAAGGTGAAGGTGGAGCTGACCGAGAAGGAAACAAGCTCGTCTCCGTCTTCATTGGCTATCATAAAATGATTGGAATCCGTCGTATCCTGCGTCCAATAGGATGGCAGTGCGAACTCAATCTTAATCGCACATGCTACTTCACCTGCGGTATAATAAACCTTGGGATCCTTCGTAATTTCTACGCCGGGAATCAGCATGAACGTATTCGAAAGTGTATGCACGGTTTCGCCGTCTTCCACTTTGGTCTCATACAAATCAATTGTTCCGAAAGATGCCACTTTGGAAGCCTCCGCGGAATTCTCGCTGACCACGTATTTGGAAAATGCCACACCGCTGACCACAAACGTGGCTATCACCAAATACAGGAGATACACACGTAACGGTAATCGATTTTTCTTCATACTGCGTACCTCCTTTCCTGTGTATATCGCAGTGAAATCAATCACACTTATCTGCCATTTTCAATATCATCTATCAACTGATTCAGCTCATCGATGGAAATCTTCTGTTCTGTTACGGAAATATCCTCCGGAGGATTAACAGCATCCTCCTGTACAGAAGAAGATGTAACAGTCAGCTCTTCCGTTCTTCCGGAGCCTTCTGAAAGTTCAACCGTCTTCTCAGACCCTTCGGTAAGCTCAATCGTTTTATCAGCGCCTTCATTCAGTTCAACCGTCTTCTCGGAGCCGTCCCCATCCATCACGGACGCCTTCTTCGCGGAATTGGCAACATCCTTCATCTGCACAAGCCCCGGCAGAAAGATTAACAGAAATCCCACCAATACAATCAGCATCAGTCCGAGCGGGCTTCTGAGGAACTGCACTACCTTACCGAATTTCGGAAGAGTTCTGACAACCTTTCCGTAAATAGCCTGTTGGCTGACGCTCTTCAGGTCAATGGAATTATTGGCATCTCCCTTCGTAATAAAGCCGGTATCGTTACGGTCAACAATACGATGCGTTACCAGCATGGAACCTTCCTCGAACAGGATGATGTCACCGATATGGTAATCCTTCTGTTCCTTGGTAATTACCATATCATCAACGTTAATCGTTCCCGTCATACTGCCGCTGATAATCACGCCGGCACCATATCCCAAAACAGTCGGATACTTTTTATGTCCTGCCTTCTTCTGTATCAGCATAATCACGTTAAACAAAAGAATGATACATAAAAGTACCGTAATCACGATATCGATAATCTTAACAGCCTTCTTCATAAACCCACCACACAAATGCCATTATTCATTCTGATGCATCTCTTCTTCAAACAAAAGATTCTTCTCTTCCTTCTTATCCTGCCTTCTGCGTTCAATAAGCAGCAGAATCAATACGAAACCGCTCACAGTAATCAGAATCAGATATAACCACAACGGAGAACGGTCGCCGGTCGGAGGAATCGGATCCAGATTATAATTAAGGTCAGTAACATATACAATGAAACCAATCTTTAACGTACCGGGATTTCCGTTAGCGCTGTTATTACCAAGCTTTGTATCCTTTTGATTGGTCGAATCGTTAACATCAAAATCCCAAATCACATTAACGTCAAAATCCTGCATCTGATTCGCACTCAGCTTGCCGGATACTGCGTGACTAACCTGCTCGGGCGTATAGTTCTTCCCCGGAGGAACTTCAGTGGCATCCTTTAAGCCATTGCCTTTAATCAAAGCATTAACTTCCATCATGTCTCCGCTCTGAATTTTATAGCATACCGCAGTATATTCAATTTCATGATTAGAATCATTCCGCAATCTTACAATACTGTTCATATCAACACCGGGAGCCAGGATCTTATCCTGGTTACCGGATTTTGCATTCTGATAAGTATTGCTGAATAACGAAAGAATTGCCGTACCGTCCGGCATAATCTTGTTCTCGGAATCCCAAACAAGCTTACCCGGTGTATAGGTCAACATTCTGTCGACACCATTACCGGTTCCTGAATATGTTAATTTCACGACAAATGGGAAGGTAATAACCTCTAGCAAAAACAAAACCAACGTTAGTCGAATCAAGCGTTTGGATCTCTGCTTTGTCATAGGTATCCCTCCCTTCAGAATCTATTCAATTGTAATAAGTGTAACCACTTAGGAAAAATCCCGATCTCCTGACCTGTTAATCGTAACCTTTCTTAAGTGAAGCCTCCTGCCCTCGCAGGAGGCTTCAACATCCTGATTAGTTATGTTCGAAACGAATTGTGAAAGCTAATACGGGAAATATTAGTCAATCTGCGTTACTGTACAGGAAACCTTCATCGAAATGGTGGGTTCATTTCCAGCAGCTGCAGCATCACCAAGTGCGGTATCCTTTATATCGTTGGCAGCAATCGCATCATCATCATCACCGGTCTCAAAAAGCCATTCCCAACTGATTGACAAATCGGCAATAGATGAAAGGTCCGTATTCGGATCATAATCTTCAGAATAAGCTGCAATAGTCTCAGTTAAGGCTTCAATCAAAGAATCAGCGGAATCATAATCTGTACCATCAACTTCATCACTTCCTACTGTGAAAACAATCGGGCAATAAAATACAGTAGATGAACCCTCAGTTACTTCCCAATTCAAAAGTTCCATTTCATCAAGTGTATAAGCGATTCTAACGGCAACCTCCGGTTCTCCGGTAACGATAAATCCACCAAAAGAGCCTGCAGTTCCAGGAGCCACAAGTTTATCATCGGTAGAAGTATCAACACTATAAGTTCCTCCATAAACAGTATCATGGGTTTCATACTCGGTAAGGAACATATCATCTGCAGTAGTATCAGCCTCAATCGTAACACCAAACTTTGCAACTCTTGCAGTATCGGTAGCTTCATCGGAAGCAACGTACTTTGCAAATGTATTGCCTACGAAACATGAGGTAATCAGTACAAGTGCAAACAAAACAGCTGCCATTCTCATTGTTCTTGTCTTTTTCATAATCTTTCTCCTTTACAAAACAATTTATAAAAACATATAACCCCTCTATATTAGGAATAACAATATCCAAACCTTGGACTACCTGTTATCCTTAATATCAAACACTATCTAAGTTCTCCGAAACCTCTTCGGAATCTCCTTCTCCTCCTTTCGCCTGTTCTTTCTCTTCTGCCAGCTTCTTCAACCTGCGAATTTCAGCCTGCAATTCTTCAGTCTTCTTCACATCCTCGTTGCTCTCCTTCTTACGTCTGAGGAAATCGTAAATGAAGAAAGCAAGTAACGGAATGCCGATGAAGATAATCATACCGACGGGCTTTTGCAGGAATAAAGCGAAGCCGCCAACCTTCGGAATTCTGAATCGATAGATACCAACAACATTCTTCTGCGGAACGGAATTCCGGTCCTCTGTATTATTGGCATCTCCCTTTGTACGGAAGCTTCTGGTTCCGTCCTCCTCGTTCAGGATAGAGGTGATGCGGTGTGTTACCGTAATCTTGCCTTCCATAAAGCAGATTACGTCGCCGACCTTTAACTCTTCGGCTTTACAATGTCTGACGAAGATCAAATCATTAACCTCGATATGATCCTTCGCCGTACCGCTCATGGAGCCTGAAGTAACAACCATTGGTGTCGTTCCGAAAACAGACGGTGGTGTCTCCGGTTTCAAAGAGCCTTTGATGATAATAACAAGATTACAGATAAGAAGAAATGCAAATATAATGCAAAGTACGAATCCGACTATTGTCAGAACCTTGTTGATTACTTTATTCTTCTTCATATCATGCCCCCTTGCACGTCATCAAATAGGAAATATAATTTCCTTTGATAATTGAAATATACAATATTTTTTAACAAAATACAAATATTTATTAAAAAGAACAAATCAATCCGAAAAATGGAAATATTATGCCAAAAAAATTTTTACTAAAAATGACATGTCATATAACATTGTGCAACAGTGTTGCAGATTGCAGACACCGTTTGTGCAACACAATTTACGTTAAATTTCAGCGGATTTCCGTCTTTCCGCCCATATAAGGACGAAGCACCTCGGGAATACGAATGCTGCCGTCTGCCTGCAGATTGTTCTCAAGGAATGCAATCAGCATACGCGGCGGTGCAACTACCGTATTGTTCAAGGTGTGTGCAAAATACTTATTGCCTTCCTTATCCTGCACACGAATCTGAAGCCTTCTTGCCTGCGCGTCACCGAGATTCGAGCAGGAACCGACTTCAAAATACTTCTTCTGACGGGGAGACCATGCCTCAACGTCGCAACTCTTAACCTTCAGGTCAGCCAGGTCGCCGGAGCAGCACTCCAGAGTACGAACCGGAATATCAAGAGAACGGAACAGGTCAACAGTATTCTTCCAAAGCTTCTCATACCATTCTTTGCTATCCTCGGGTTTACAGATTACAATCATCTCCTGCTTTTCGAACTGGTGAATACGATATACGCCTCGCTCCTCAATACCGTGAGCGCCCTTCTCCTTACGGAAGCAGGGAGAATAGCTGGTTAATGTATAAGGAAGCTGTTCTTCGTTATTAATAGTATCGATAAACTTACCAATCATGGAGTGCTCACTGGTACCGATCAGGTAAAGGTCCTCGCCTTCAATCTTGTACATCATGTTCTCCATCTCGGCAAAACTCATAACACCGTTTACAACCTCACCGTGAATCATAAAAGGCGGAACAACATAGGTGAATCCTCTGTCAATCATAAAATCGCGCGCATAGCTGATAACAGCGGAATGAAGTCTTGCGATATCACCCATTAAATAATAGAAACCGTTTCCGGCAACTCTTCTTGCAGCATCCAGATCGATTCCGTTAAAGCGTTCCATAATATCGGTATGATAAGGAATCTCAAAATCGGGAACAACCGGCTCGCCGAACTTCTCGATTTCCACATTCTCGGAATCATCCTTTCCAATCGGAACACTCGGATCGATGATGTTCGGAATCACCATCATTCTCTTCTTAACTTCGGCGGAATATTCTTCCTCAAGCTTTTCAAGCTCTGCAAGGCGTGCGGAGAATTCGTTAACTCTCTGCTTCATCTGCTCTGCCTCATCCTTCTTGCCCTGTCCCATCAATGCACCGATAGACTTACTAATCTTATTACGCTCGGCGCGAAGATTATCAGCCTCCTGCTTTGCGGCACGATTCTTCTTATCCAGTTCAATAACTTCATCAACCAAAGGAAGCTTCGCATCCTGAAACTTCTTTTTAATATTCTCTTTTACAACTTCCGGATTCTCACGGACAAACTTTAAATCCAACATTATTTCATACCTCTGCTCATCATATTCTATGTGCAAAAACATATATTCATATTACCACACCGGTCTTCATTATTCAATAATAAAAGATGGTAAAAGATTTTTACACAGGCATTGCAAAATGATGACAAATCATATATAATAATTGACAATGCGGGTGCAGTATTCATTCTGTGCTCAAAAGAAATGAAGTATCATCATTATTACGGAGACATCCATGGGATTAATTTTCTTTATAATTTTAATTATTTTTATATCAAATTATAATAAAGGCTTGAAAAACAATCAGAATGCCAATAAGAATCAGTATAGTTCACAACGTCGTTATTCCAACGGGCAGCAAGTAATGAACAGGCAGGCCAATCCGTATCAGACTCAACGGCAGAACCCCTACACTTCTACTGTCAACATTAACATCAACACTCCTTATGGTCAGAAGAATATGGCTAATGCTTTTCAGCAGTTGAATTTTGGCTTCAACACAAATTACGGTACCCCTGCGAATCCTGCTCAATCAAGACAGAATCAAAGTGTAAATTCGTATGGTCTTCCCTCTTCCTCCCGTGCAAGAACGAAGATTGTTAAAAAGTTCAATCAACAGTATGAGCTCAACCTTACGGACAACGATATTAAGGCAATAGTTGACGCCTCTTATATGAGTTCCTATTGGGCTAAAGAAATCTGTTATATGAATCAACGCTATGAGAACGTTTACTCCTGGTTCTCCACCGGTAATACTTGGTTGAAGACCTATCTGTACGTATTTCCCATGCAGCAGATTACCAGTGACTTTTCCATGCAGGAGTCGATTGTTTACAATACATTGAATCAGGTATTCAGTGACATTCTAAGCCGTCCCAATATCACAGTTGCTGAAGCAATATATGAAATCAACAACAAATACTACACACGTTTTGATGACAACACATTTATGATTGCATATCGTTTTATGGAACAAAAAGGCAAACGCTTCCCGCTTAATTTCACCAATGTGGTTTCCGGAACAAGTGATATCGACAATCTGCTTTCCAAGTACAATCAACAGCAGACACCGATGAATTAAATGCAATCATATTTCATTTATGTAAATTCTTATAAACGTTACGAAACAAAGCCCCTTGTCTAAATGACAAAGGGCTTTGTTAATATGTAATCAGAGAAAGTTTTTCTTTGAAGGCAAATTCTCTCATTCTTTCGTTGACATTTTAACTAAATCCATATAAGAAATGTTACCGCCGAACAGATCAAGAGCACTTCCCACAGTATAATGCAGTCTTCCAAAAGACCGCTCCTCTATCATACGGATATCTTCAATGGAATGAATGCCACCCGCATACGTAATGGCATTTTCCCCTTTATAGGAGGCAAGCAGGGAAATCAGTGTTTTGGAAGGACCCTTCTGCTTACCTTCCACATCCACACCGTGAATCAGAAACTCATCGCAGAACGGAGTCAATGCATTTAGAAGACTGACATTCAGTTTCGTCTTCGTAGTAGTCTGCCACCGGTTTGTTACGATATGGAAAATTCCGTTCACGCGCTTGCAACTAAGGTCAATCACCAAATGTTCGCGACCTGTAATCGAAGAAATCTTCTTCACCCTATCCATGCTGAATTCAGAATTTTCGAACAGGTAAGAGGTTACAATCACATGACTCGCTCCGGCTTCAATAAATGCTCTCGCATTATCATCCCCGATTCCACCACCGACCTGAATTCCGCCGGGAAATGCCGTCAAAGCGCTGATTGCCTGCTTCTTCGTTGCTTCATAAAACTCACTGTCACGACCATTCAGTAAAATAATGTGGCCGCCGCGAAGTCCGTCTTTTTCGTACATTTTCGCGAAATCTGCCGCTGATAATTCCGAAACAAAGTTCTCTTTCGCATAATCGCCCTTGTCGCGAAGGGAACCACCGACAATCTGTTTCACTTTTCCGTTATGAATATCAATACAAGGTCGAAACATGGAAATCCTCACTTACTTCTTTTTTTATATCTATAATATCGTATAGATAATACCTGTTCTCCTTGACAATTCAAGTTGTGTAATATGTAATTCTTCTAATCTGGCAAAGATTTTCTCATAAAATTCCATGATACGAACTTGCCTCCGGCCTGATTGAAACACCATTCCACCGGTAATCATGAAGCCCGATATCGTCCGGAGTTACCGACTGGTACTCCCCCTTCATGCCATTAATTCTCACATCTGAGCCATCTATATCCACTATAAC
>JAZQNM010000003.1:0-13952 GCA_045627305.1 Lachnospiraceae bacterium
ACACCTAGTATTCATCGTTTACGGCGTGGACTACCAGGGTATCTAATCCTGTTTGCTCCCCACGCTTTCGAGCCTCAGTGTCAGTTACAGTCCAGTAAGCCGCCTTCGCCACTGGTGTTCCTCCTAATATCTACGCATTTCACCGCTCCACTAGGAATTCCGCTTACCTCTCCTGCACTCCAGCCACGCAGTTTCAAATGCAGTCACGGGGTTGAGCCCCGGGTTTTCACATCTGACTTGCATGGCCACCTACACTCCCTTTACACCCAGTAAATCCGGATAACGCTTGCCCCCTACGTATTACCGCGGCTGCTGGCACGTAGTTAGCCGGGGCTTCTTAGTCAGGTACCGTCATTATCGTCCCTGCTGATAGAGCTTTACATACCGAAATACTTCTTCACTCACGCGGCGTTGCTGGTTCAGGGTTTCCCCCATTGACCAATATTCCCTACTGCTGCCTCCCGTAGGAGTTTGGGCCGTGTCTCAGTCCCAATGTGGCCGTTCTACCTCTCAGTACGGCTACTGATCGTCGCCTTGGTGGGCCATTACCTCGCCAACTAGCTAATCAGACGCGGGCCCATCCTGTACCTATAAATATTTGACCGGAACATCATGCGGTATTCCGACGTTATGCGGTTTTAGCGGTCGTTTCCAACCGTTATCCCCCTGTACAGGGCAGGTTACCCACGCGTTACTCACCCGTCCGCCACTAAGATAAGTAAAATCCTTTCCATAGCAAGCTACTTATTATCATTCACTTATCTCCGTTCGACTTGCATGTATTAAGCACGCCGCCAGCGTTCATCCTGAGCCAGGATCAAACTCTCGTTAAAAGTTTGTATCTCTAGGATAAACATCTGACTTATTATTAAGCCTGTGTTTCCTGAATTTACATTTGTTAAAAGTTCGCTTCCTCTTATAGAGAAAACTTGTTCAAACGAATCTTCAAGGTTGTTTCACTATTCAGTTTTCAAAGTACTCTCTGTCGTTCGCGACAGCTTTTACATACTAACTCAAAAGTTTCTATTTGTCAACAGCTTTTTTGAAGTTTTTTCAACAAAAAAATGCCCAAGAAAAATCACGCTCTCCGGGATTCTTTTAGGCATTTTTTCATAAGGCAAATTCAATTGTCAGACATTAGTCAAACTATTCCATTAAATCTCCAAAATACTCTCGCATCTTCTCATCAGAAATATTGAAATCAGACTTCAATTCATTCAAAACATGCTTCGTTCTCTTTCCATCTTTTACATAATCATAAAGGACCTGAGTTGCATTCTTCCATCCATTGACGGAACAGTTCCAGCGTTTACGGTCCTGCTCAATCTCCGGTTCAATCACGGCGATGAATTCGTTGAGTGATTTTGTAATATACTCTTCATTCAAAATAGAACGCATCAGCTCCGCATATCGTTTCAGAAATGCTTCTTTAAAGGAGCTGTTTTTCATCAATCTGTCAAAGAATACAAAATCATGATTTCTGTCAAACTTCAATATATTATTAAAGTAGTTATAATTCTGTGTAGCCGGCTCAAACGACCAGTCAAGGTCGAAGAACATCCATCTCCATTTTCCGTCATATTCCGAACTTCGGAAATAACGAATATTCGCATAGTCCGTATCCCCGAAGTATGAACGGCATATATACCAGTCCATCAAACTTGTGATGTCAATACGCTCCGTCACATACTGATAATTCTCTGCAATCGACAAATCGTGATTCTTGCAATAAGAAATCAAGGAATAATATTCCTTGCTGCTGCCGCTTTGCACACCACCGTATGAATAAAGCAAATCAACAGATTTGGCAGGCACGTCAAAATGCTCGGCAACATAGTCATCGCTGAAGCGCTCACGCAAATAATAGATTCCCCAGTATTCATTTCCGAGATATAAAATACAGGGCTTGCATTCCAGCACATACAGGTTGGTCTTACCGTTAACGAGTCCGGTACAGAACTCATCACGAATCATCGCACGGTTATAGTCCTCGCTTCCACCTTTCAACAATAAAGAATCGAATGTATCGATTTCAAGATTCTCAAAAAGCTGATAATGTAATTTGCCCGGACCATACTGGGAGCGGAACCGAAGCTGGAAGTTCTGTTTTGCTCCTTTACGGCTGTCATTACCATGCAAACGAAAACCGCACGGTTCGGAAAATTTCATCTCACCATCTTCATATAAAGAAAGAACACATTCTTTTTCGATTGTCTTTGTGATGTTATCGATCACACCGTTAGAACCCTTTAGGGAACTCTGGGGGATGCTTACATATACAATAGGAAGCGTGTGCTCGATACCTACCAGATAGGTATATGCGCCAAGGTCGCTCACGCGATTTCCATCCTTGGCAAATGTACGGATTGTTGTAATACCATCAAGTGCAATCGGTCCGCTGTACACCTTGGAATTCTCGGTCGGACGGCTGCCGTCAAGTGTATAGTAAATGGTACCTTCCCCATGAAGCTGCACTGAAATCTGAGACGCATACTGCCCAGGTTCCACATCGGGCTTCGGCACAGACACACGGGACGCATAGCCTGTGGCATTTTCCTTTCCGGGAGTCGCCTCCTCAAAATAAACAAACATATTGTCACTGCGACCGTAACTCTTGTTCTCTTCGAGGTCACCTGGAACATCTATCATATCCACAAGAGCGGTTCCATCGGTCAGATACACCGTCTCCCCATTGGAAGAAATCTTAAATGGTGCATGTCCCTCCTTGTCGGAAAGGCCTGAACAATAAACCAAATAATACTCACCCGGTTGCAGTGTGACTGACGGCAAATGATACTGCGTCAACTCACTTTTCTTGTCTGTCAGATAATAATCCGCAAGATTGACGGAATTTGCAGAATTATTCTTTAATTCCACAAAGTCATAATATTGCCCGTCAACTCCAGCGTACTTGGTATTGGATGACATTACCTCCGTAAGAATCACCTCAGGTAATCTGACCTTTGACATATACTCTTCATATCCCTGCTGCGTGTTCGGATATCCCGGCGTAGCAAAGGAAAGGACTCCCTCGGAAGCAACCGATCTGTCTCCGATATCCGAAGTATATGTCAGTTCATCAATAACCTCCCCGTTGCACATCAAATAAACCGTCTCTCCGTCTGCGCTCAGATGAAATGGTGCACTTTCAGAAAGAAGCACAACAACAAAGCCTCCCGCAGAAATCACATTTCCCTCAAGGGAAAATGCCAGCGGTTCTTCCTTGGAATCCGTCAAATAATATCCATTCAAGGAAACGATATTGTCCTCACGACTTCCAATCTCAATCCAATCCGCATCGGTACCCATACATAAATGGGTATTGCTCGCCATTACTTCACTAATATATAAATCATACTTTGCAGTCTCTGTTTGTGCATCCGGATTCCGAGTCGGCGTAGGTGCCTCCGGGTCGTGACCGATGTTCTGGTTGAAATCCTCAATATCCTTCTTCGACGGGCTCTTTGCACATCCCGACATTGATAGAATCATACATATAATAATGAAAAATGAAATCAGTTTCTTCATATTGCCTCCGACTATAACCCCCGACTTCTGTATATTCTACAGCAGTCTGCTTCCACAAGATACTGTACTATAACAGTTGGTTACTGTCAAGTAAACGTTACCATTCTTCGGATATCAGTGCCGACCATTCAGCGTGCATCCCCGCGAGATTATAGGCCTGTGTGACACATCGAAAACACATCTTTTTTGCTGCTCGCCTGCGAGGGTATAGGCCTGTGTGGCACATCGAAAACACGTCTTTTTTGCTGCTCGCCTGCGCCCCTTATCCGCAGGCGCTACGCAACAATAGTTACTTTGTTGTCTCCGCGCCTGCTAGGTATGCTCGGCTCGCAACGCAAAAACTCCTATTGTTTTCTTATGTGCCACACAGGCCTTATATCCTCGCATTCGCAACTTTCTGAAGACGAATCGTAAGATGGCAATAGCATCATTCTTTTCGTTTTCTCATGTGCCACACAGGGCTTATACCTCGCATTCGCAACTTTCTGAAGACGAATCGAAAGATGCGAAGGCAACATACCTTTTGTTTTCTTTTATGCCACACAGTCCTATGTCCTCGAAACTGTACTTTCTGGTACTGGTGCCTGACATAGTTCTTCCAGGATTTACATACCGTCACAGATGCTTGTGCTACGCGGGTTACGCGAAGCACGATGTTCGCTCTGCGAACATCTTCAATATCTCTCCTCTCCGTCCAAACAAAAAACTCGCCGACCTTAATGTCAGTGAGGTTAATGAATTGAACAGAGAAGGAGGGATTTAAGCGTAGCACAAGCATATCCGATGGATTTCAATGCGGACGGAGATGTACTTGTACATCTTACGGACGCAGAGAAATACAGCGGACCGGCGACGCCGGTATGAGTGAATCGCTATCAAATGTTAAAAAGCAAAGTAACTTGTGCGATTCACGAATGCTTGTGCTACGCGGGTTACGCGAAGCACGATGTTCGCTCTGCGAACATCTTCAATATCTCTCCTCTCCGTCCAAACAAAAAACTCGCCGACCTATAATGTCAGCGAGTTTTTTGTTTGGACGGAGAAGGAGGGATTTGAACCCTCGCGCCGCTATTAACGACCTGCACCCTTTCCAGGGGTGTCCCTTCAGCCTCTTGGGTACTTCTCCAAATAGCCTGAATCCATAACGGATATAAAATTGAACCAGTCTTTCGACTGAACGGAGAGGATGGGATTCGAACCCATGCGCCCTTGCGGACAAACGGTTTTCAAGACCGCCTCGTTATAGCCACTTCGATACCTCTCCAAGACAGTGCCTGAAATTATAAAATCTCATGCTCTCGTCCTCAGAGTGCAAAAACACTCATCAGCGACGCTAACAATATTAACACCAGACACACATTCTGTCAACAAAAATATTCATAAAGAAACTGATTTGCTATTAACTAAGAAAGCAAATGATTCAGCCGATCAAAGCAAGCCTATAAAATGTACTTACAGGCAAGCCTTTCCTGTTTTCTTATCTCTCTCCCAGTTTCAGATTCGGTACCGCATTCAATGTCCAATCAGAGGTATGCCCTGCAAGATACTCATAATATGCTGCCGAACCAATCATCGCTGCATTATCGGTACAAAGAATCGGGTCCGGATAATAAACCTTCTTCCCATTTGCCTCACCAACTTCACGCATCTTGGCACGTAAAGCACTATTGCAAGCAACGCCGCCCGCAATCGCAATCTTATCATATCCAAGCTCATTCGCTGCCGCCACGGTTTTTGTTACCAAAACATCAACAACTGCTGCCTGAAATGAAGCCGCCAGGTCTGCACGCGTAATTCCGTCATCGAATACATCCGGGCAGAATTCTGTGCCCTCCTGTGTT
Organism: Lachnospiraceae bacterium; assembly: GCA_045627305.1. Classification (GTDB taxonomy): domain Bacteria; phylum Bacillota; class Clostridia; order Lachnospirales; family Lachnospiraceae; genus ISDg. The sequence goes on from JAZQNM010000003.1 coordinate 5,370, forward strand.
TCGCCTTTGACGAAATTGCTCTTCATCTTCTGAATATTCAGATAGTTCAAAACTGCTGATTTCACACCGCTAAAACTGAAATCATAAGGGCAATCCTCCACATGTGCGCGAGGAAATGCCACAGCCTCCGGATTTCCTTCCTTCGCAAGTTTATCCAGTTTCGGTCCACCCGGATAACCAAGTCCGATTGCTCTGGCAACCTTGTCAAATGCCTCACCGGCCGCGTCGTCGTGTGTTCTGCCGATAATACGGTAACTTCCGTAATCCTCTACCACTACAATATGCGTATGTCCACCGGATACAACAAGGCATAAAAACGGTGGTTCCAAATCAGGATGGCATATGTAATTGGCAGATACATGTCCTTCAATATGATGGACACCGATAAGCGGCTTCTTCGCTGCATACGCAACGGCTTTTGCGGTTCCGACACCGACAAGCAGACAACCGACCAGTCCGGGGCCGTATGTGACCGCAATCGCATCCATGTCATCCAAAGTCATCTTTGCCTCGGATAAAGCCTCGGTAATCACGGGATTAATCTTCTCAATATGCTTTCTCGATGCAATTTCCGGCACGACACCACCATATAAAGTGTGCAGTGCAATCTGCGATGAAATCACATTGCTCAACACCTCACGGCCGTTCTTCACAACCGCAGCCGCCGTCTCATCACAGGATGACTCAATTGCAAGAATATAGGTACCTTTCATGATAACTCCTCTATCTTCATATGACATTTGCCCCAATAATCCCCAGAGCCATTATTCCTCCTCAAAGTGAAGAATCACACTTCTGCCGTCCTTACAGGTGTGGGCATTCGGGAAAATCTCACGTGCATTGTCCGTAAACTCTTCAGGCCTTACTAACGAAGGGCTGTAATGCGTCAGCCAAAGTTCCCTAACCTCAGCATTCTTCGCTATCTTGGCAGCCTCCGTATAGTTCATATGGCTGTGCTCTTTGGCCTTTGCCTCAGAGCCCTTTTCACCGTACATACCCTCACAGATAAATAAATCCGCTCCGCTTGCACTTTCCGTAATCAACTGTGTCGGTCTCGAATCTGTACAGTAGGTCAGTTTCAAGCCTTTTCTCTCAGGCCCGAGAATCATATCATTTGTGTAAGTCTTTCCTTCGTACTCTACAACTGCCCCCTTCTGCAGACGGCTCCAGCAACACATCGGAACATTGTTCCTTGCTGCCTTTTCGGGGTCAAATTTGCCTGCGCGGCTTATAATCTGTGAATAACCATAGCATGTCACATTGTGGCGTGCTTTAAAGGCTTCCAGGCGATAACCGCAGATTTCAATGGACTCTTTTGGCTCACTCAATTCAACAAAACGAAGTTCGAACGGCAGTTCCGGTGCGATAACACGAAGCATATTCACAACGGTTTCCAGTCCCTTCGGGCCAATCAGCGTTACCGGCTCAGTACGTTCTGCATTGCCAATAGACAGAAGCAGGCCTGGCAGGCCGCTGATATGATCACCGTGATAATGCGTAAAGCAGATGACGTCAATATCGTGACAACTGAAGCCCTTCTTTCGGATTGCGACCTGCGTTCCCTCACCGCAATCAATCAAAAGACTACTGCCATTGTATCGTGTCAGACACGAAGTAAGAAATCGTCCCGGTAGCGGCATCATTCCACCCGTTCCGAGCAGGCATACTTCCAACATACTAACCTCCAAAGTGTTAAAACACTGACTTTCAAAATCATTCACTCATAGGAATCAGGTCAAATCCTATATACATAAACACAACCGTCTTCTTTAGGCTTATCGTAAAAACCTTTTCGGATTCCCGCAAGCGTAAACCCGCACTGTTCATATACATGCCGTGCAACTGTATTACTGATACGAACCTCAAGATAGACCGAAGCCGCACTTCTTTGCGTTGCTTCGGAAATAATCTCACTGAGAAGTTGCTTTGCCAATCCCCGGTTTCTTGCTGTCGGATGGACCGCAATATTCGTAATATTTGCCTCATCTGCAGCAAAATACACGCCGCAATAACCAAGAAGTTTTCCACCTTCACAAAGCGTGATATACAGGAATTCCGGTCTATCCAAAATCTCTCGAAGAGATTCCTCGCTCCACGGACTGCTAAAGCACAGTTCTTCCAACGATGCGACCTTGGAAACGGTATCGGCATTCATCCGAGCAATTAGTGTATTATGATTCATCAAGGCATCACCTCACAGCATTCCGCATTCGGGCTACTATTCGCCCTTCTTCTCCATCCGTTCCTCACGTTCCCGCTCTGCCTGACACAGTCTCAGATACTCCGGAACCAATTCCATCGCAGAAACCGTTTTGCCTTCACCAAAAAGTTTCACGGCGAGAAATCCGAGTGATGCAGCATTCTGCGAAAGCCGATGCATCGGTGCCAAGAGATAAGGCACGGTAACTTCCTTTGCAATGGTATCCTTATGAACCGGAACCCCGTCACCGAGAAATACCACATGCTCTCCAAGTGCATTTACCTTTTCTATCATATCCGAAAGCATCGTGCAGCTTTGCGGTTCCACAACAATCATCTCATTACCGGAAAATCGATAGAGCCCTGAGTACACCTGTCCTCTTCTCGCATCCATAATCGGACATATAAGCCCGGCATATCCGGCATAATTGGCTGCAAGCATATCAACAGTCGGCACCGGAATAATCGGCTTATCCCATGCAAGTCCAAGCCCCTTTGCTGTCGAGGAACCGATACGAAGTCCCGTATAGGAACCGGGTCCGTTCGTTACGGCAATCGCGTCCAGTTCACTGCCTTCCATTCCTGTCATACGCATCAGTTCGTCCACCATCGGAAGAAGTGTCTGAGAATGCGTCTTCTTAAAATTCGTAGAATACTCAGCCAGAACGGTATCCTCCGTAACCAAAGCCACGGAAGCAACAAGTCCTGAACTGTCGATTGCTAAAATCTTCATAACACGAACCTTCCTTTACTGAATCGTAATCTTTCGGTAAGACAACCCTTTAGTGGTATCCTTTGCAATCGTAATATGCGTGGCGTCTGCCGGAAGTATTTCCGAAACAACGGATGCCCACTCAATCAGGCACACACCATCTCCGTACAGATACTCCTCAAATCCGATTTCATACATTTCCTCGGGGTCCTCAATACGATATACATCAAAATGATAAAGGGGAATCCTGCCCTCCTTATATTCCTGCAAAATCGTAAAAGTCGGACTGCAAACCGGCTCAGCAATACCAAGTCCCTTTGCAACGCCCTTCACAAATACGGTTTTGCCGACACCAAGATCTCCGTCTAGACATATCACGGCACCGCTCTGTAATTTGCCGCCAAGCATCTCACCAAGGCGAAAGGTTTCCTCTGCCGAATAGCTTTCAAAATCCATAGTATAACTCCTTAAGATCTCTCTTCATCCTCAGGATTTCTTTCCTGTATATGCGGTATCGATATAATGCTTCAACTGTGCGGTCTGTTCAAGAAGCACATCTTTACCAAAGACAAATGCCGAGTTTCTCATTACGGAAATGAAGAATCTCTTTCTCGTTTCTTTTACTTTTCGAATTACATTCCAGGCAATCAAGTCAGAATTCTCGCCCTGAATGACAAGAATACCTGACGAATTAATAAAATACTCCAAAACCACATTGTCAGCCTTCAGTTGCGTCGTGTACTGAAGCGTACGGAGTGCGCTGTTGCCCGGCTGATAGATGCATAGAATCACTAAAAGTGCAATCATCAGTACTCTTGTACTCTGCTGATAGGAATCCCAGTACCCAATCAGACAACCGACAATCAAAACCGTCAGAATCCAAAATGCAATGCCGTTCAATCCAAGATAGGCATATCGCAGACGGAAAGCAAATAAATCCTTAAAACGCATCGGGCATGTAAAATGTACCTCCCCTTCCTCGTGAACAAAGTTTTCGGCAGCAGTAGGCACATGCTCTTTCTCATTGTCCGTCTCCTGCTCGACTGCTGTTTCATTCTCCGTATCGTCCGAAACTGTTGCCTTCTGTTCTCCCAGGGACTGTTCCTCTTCTATTGTATTCTTCTCCATCTCGTCCATACTTATCTCTCCATCGGATTTTTCAGAATACGGCTAACCTTTTTGTAAACCAAAAGCGTCACAACCGTATCCGTAACAAACTTTAAAAGATTAAAAGGTACGACACATAACAGGGTAAATGAGAACAAATCCGTTACGTGTCCGTTGACTTTATTACCCATATCGATAAATGCCTGTATGCTTCCGCCATGTGCGTAAAAAGGAAGCAGTACGAATGCATTCAGAAAAGCACTGACAACAACAACCAAAACGGTTGATATAACTAGGCCAACGGTAGCAACCTTCTTCGTCTTCCTGATACGATAGAATATCGCAGCCGGAAGAACATAGCTGACGCCAATCAGAAAATTCGCCAGTTCGCCGATTCCCGCAGTAATGGTTCCGTTGAACAGAAGATTCAACACAATCTTGAGGGCCTCCATAATCACACCCTCAACGGGTCCCAAAGCAAATGCACCGATAATAATCGGAATCTCGCTGAAATCCATTTCGTAAAACGGCGGTGCCAGAAAGGATATCGGAAACTCCAAAAGCATAAGCACTGCTGCCACTGCGGAGAGAATTCCGATTAACGCCATCCGGTAAATTCTTAAAAAGCTTTTTTTCTGCATAAAAACTCCATGCTCCCCAAACCATTTATTTTAAAATATACCCCAAACATATCATTTTCTGCGGCTTCAGTTCCCGAATGGAATTCACATAATGAATCGCATCGGAATTGCTGTAGCGGTTATAGAGTGCAATTCTTCCGTCCTCAAGCCTTCTGTAGAAGACAAAATGCCCCCCGGAGAAAATCGGTCTTTTTACATAGTATAAGATCAGCCCCGCTTTGGCACGGTCCAGGCGCTTAATGCGCCAAGCCAGACGGAATTTAACATGATGCCGAAAGAAGAAGATAATCATCAGAAGTCCGGATGTTCCACATCTTGCTCCAAGCGGAGCAGCATAGATTTCCATCTCACGAATGATATCGGCAAGCGGCATCGGTCTTCCCAGGTACTGCATGGCATTGTAGAGTCCGATTGGTCCGCAACCGTTATCATCTACATTCTTGGCTCCAAACCGCATAGTCCCCAGTTGTCCTAAAGACTGTCCGTTCAAATACCCATCCTGAACCGACACTTTTTTGTTAATCTTGTAATTCTTCGGTCGATACATAAAAGCTCCTGTTAACGGCAGAGTTTTCTGGAAATCTCCCACAGAGACTCGTCCAAATCCTTCTGCATAGCCAATGCTTCATCAATATCCATATCGTTAAAGGACCCGCCGTGATAACAAATAACACGGTTTTCTCCGCCGGAAAGAAGTACCTCCACAGCCTTTGCTCCCATTGCGGAAGCGAGCACACGGTCTCTGCATGTAGGGCTTCCGCCACGCTGAATATAACCGATAATCGTAGCACGCGTTTCCAAACCGGTAGCTGCCTCGATTCTCTTTGCCATTCCCTCGGAATCGCCAATACCTTCCGCATTGATAATGATGTGCAGTTTCTTGCCCAGTTTCTTTCTGCGGTCGATACGTTCGATAATTGCCTGTTCCTCATAATCATAGTGCTCCGGAACAAGAATCTCCTCGGCACCATTTGCAATACCGCACCACAATGCGATATGACCTGCCTTTCGTCCCATAACCTCAATAATGCTGCAACGCTCATGGGAAGCCGAAGAATCACGTACACGGTCGATACATTCCATCGCAGTATTCAAAGCTGTGTCAAATCCAATCGTGTAATCCGTACTAGCAATGTCCAGGTCGATTGTTGCAGGCACACCGACAACAACAGCCCCTGCCTTCGCCAGTTCTCTGGCACCACGGTAAGAACCGTCACCGCCGATTACCACAAGACCGTCTATCTTGTTCTCCTTTAAAATGGCAGCAGCCTTGTCCACACCTTCCTGCGTCATCATTTCCGCACATCTTGCGGTATAGAGAATCGTTCCGCCGTGCTGAATGATATCGGAAGTACTGCGTGCATCCATATCGATAAAATCATTTTCCAGAAGACCTGTATAGCCTCTTCTGATACCCTTAACCTTAAGTCCGTTGAAAACTGCGGTACGGACAACCGCACGAACAGCGGCATTCATACCGGGAGCATCGCCTCCGCTGGTCAGAACCGCAATCGTTTTAATATCTGCTCGTTTGCCAAGAGATAAAGCCATTTTGATTCACCTCTCTAATCATTATTTATTCATTCTAAATGTTACTATCGGGAAAATGTCAGATTCTTGTATTGTAACGCAACATTGTCCTCTCCGTACTTTGCACGGAGGACATCCAAAAACTCCTTGTCTGCAGAAACCGTCAGATTTCTCGGCATCTGATACACCTGCTTGCCTTCTACGATATAAGCCACAACACAGTTGTTTCCGTCACTCTGTTTCAGCAGTTCCTCGAGCTTTTCCTTATCGTCCAGAAAAGACTCGGCATTCGGATAGCGGATGTAGATATCGGTTGGAATTTCACGGAAAGGTTTTACATCCTGCAAAAGAATCTTCGCAGCTTTGTCCTCTTCCACGGAAACTCTTCCACGAATGAATACCTTTTCATCCACATTTAATTTTGCACGTAGTCTCTCGAAGTCCTTTGGAAATACCAATACCTCAACCGAACCGACCATATCCTCAAATGTCAGGATTGCCATCATCGAATTGTTTCTTGTTGTCTTAACCTGCTTTGCGGTAATCATCCCACCGATAATAATCTGGGAATTATCATCTACCGAAGGAAGTCCGGTAATCTCGTCCAATTCAAAGTCCGTGGTTCGGCATGTACTGAATTTCTGCAATACCGTACTGTACTCCTGCATTGGGTGTCCGCTGATATAAACACCAAGCACTTCCTTTTCGAATGCAAGACGTTCCTCGGGAAGGAATTCGCCACAATTCGGGAACTCCACCTCAGCCTCTTTACTTTCGGGTTCCATGAAATCAAACAAAGAGAACTGCCCTTCTATATTCTTCTTAGAGTCAAATGCTTCGCTTTCCATAATGGTGTTGTAAACCTGCATTTTCTGTTTACGCGTTCCCGGAAGGCTGTCCATCGCACCGGCTTTAATGAAGTTCTCTATCGAGCGTTTATTCACACCCTTCGGCGTCATACGCTTGATAAAATCTTTCAGGGATGTGAACGGACCATTCTGCTCACGTTCCTCGGAAATCGCATCGATAATCGGTCTCCCGAGTCCCTTAATCGCAGACAGGGCATATCGAATCGCAAGCTTACCGTCAGGCATTACCGATACACCGAATGCACTTTCACCGTCGTTGATATCGGGTGGCAGCAGTTCAATGCCAAGCGGTTTCAGGTTCAAAATATAACCTGCCAGCTTTCCGGAATCGTGAAGCACCGAAGTCATCAGTGCCGCCATGAATTCTTCCGGATAGAATTTCTTTAAATATGCCGTTCGATATGCAACAACCGCATAACATGCGGCGTGGGATTTGTTAAAGGCGTATTTTGCGAAGTCAGTCATACGGTCGAAGATACGATTTGCTACTATCTCCTCAATGCCGTTCGCCTTACATCCGGGAACACCGGCCTCGCTGTTACCGTTAATAAAGTACTCACGTTCGCGTGCCATAACTTCGGCTTTCTTCTTACTCATGGCACGACGTACAAGGTCGCTTCGTCCCATACTGTAACCGGCAAGGTCACGCACAATCTGCATGACCTGTTCCTGATATACAATACAGCCGTATGTCGGATCCAGAATCGGTTCCAACTCCGGACAGTCATAAACAATATTCTCCGGATGTTCCTTACCTGCAATATACTGCGGAATAAAATCCATCGGGCCGGGTCGATAGAGACTGATTCCGGCAATAACCTCTTCGAGATTCTTCGGCTTCAACTCTTTCATGAAGCTCTTCATTCCGCCGCTTTCAAGCTGGAACACACCATCTGTCTTTCCGGAACTGAGCAGTTCATAAACCTCCGGCACATCATAGGAAATATCAGCAATGCGGAAATCCGGCACTCTCCTTCTGACAAGCATCTCGGCATCCTTAATAACTGTCAGCGTACGAAGTCCCAGGAAATCCATCTTCAACAGCCCGAGTTCCTCGATGGTTGTCATTGTATACTGGGTTGTTACAACACCGTCTGTATTACAGGAAAGCGGTACATACTCATCAACCGGCGCGTTGGAAATAACTACTCCTGCAGCATGCATGGATGTATGTCTCGGAAGACCTTCCAAACGCAGACACATATCAATCAGATTTTTTGCCTGCGGATCCGAATCATAAGTCTGTTTCAATTCGCCATTCATTTCAAGAACCTTAGATAACGTAATCCCCGGATCCATCGGAATCATTTTGGCGATTGTATCACAATAAGCATACGGAAGATCCATTACCCTTCCGACATCTCTTATTACACCCTTAGCGGCAAGCGTTCCAAAAGTAACTATTTGAACAACCTTTTCCTTGCCATATTTTTCAACTACATAATCAATAACATCCTGTCTGTGCTCATAGCAAAAATCAATATCTATATCAGGCATTGTAACACGTTCCGGATTAAGAAATCGT
>JAZQNM010000004.1:0-32294 GCA_045627305.1 Lachnospiraceae bacterium
TTTCAAAAGGAAAGCAATAAAGAGTATGCAAGTCCAACAGCAGGAGGAGCAGTTCTATCGAATTATATATGTGAATGATAATCCGGGGAAGCAGAGACTTTATCGTGAATGCACTCAGGGATTGATTGTTTTCAGCCTGATGTTTTTGTTTGGAATCGTTGTTCTATGTATGGCGTTGACCGGTTGTTTTGATGACCGAAGAGTTGCTTCATTTGTTAGACCGGTTTCCGGAACAGATGTTTATCAGCTAAAAGCAAGAATCAATCAAAAGGATTATGACACAGAATTTCGCGTTAATGAAAGAACATTGACGGAGCAGGAAGTAGTGGAAGCATGGGAAAAGGCAAAAATCTCATTACCAAAACAGATGCTTGGTACGAATCGTTGCGCCGAGGAAGTAACTAAGAATTTGTATTTTCCGACAAAGTTGGATGGAACGAATGTGGAACTTATATGGATGTCTTCCGATTACAAACTGGTTGATTATGACGGAAATGTATATTCCCGAAACGCTTCTGCAGAAGGGAGTATGGTAACGATTACGATAGAAGTCAAGTACGGTCAGTTTGTTTCATTTCTGGAAGTTCCGATTCGCGTAATCAGGGAAAATGGCGGAGAGGAGGATACAGGAGAACGCTTAACTGAAGAACTAATGAGAAAAGATGCTGAACAAGCTTATGAGGAAATCATGGAACTGCCTACTGAAGTGGGAGAATCCCCGGTTGTTTTTTATAAGAAAAAGAGTAAGTCTCCATGGTTGTTTGCGGTTCTCTTTCTATTGTCTGTCATAGGATTACTGGCTCTGTGGGAGTCTGAAGACAAACGGCTTAGAAAGGAACGGGAGGATCAGCTTCTTAGGGATTATCCCGATCTCGTTAGTAAGATTACATTACTGCTTCAGGCAGGCCTGACTCTCAGGTCTGCCTGGGACAGAATTACAGAGGACTATGAATCCTCGAAGAAATCGGCGCATAAGAAAGAAACTAGATATGTTTATGAGGAGATGAGAAGCATTCGAAATCGGTTGAACGCAGGGGTCCCCGAGGAAAATGCGTATGAAGAATTTGGCAAAAATTGTGGGAATATACGTTATCTCAGATTATCCTCTTTGTTGGTTCAAAACCTAAAGAAGGGAACTGGAGGGTTAATTCCGATTTTACGGAAAGAGGCTGCGGAAGCTTTTGCGGACCGTAAAGAGAGGGTAAAACAGAAGGGCGAGGAGGCTGGAACAAAACTGCTGATTCCTATGGCGGGGATTCTTGTTCTTATTCTTGCAATTATTATGATACCGGCATTCTTGAGTTTTTAGCCGGAGAAAGGATATTTTTATGAAAAAAAGACTTCAAAAGATGAAGGAGATAATAAAGCAGATTGCGAAAGATCAAAGTGGAATAGGGGTTGTGGAGGTTATTCTGATTTTGGTTATTGTAATAGGTCTTGTTTTAATATTTAAAAATGAGATTACGTCTATCATTACCAGTGCCTTTGACTCAATCAAAGCCGACTCAGGAGCCATTATTCGATGAGAAGAAGATTAAAGGGGTCAATTACGCTGTTCTTTTCCGTCGTACTGTTTCTTCTGCTTTCATTGGTTCTCGTAAGCGTTGAATCAGCCAGACAGCAAGTTGCGGCAGGAATGTTGCAGAGTAATGTTTCTCTTGCAATGGCTTCCTTAAGTGGAAATTATTATGCACCGTTGTTTGATGAATATGACCTATACGGTTTGTATGAAGAGGATGTTACCGGAAAGTTGCAGTATTATCTGGCCGGGTCTGCCGATCCGCTGCGAAATCTGCCGGATGGATATCAGAACGAGCCGCAATCAGGGTACAGTTTTGTGTATTCAAATCCAACAATCACTGTTGACAAAAAGTATATGCTTACGGATGCCAATGGTGAGTTTGCCCGGAGGCAGATGATTACTGCGGGGGCCTACGGAGGTGCAGAAGCACTTGTTGAGGAATTGCTTGGTGCTATTGGTGTTTTGAAGGAGCAGGAGACCGGAATGCAACTCTTAGAAGAGAAGGCTGCGGTCGAGGAAAAGTTGACTGCTATGGAAATGCTTCTTTTGGAACTGGCATCTTCGCTTGACGGAATTCCGACTAATATAAGCGGGATACTCTGCGATGAAGACGGAACAATTCACCAAAGCACGCATTTTGCAAAAAGGATTCTTCTGACGGAACCGACTCGAGAGAATGTAGGGATTGACTCATTGGCAGTATATTTCTATTTAAAGCCGAAGTATGTTGTGATACCCGATTTGTTAAAAGAGATAGTAGACCTTAGTAATGAAGATGATGAAGTAAATGTTGATAAGATGTTTTTGCGAAATAGGGTGAATGATATGGTTGATATCCTGGATTCCACCATATTGGAAACACAGCACGCTAATAGGCTTGTGGAAGAGATGATAACTTTGCAGTATGAGTTGAAGCCTGAAATAGCCCGATATGAGGAAATGTTGGAACAATCAGGAGACTTATTAAGCGGTGAATGGAAGGAAATGCTCAGTGAAAGTCTGTCATCAATGCATGCTTATGTCGGAAATTCGGAATCGTTTTATGACCTGCCGTCTATGCGTGAACGGTTGAAGAAAAATGAAGATATCCTTATGGATGTCCGAAAATCGATTTCTTCTTATATCTCGGATTCATATGAACAAAGGGCAGCAGATATTCTCAAAATAAGCGAGGCATTAGAGGAGTATTCAATAGCAGGATTATCTATTCGTTATGCGGATATGCATCGAGGCACAACGATGAAGAACTCTTTCTTGAAAGCTATTAAGAATTTTTTCGCTGAAGGACTGACAGCAGGAATAATAAACGCTTCTGAAATCTCATCGCAGAGAATAAACAATCGTCAATTACCTTCTAAAACAATTGGATTGGATGAAGTCAATTTGTTTGGAATTGATATACCGGACGGAATTCTGGATAATGACGGAACAGCTGTGTGGACTATGATTAGAAAGATGAATCTTTCAAAAGCAGTAACCATACTTCGAAATGAAGCTGAGAATCTGTTGGAGAAAACTCTTCTGGTATCCTATGATGGTACGCATTTTTCTGATTATGTGAGCGGGGGAGAGAAGAGTCCGTTGAAGTATGAAATGGAGTATATCCTATACGGCAATGCTTCGGATTCTGATAATCTTCGCAGAGCAGCCTTAACAATTCTAGGAATCAGACTTGTGATGAACCTGATACACACATTCACCAATCCGGAAAAACGGGAGCGGGCTCTGGTGACTGCGACTGAAGTCTTTGGGGTGGGAATACCGTTCCTGACAATAGGATGTCAGTATGTGATCCTGTTTGCATGGGGATTACAGAATGCAAAACTGGAAACGGTGGAAATTATGAAGGGAAAGCGAGTTCCATTTCTTGTTACCGGCACATCGTTTCAGATTGATTATGGTGAGATTGCAACGATGAGTAAGGAAACAAGATTTGAAAGGGCCGAGAAATACGAGGATAATCCGGGAGTTTCTCCAAGATATAAATCCTATCTTCTTTTATTTATGATGTTCCGTAAAGATGAAACTCTGGTTATGCGTTCGATGGATTTGATACAAGAAACGTTGCAAATGGATAATCCGAAATTTCTTCTTAAGGATTGCTATGCCGGTTTATCGGTTACGGTAAATACTGTAATAGAGAGTCGGTATTCTAATCTATCATTTACAAGTTTCGATAGCGGAAACGGGGCAACCGTTGAAGCAGTCGGAACAGTCCTATATTAGTTTTTCTCCCAATTGCATCACCCGTGCGGGCTGTCCCGGCCTCGCGTATCTTTGGGCCGGGGCATATCCAAGCGGGCAAGAGGATTAATGGAGGTCAATTCCGATAACCGTTTCGGTTTTGTTACAAACAAACTCTCTCCGGGACGAGATCGGAGCGGTTATCGGAGGTGGCATATGCGAAAGAAAGGGTCTATGACGGTGGAGGCAGCATTTGTGATTCCGCTGTCTTTTTTTGCAGTGATGTTGTTTCTGAATCTGTTTGTGTTTCTTCAGGTTCAGGTTCGCGTCCAGAAGGAGATTACAGAGATTTGTACGGAACTAATGTCTGTGGGGACATTAATGTCGGAAGCGAAGACTGTAGCGGACTCATCGGAAGCGGCGGAGGGGGGAACGATTCTCTCAGAGTTAGGGCTCCTAAGCCTTTTGCGCCAGACAGGTACGGAAGAACTCCTGGCATCACAGATGCGTGGGCGTGTAGGGACAGAGCAATGGCTGTCACATATTAAAAACGGAGCTCAAGGGTTTTCTTTTGTGGGGTCGCAAGTATATGAGAATGGGATGGAGATTCGTATTCTTGTAAAATACTCATTTTCATTTGCAAATCCTGTGTTATCTGTGGGGACTGTACCGGTAGTCCAGCAGGTGATTGCAAGAGGTTTTTCAGGTTCGGCAAGAAAGAAAACGGAGAGAACTTCTTCCGAACAGCAGGAGGATGATGACACTAAGGTATATGTTACGGAAACAGGAAGTGTGTTTCATCGTTCCAGGGAGTGCTCTTATTTGAAACTAAGTATACAAATGATAACTTTGGATGCAGTGGAAGCAGAGAGGAATTCTTCCGGGGGAAAGTATTATCCATGTGAGTTGTGCGGTGGGGCAGACGACGGGAACAGATGCTACATAACCGATTATGGAGTAAGATATCATGCTTCGCTTTCTTGTCCCGGTTTACTTCGCACGATATCCGTGATTACGGAGGAGGAAGCTGTGTCGAGGGGGCTACGTCCGTGTAGCAAATGTGGGGCGGAGTAAGGAACAAAGGTCAATTTGACGGGAGGCTAAGAATATGGGGATTATGTATTGGTATTTGGTTGGTGTTACGGGAGTCGGAACATATTTTGATCTTCGGGAGAAGAATATTCCGGTTGTGTTTTTGTTGCTGTCGGCCATTGGAGTGATACCGTTGGCCGTTTGGAAGGCAAATATCCCGATTTTGTCCAGAGCATTTGGTTTGGCGGTGGGACTGTTTTTCTTTGGAGTCGGTTATATAACGAAGGAAGCAATCGGAAAAGCAGATGCCGCTTTGATTACTATTATTGGTGCGGGAATCGGTTTTAGTGATCTTTGTGCCGTTCTTTTGCTTAGTTTCGGAGTACTTGTTTTGGTTGCCTTGGTTTTAATAACAGTTAAACATACAGGAAGAAAGGCGAGAATTCCCTTCTATCCATTTGTGGCAGCAGGAGAACTTGCATTAGCGGTGCTGGTGAAGATGGGATAGAGCGATAGGAGGTGTATGATGGGTAAATGGAATGGCTCCTATACGATAGAGGCGGTTTTTATTGTGCCGCTTTGTACGGCAGTAGTGATTCTTCTTTTGTCTAAAACATTGTTTTTCCGTGATACCCTTGTGGCGCAACGAATTGCACAATGTGCAGCAGAGAAGGGTATCGCATATTTGACGCAGAGCGCATCTATGGACAAAGCAGAAATAGATTACTATAAATGGAAACAGGAAGGAGTTTTGAGAGGGATTCTTGATGACTCGTCAAAAACGGATTGCCAGACAATTATGAATTATGTAAATCAAAAAATGTCAGACGAGTTGTGGTTTGCAGACTATTTGGGAACAGAGATTTCTATAGATGAATCCCGTGTTACGGTAAAAATAACGATAAGTGCGGATCGTGCGGCAGCTTTTTTGGAAGGCTGGGGAGTGCGATGGTTCTATCAGGATATTAAAGTGACGGAACAGGCGAAGGATCTGCCGAATCGAAATAGGGGAATTATGGCAGCTTGGAATACGGGAATGAAGATTGATGGATTGTCAGATTTGCTTACGAAGCTGCAAGAGCGTATCGGCAGGGCAGTTCATTAAGCCATCAAGTTTTGAAAGACATGAGAAAGGAGATATTATGCAACCGGTAACAAAAGAATTACAATCTATGGAGGATACCTATTTTTTGATTGAATCAATCCCAGAGGAGCAGACTTTTGAAGAAGAAATGTTATTACATAATTCCATAGACGGTCTTCTCCCTATGGAAACCGGATGGCATTCGGGAATGAAATTTCATCGATATCAGTGTACCGGAATGATGAATCTTTCACGTTTTCTGCAAGGGAAAGAGGTTTCAGGGGAACAGTTTGAAACATTGTTTACGGAGGTCTTTGAACGAATTAGGCGTGCTAAGGAGTTCTTTTTGCGAGAAGACGGTTTCTACATCACTCCGGAAAGCATATATATTCATCCGGCGGATAGGAAACCATATCTGTGTTATCTTCCGGAATACCATAAACCCTTGGTGGACCAGATGAAAGAACTGTCCACATGGTTCCTTTCTCGGATTGATGTTAACGATTCTACTGCGGTTTACGATGGCTATGCTTTTCACGTTCTCTGCCACAAAGAAACCTGTAATTTTGATACAATTTCCTCTGTTTTGGAGGAACGCCCAAGTTTACCGGAGGTGACGATGTGGGAGGAAGAGGCAGAAGACAATTGTGAAAAGATTGAGAAGAAAGGAGGAACATTTCTGAGAAAGGCTTCGGTTTTTATTGGCAGCATAGTATTTGCGGCCGGTATCGGCACCCTTCTTTTACTGGTAATGCGTTGAAAGTCCTTCGTTTTTGTGGTACAATAAAATTTATGTGAGGGAATCCCTTCGGGAGGAGTAATGGAGGAAGTATATGGCACAACGTGAGTCAATTGTGGGACGTCTAAAGAGGTATTTTGTTGGATGCAGTTATACACAGGTTGACCTGCATTCGGAACAGATGTCTCTTTTCTATCTTGTCCGGGATGATTGTGCCTATCTGGTTTGGTTAATGGAGAATGAAGCGCTTTCCGCCATTGACCGCGATAGTTATATAGCTTATCGTAATACGATTCGAGAGCGTTTCCTGAGTCAGAATTTTAAAACGGTGCAGATGCTGACGCTGTTTTTTACTTCAGACTCGGGAAAAGTGAAGGAAATTGCAGATGGTAACGCTTTCTGGATTGTTGATGAAGCATACGGCCGACTGATTGTATATGAGAATCAGCCGGAGGACTATCTCGGAATTCGCGGTATGATTGAGCAAAACCTTCATTTTGGTGCCGATATCAGAAATTTTGACGGTAAGCAACAGACGGGGATTGTTGATGAACCAGGCAGTTCCGGACAGAATAAAAAGACCGAGAATTCGCTTAAGGGACGTCGGTTGGAGTTTGGGATGTTTGTTCTCAACCAGTTTCGGTATCTGTTTACTATCATTATTGTTATCAGTAATATTGTTATATTCTTTTTTTCAGATGAGGATGTCTTGATTCGTTTTGGCAATCAGTGGCGATGGGTATTCGAAGATGGCGAGTATTATCGCTTGTTTACCTCTGTATTCCTGCATTTGGATAGCGAACATATCATTAGTAACATGCTGATATTATTGTTGATTGGAATGGAACTTGAGAAGAGGATGGGACATATCTGGTTCCTGATTACTTATATGGCATCAGGTCTGTTTGCTTCTCTTGCATCATGCTGGTATCATCAGTATTTGCACGCAGAAGCCCTTTGTATCGGAGCTTCCGGGGCTATTTACGGTATTGTGGGCGCCATTATTCTTGTGGTGTTTTTGGATGAACGAAGCGAGAATCGGACAGCTATTCGAATCCGATTGTGCCTCTTTGCTGCATATATGATTTATGGGATATATTCGTCGTCCGGAATGGTTGATAATGCAGCACACGTTGGAGGTTTCGTTGCCGGAACAATCATAGCCTTGGTTTATCAATACCTGTTTCTGGGAATAAAAAATCGTATAAAACAGAAGGCAAGTTTTTGATGCGAATCAATGTGGAGGATGTCGGATGTTTCAATTATGGGCGAAAATGTGGAAGGACAGTCATCTTTTGAAGGATATTACAATCAGCAATGATTGTCCGATAAACCGTACGAAGAAAGTTTTTGATTCGATAGAAGAAGTATGCAGAGTATGGGATTTGTCCAAACCAATCTGGCTTGAAGCCAACGTTAAGGATTTCAGAAGGCATTCCAAAACGAGATTTACACAGGACAGTTTTTTGGAACCGATTGAGTTTGATTTTCTGGAAATTCACGTGATTGAAGAAGATTGAGAATGGTTGTATGCAGGTGAGATTCATTTAAAAAGGAACGGATTATGGTTAGAAGAATTGATTTGATGGCATTGAATTTTTACAAAAAGGAATCTTTAACAGGCAGTCTTGATGGTATGCGATATCGCATTAAGCTGATGACGGAAACCGAGCCGGAAAGAGAATATCTACAGGTTGTTCTGTATCCGGATGCGATGAATTTTGAGAAGACAGAGGAATCCTTAAAGCAATACTATGAGTTTCCTTTCTCGGAAGAAGGAATGGTTCAGATTACGGAATTTCTGAACACGCAGGCTGTGGAACAGCAGGCTTTATGGAAACTATAGTATGTTGTTGCGGACGATGTTTGGATGAAGACGGAGAGAGTTATGTACAGAAGAAAGAAGAAGGCAATCCCGACAGGAGTACTGGTTGCAATTATCGCGGTATGCGTAATAGTCGCAGTATTTGCCATAGTTAAACTGGCAAAGAACGGAACAGAAACTCCGGAAACGGATACTCACACAAAACAGGTGGCAACTAATAAGAATAATACGGTTACTCCATCTAACACGAATCCTGATATCACAGAAGAGCCTACGGGGGCAGAACCCACATCTGTGCCGGACGCAGGGTATGATTTTCGGGTGTGCTTTTGTGGAGATATCAACTTCGACGAGACATATTACCCGATGCAGAAGCTGAACTCTGTGGGAGGGGACCTTACAAAGTGTATTTCTCCTGAACTTTTGGAAATCATGAACAATGCAGACGTTATGGTTGCTAATAATGAGTTTACCTATACGAATCGTGGAACTCCGCTTGCAGGAAAGGCTTGGACATTCCGTGCAGACCCGAAACGGGTTTCTCTTTTAAAGGAGATGGGAGTGGATGTGGCCCTTCTTGCTAATAACCATGCCTATGATTATGGAGAAGAGTCTTTGATTGATACGATGCAGACCTTGAAGGATGCAGGCATACAGTATTTCGGTGCCGGTTATAACCTTGATGAAGCAAAAGCACCGCTTTATCTTACGGTGGATGGTAAAACAATTGCTCTGGTTGCGGCAAGCCGTGCAGAAAAGAATTTTAAAACACCACAGGCGACAGATGAGAAACCGGGAATTCTTTTGTGCTATGACACGGAACTTTTTGTGGCATCCATAAAAGAGGCAAGACAGCATGCGGATTTTGTGATTGCGGTGGTTCACTGGGGAACCGAGTATAGCAATGAATTGGAACCCGTTCAGGAGGAAACAGCCAAGTTATATATTGATGCAGGCGCAGACGCCATTATCGGTGCACATTCCCATTGCCCGCAGCCGATTGATTTTTATAACGGGAAGCCGATTGTGTACAGCCTCAGCAACTTCTGGTTTAATGATACGCCCTTGGATTCCATGCTGATTGAGTTACATTTTTACGGAGATGACAGTAAGAATGAACATCATATGGATTTTATATACACTGCAGCAACGCAACACGATGTTCACACCGAGTATTGTTATGGTGCTGACCGTGAGAAGGTTGTTGCTTTTATGGAGAAGATATCCGGAAACAAGATTAAAATCGATAACGATGGTCTTGTAACTCCGGTACGATAGACTTGAAGCCTTCCATACGGGAATGGGTATGGATTGCGGTGGTATGACATATAAAAACCGATAAAGGATCAGGAACTATGGCGGAAGTAGATCAAGTAAAGGACAACGACCCAAAATACAGGATGATGACGGGATCTCCGGTATTCGGTCTCGTAATGCGCCTTTCGATACCGACTACTTTCAGTATGCTTGTCACAACCATATATAATCTGGCCGATACATATTTTGTTTCGGGTATAGGCAACTCTGCCGCTGTCGCGGTTGGAGTTGTTTTTTCTATCCAATCCATCATCCAGGCAATCGGATATGGCTTTGGAATGGGTGCACAAAGTTTGATTTCCCGTAAACTCGGAGAGCAGAAGAAGAAAGAGGCAGATTTATACGGGACTTCCGGTTTTGTTGCAGCTTTTCTGATGGGCATTGTAATAATGATTTTTGGCCTTTTAAATCTTAAATGGCTGATGCGGTTATTCGGTTCAACAGAAACTGCTCTACCTTATGCCTGTGAATATGGCAGGCTGATTTTGATTGGCGCACCGGTGTTTTGTTCTTCATTTGTGTTGAATAATATACTTAGGGCGGAAGGCAGAGCGACCTTATCCATGATTGGTTTGTGCAGTGGCAGTGTCATTAATATCGGTCTGGATTACTATCTGATTCGCTGTGTTAATATGGGAA
This sequence comes from Lachnospiraceae bacterium, assembly GCA_045627305.1. Taxonomy (GTDB): domain Bacteria; phylum Bacillota; class Clostridia; order Lachnospirales; family Lachnospiraceae; genus ISDg. The sequence goes on from JAZQNM010000004.1 coordinate 10,343, forward strand.
TTTCGGGAGCGGCATTGGCTACCATTATCAGTCAGGCAATCTCTTTTGTGATTCTGGTTATTTTCTTTCTTTCGGGTAAGTCCACGATTAAGGTGAATCCGCTTCACACAAGCCGGAATTTCCGTGATTATGTGACAGTATTCCGTGTTGGGCTTCCGACAGTGTTTCGCCAAAGCCTCGGCAGTCTTGCAACAACGCTGCTGAATCATGCTGTGAGAACGTATGGAGATACGACTATGGCGGCTGTTACCATTGCAGGGAAAGTCTATATGCTTCTTCGCAGTATGCTGATTGGAGTTGGGCAGGGATTTCAGCCCGTTGCCGGATATAATTACGGAGCAAAGAAATTCGGTCGTGTTCGTGAGGCTTTCAAAGCCGGTGTTATTATCGGAACGGTATATGGACTGCTGGCTACAGCAATTCTGTTTCTGTTTCCGAGAGAGATTGTTGGTTTATTCCGAAAGGGTGATGCGGAGGTCATTGAGATTGGCAGCAGAATGCTTCGTTTCTTCTGCTTGGCACTTCCGGTGCTTGCATATTCGACATTTGTCAATCAGTTGTATCAATCGCTCGGATTTGTTTTCTCTGCTACACTTCTGGCATCATGCCGACAGGGGATATTCTTCGTGCCGTTAATACTGATTCTTCCAAGGGCTTTTGGATTGACAGGAATACAGATTACGCAGGCTGTGGCCGACCTTATGACATTTCTCATATCCATACCTTATCAGATTCTGATGTATAAAAAGTATCTTTATGTCCGAAAGGAAGGGCGATACTAATCTACTTGTAGAATGAAGTCTACGTTGTGGTTAGTGCAGAGTTGCTACGGATATAGTAGGATAGGACCAGATGCATCGAAGACTTCAGACAGGAGGCAGGTTATGGAACTACCAATTGGAGAAAGAATCAGAAAATTACGGACAAGCAGAAACCTAACCCAAGAGGAGATGGCGTGCCATCTTGGAATATCTTTTCAGGCAATCAGCAAATGGGAACGGGGAGACGGATATCCCGATATCACATTGCTACCAAGTATTGCCACTTATTTTGGAATAACCGTTGACGAGTTGATTGGCATGGATGAGATCGCTTCCGTGAATCGATTTGATGAAATCAATCGGCAATGGGAGTTGAATCGAAGTCAGGGGTTGCATCAGGACAATGTCAATCTGATGCGAGAAGCATTGAAGAATTATCCGAACAATGCGGTATTGCTTGTGCAACTGGCTGCCTCGTTGGCCCGTCTTGGGGTAACGGAGCAGGAGAAGAGAGAATATCTTTATGAATCCATTGTGGTTCAGGAGCAGATTATTCGATATTGTGAGGATTCCGAGGTGAGAGGAGCAACCCTGTTCAATCTTGCGAATGATTACTGCAGATACGGCGATAAGGATAAAGCTTTGGAATATGCATATAAACTTCCGAATCTTTATAAAGCAAGAGAGAATGCCCTTGCAAGAATTCTTGATGATGAGAAAGAAAGACATGATGTTTCCAAGGGAGCATTGGAACCGCTTCTGTGGGCACTGGAATTACACTTGACAGTCCTTTCCGAGACAGAACACAACCCTGATTATCTAAAGATAATAGAACAAATCAAAGATATTCTAAAGTAATAAAAATACACTGTAAAAAGAGGGGCTTCGCCTATAGGCGAAGCCCCTCTCTTAGAATCATAGATTATTCCCATTGGCTCATGTAGAGTTTGTAATAAGCTCCCTTTAATGCCATCAGTTCGGAATGGGTTCCCTGTTCTGCAACACTTCCGCCACCAATGACTAGAATTCGGTCAGCGTTCTGAATGGTGGAAAGTCGGTGTGCGATGACAAAGCAGGTCTTGTCTTTCATCAGAGTACGCATAGCGGACTGAATCTGTCGCTCGGTACGTGTATCAACATTGGAGGTTGCCTCATCCAAAATGAGCATCTTGGAATCGTACAGCATTGCACGTGCGATGGTAAGGAGCTGTTTCTGACCCTTTGAAATATTGCCACCGTCTTCGGTAATAACGGTTTCATATCCGTTCGGCAGACACATAATGTACTTATGAATATGCGCTGCTTTAGCTGCAGCAATGACTTCTTCACGGGTTGCGTCGTTTCGACCATAGGCAATGTTGTCATAAATGGTTCCATGGAATACCCAGGTATCCTGAAGTACCATGGCGTATGCTTTTCGAAGCGATTCCATCGTATAGTTTCGGTGCTCGGTTCCGTCAACAAGTATCTCACCGCTGACAGGGTCATAGAAACGCATTAACAGGTTAATGATTGTGGTCTTTCCCGCTCCGGTAGGACCTACGATGGCAATCAACTTACCGGCGTCTGCCTTCAGATTTACCCCGGTCAGAATAGGCTTTTCGGGAACATAGGAGAAATTGATGTTCTTCAGTTCCACATTTCCTTCAACCGAGTTAAGACATCTTGCACCCTCCATATCCGGAACCTCCTCCTTCTCGTCAAGGAGTCGGAATACACGCTCTGCGGCAGCAAGTGCAGAAAGAATCTCGTTTGAGATGTTTGCAACCTCATTGATGGGACCGGAGAATTTTCTCGTGTAGAGAATGAATGCAGCAATCTCACCGAGCCCGAGAATTTCTTTCATATAGAACACGGAACCAACCGTTGCGGAAAGCGCAAGTGAAACATTTGTAAAAAATCCTACGGTCGGACCAATCTTGCCGGCCTGGTAGTCAGCCTTATAGTAAGCATCGCAGGCGTTACCGTTATGAACATCGAAATCGGAAGTTGACTGATCTTCGTGTGCATAGGCCTGAATGGTTTTCTGACCTGAGAACATTTCCTCCGCGAAACCGTTCAGGTTTCCGTACATGGCGGAACGACGGGACATCAGCGGACGAGTCTTCTTCATCATATAGTTTGTATACCATATGAAAAGAGGTATCATAACCACAACAACGACAATCATCGGAACCGAGACGAACAGCATCATGATAAATGCACCGATGACGGTAATCAGTGATGACATAATCTGCGTGATATCAGTGGACAGCGAGTTGCTGATGACATCAATATCGTAGGAGACACGGCTGATAATATCTCCGGTCTGGTGCGTATCAAAGTAGCCGACCGGAAGCTTCATCAGTTTGGTCATAACATCGCTTCTCATCTTCTTGCCGATGGAACGGCCGATATTCATCATCAAGAATGAAAGCAGATAGTTTACAACGGACGAAATTACATACAGAATCAGCATCAGAAGAGCAAAATGCTTAACGGACTTAAAGTCAACATTGCCTTTCCCGCCTTCCATGGCACTGATGGCAAGACCGGCAAGCTTCGGTCCGTACAGGGCACAGAGGTTGGCTAACAGAGAAAGAATTACACCGCAACCGATGCCTATTTTATATCTGCCAAGATAGGAAATCAGTCGTTTGAAGGTTCCTTTGGTATCCTTCGGTTTTTCTGTTTTTGAACTAAGCGGTGGCATTTTCGGAACCTCCCATCTGAGACTGGAAGATGTCCCTGTATATTTCGCATGCTTCCATCAATTCTTCATGCGATCCGTAGCCGACGATTTCTCCGGCTTCCATGACGAGAATGTGCGTCATATCCTTAACGGAACTGATTCGCTGCGCAATAGTAATGCTGGTGGTTTCGGGATAATGTTCCCGAATGGCATGCCTTAATGCAGCATCCGTCTTGTAATCAAGAGCACTGGATGAGTCGTCCAGAATTAAAAGATCTGAGTGTCCGGCGAGGGCACGGGAAATCATAACACGCTGTTTCTCACCGCCGCTCAGGTTGGCGCCCGCTTTGGTCGCTTTATAAAGAAGTCCCTCTTCGTGATTATCTACAAAGGAGATAATGTTGGCATCTGTAAGCGCTGCACGGATGGAGTCATCGTCGATATCACGGCCAAATGCTACATTTTCCCTGATTGTATCAGCGAAAATGATATCGTTTTGAAATACCACACCGATTCTTTTTCGAAGATCCTTCGGGTCATAGGCACGAACATCGATGCCATCAATGAGAATTCTTCCCTCCGAAACATCGTAAAAACGCATCAGCAGATTAATCAGAGTTGTTTTTCCACAGCCGGTCGAGCCGATGATGCCAAGTGATTCGCCGTGGTAGATATCAAAGGAAATATGCGATATTGCATATTCGCGGTCTGAGGACTCTGCGGTATCCTCCTGGTGCGGATAGGTAAAGCTGACATCCTCGAAGCGAATGAATGGTATTTTTGCAGCTATTACGGAATCCTTTAACTCGGAGTTCAAGACGTTGCCTTCCTCCAATGGCATAATCTCAGGACGGATTTTGCCAAGCTGCAGAACGGCATCAATACGATTTGCGGAAGCCCCGGCCTTCGTATACATAATGAAGATTCGGTTGATTCCGAGTACTGCACCGAGAATGATATTGAAATATACAAGGAATGTGATGATGACACCGGACATTATCTCGCCGCTCTGCACACGTTCCGCACCAAACAGAATAACGAGTACAAGTCCGACATTTAGGAAAAGGTTCATTAACGGATTCGGCAGTGCCATTGTGGCACCGGCACGAAAATCCGAGCGGGTCAGCTCATCATTTGAACGGTTGTAACGTTCCTTTTCGTATTCTTCACGAGAGAGTGCTTTTACAACACGGATACCGGTGATATTTTCCCGAAGGATGCGGGTGAGCTTATCGACATTCTCCTGAACCGTGAAGTAAAGCGGGATACCATGCTTGGAGACAAATATTACAATGCCTGCCATCAGCGGAACCATACAAAGAAGAACCATGGCAAGCTGCCAGTCGAGAAGCATAGCCATAAATACGCCACCGATTAAAAGAATGGGAGCACGGATGCCCATTCGCTGAATCATTCCGATGAAGTTTTGCACGTTGTAGGTATCGGAAGTCATTCTGGAGATCAGAGACGGAAGTGTGACATTGTCGAACTGCGAACCGGTCAGATTCATCGTAACGGAGAACAAATCGTGCCGCAAATCGCCGGTACAGTCTCTTGCGACTGCCGCCGCAAGCTGGTTAGCCTTTACATTCAGGACGCGGACCATTATGGCACAGAAAACCATAAATCCGCCGAACAGAAGAACATGTGTCATATTCTTCGTCGGGACAATGGAATCGACCATATATTCAAGGAGGAATGGAATTAGCAGTTCACCCATTGAAGCGATGAACTTGATTGTGACGCTCCAAGTGATACGCCCGGAATAGCGTTTCATATAGCGTAAGATACATTTCATAGGAATCCTCTTTCCGACGGCTCTTTTCAACGCGAAAATGCCCGTCAGTTTTGTATTATACTGCCTTAAGAAGACTCCGTAAACCCCTTTTAAGGAACTATATAAGATTATACAAGACAGAACTGTATAGCCACCGGAGTGTGTTAAGAGAGGAAATCGACGCATTTTCTTTCATTCTTAGCTTGAGACTTATGGAAGAATGCCCAAAAATGTTAAAAAAATCAAATTCATTTCAGCAGATTTGTTGACGAAAGGAAAATTGCGTGATACTATATTCTACACAAGATGAATAAGATGAAAGAACTATAAGTATGTCATATCCCAGAAGAAAATTGGATATGGATTTGCTCATATTGGAAAGAGAATCCTGTGAGCGAATGACCAAGGTCCAGAAACTTAAAAATCCCGAATGGGATTTCAACCGTTTTGAAGCACTTCATTACGGGTCGCTGAACGAACCTATTGACGCATGTTATGATTCCTTTAAGGTGTTGTCGGATGCCACGGACGAACTGAATCAGTTGGACGAGGAAAGACCGTTTCTTCTTCCGCTTGAGCGTGGAACGCATTATGCATGGGAATTGTTTCTTGAACTGCCGAAGGTTGGAAGCAGTAAATCCACAAGACAGTTTTGGAACCGTTTGTCCAGAGCAATGTCGGATTTGCAACTACCGATGGAGGAGGATGCATTTATAGATGCGTTCACGGAGGCTTCAATGCCCCTTTTGAAGAATGCTACAGACTTGGGTGACCGTTTCTATATCTCCGAATTGGATTACGGTGGTTGGAGTGGCGGAATTGTTTCAAAAGATTTTCTGGTTGATGGCTTAAAGATGCTTGTTCAGAAGCTTAACGGTCCGTTTCGTTATCGTTCCGATGAGCAAAAGAAGCGTAAAGATGTTTTAGAAGAGGAAATACCCGTTGATACAGTAACGGAACAGAGTCCGGAAGCACCGGCCGAGGAGGAAACGAAACCGGTTGAACGGACGGACATTAAGCAAGCAGAATAAATAAAGGAGGATATGGGGAATATGTATCCGAACAAAAAGACAGAAAAATGTTGTAAATTAGTATCCGTAGGAGGCGTTGTCCTGGCATTGCTTGCAGCAGTAGCTATGGTAGGAGCGTTTAAGTCGAAAGCGGAAGTTGGTTTTCACCTTGTGAGAGCATTGGGCTTTGCAGTACTCTTTGTTGCAGGTTGGTTTTATTTTGCCATCGGCCGTTACGGAATTCGTGAGCAGTTGACGGAGTATCTTTTCAAGACGAGTATTCTTGTTGGAATATTCTTTGCGACACAGCTCTTGTCAAGCATTCCTATGTTTATGAAGGCTACCAAAACGATTGATTCATTTTCAATGGGACTTAATCTGTTTACCAGTATTTTAGGGGTATTCTACAGTATTTATTTCTGTTTTGACCTTAAAAAGAATTTCTTTAACTTAAGATATGACCAGTTGGTGTTTGCTGTAATTGCCGGTTTGGGCGTTCTTTCCGGCCTGTTACTGATTCCTTACACCGGTGCGACAAATGCTACGATTTCTATGATTGAGAGAGGTACATCTGCCGGATGTCACGTCCTTGTATTTGGCTTGATTGCAGCAATTCTTTGGTTCTGTGACCGTCTGACCGATCCGTTTACCGATAATGAGTATTCGCAGGCTCGTATTGCTGAGCGTCAGGCAATCAGAATTGCCGAAGCACAGAAGGCTACAGAGCGTTACAATAAGGAAACTGCCGAGAAGGCTGCCGAGAGAAAGAAGAGACAGGATGAGCTTGCTGCCAAGGAGGAAGCAAACCGTCGTAAACTCGAGGAAGAAAAGCAGAATCGTATAGAAGCCGAGAAGAGAGCTGCTGAGCGTGAGGTTCAGAAGGCTAAGGAGAAGGCTGAGGAAGAGGCAAGAAGAGCTGAGGAAGAAGCTAAGAGAGCTGCTGAAGAAGAAGTTAAGCGTCAGGAAGAGATTCAGAAGCAGCTTGAAGATGCACAGAAGGCAGCAGAGGAAGCGCAGCGTAAGGCTGAAGAAGAAGCTAAGAGAGCTGCGGCTGTTGCCGAGGAAGCCCGTCGTAAGGCTGAAGAAGAAGTTAAGAGAGCGCAGGAGGCTCAGGAAGAGGCTCGCCGCAGAGCAGCACAGCTTCGTGAGAGCGCGCTTCGTAAGGCAGAGCAGGCTAAGGTAGAAGCAGCTAAGGCTGAAGAAGAGATTAAAAAGAAACGTGAAGCTGAAGCAGCACAGGCTGCAGAGCAGAGCCGTATAGATGAAGAAGAGAAGGCTAAGAACGAGGAACTCGAGCGTCGTAAGGCTGAATTGGAAGCTCGTCGTAGAGAGAAAGAAGCAATTCGTAAGGCTGAAGCTGAACAGCGTAGACTTGAGGAGGAAGCTCTTGCTTCCATGACTCCTGAGGAGCGTAAGATTTACGAAGAAGAGAAAGCACTTATGGAGCAGGAGGAAGCTCTTCGTAAGGCCGATGAAGAAGCAAGAGCAGAAGCTCTCAGGGAGGTTGAAGCATACCGCAGAGCTGAAGAGGAACTTCGTGCTACGGCTGAAGAGGAGACCAAGAAGAAGTTGGAAACACTTCAGATGGCTTTGAATGCAGGCTTGATTACCAAGGAAGAATTTGAAGCAAGAAAAGCTAAGATAACCGGTTAATTTCAGAAATGAAAAATTACGCCGTGAGCATAATGCTCACGGCGTTTTTTTGTATGATGGAGAATTTTTAAATAAACCGAACAAGATTAATCAAACCAAGACCAACACCATATACCAGAATGGTAAGGCAGAGCCTTCCGTATTCTTTTGCAGTGGGCTTTGCTTTGGGATCGGGACTTTCGACACGATGTTTCTTCCAATAAAACTGGTCGATAATCCATACAACGATAAATACCAAAAAGGCAAGCTGAACGCCAAGCAGACGATAGAAGAACATTGTCAGCTGCAACCCTCCGAATACACACAGCCCGAGTGCAAGCTTGATACCCTGCACGAAAAACCATCCGGTAGCGAGCCCAAGTATGAAATTCCGAATCAGAATATTCTTCAACGGTAACTCACGAAAATAAGGCATAACGGACACTCCTTTCACAAACAATAGTATAAGTTTACCGATTTCTTCGGGTAAATGCAAGGGGAAACATTGACATTTTCCGAAATGGGGGTATATAATTCTATTATCTATGCAGTAAAAAGAGGTATATTATGGACGAATTAAAAGAATTAGCAGCACGAATCCGTGAACTTCGCGAGGTCTGCGGTTATACGCAGGAAGAACTTGCGAAAGAGATTCATGTAGATTTGGATACCTATAAAAAATACGAAGAGTGTGCTGCGGATGTACCGATTAGCGTGATTTATTCGATTTCGAAGAAATTTGGCGTGGATTTTTCTGAGATTATGACCGGAACCGGAGCAAAGCTTCGAACCTATCAGGTTGTCCGTGCAGGGCAGGGACAGCTTGCCGACCGTTATCCGGGCTATACGTTCCAGAACCTTGCCTACCATTTTACCAAGAAGATTATGCAGCCGTTCCTTGTAACGCTGGATCCTTCCGACAAACCGGCGGATCTTGTGCAGCATGACGGAGAAGAGTTCAATCTCGTAATCAAGGGAAGCATCGTCGTGACATTCGACGATCAGGAGATCGTCCTTCATGAAGGTGACAGTATTTATTTTAACCCTACTTATCCTCACGGTCAGAAGTGCTACGGCAATGAGCCCGGCACTTTCCTTACCATGATTGCTGAGTAAGAGATTCCCTGTGATTATCAAAGGAGATTGGAATCATGTTAGAGCGTTTTTTGCCCCGTACTGAGTTTACCTCGTACGAGGATTTCAAAGAGAATTATAAGGTTAATGCTCCGGAGTACTTTAACTTCGGATTTGACATTGTAGACGGATGGGCAAAGGAAGAGCCGGATCTTCGAGCACTTTTGTGGGTTGATGATTTTGGTTTGGAGAAGACATTTACATTTTCGGATATCAGCAAGCTTTCCAACAGGGCGGCAAACTATTTTAAATCGTTAGGTTTGAAAAAAGGCGATGTCGTTATGATGATTTTGCGCCGTCGTTGGGAATACTGGATTTGCGCAACGGCCCTGATTAAACTCGGCGTTATTATCATCCCGGCCACCTTGCAGTTGACCAAAAAGGATATTGCATACCGTGCGAATGCTGCCCACGTAAAGATGTTTATCTGTGTTGATGACGAATATGTTATGCAGCAGATGGACCTTGCCGCACCGGAGATGCCCGGCGTACAGTATCGTGCCATTGTTGACAATATTGACCGCGAGGGTTGGATTAATTTCGACCGTGAGTTTATGAAGTTCCCGGATACGCTTGAGAGGCCGATCGGTGACGAAGCGACAAAGGGAACCGATATCATGCAGATTTACTTCACTTCCGGAACGACCGGAATGCCGAAGATGGTTACCCATAATTATCATCATCCGCTCGGACATATTGTTACTGCAAAGTATTGGCAGCGGGTTCAGAAGGGCAAATTACATATGAGCGTTTCTGATTCCGGTTGGGCTAAGTTCGGCTGGGGTAAGATTTACGGACAGTGGATTTGCGGAGCAACCGTATTTGCCTATGATATGATTAAGTTCCATCCGGACAAGCTCCTTGAGAAGATGTCACAGTATAAGCTTACAACGTTCTGTGCACCGCCGACCATGTATCGGTTTATGTTACAGGAGGACGTTGCAAAGTATGATCTTTCCAGCATTCAGAACTATGCAACCGCCGGAGAGCCGTTGAATCCGGAAGTATTCAATCGTTGGCTTTCTCTGACCGGTGGAAAGATTCACAGTGGTTTCGGACAGACTGAAGGTACGGTTTTATTTGCCGATTTCCCGTGGTTTGAACCGATTCCCGGTGCACTTGGAAAGCCGTCACCGATTTATGACATCAAGCTTATGATGGATGGTAAGGAAGTCGAGAACGGTGCCGAAGGCGAGATTACCATTTGCAATGTTATTGATAAACATCCGATTGGTTTATTTATCGGTTATTATCAGGATAGAGAGCAGACTGACGCTGCTTTCGCAGAAGGCAATTATAACCTTAAGGATGTTGCTTGGCGTGATAATAACGGTTATGTGTGGTTTGTCGGACGTCACGATGATGTTATCAAATGCTCCGGTTACCGTATCGGACCGTTTGAGGTTGAGAGTGCATTGATTGAGCATCCGGCAGTTGTGGAATGTGCCATTACCGCAGCACCGGACCCGATTCGAGGCCAGGTTGTTAAGGCAACAGTTGTTCTTGCCAAAGGATATACACCGTCTGACGAACTCATTAAGGAATTGCAGAATCATGTAAAGAAGGCGACAGCGCCTTATAAATATCCGCGAATTGTTGAATTCGTTGACGAACTGCCGAAGACTCTTGGAGGCAAGATTAAGCGTGCACAGATTCGTCATGAGGATGAGACAAAGAGCGTACAGTAAGAGATAAGTGTAATATAAACAGGATTTCACCGCGGGGGTGAATTTGTGTAGAGGGACAGAGCCTTTGAGGCTAGGAAAGGAGAAGGATATGGGAACTGTAGTACGTTTTTATGATCCGTCTAAGGAGAATGGTTACCTGAGTAACTGGTATATTTCACCGTTTTCCTATGCAGGCAAGGAGTATTTCTCCTGCGAGCAGTATCTGATGGAGCAGAAGGCATTGACTTTCGGAGATGAAGAGAGCGCCGAGAAGATTATGCGTTCAAAGAACCTGTCCGAGATTAAGCGTCTTGGCAGACAGGTTGCAAGATATAACGAGAACCTTTGGAAGACGATTCGTCCGCAGGTAATGCGTCGTGGTCTCAGAGCCAAATTCCAACAGAATCCGCAGCTTTTGCAGGAACTGCTGAACACAGGCAATGCCATTTTGGCTGAATGTGCACCGCGTGATGCAATCTGGGGTATTGGAATCGGAATGGATGACCCGAAGAGTTTGGACCCGAAGGAATGGAAGGGCAGAAACCTTCTTGGACGTGCGTTGATGCGTGTTCGTGAGGACCTCCGTCAATGGTGTGCCGTTGCCGGTGATAAGGTCACGGAGTATGTGGATGCAGTTGATTTGAAACAGCCGAAACCGGTTCGTGCGAAGAGACGTTCCGGGCATGCCGAGGACAATGAGGATATTTCCATTTGGAGTATGCGTATTTTTGAGGCATGTATGTTGCCTTATGTTTCTGAGATTGTATCGACATGGCTTGAGGAAGTATTCTATGATGCAAGACGTGGTCATTCGTATGAAGATTTGGCCATTACGAACTATTCCTTTGAGGAATTGGAGGCAATGTTCCGAAATCAGAGAATTAACGGTATTCCGATTGCCGGATTCTTTGAAATGAAACAGGATTTGTTTGATATGGGACGTTATCAGGGAGGCCTGAAGGCCGGAATCGCTGATAAAGTACCCGCTACCGAGAAGGCAGAAAAGCCGGAAGCACCTGTAACACCCGAAACTACGGCGAAAGCACCTGTGAAATCTGCAGAGGTAAAGCCTGAGAAGACCGAGCAGGAAGAGGCAGAGGAAGTAAATGCCATTATTGCCAAAGCGAAAGCCGATGAGGCGGCAGCTATTGCACGAGCAGAGGAAGCTCGCCAAGCAGCATTGCTTGCAAAATATCGTGCCGAGCAGATGAGGGCGATGGCACAGGCTGCATTTGAACGTGCGAAGAAGGAAGCTGAAGAGAAGGCAAGAGTTGAGGCGGAAACTCGTGAGCAACTTGTGGCTAAGGCGAAGGAAGAGGCTGCAAAGGCCCGCGAGATTGCTGAGGCAAAGGCTAAGGCAATGGAAGAGATTAACCGTCGCGCCGCTGAACCTTCAAGCAAGGTGATTATTTCTGTCGGCAAGGTTATAGACAGCAGCTATGAAAGTATCGTCAATGTTACCACAACTACACTTTCCATCGGAAAAGGTGTCGACGATGAAATGTTTGATGCAGCAGGTCCTGAGTTAAAGCGTGCGTGTGTTGCGCAGAAGGGCTGTGAGACCGGCAAGGCAGTCATAACGGTTGCAGGAAATCTGCCGGCGAAGAATGTGATTCATACCGTGTGTCCGAAGTACAACGGAGACGGTTCCGATAAGAAATATCTTGAGAAATGTTATAACAGTGTTTTGGATCTTGCGATGCAGAACAATATCCATGAAGTAGCCTTCCCGCCTATTGGCAGCGGTTATTTCGGATTCCCGTTGAGAGAATGTGCGGTTGTCGCAGTTCAGACGGTTGACCGTTGGATACTGAAACATGCAGATTATTCCATGAAGATTAATTTCGTATGTCCTGACCAGAGAACGGAAGCAATGTTCCGTGGTCTCAGAAAGTAAAACAGTAATGCCGTAGCTTACCGGAATATGGTAGCTACGGCATTGTTATATTCATAGAGTTTTTTTGCTTTAAAAAGAGTTTTGATTTCCTTCTTGTGTTCAGGAAAATGTAACTGCAGATACGCCCAGATTTCTTTTAGCTTAAAAAGTGTCGGGGTTTCCGTGTAGGCAGCCAGATTGGTCTGTTCAAATTCCTGCAGCCAGGAATAAATCTGGTCATCTGTGACAGGCGGTAATCCGTGAATCTCACCGACCAGCCCCGGATTTTGGAGCATTCCGCGACCAATCATAACGGCAGTGATATTGGGATAGGTTTCGGTAATCCTTTTATAATCCTCCGCCGTGAAGATATCTCCGTTATATACGAGCGGTGCTTTCGCATTGGCATAGGCATAATCGAAAGTTTCCATATGAAGCCCGGGCCGGTACATATCAGTCTTTAACCGCGGGTGTACAATCAACTCGGTAATTGGATACTGATTATAAATTGCAAGAAGTCTCGGCCATACACCATCATCATCGTAGCCAATCCTTGTTTTGACGGAAATGGGAAGCGGACTTTTTGTAAAAATCCCTTCAAGGAAAGCATCAAGTTCATCCGGCGTCCTAAGAAACCCTGAGCCTCGCCCCTTTGAAGAAACCGTCCCGGAAGGGCACCCAAGATTCAGGTTAACGGAAGAGTAGCCATAGCGTTGCATCCGTTCTGCAATATTCAGAAAATCTTCGACCTTATTGGAAAGAATCTGAGGCACGAGCGGAACACCATTGTTGGCCTCCGGTCCGATATCATTGAGCTCTTTCGTATTAAAGCCCGTGTTTCCGAAGAACGGTGTAAATAATTTGTCAAATGGTTCAAAATGCTTCTGATAGGAATTTCGGAATATAGACCCGGTGATTCCCTCAAGTGGTGCCATATATAGTTGCATAATCGTTCTCCGATGCAGGTTTACCTTGAATGAAAGTCGGCTCGATTATAGCACGAATGTAGGAAAATGCCAACAGAAACCTGGAAACGAAGTCGTATTTTCCTTTCGAAAGGATACACTGCTTTTTATTAGCACTCTTGATGAATGAGTGCTAATTTTGTGTTGACATTGGTTTTCGTTCGTGTTATAACAGAGGGGTAGCAGAAGTCGAGGAAGGATTTTCTGCGCCGTAGAGAGTGAACGGGCATAGACCCGATAGAATAAACAGGAGGTATTTGTTATGAAGTTAAGACCTTTGGGCGACAAAGTCGTTTTGAAACAGAAGGCAGCTGAGGAGACAACCAAGTCCGGTATCATCCTTACAACATCCGCACAGGAGAAGCCGCAGGAGGCTATCGTTATTGCAGTAGGTCCCGGCGGAATGGTTGACGGAAAGGAAGTTACCATGCTTGTTAAGGAAGGCGATCAGGTAATCTATTCCAAGTATGCAGGTACGAATGTAAAGCTTGGCGACGAGGAATTCATCGTGGTTAAGCAGAATGATATTATTGCTCTTGTGGAAGAGTAAGGAAGAGAGGATTTTCTTATGGCTAAGGAATTGAAATATGATGTAGATGCCAGAAAGGCACTTGAGGCAGGCGTGAACCAGCTTGCGGATACCGTTAAGGTAACGCTTGGACCGAAGGGACGTAACGTAGTACTTGATAAGGGCTACGGTGCTCCGCTTATTACCAATGACGGTGTTACGATTGCGAAGGAAATTGAGCTTGATGACGCATTTGAGAATATGGGCGCTCAGCTTGTTAAAGAGGTTGCTACGAAGACCAACGATGTTGCCGGAGATGGTACAACAACCGCTACCGTTCTTGCACAGGCAATGATTAATGAGGGTATGAAGAACCTGGCAGCAGGTGCTAACCCGATTATTCTTCGTAAGGGTATGAAGAAGGCTACAGAGGTGTCGGTGGAAGCTTTGAAGGGTATGAGCTCACCTGTTTCCGGTAAAGAACACATCGCAAAGGTTGCGACCATTTCCTCCGGCAGTGAAGAGGTTGGCGCACTTGTTGCCGATGCCATGGAGAAGGTTACCGATAACGGCGTTATCTCCATCGAAGAAGGCAAGTCCATGATGACCGAACTTGAGGTTGTACAGGGTATGAAGTTTGACAAGGGTTACTGTTCTCCGTACATGGCTACCGATATGGACAAGATGGAAGCACGTCTTACCAATCCGTTGATTCTTCTTACCGATAAGAAGATTTCCAATATACAGGATATTCTTCCGATTCTTGAAGAGGTTGTAAAGAATGGTCGTCAGCTCCTTATCATCGCTGAAGATGTTGAGGGCGAGGCACTTTCCACTTTGATTTTGAACAAACTTCGTGGAACATTTACCGTAGTTGCCGTTAAGGCACCCGGCTATGGTGACCGCAGAAAAGATATGTTACAGGACATCGCAATTCTTACCGGTGGTACTGTAATCTCTGAAGAAGTTGGTCTGGCACTTAAGGATACCACCGTTGATATGCTCGGTGAGGCTAAGAATGTTACCGTTCAGAAGGAATCCACTACAATCGTTGACGGTGTGGGTGATAAGGCTGCGGTAAATGCAAGAATTGCTCAGATTAAGGCACAGTATGAGGTTTCCACTTCCACATTTGATAAGGAGAAGCTTCAGGAGCGTATGGCTAAACTTGCAGGCGGTGTTGCAGTTATCCGTGTCGGTGCTGCTACCGAAACCGAGATGAAGGAAAGCAAACTTCGTTTGGAGGATGCCATTGCAGCTACCAAGGCTGCTGTTGAAGAGGGCATCATTGCAGGCGGCGGTTCCGCTTATCTCCACACAATGAGCAAGGTTGCAGATCTTGCCGCTACGCTTGAGGGCGATGAGAAGACCGGTGCCAACATCATTCTGAAGGCTTTGCAGGCTCCGCTTCTTACCATTGCAAAGAATGCAGGCTATGAAGGAACCGTAATTGTTGATAAGGTTATGAACTCCGAAGTTGGCGTTGGTTTTGACGCTTACAAGGGTGAGTATGTGAATATGGTTGAGAACGGTATCATTGACCCCGTCAAGGTTACCCGTTGCGCACTTGAGAATGCAACCAGCGTTGCAGCAACACTTCTTACAACCGAAGCTGTTGTAGCAATCAAGAAGGAACCTCAGCCGGCTGCAGCACCCGCTGTTCCGGATATGGGATACTAAAACCGCAAGATTGTTATAGATAGTTGCTTAAAAGAGTTTGAAAGGGCATCACATTGGTGGTGCCCTTTTTCTTGCTATTTTCATAATAACTTTCAAAGGGCCTGTCGCTTGAAAATGATAAGCGGCAGACCCTTTTTTGCTTCTCTTCTGCAAAGGTTGTTTTTTGACCGGTGATGTGATATGATTATTGTGTATGCGTGGGTAGCCGATTGCGTAATGTGACATCGTAAAACCATAGGCTTTGGAATCCCGCAGAAAGCTTGCAGTAAAGGAGGAGAGACATGGCTTATACCGCTTTATATCGAAAGTTTCGTCCGGATACTTTTACGGAAGTAAAAGGGCAGGATGATGTTGTTCGTACTTTGAAGAATCAGATTCTTTCGGACCGTATCGGCCATGCATATCTGTTCTGTGGAACACGAGGCACCGGTAAGACATCCGTTGCCAAGATTCTTGCCAAGGCAATCAACTGCGAGAATCCGAAGGACGGAAATCCGTGCAATGAATGTGCTGTTTGTAAGGCTATCGCTGCCGGAGCTTCCATGAATGTTGTGGAAATCGATGCTGCAAGTAATAACGGCGTAGAGAATATCCGCGAAATTGTTGAGGAGGTTAAATATTCTCCGACAGAGGGCCGATATCGTGTCTATATCATAGACGAGGTTCATATGCTTTCTCCCGGAGCGTTTAACGCGCTCTTGAAGACACTTGAAGAACCTCCGTCTTATGTTGTATTTATCCTTGCTACAACAGAGGCACATAAGATTCCGATTACGATTCTGTCACGGTGTCAGAGATATGATTTCAAGCGAATCCGAATCGAGACAATAGCGGCAAGACTGTTGGATATCTGTGAGCGTGATGGTATTGAGGCAGAGGAAAGAGCAATGTTCTATGTGGCGAAGGCTGCAGATGGTTCTATGCGTGATGCGCTAAGCCTTCTCGAGCGGTGCGTATCCTTCTACTATCAACAGGAACTGACCTATGACAGGGTTTTGGATATTTTGGGAACCGTTGACATAGAGGTTTTCGGACGGATGCTTCGGTATGTAAGAGATGGCAAGGTAACCGATTGCATGAAGCTTCTTGATGAGATGGTTATTGCCGGCAGAGAGCTTTCCCGCTTTGTGGTTGATTTTACATGGTATATGCGAAACCTTCTTCTTGCAGCAAGCGGCGAGGACCTCAGTGATGTGTTGGAGGTATCCGGAGAGCAGATGGAGATGCTTTTGCATGAAGCCAAGGTATTTGATGCAGAACAGTTGATGGGATATATATCCATTTGTTGTGAGTTGAGCAATCGCCTTCGATATGCAACGCAGAAACGGGTTATGGTCGAGATGGAATTTATCCGTCTGTGCCGACCGCAGATGGATACTGACAATAATGCCGTGTTGGAACGTTTGAGAAGAGTCGAAGCGAATCTTGAAGAACTGCAGCGCACCGGTGTGGCGTTTCCCAGGGAAGATACGACTGGCAATACCATAGAGGAAGAAGAGCCGGAAATCGAACTCCCGAAGGCACTTCCTGAGGATATACAAAAGATTGCGGCAGATTGGAAGGGAATCATTATGCAATACCCGCAGCCCGGACGGCTCAGCCTGCAAAGCTGCGTGCCGAGCATGTCGGATGGTGGACGGTTGCTGCTTGTATTTGACAATCCTACCGATTATTCGCTGATGAATACGGATGAGAAGAAGGAATTGTTCGTTCGGATGGTCGAGAAGATGGTACAGGTCAGGATTGAAGTGGATATGAAACTCCTTGAGAAGGGAGAATCCAAGAAGAAGGTTGTGGATATCACAACACTGAATGACCGATTAAAGAATATTGAGATAAAGGTTACGGAGGAATAAACAATGGCAAAACATGGTGGATATCCCGGCGGAATGATGCCCGGAAACATGAACAATCTGATGAAGCAGGCGCAGAAGATGCAGCGTCAGATGGAGGAAAAGCAGAAGGAACTTGAGGAGAAGATTTGGGAAGCTTCCGCAGGCGGCGGTGCTGTTAAGGTGCGCGTTTCCGGTCAGAAGGAAATTGTTGGCATAGAGATTTCCCCTGAAGTTGTCGATCCTGACGATGTTGAAATGCTGCAGGATTTGATTATGGCAGCTACCAACGAAGCACTTCGCAACATGGAGGCGGAAAGTGCTGAAATGATGAATGATATCGCAGGCGGAATTGGTGGCCTTGGCGGTTTCGGCGGATTGTTCTAAAAGCAGTTGTATTTTCGGACGTAGGACGGGTAGCACATGGATTATTACAGCGAACAGATTAGCAAACTGATTGCAGAACTCGGTAGATTGCCGGGAATAGGGACAAAGTCTGCCCAAAGGCTTGCATTTTACCTGATTAATCAGCCAAAGGAGCAGGTGGAAAGTCTCTGTAAGATTATGACAGACGCCCGAAACAATGTCAGATATTGCAAAACGTGCTTTACGCTGACTGACCGTGAAGAATGCCCCATCTGTGCGAGTGTAAAGAGAAATCACAAGCAGATTATGGTTGTTGAGAATCCCAGGGATCTTGCGGCTTACGAGAAGACCGGACAGTATAGTGGTGTGTACCATGTGCTTCACGGAGCGATTTCCCCAATGTTAGGGATTGGACCTGCTGAAATTAAGCTGAAAGAATTGATGGTGCGCTTGGAAGGTGAAGTGGATGAGGTAATCATTGCTACGAACTCCGGTGTGGAAGGTGAGGCAACTGCAGTGTATATCAGCCGCCTGATTAAACCGACCGGAATCAAGGTTACCCGAATTGCTAATGGCGTTCCCGTCGGCGGTGACCTGGAGTACATTGATGAGGTTACGCTTTTACGCGCTCTGGAAGGACGTAGGGAATTATAAATCCCGGAGAGAATATGAAGAAGTATAAATGGCAGATTATTGGCGGAAGCGTGCTGGCAGTCCTATTGATTACTGTTATCACGATTGCCGTTAAGAAAATCAACAGAAATAAACGTACCTATTTGAATTTCGATGTGGTAGGCGAAACGGCTACATTTGGAGAGAGTTCGGAGGTAAATTACCTTCCTGCGGCAAAGGGTGTATTCCGCTATACGCGTGATGGTGCCAAAGTAATTGACAAGAAGGGCAATACCGTAGCATCATTTTCCTACACGATGAACAAGCCAAGTGGAGACACATGCGGAAACGCTGCTGCAGTCGGAGAAATCGGTGGCAGGGCACTTGTGATTATGGCAAATGTGGACAATGCCGGGGCTGTTACGACGGTTACCACTCCTTATCCGATTGTTAAGGTGCAGGTTGCATCGCAGGGTGTTACAGCAGTGTGGATGAACGATGGCGAACAGGATTTTATTCATCTGTATGACGCAGAAGGCAATTTGATTGCGGACCTGAATACACCGGTTTCACTTAGCGGATTTCCAATCGATATTGCACTTTCCAATGATGGCACCAAGCTTGTGACCGCATATGTAAATTATGAAAAGGATGTCTTCCAGACACAGCTTACTTTCTATAATTTTGGTCTCGTCGGAGGAAACTATAAGGATAAGCTCGTTGACTTGCAGATTTTTAAAGATGAGATGGTAGCCGATGTTGAGTTTATGAATAATAATACCGTTGTGGCATTTGCCGAGGATGGGTTCTTCGTCTATGATATGCCTGAAATTCCTGTGCTGAAGCAGGAAATCCGAACGAAAGAAGTTATTCGTTCCGCGGCTTATTCGGATAAATATATCGGACAGATTGTTGAAGGTGGCGAGGGCAGTACAAATTTTGTGATTCGTGTGTATAACCTTGACGGTAAAATCGTGGATGAAAAGCAGACGAACGAGTGGTACACCGGCTTCCGCATTGACAAGGGTGACGCAATTCTTTTTAATGATTCGGGTATCTATATCTATAGAGTCGGTGGCAGAGACAAGCTGAAGATTGAAATCAAGAAGAGTTTGAAGTATGTCGCTTTGATGAAGGAACCGAACGAATACATATTTGTTGGCGATTCTTTTTTGGAAAGAGTCAGATTGGTTGGCGAGAAAAAATAGAAACGGAGGGAGACTATGAACTGGGTTGTAATTGGATGTATAGCAATTTTGGCACTTCTCGGGCTTGTCGGCTTGAAAGTCGGTGTTGTAAAGATGGTGTATCATCTCGTAGGATTTGCATTGGCATTAATTCTGACAGCATTGCTTGCACCGAAGGTTTCCAAGCTTTTGGTAAAGGATTCCTCTCCTTCTGTACAGAAGGCCAAGGAAAAGGTTATCGATACATTGCATCTGGATGATATTGATTTTCAGAAAACACTTACAGAAGCAGATTTTGATAAGATTAATATTCCGGAATCCATTCGAGATGAGTTGGAAATCTATAATTTTAAAGAACAGTATGAGAAACTGGATTTAGAAGATGCGAAGGATTATCTGGCAACTTCCATTGCCACGATTATTATACAGGCGATTGTATATGTTGCTGTATTTTTGATTTTGTGGCTGATTATATTTATCCTGTTCCAGACCTTGAATCTTATTAATAATGTACCCGGCTTGCGTACCATAAACCGACTTGCGGGAATGGCAGTCGGCCTGATTATGGGTGCGTGTATCATATTCCTGTTCTTCGTTCTGGTTACCGGATTGTCAAATCTCTCATTTGGCAGAGATATGCTGGATATGATTGAGGATAATTCTGTGTTGCGTTTCTGGTATAACAATAATCCGTTGAACGGCGGATTTGTATCGCTTGCAGAGAAATTCAAATAGAAAGGCGTTAATATGAACGAGATAATGAAGCAGTTTCAAAACATGGGAATCATTCCTGTGGTTAAGATTGATGATGCTAAGGATGCAGTGCCGTTAGCGAAAGCATTGATTGACGGCGGGCTTCCTGTTGCGGAGGTGACATTTCGTACCGCAGCAGCAGGAGAGGCCATTTCAGCCATGTGTAAAGCTTTTCCGGATATGCTTGTCGGAGCGGGGACTGTTCTTACCATAGAACAGGTAGACGCCGCTGTGGCAGCAGGAGCCAGATTCATTGTCAGTCCCGGATTAAATCCGAAAGTTGTTTCCTATTGTCAGCAGATTAACGTGCCGATTGTTCCGGGCGTGAATAATCCTTCTCAGATTGAGCAGGCTTTGGAACTTGGTCTTGAGGTGGTTAAGTTCTTCCCGGCAGAGGCAAGCGGTGGCCTTTCTATGATTAAGGCAATGTCAGCACCTTACGGAAAGCTTATGTTTATGCCTACCGGCGGGATAAATGCATCCAATCTGAAAAGTTATCTTGATTTTAATAAGATTCTTGCATGTGGCGGAAGCTGGATGGTAAAGAGCGAAATGATTAATGCAGGGGATTTCGCAGGGATTACCGCTTTGACAAAGGATGCTGTCGCAGGAATGCTTGGATTTGGCGTAAAGCATATCGGAATCAATTCTGCCAATGCGGATGAAGCGAAAGCAACAGCGGACTTATTTGTAAAAGTATTTGGCTTCCCGAAGGTGGAAACACCGATATCCTATTTCTGTGGAAAAGGGGTTGAGGTAATGAAATATGACGGAACCGGAAGGAATGGTCATATAGCAATCGCAACCAATTATATGAATCGTGCTATCGCATATTTGGAAAGAAACGGATTCGCGTTGGATTATGATTCCATTATGCGGGATGAGAAAGGCGAGATTAAACTGATCTATCTGAAACAGGATTTCGGAGGCTTTTCCGTACATCTTGCAAGATGGTAAACGTGTGCTTTCCATATAATATAAGAAGAGTACCAACCACCTCGGTTATGTCGGGGTGGTTTTTCTTTCCAATACAGGGAACTGCTTCGTATTTCCTATAAGGCAAAAGTGCTCTATGGGGATACAGCCACAAATAACTTCACGGGTGAAACTCTATTATATTAGAAAAACAAATGATAGAAAAACAGTCCTCATTCTTATTCTTAACAAACTCTGGTAAAAGAAGGATATTGCCGTAGCTTTGAAAAATGCGATGCAAAAGGCTATTTTACTGGGCTTCTTGTGGTTTTGCATGACGGAAAATGACAAGATGTAGTGGTGTGAAAAAAGGTCTGAAAAAAACTCGAAAAAAAGATAAATTATGTGTTGACATTAGAAATATGGGGTGCTATAATCACTTTTGCTGACGCCCCAAAGGGCAACAGAAAACAGCACAGAGAGTACTTTGAAAACTGAATAGTGAAACAACCTTGAAGATTCGTTTGAACAAGTTTTCTCTATAAGAGGAAGCGAACTTTTAACAAATGTAAATTCAGGAAACACAGGCTTAATAATAAGTCAGAT
>JAZQNM010000005.1:0-3122 GCA_045627305.1 Lachnospiraceae bacterium
TAAAAGGAGTGCCAGTCCGAGACCGCCGAAGTAATTGACAAAGGTTGCCACAAAAGCCCAGGCAAAATTCCATACCAGTATTTTCCCGAGAGTTCCGCGAATCTCGCGCAGTGTAAGCAGCCTTTTGAAATTATCCAGTCCGACCCAGTCCACCAGAGCAGGCGGGATATGATCGCCTCCGTAATTGGTGAAGGCAATCAGAATCATAAAGATTATGGGGAGAATGCTGAATATGATAACACCGAACACCGGAACCGCCAATGCGGCAACATAGAACTTCTTGTCCATAAATATCTTTAAAGATTCGATAAAGCCGGGCAGTTCACATCCGTTCTTCAGTTTGAGTTCACAATCATATGCATCTCTGACGTTTGATAACCAGAAACCGATTACAAAAGCAGTAATAACAAAAGCGATTATTCCGCGCAAAAGCATGATAATCGAATCGTCACCGACGATTCCCGCCCAAGCATCGCTTTCAACGGTTCCCAGCGTAAAAACACCTTTCATATCGGTCAGACCTCTCAAAACGAGGAAAACAATATATGATATCTCGACCGACATATACAGCAGGCCCTTGATAATCTGTCCCTGCAGCAGCTGCCCCAGTCCCATGACCGGTATCGACAGCTTCACGCGCCATGGCGCCTTTAAGTACCTTTTAATCTTTTTCATAACAATCACCATGCCACCCTGCGACATTCAATGGCATTCCCTATTCCGCCAGAGTAAAGATCGCATCATAAATCTGCTGCGATACCTTGTCCAGCGCCGTCTTCATTGATGCCTCATCGGCATATTTTACTTTTTCGCCGTCTTCACGGTAGGAATCCTTTGCCACATCGCTGAGCAGTGTGTGTACGGGAACCCAAACCTGATTCAGTTCCTTTACCGAAGGCATAAGATATATTCTGCCCTCCGCGAGTGACGTAAATATCTTTTCGGTAGTTCCTCCGGAAGCCTTTGCAGCGTCACTTCTGGTCGGTGCGATTCCGAGCATTTCCATTCGGAGCATTATCATATCGTAGCTCGTAGCGAAGTTTACAAATGCCATTGCCGCTTCCCGATGCTCGGTATAAGAGCTTACGGCATACCCGTTTACACCGCCCATGACTATTGTATTAACAAAGTCACTGTCTGCCATATTCTTTGAAGCTTTGGTCATATCTCCGTCAGCCGGCATCCTCGCAGGCACCTCGGTCATAACAAGATTTTCAACCGCCTTTGAATAAGCCTCTTCCTTGCTCATGCCCTCCTCCTCGTAATGAAGCGCAAGCTTATTTATGAAAAGAACGTATGTATCCGGTGTGGAGGTTGCACAGAAATATGTTCCGTTTGCCAGCTTCTCATATCTGTTGGAGGTAATCGAATCGTCTATACAGCCCTCGTTCATCAATGACGCAAACTGTCTGAAGCCCATAAGCCCCTTGGCTGCGTTTCCGTTTCCGAGTCCGATATCTCTCGTGTTGAGCGACCCGTCCTGCTCCGCTCCGAAAATATAGGAGCCGAAGGAAAAAAGGAATTCACCGTTCATGTAAAGGTCGTTATATGATGTCATGAAACCATACTGCGAATCCTTGTTTGCACTCGTATCATTGTCACGCAGATACTTTGAATAGGCATACAGATCGCTCCAGTTTTCAAGGAAATCGGGGGTGCCGTTCTTATCGTTATCCCATTCGTTCTCCCAGTTTCCGGGAAGCATATCCTTACGGTAAAAGAGCATGGGTTCCTGAATATTTACGGGAATACCGCAGATATAAGTGCTTCCGTTTACATTAACCTTAAATGCTTCCCATGCCGAATCAGGAATGGAGGAGCTGCATTCAAAGTCTGATATATTTAACGGAAGAACATGCTTATCAACGGCATATTTCATGAGAATATCGTTAGCCTGGTACAGAACATCGGGGCCGTAACCGTAAGGGCCGTTCTCGGCAAGATTGGAGTATTCATCCATATCGGCGTCGATTGCAACTACGTTTGCTTCCGCATATGCAGCATTGAAGGCCTCAAGAAGCTTCTCAAAATAGCCTTCCTTTTTTGCCGTGTCGTTTTCAAGTACCCTAAGAGTAATCGTTTCCCCTGTCGGATTGATATTTCCGGTGAAATCCACGCCTTGGCCCGGGTTATTATCGGATTTCTGAACATCCGGCACCTTAGTGTCCGAACCGTTGTCCTTTTGGCAACCCGTCATTCCGGCAATCAGTCCCAGAATCAGAACTACTGCTGCGATTCTTTTAAAACTATTCATGGATCAGTACTCCTCCGTTCTTCGTTATCACAAAACCTTCGGGACCTACAGTTATCCCGTCGATGCATTTCTTTTGTGCACTGTGGTTTACATACAAAGCATATTTTAATCCCCGGTCAACCACAGAAGTAATGCACAATACATTCTGCTTAGAGCCGATCCTGTATACTCCGTCATCAACCCTTTCATCATGCCTGAAAGCCGCCAGACTTCTGATCAGTTCAATAACATCATCGCATCCGTGTCCGGGCAGGACCTTATCCCAATCCATGCAGCGCCTGCAGTCCGGGTCATATCCGCCGGGCATAAGAATCTCCGTGCCGTAATAAATACACGGTGTCCCCATAAAGAAGAATAGCATTGCAAGTGCTTCCTTGACAACTGCCCTGTTCTCATTCACACAGGTAAAAAACCGGTGCGTGTCATGCGAATCCAGGAGATTAAGCATCATTCTGTTAACGCCGTCCTTGTTTCTGACCAGAAGCTCATTCAGCTTCCGTGCGGTTGCAAGAGCGTCCTTTGATTCATTGGCAAAATAATCCAGTGCCGCCTTGGTAAAGGCATAGTTCATAATGCTGTCATACTGGTCTCCTCTCAGATTCCGATATGCATCATGCCAGTTTTCACCGATAATTACTGCATCCTTTTTCGCCGCTTTGACTGCCTTTCTGAAGGTTCTCCAATAATCCTGGCTGATTTCGTCCGATACATCCAGTCTCCAGCCGTCGATATCATATTCTGTAATATAATGTACCGCTATCCCTGTCAGGAAGTCCTGAACGCACTTGTTCGAGGTGTTCAGCTTGGGCATATAACGGCAATCCGCAAAGGTTTCGTAATTACATTTCTTTGAATCAATGCTTTCGCC
>JAZQNM010000006.1:0-23719 GCA_045627305.1 Lachnospiraceae bacterium
AACACTGGTAAAAATCCCTGTTTTGGGTTAGAATAATCTCGTGTTATGTGGTTCATTGGTAAGACTATTATAACACAAAAAAGGCTACCTGGGTTCGCCCAGATAGCCTCTTTTTGTTCATGGGGTTATTTCACAGCCCCAAAGTTCCTACTTTAACCCATTAGGAAGTTTCTCATACGGAACACTGGAAGAAGTCATCACCGCCTGATACTTTCTCCAATCACCGTCCCAGTATTCGTAGACATGCATCACCGCCACGTCAACCCCACCATACTGAGAACTATCATCAAGCATGTTTCGGTTATGGGACGGGGAATTGTACCAAAGGTCAAACAGACTCTTTGCTATCTGCGCGGCGGTTCTGGTATCATCGTCGCTTCCGACAGTACCGGCAGAAATCTGACCGCTCTCATGCATCTTGCCCCAGTTAACGGCAAGGTCTTTACAGACACGCTTACCTTTACTGGTGAGATAATCCCCCATACCCGGATTAGTAACATCATCATACACATATGGATTCTCATACTTACGAATACCATTCTGTGCACGATACGCATTAACCTCTGCCATAAGAGCATTGGCAATGTCCGTCCTCTCCTTTGGTGCTGCCCATGCAACGCCATCAACACTACCGTCTTTTGCCGTAGGCTTAGATGTAGGTGTAGGTGTCGGCGGCTTCGGAGTAGGCGTATCCGTAGGCTTGGGGGTGGCTGTCGGAGCCTTTGTCGGAACCGGTGTAGCCGTAGGTGCCTTGGTGGGCGCCTTAGTCGGTGTGGCCGTAGGTGCCTTTGTAGGAACAGGCGTAGCGGTAGGTTCCGGTGTCGGAGTTTCCGTAGGCGCTGCCGTAATGGTAGGTGTAGGAGTCTCCGTCGGTTCCGGTGTCGGCGTAGCGGTAGGTTCCGGTGTCGGATTTTCCGTAGGCGCTACCGTAGCGGTAGGTGTAGGAGTCTCCGTCGGTTCCGGTGTCGGCGTTTCCGTCGGGGTTGCCGTTACGGTAGGCGTAGCCTTTACAGTAACGGTGGGTGTCACTTCCGTTCCGGGTGTTTTCGTGCAGCCCATCATAGAAAGAACACATGTAGCGGCAAGGATCAGTGCCACAAGCCGTTTCGTTTTTGTTGTTTTAAATCTCATCATATAATCAACCTCCTTATGCTGAGCGTCTGCCTGGCAGACTTTTCTGCGCCCCACGCGCAACAGTCAGAGGAAACAAATGAGAAGATTCTCTATTTCACCAAATGATTTTTGAATCAGCGAGATTAAAACTATTGTTTTATTCTCTTCTACTTTGTAATATACTTCAACAAGTTATATTTTGTCAAGCATAATATAAAGTATTGTTTTAATCATTAACCATTTTAGAAATAAAAAACGAGCCTTACCTAGCCGACAATTCGGCTCATGGGCGGCTCTATCTTCTTTTTGTTTCCCGAACAACAAAAAAAACATCTGATTTCTTTCAGCGGCCGCCGGTACGGATAATCCGTACAAGTTCCTCAAAACTGTGCTCCGCACATAAATCAAATGCTTCTAAAGGAAGAATAGCACATAAGTCCTTATAACGCAAGCATTATTTATGCACAGGGGCGAAAAAATGTAAAATTTTATATCAAAAACCGCAAAAATCCGTGACGACCATAAAATGACCGCCACGGACACGCTTATACATTACTTAAAATAATCCTTCTTGCATCCACCAACCACAACGCTGCCGTCATCCGACTTACGAAGCTCAAAGCAGGCTCTCAAAGGAGAAATCTCACCCTTGTTAACGACATACTCCTGAAGACCTTCCGTTGTAATAAGACAATGTGCAAGAACCTCCGACTCCGAGAACAGATATTTGACGAGCAGAGGCTTAACCCTTGAAATCGCCGCCTTATCCTCAACAACAAAGACGCAGCTCATTTCAACCGGAACCTCGGAAAACTTTTCGTGTTCGTGATTTACTTCACGAATCACAAGTCTCAGGATGTGGTCCCATTCAGCCTCCATATCTTCCTGTCGGATAAGTGACGCATTGTAGTTCTGGTACAGCTGACAGAACATCAGAACCCTCCTCGGCTGCATTTCACCGGAAGAAAGCACTCTCTCCGGGAAGACAATCTTGCCGGGAATGAAGTTCCGCATACCGTATTCAGTATTAAACTCACGCACATACTCATACTTCGGAAACTCAAAATCAATTTGCTTCACCCACGAATCAAGTGAGTTCGGATTCAGGTATCTCCGCATAAAGGAACCCTGCACGAAATTCTGCGCACACAACCCATAGGCAGAAGTTTCATACAATTCGGAAAGCTTCTTCAAAGTAATAACCTTGCGGAGAAGCTTCATCATAAGGATATGACACCCATCCTCTGTTACACATACAACAGAGTATTTCTTTCCGAAAGGTCGCGTGAAATCGTGCTGATCCGCACGCTGTTCCCTCTTGCAGACGATGTGCATCTTCGCAAAGAAACGAATCGTACTCTCAACAAAATCCTTGTCTGCAGGAAGAGATGTTCCGTACTTTGCTCCGGCAAACGGGACATACAAAAGCACGGTTCTCAAATCGCAATAAATCAAATCATACAAAAGACCGATAAGCGGATACGCGCCTTCCGGCGGAGCCTTCGGGCCATCCGGATTCAAACCGCTAAGGCAGTTAGAAACCCACAGGGAATCCGGGAACTTGGTATCCTCATGAACAAACAGACCGAACCCCGGACGGTACATATGACGGGAACGCTCGGCCTCAAGCAATGCCATCAGGTCAAATCTTTCTTTCTTTTCTTCATCTTCAGCCATTTATTCACACCTCCGATTTCTTTTTTATATCATAGGAAATTGCGTCGCATTTCCTAATGATACAAAAAACGCTCCGCTAAGGAAGCACACGCCTGTGCAGAGGAAGCATGTCACAAACGACGCACAGGCGGTGCAAACAAATTGTCATTTTTGCGGATATACAAATTGCACAAAAAACAGTTACTGCTTTTGTAAACTTTGTGCACACTAAAGCGGGAACCGATGGTATTATAATAATCGTAAACCCCAATACATTATATAGTTTTTGCTACACCCCATAAGTAACAAAAATACCTTCTCCGAGAAGCACCGCCATCCCCCAAATGGCGGTGCTTTTCATTTTATGTAATACACGTTAATTGCCTTTTATGTTATAATATCCTTCGGGCACCTCTTAGAGACGAAGCGCTGAAAGTGCTCAAGGATTATAAGAACGATTTAGAAAAAGGAAAAGTGGAAGGTAGAGTTTGGATGGAATCTACTTTCTACACTCAGGTTTATCATAGCGGAATTGCAGATCGAATCAAAGAAAAATATCGAATTGTCTCTTCTGTTGATGTAAATGGAACAGAATATGCGATTGTATTGATTTTTGATCAGTATTTTTTTAAAAGACAGATATATGCAGCAATGGGTACCTATACAGTAAAAGCAATCTTAATCGGAATTGTGATTACTTTCCTGCCGGCTCTGTTTTTATATCAGCGCCGAAAACTGAACTATAAGGTGTATCAGTACCGTTCCAATCTGACCGATAATATGGCTAAGGCGTTGAAAGCACCACTAGCGGAGATTTCTGAAAGTATCGATGGTTTATGTCAGGACGATACAAAGGATGGACGGTATACTACAGAAATCAGAGAACGAATCAATTATATGAATGGTTTGATTACCAATCTGTTGGAACTGTCCAAGAATGATACGGTTACCGTGAAGGAACGCGTGGCATTTGTCTTAACGGATGTTATCGGAGACGAATTCATTAGCAGAATGCAGGAAGACGGCATTCAGGTTGCCTGCAACGGAGATGTGAAGGTCAATGCCAACCGGCCCCTGTTTGAGAAGGCCATAGGATATATTATTGAAACCTTATGTGCTTATTCTTCGGATAAGAGGATACAGGTTGATGCGGGTAAGAAGGAAATCCTGTTCAGCTGTCAGTTAAAAGAGGACAGAATGGTAACTGCAGAAGACCTTCTCGAACCTTTTGCGAAGGGAACAGAGAGTGTGGATGAAAGAAATCTGCGCCTTCCTGTTGCCAAAAGTATTTGTGATGCAAATGGTTTACGTATGTCGATTTCAACAGCGGATGATAAGATTCAGATTAATATCGTATTGTAAGTGGAAAAGGGGTGTGAGAACCCCCTTTTTTCTTTGCTTTAACGGAAAGAGTCTTGCATTTCCATAAAGCAAGGAAGCTCAGCAAGTGTGATTGCCTATTACGCACATATGTCATAACTTGACAAGCAAGCCGTCAAAAGATAAAATGGGAAAAGCAGATAGAAAGAGGAAGGGTCGGTGTGTCCGGTGTAGTAACCGGCTATTTTTATGGAGCAAATTGTCATACAATGGAAAGATGCCATTTTCAGTGACGGTACGGAACTGTTTCGCAGCCCGTCAGAGCCGGCATGTAACAGTACAATGACTGTTCGGTTGAGAATGCCGCTTGACGATGCGTTCAAGGCGTATGTGTTCTGTGACGGGAACAGGATTCCCATGCAAAGATGCAGGGAGCATGTTCTTTATTCCCTTTATGAAGCACAGATTGCCGTGGCTGAGACTACGGTGACCTATGCGTTTGAAGTGGCAACACCCGAGGACGGCACTTGGTATTATAATATGAATGGCCTTCAGGATTATCACGATCCTTTGTGGGATTTTCGTGTGACACCGGGATTCTCTACTCCTGACTGGGCAAAGGGAGCGGTTATGTACCAGATTTTCGTGGACCGCTTCTGTAACGGGGACGTTGAGAACTCTGTTACCGACCGTGAGTATTACTATATAGACAGTTATGTCCACAAAGTGGATAACTGGAACAAATGTCCGGAGTCTAATGACGTTGCGGCATTCTATGGCGGAGATTTGAAGGGAATCTTAAAGAAACTGGATTACCTGCAGGAGCTTGGCGTAGAGGTTTTGTACCTGAATCCGATATTTGTCTCCCCGTCCAATCACAAATACGACATTCAGGATTATGACCATGTTGACCCGCATTACGGTGTAATCCGTAACGATGATTCCCGCGTTCTTTGTGAAGGAGATACCGACAATCGGCACGCCTTCCGCTACATTAAGAGAGTGACGGATTTGCAGAATCTTGAGGAAAGCAATGCTTTCTTTGCGGATTTTGTCGATGAGATTCATAAACGCGGCATGAAGATTATACTTGACGGCGTGTTTAACCATTGCGGTTCTTTCAATCGCTGGATGGACCGTGAGGGCATATATAAGGATGCGGAGGGTTTTGCCCCGGGAGCATATCAGACCAAGGAAAGTCCTTATTGCGATTATTTTCTGTTTAAGGAGGACAACTGGCCGGAGAATGAAAGCTATGAGGGCTGGTGGAATCATGCGACGCTTCCGAAACTGAATTATGAGAAATCCCCTGCGCTCTGCGATGAGATTCTTCGTATTGCGAAAAAATGGATATCGAAGCCTTACGGAATTGACGGCTGGAGGCTGGATGTCGGTGCCGACCTCGGCCATAGCCCCACGTTTAATCACCGGTTCTGGCAAAGCTTCAGACAGGAAGTGAAAAAGGCCAATCCTGATGCACTGATTCTTGCCGAGCATTATGGAGACCCGAGCGCATGGCTTAGAGGCAACGAATGGGATACGGTAATGAATTACGATGCTTTTATGGAGCCGATTACCTGGTTTCTGACCGGAATGGAAAAGCATAGCGACGATTACCGGGATGATTTGTATAATAATGAGATTGCATTTGTCGAAGCCATGAAAACCAATATGGCCAAATTCGAAACAGGCTCTTTGTATTCGGCAATGAACGAGCTCTCCAATCACGATCACTCGCGATTTCTAACGAGGACCAACCATATTTCCGGGCGAACGGCAATTCTCGGACCGGAGATGGCGGGGGCCAATGTGAATCGTGCCGTTATGCGTGAAGCAGTACTGATGCAGATGACATGGCCCGGTGCACCTACGGTTTATTATGGAGATGAAGCCGGTCAGGTAGGCTGGACCGATCCCGATAATCGCAGAACCTATCCGTGGGGTGCCGAGGACTTCGAGATGATTGGATTCCATCGTGAGATGATTCATATTCATAAGAATTATCCGGCACTGCGAACGGGCTCGTTAATGCTTCTCCACGCAGAGCATGGACTTCTCTGCTATGCCCGGTTTACAATGACATCTGTCGTGATTATTGCGGTGAACAATAATGCCGAAGAGCGTGAAATCACGATTCCTGCATGGAAGTGTGGTATTTCCGATAATCATAAGCTGGTGCGCATTATGAAGACCGACAGGGCCGGATATTGGCCGGATGCGGTCATTGTGTTCCCGAAGGACGGTACATTTTCCGTATGGCTTGCACCGGAAAGCGGTGTGATTTATAAAAACCTGTCCGGTGATGAAAAGGACATTCCGCTTCAAAACGCATAGAGTAGTATTTCTTGCATTTCAGACAAATATCATATACAATATCGGGTAGGCAGATTTTTTATAAAAAGGCTGACCTGCAAAGTATGGGAGGTAACCTGACATGAGATTTTTCACGAATAAGAAGAATCAGAAGCGTATCGTTGCTATTATTGCCGCAATCCTTGTATTTATCATGGTTGCATGTCTTCTTTCCGCATTGAGATAAAAGATGATAGAAGTAGAACATATTAGCAAAAATTATGGAAAGAAGCAGGTGCTTCGTGACATTTCCTTTACTGCAAAGCAGGGAGAGTGCATTGCCATCGCCGGCGCGAACGGCTGCGGCAAATCAACGCTCCTTTCTATTCTTGCGGGCACGTTGCGACCGAACAGCGGAGAGTTTCATGCATTTGGCCATGATATGTTTCGCGAGCCGAAGGAACGCGAGCGCATCGTCGGATATGTGCCGCAGGAGAACCCGCTGATTCCCGAGTTAACTGCGAAGGACAATCTGCGCCTTTGGTACTGTGACAGCCCGTATGATATGAATGAGGAACTGGAGAAGGGCGTTCTTTCGATGCTTGGTATTCCGGAATTCCTTAATGTGAAGGTGTCCAATATGTCCGGCGGTATGAAGAAACGTCTGAGCATCGGCTGTTCCGTTGCCATGGACCCGCCCGTTTTGATTATGGATGAGCCGAGTGCGGCACTTGATTTGATCTGCAAGTCATTCATCCGTCAGTATATGGCAGAGTTCAAGAAGAGAAACGGTATTATCCTGATTACGACACATGATGAGCAGGAACTTGATCTGTGTGACCGAATCCTGATTATGCGTCAGGGTGTTCTTCACGAGGAGGATCCGTCTCTTCGCGGAGATGAGCTTTTGAAGGCTATTGTATAGAGGGAAGTAAGGGGAGCCATTTCCCCGTGTGGGAGCCATATTTGTGGCAAAGAAGGAGATCCCTATGGAACATATTTCGCGGCCGCCATTTGATGAAAATGGATATGCCGTTTACGAAGGACAATCGAAAAAGAAGAAATCAACCCCGCTACGATGGATTATTCCGGCGGGGCTTCTTGCTATTGTTGCAATTGTTGTAATCATTCTCTGTTGCAGACCAAAAGATTCGAATGCCTTCTGCCGTAAGGCATTGAAAGATGCGGTTTCCGATAGCGTTGGAAGCGGAGATCCGATGATTCAGGCAATTGGTCTGGATACAATCCGCGAGTATCTGATGGGCGGGAATTATGCAATCAATACTACGCTTGCGGTTCAATCCGTTGAGGCTGATGAGGGAACGCTTCTTTATGGTTTGTTAGACGATATCGGTTTTAAGCCGGAGGAGATTCCGAAGGGAGTCGGTGTCGCATTTGGCGTGGAAGCCCTTGAGGGACAGGGAGCATACGAGAGTGTTTCTCTGGCAATCAGTATGATACGAATTGTTCTGCTGCGTGCATGGAGTAATAAGGAATCGATTGCGCTTGCTTCACAAAGATTGCATGAAGACGGTCTGCTTTTGAACTATAAAGAAATACGCGACAGTTGGCAGAATAATCCCGGCTGGGCACTTGTTCCGGAGAAGTACAGAGAGACAATCAGGAACAAAGCACAGGAGATTATTTCCAAATACAAAATAAACAGTATATTTGCGAGACTGACGGAAGGAACTTCCCCGTTCAGTTATTTTGGTACGGGATACGAATCAGCAGTGAATGCTCTGCTTCGTAAGATTTCCTTTGAGGAGGCCAAGAATGCATCCGGGCAGAGACTCCAGGAGAAGATTCATGTCGGCAAAGAGAATCTGCTGTGTTATGGCTATCAGGCAACCGTAAAAACCGATGAAATCTGTAAAAGACTTCGCTCCCTGACGGGACTCAGCGAGAAGAATCTGCATTTCGCAGATGGCGAGGAAGAGATTGAAGCACTTATGTTCCTGACGAGAAAAGGGGAAATGATTTCACTTGATTTCTCTACGGCAATCATTGTTTACGGTGAGAAGGTGCCGGTAACCTTTTCTTATCAGGCAAGTGGCGAGAATGACCCGCAGGATCATTTTACGATGACACTTGACCTGCAGATGAAGGAACCGGTAACCTTTGTTTTTACAAAAAATACAACGGAAAATGCATATGGAATCCGTTCTTCTTTGGATGCTTCTATAGACTGGAAGGGCGTTACTTATTCCGCCTCTCTGCAGAGTAACTTTAAGGACGGCGGAGATACCGTTACCATAGATGCCAACACCTATTACAATGGCGGTTCCATAGGTGGACTTCAGGCAGTTCTGCAGGTGACTGAGGACGAGCAGGAAAGAAGTCTGAATTTCACGGAACTGAAATTGTGGGATACCTATACGGGAACTACGGTAAATCTGACATGGAGAATCAGTGTTGCGGTTAAGGAGGATGAATTCTCTGCGAAACCGCCGAAGGTTGTGCATAATGTCTCCGAAATGTCAGAGGAGGAGTGGAAGGAATTCTACGATAAGGTTAAGAACAATCTCGAGGATTATATCGATACACTGTCAGGTTTGCTCTAGTAAGCAAACTGATATAAAGTTGGATTGGAGAGACACAAAGTGAAGCTGACAGGTACATTCATCCGAATGGAAGAAAAGCGAATGATTAGAATATTGCCGCAATATTTTCTTGGGGTCTTTCTTTTGACGGCATTAATCGGGCTTGTGGTTGTATTTTCCGCCGCTTTTACGAAGAAGGACCTTACCAAATCCGATATGAACATAGCACTTGTTATGAATGAGAATGCGTTTCTTGGCTCCTTTGGGCTTGATGTTTTGGAATCCTCAACGAGTGTCAGCTCTATGTGCAGCTTTGTCAAGGTGGACGAGGAAACGGCAATGAAGGGACTCGATGACGGGACATACTCCGGTGTTGTTATATTTCCGGACCATTTTATCGGCGGAATCTTTGATGGAGACGATATTCGTGCAGAGATGATACTGCCGAAGATTTTCGGTTTTAACAATAACCTGATGGCAAGTATCTCCGATATTGTCGGAGAACTCTTCCAAAGAACGGAAGTGGGAATTGATGTGGCCGGAGTTGCAGCGGCAACCGATGAATATGCGAGTGAATATGATGTCTATCGTGTCAGTGCCGATGTAGAGAATATGTTTTTTGATTTTGTTATGTCCCGTGAGGATTTTTATTCGAAGGATTCGGCTTCCGGAACAGGGAACCAGACAGTTGCACAGTACTATATTTGTGCGGCATTTGTCCTCCTTTTGCTTCTTGGCGGAATCAGTTGCGGAACACTTCTGAAAGGTGACCCGGCGGCATTTGAGAAACAGCTTGCACTTCACAGAATCGGACCCGCCAAGCTTCTTGCGATACGATACCTGTCAGTGCTTTCCATGTTCGCTATTTTGTATTCGACAATTTTTGCTCTGCTCTGCGGGTGGAAATGGGTACATCCCGCAAGTTTTGAAACTGTAATGAATCTTTCCACCTTTGAGGAGATCGGATACTGGTTCGTCTGTGGACTTCCGGTGCTTCTTCTGGCGGCGGCAATTGTCGTATTTGTCTATACTTTCGCAGCCAACCAGATTGGCGGAATTCTCCTTCTGTTCATCGTGGTGATGGTTATGGGTTATGCTTCCGGACTTCTTGCACCGGCAGCTTACCTGCCTGCCAAGGTGCGTGTTATCGGCGCTTATCTGCCGACGGCACGTATGCTGAATGTCATGAAAAATGGAATGACGCATGCAGTATCCGTTCCGCTTCTTCTGATGGTGGCAGCTGAAGCCTGTGCCGTGCTTTTGGCTTCCATGGCAATCTTCTCAGGAAAGAGGAGGTGGGCAGAATGAAACGTCTGGCTATGTGGCTTCTCTTAATGACAAAACGACTACTGAAGAAGCCTTCATTTGTGATTATTCTTGTGCTGCTTCCTGTGATTCTTTTAATGTATCGCTTTATCATTACGCAGGATGACGGGACGCTTCGTGCGGCCGTCTATGTTGCGGAAGGCGGTGACGGACTCGCCGCAGAGGTTGCAGACGGGTTGGAGAATTCTGATAATATGGTACAGTTCTATAAGACCGATTCCGAGGATGACCTGTATAGTGATGTCATAGCCGGTCGTGCAGAGGTTGGTTACGTTCTTCCCGCAGATCTTGGGCAGAGGTTTCTTTCCGGCAAATGGAGCGGCTCCGTCATAATGGTAGTTTCTCAAACAAGTCAGTATGCTGCATTTGTAAACGAATTTGTTACGATGGAACTTTATCAGGATTATATGGAAGATACCGTAACGGATTACCTGGTGAATAAAAGTGGGTTGGAGTTGAGGGAGGATACTGTTCGTCCGATGGTACGAAGCCGATTGCGCGAGGTTGACGGGCAGGAGTCGCTTTTCACGATTACTTATCGTGATTCCTATACAAATGAAGAACTGTCGGAAGAAGAGGTTGTCACCGAGAATTATCTGATGAAGCCGATTCGCGGAACAGTTGCCCTGTTCGTGCTTCTGGCCGGGCTTGCCGGGCTTGTATTCTGGTTCCAGGATGATGCAGAGGGCCGTTTCAAGGTAATGAGTTACGAGAGAAGACCGGTAATCAACTATGGTTCCCTGTTCCTGCCGACGATTCTTGGCGGAATTGTAGGATTTGTCTGCATTATGATTGCAGGCTTGAGTACGGGATTCTTCCGCGAAGTTTTGATTATGCTTTTGTACTGCATTTTTATTGTGGGTGTGTGCGAGATAATTCGTACGCTTGTGCCCAATGTGAATGCAGTTTGTGCAATCATTCCGATTCTCGCCATTGGCAGCTATCTGTGTTGCCCGATTATAATGGATTTGAAGAAAACATTGCCTGTTATCGTGTATCTGCGAAAAATTCTACCGCCGGATTACTACCTGCAGGTTTTTAATGGGAGACCTGTGTGGATGCTTCTTGTTGCGGCGGCAGTTGTCAGTGTAGCGTCCTTTGGAGCGGAGTTACTGAAAAGAAGACGTTAATGGAACCAGAAATTGCTTGTGTTGCAGTAATAAAAAGGGGCTGTGAATTTTCACAGCCCCATTAAATATGTTGCCTAGCGATAGCTTCGGATATTGGTTTCAAACATCTCGAATTCATTAGCGGAAGGGGATAAAAAGCAAAAGGCAATGATTCCCTTCTTTCGTACCTGTCTGGCAATGATTTCCATATGGAAGGTTTGTCCGGCTGCGCTGAATGAGGTTACACAGCATTTATACTCGTGTCCGCCGATGGCCTTGGTAGTATCCTTTCCGACATTGACGGTAAATCCATAGCTGTTGAACGAGGACAGGTAAGAGAAAGCAGTTTTGATACTGCCCCAACCTTCCTCCAGGGTACTGTTTTCGTCAACAACAAATCCAATTACTCGGTTTCCGGGTCCCTGATAAAGCAATTCATTCTTTTTATGTTCAGCGAACTCATAACCCGCCGGAAGTTCATAGCGAACATCAGCCCAACGGTTTTCGTAGACATAGTTCTCGTCGACTTCACCTTCTGTGAATTGACGGTCTTTAACCGCTCTGACAACAAAAAATCCTGCTACAGCCAAAACTGCCACTGCACAAATCAGAATAATGATAAAGCGGGCATCTCCCCTGTTACGACTGTTCTTCATGGTTAATTCTCCTTTAGAAGTTAAAAAATTAAAATCTGCTACAGTATATCACATTTACCCCATTTTGCAATATAGAAATTGTAAACTTGATACTTACCGCACAATTGTGATATAATAAATTAATTATGGGGGATTGTTTGCATCTGCAGAATAGTCCTTTAGATTAAGAGCCTTTGTGTCCGGAGGAAAGTATGGGAGAAGGAAGAATCGGTGCACCGGAATTTGAGCGACTTGTGATGCGAATCGGTAACGCAAATTATCTGGCCAGACCCTATTCCGGTAAACGTGACGGTATGCCGGTTTCGGAATGTGTTCGCCTGGCTTTTTTGCAGGATTCTGCTGTGAGTATGGCATCCGGAACAATGACGGGACGCAATCCGCTGATTGTCCGAATGGCATATGCCCGGGCTGTGAATAATCTCGCGGCACGAGCCAGAAAGGCTACGGCGTTTACACTTCTTCTTACAGTACCGAAGGATATACCGGAGGAACAGCTGAGGCCTTATATGCGTGAGGCATTTGCCATAGCTAAGCTTTCGGATGTGGAGATTGTTCGAACAGATACGGTGAGTATTACCGCACACGTTACGGCAAGCGGGGCACTGATGGAAGTCCCGAAGCAGGATTATCCGGCCGGAGAATACAGCATTGTTATGTGTGGTTTTGCAGGTGCAGAAACGACGGTTTTACTGTACGAACAGCATAAGAAAAGGCTTGCGCTGAAATATCCGAAGCATTTTCTGACCGGGATACCGGAACTCGCGGATGCGCTTGACATGGTGAAAACATGTGAGATTGGTTTCTTGCATGGAGCAGTATATGGATATGCCTGCAGTGACGGCGGAGTATATGCCGGACTGTTTGGTATGGGCGAACGGTTGCGGACCGGAATGAAAGTGAATCTGCCCGCCATACCGATTTCCCAAAAGACGATTGAGGTTTGTGAGGAATTGGACATTGACCCGTATCGGATTGGTTCGGGAGGGTGCGTGTTCCTGATTACGCCGGATTCCGAGACACTTCTTGCCGCTTTGTACGAGGTTCGGATTGAGGCAGAGGTTATTGGTACGCTTTCGGAAGAGGCAGCAAGAGAACTTCACAACGGAGACGAAGTAAGGTTTTTGGAACCGTTTCGAGGCAGTGAGATTTAAGAAATATGACATTTTCCTTTCGGGGAATGTATTTAGATATGAGTATTTAGGAGGAATAAACCATGGATTTGGATATGAGAATTCTGGAGAGTCTTGACCAGAATGCGAAACTGACGGTGAAGGAACTCGCCATTATGTTAAATGAGGATGAAGAAAAGATAGCAAAGGAGATTAAGCGTCTGGAGGATGAGCTGGTTATCTGCGGATATCCGACACTGATTGACTGGGATAAGACCGAAAAGCATCAGGTTACGGCAATGATTGAGGTTAAAGTTACGCCGCAGCGTGGAAAGGGCTTCGATGAGATTGCCGAGAGAATCTACCAGTTTGATGAGGTGGAGGCTGTGTATTTGATGAGTGGCGGTTTTGACCTCACGGTTATGCTGCGCGGTTCCAGTTTGAAAAGCATTGCGGAGTTTGTATCCGGAAAGCTTGCCCCGATGGATTCCATTCTTTCCACTGCTACCCATTTCGTGCTGAAGAAATATAAGGAGCACGGCCTTCCGCTTGTGAACAAGATGGAGGATGAAAGGATGCTGATTACACCGTGAGAAACCCGATTAACCCTGCTGTGGCTGAGATTAAGCCATCCGGCATTCGAAAGTTTTTTGACGTGGTCAGTGAGATGAAGGATGCCATTTCCCTTGGTGTAGGCGAACCCGATTTTGCTACGCCTTATCACATCCGTGAAGAGGGAATCTATTCGCTTGAAAAGGCGAAGACACATTATACCAGTAATGCCGGTCTGATGGATCTTCGTGTGGAAATATGCCGTTTTTTGGAGCGCAGATATCAGTTGCATTATGATGCAAAGACGGAAACACTTGTTACGGTCGGTGGAAGTGAAGCTATCGATCTGGCAATCCGTGCCATGGTATGCCCGGGAGAAGAGGTTATCATTCCGCAGCCCTGTTATGTATCCTATGAGCCTTGTGTAATTCTGACGCAGGGCATCCCGGTGATTATCAAGCTGAAGGAGGAGAACGACTTCAGGCTTACCGGAGCAGAACTTCGAGCGGCAATTACCGACCGCACAAAGCTTCTCGTGTTGCCTTTTCCGAACAATCCTACCGGTGCAGTTATGACGGAGGACGACCTTAAGGAAATCGCTGAGATTTGTATTGAGAAGGATATCTTCGTTGTTTCGGATGAAATATACAGTGAGCTGACCTATGACCGTAAGCATGTGTCGATCGCTTCGCTTCCCGGTATGAAGGAAAGAACAATTGTGATTAACGGTTTCTCAAAGGGACATGCGATGACCGGTTGGAGACTCGGATATGCATGTGGACCGAAGGAAATTATCCGTCAGATGACGAAGATTCACCAGTTTGCAATTATGTGTGCACCTACGATGAGTCAGTATGCGGCTGTGGATGCACTGAAAAATGGTGACGAGGATGTAGCCATGATGCGTGACAGCTATGACAAGCGACGCCGTTTTGTCCTGCACGAACTTCGGGATATGGGATTGCCGTGCTTTGAGCCTTATGGCGCTTTTTATGTATTCCCTTGCATTCGTGAATTTGGAATGACGAGTGAAGAGTTTGCCACAACACTTCTTTCGGAGCAGAAGGTTGCCATTGTTCCAGGAACTGCATTCGGCGATTGTGGAGAGGGCTTCCTGCGTATTTCCTACGCGTATTCCATGGAGAATCTGAAAGAAGCACTTTCCCGACTTAGAAAATTCGTAACGGAGCATCGTAAGGACAGGTAGAATATGATTAATGTGGTATTGCATGAGCCGGAGATTCCGGCCAACACCGGTAATATAGGACGGACCTGCGCCGCAACGGGGATTCAGCTGCATCTGATTAAGCCGCTCGGATTTTCCCTGGATGAAAAGCATCTTCGCAGGGCCGGAATGGATTATTGGAAGGATTTGGATGTTAAAATATATGAGAACTATGAGGATTTTCTTTTGAAGAATCCCGGCGCCAAAGTGTATTACGCGACGACGAAGTCAAGGACTGTGTACACGCAGGTATCTTATGAACCGGACTGCTATATTATGTTCGGCAAGGAGAGTGCCGGCATTCCCGAAGAAATCCTGGTTGACCATGAGGACACGTGTGTGCGTATTCCCATGATTGGCGAGATGCGTTCACTGAATCTGAGTAATTCAGTGGCGATTATTGCTTATGAGGCACTCCGTCAGAATGATTTTGAAGGAATGCGAATGAAGGGGGAACTGCATCGTCTTCAGTGGTCTTCAAAGAATTGATTTGGAGAAAATATGAACGATAAAGCATTAAAAACATTAGAATTTGATAAAATACGCGAAATGCTTGTGCATTTTGCGGGCTCTGACCTTGGACGCAGACGATGTTCCGAACTGGTCCCGGTAGGAACAAGAGAAGAAGCATTGGCTTTACAACAGGAAACTGCGGATGCTCTTCAGAGAATCTATGCGAAGGGCTCACTTTCCTTTAGCGGAATACCGGACATCGGAGATTCCTTGTTAAGATTAGACAGAGGCGGATGCCTGCAGATACCTGAATTGTTGCGAATCGGTTCCCTGCTTTCTGCCGTTGCACGGTCTAAGGCTTACGGCTGTAGCGGTAATCATGACAGGGAAGTCCCGGAGGACTCTCTGACCGAACGGTTCGAACTCTTGGAAGAGATGAAGAGTGAGGCTTTGGAAATCAACCGCTGCATTCTTTCCGAAGAGGAGATAGCCGATGATGCCAGTGCGGGTTTGAAGAGTGTTCGAAGGAAGATTAAGACTACCAATGATAAGATACATGAGAGACTCGGGTCCATTCTGAATGCCGCCTCTCAGGCAGGAATGATTCAGGACGCTTTGATTACAATGCGTGACGGACGTTATTGTCTGCCATATAAGAGTGAATATAAAAATCAGGTTTCCGGTATGGTTCACGACCAATCGGCTTCCGGTTCGACATCTTTCATTGAGCCGATTGAGATTGTGAAACTGAATAACGAACTTCGCGAACTTGAGATTCAGGAAGTAGAGGAAATCCAAAAGGTTCTTCAGGCACTTTCCGAAATGCTCGCTCCTAATGTAGAGAGCCTCCGTTATGACCGTAATGCGATTACGGAACTGGACTTTATCTTTGCAAGGGCAATGCTTGCCAAGGAAATGAAGGCAACCAGACCGGATTTTTCGGAGGACAGAACCGTCAAGATTGTGCAGGGTCGTCATCCGCTGATTGATGCGAGGAAAGTTGTGCCGATAGATATTTCTTTTGGAACAACTTATTCCATGATTATTATTACCGGACCGAATACGGGAGGTAAGACGGTTTCCCTAAAGACGGTCGGTCTGTTTACCATTATGGCACAGTCAGGGCTTCATGTTCCGGCTAAATCCGGAACCGTGATGGGTATATTCCCGGAGGTTTATGCGGATATCGGTGACGAGCAAAGTATCGAACAGTCGCTTTCCACATTTTCCTCTCATATGACGAATACCGTGAAGATTCTCGAACAGGTAGAAGAGGATTCGCTTGTTCTGTTCGATGAGTTGGGAGCCGGAACCGATCCGACCGAGGGTGCGGCACTTGCCATGGCAATATTGACATATCTTCACCGTTTTGATATCCGTACGATGGCAACGACACACTATGCGGAGCTTAAGGTTTTTGCAATGACAACGGAGGGCGTGATGAATGCCTGCTGTGAGTTTGATGTGGAGAGCCTTCGCCCGACATACCGCCTGCTTTTGGGAATCCCCGGAAAGAGCAATGCATTTGCCATTTCCAGACGACTTGGCCTTTCCGATTCCATTATCGAGGAGGCAGATTCCTTCATCGGCATTCGCGATAAGAGCTTCGAGGATATGATTGCTGAACTTGAGGATACCCGTAAGAAACTGGAAACGGAACTCGCTGAAGCTCGTGCAGACCGCAGAGAAGCGGCACTGAACAAGTCGGAATGGGAGAAGAAGAACAAGGCAATCGAGGAACGCCGCGACAAGCTGATTGCTGATGCGAAAAGCGAAGCAGGGCAGATTCTTCAGGATGCCAAGGATTATGCGGACGAGACAATTCGGAAGATTAATAAACTTGGTTCGTCCGGAGCCAATATGGCTGCTATGGAGGAGGAACGCCGCAAGCTTCGTGAGAAGGTCAATGAAAATGCGCCTGCGATGAAGGAGCAGAAGCAGTATCAGAAGACGAATCACAAGGCATCGGATTTTCATATTGGAGATTCCGTTATGGTACTCAGTATGAATACAAGCGGTACGATTCATACTCTGCCGAATGCAAAGGGTGACTGCTTCGTCACCATGGGTATTCTGACCACGAAGGTGAACATCAAGGACCTTGCGATTTTGGAACCGCCCAAGGAGGAGAAGAAGCATACCTACGTTCCGACAGGAATGGGAGCCAAGGCTATGACAATCAGTCCTGAGCTGAACCTGATTGGCAAACGAGTGGATGAAGCAATTGCGGAATTGGACAAATACCTGGACGATGCTTATCTGGCACATCTGGCAAAGGTTACAATCATTCACGGACGTGGTACCGGAGCGGTTCGTCAGGCAGTGCAGAATCATTGCAAGCATACAAAATATGTAAAGAGTTGTACTCTGTCGCCGGACTACGGCTCGACGGAAGTGGAATTTAAAGGGTGATAAAGGAGAGGGAAAATGGCAGAAAAACAGAAGATACTGATTGTTGATGATGATAACAATATTGCTGAGCTGATAGCATTGTATCTGACGAAAGAATGTTTCGACACCAGAATCGTTGGGGACGGTGAAGAGGCAGTACGTCAGTTCAATGAGTATGAACCGAATTTGGTTCTTTTGGATTTGATGCTTCCGGGAATTGACGGATATGAAGTGTGCCGTCAGATTCGTAAGACTTCCAATACTCCGATTATCATGCTTTCTGCGAAAGGTGAGATATTTGACAAGGTTCTTGGACTCGAGCTTGGAGCCGATGACTATATGATGAAGCCATTTGACGCCAAAGAACTTGTGGCACGTGTTAAGGCAGTTCTTCGAAGAATGCGTCCGGAACCCGCGGCAATGCACGAAGCACCGCATGAGAGCCATCCGGTAGCCGTTCAGAGCGAAGAATGCGTATCTTATGCAGACCTGATTATCAATCAGAGCAATTATGAGGTTACCTATATGGGACATAAGCTGGAGATGCCTCCGAAGGAGTTTGAACTTTTATTCTATCTCGCTTCACATCCCAATCAGGTATTTACCCGTGAGCAGCTTTTGGACCGAATCTGGGGTTATGAATATGTCGGTGATACCCGTACCGTTGACGTACATATCAAGCGTCTTCGTGAGAAGTTGAGAGACCATGAGGAATGGCGTCTCGGTACCGTTTGGGGCATCGGATATAAGTTTGAATTGAGAACTCAGTTGTAAAAGTATTTTCTACAGGAGTGACGCATGAAACATAAGATTTGGCAGCAGTATGCCATTGTATTTTTGATTCTGGCAGCTGTTGTCTTCGCCTTGGTGAACTTTCTGGTTCGCCCGTTATACAAAAAGAACGTTTTGAACCAGCACAGAGACAGGCTGTATAGCGAATGTGTGGAGATATCGAATATCTACCGTTCGGAGTATGCTTTGCCCGGGTTTACGATGGAAACCTTTCAGTTCCAGATGAATGCTGTTGAAGAGATGCTGGATGCACAGGTTTGGGTAGTATCCGGCAATGGTGATTTGATATTGCCTGCAGATGTAACCATGAATCTGAATGAGAAGTCTCCCGGGTTTCTGGACTCGTTAAAGGTCAGCAATGTAATGATAGAAGGTTTGACCGAAGAGAAAAGTATGTGCGCCGTTCAACCGGTGTTAGATGGTGCACGAACCAAGGGCTACATAGTTCTGGCGGAGCCTATGGTAAAATCCACGCAGGAAGTACGGGCATTTGCAAAACGATTGAATTTCATTGCACTAGCCATGCTAATGATGACATTTGCCGCATTTGTAGGGTTTGGGATTTTCCATACGAGGAATCTTCAGACCATACATGATACCATTATTGCTTATACCGACGGCGACTTTTCTGCCGAGGCCAAGATTGAAGGAAAGAACGAATACCGTGATGTTGCTCTGTCGGCGCATATGCTCGCAGAACAGCATGCCAATCTGGTAGAGTATCAGAAGAATTTTGTGGCGAACATCAGTCACGATTTCCGGTCTCCGCTTACTTCCATAAAGGGCTATGCAGAAGCAATGAAGGATGGTACGATTCCGTATGAGATTCAAGGCAAATATCTGAATATCATTCTGTTTGAAACCGAACGTCTTTCCAACCTGACGAACGATTTGCTTGACTTGAGTAATTTCGAGAATAAGGGTGTAAGACTCATCTACGAGAATTTTGATATCGTAAAAATGCTGAAACAGGCTTCTGCAACCTTTGAAGGAAAATGTTCACAGAAGAATATGAAGATTCGTCTCGTATTTCCCGAGAACGAGTTGTTCGTCTATGCCGATAAAGGAAAGATTCAGCAGGTTGTTCACAACCT
Source organism: Lachnospiraceae bacterium (assembly GCA_045627305.1). Taxonomy (GTDB): domain Bacteria; phylum Bacillota; class Clostridia; order Lachnospirales; family Lachnospiraceae; genus ISDg. Next base: position 19,632 of record JAZQNM010000006.1, read on the forward strand.
GATTGATAACGCGATTAAGTTCAGTCATCCGGACAGTATGATTACAGTCGTGGTTGCTGAGAAGCGTGACAAGGTACTGATTTCTGTTAAGGATACCGGAATCGGTATTCCGAAGGAGGCAATCGGTAAGATTTGGGAACGTTTCTACAAGACCGACCTTTCCCGAGGCAAGGACAAGAGAGGTACCGGACTTGGCCTGTCTATAACGAAACAGATTATTGCGGCACACAATGAGAATATAAAGGTTGTCAGCACCGAAGGTGTTGGAACCGAATTCGTCTTCAGCCTGCAGAGAGCAGACAGATAGGAGCGCATATGAGTATATTCAAACAATCTAAGAATAAAAATCCGCAGCCGGTGTCTGAAAAAACGCAGGAAAATTACGGCTTCATAAAAGAAGAACGTGTTCCACAGTCCAAATGGCAAAAGAAGAAAAAGGTTCTTCGCACCGTTGTTATCGTAATCCTTCTGGCAGCACTTGGCGGTATTATTTTCCGAATTTCCTATGAAATCTCGGATTATGTGATTCAGCATGTCATCAACAAAGAAGATGAAAGACATGGCGTTGAGATTACGAGACCGACTCCGGATACGCAACCGACTCCCGGCGGTTCCACTTTGATTATTGATGACAGACCGTTCACCAGCTATGAGAATATGATGAAAGGCGTACAGATTGCAGCGGAATCCATGGAATCTTGCCTGACGACGGTATGCTATGTAAAGGAAATCGTAGATCCTGTGTTCTCGGATATTACGGAAAATGTCTCAAAAACAAATGGTGTTGTTATATTTGACGACGGAATTGAGTTTATTATCCTGACGTCCTATGAGGCTTATTCGGCAAATGCTCACGATAAGATTTCGGTTGTCTTCGGTAGCGGAAAGAGAGCGGAAGCAACCTTGTATGCGTCTAATGAAGAAGCCGACATAGTACTTCTTGCAGTCCGATATTCCGATTTCCAGGTTGCTGAGAAGGAAGCAATCAAGATTGTTCCGTTTTGCAACAGCACTTCCACGATGGGAATCGGTACTGTAGTCATTGCACTCGGATTTCCGAACGGAAGAACGAAATCGGTAGATTTCGGTATTATCACTTCCCGTTCCGAGAAGGCATATATCACGGATACCGCTCTCGGTATGATGGAAACCAATATCATTGGCGGGCGTGGAGAATCCGGAATTCTGATTAATTCCAAAGGACAGTTGGTAGGAGTGATTACGAATCGATTCCACGATGGCGGAATGCTTATGCAGGCAATTGATTTGGATTCCATAAGAACCTATCTTGGATTGATGATTAATCAGGAGGAATATCCGACATTCGGTGTTATTTTCCGAAATCTTGATGAGGAAACGTTGCAGGCACTTTCCATGCAGAACGGTGTGCTGATTGAAAGCGTGAATGAGGGCTCTCAGGCCTTTGCACAGGAGTTCCGTCAGGGCGATATTATTACGGAGATTTCCGGTCAGCCGATAGTTGATGCAGAAGGTTTCTATTCCATCTTTACAAGTTTTAAGAGAGATGAGGAAATTACGATTGTATTCCGCAGAAATGGTAAGGAAATGACGAAGACCTGGAAGATTACTAACTAAAAGAATCGAGGAAAGCTATGCGCTACATTAATGAATTGAGAGACGGGGAAATGTTTACGGAGGTATATCTCTGCAAACAGTGTCAGATTCTGAAGACGAAGACGGGAAAGAGTTATATGTCACTGCTTCTTCAGGATAAGTCAGGAACCATTGATGGTAAGATATGGGACTTGGGGCCCGGAGTAGCCAATATTGAGCCGATGGATTATGTGAAGGTTGAAGGCCAGATTACAATGTTCCAAAACAGTCTGCAGATGAATATTCGTCGCGCCAGAAAAGCGGATGAGGGCGAGTACGATGTTACGGACTATATGCCTGCAACGGAAAAGGATGTTAAGGCAATGTATGCCGAGCTGAAAACATTTATGGATTCGGTGAAAGAACCACATCTTTCGCAGCTTTTGACCAATGTGTTCTCGGATAAAGAGATTGCGAAGAAATTTGTGAACCATTCCGCAGCGAAATCCATTCACCATGCTTTTATCGGCGGTCTGTTGGAGCATACGCTCGGTGTGACGAGAATGTGCGCCTTTATTGCAGACAGTTATCCGCTTCTGAATCGCGACCTTTTGGTTACGGTAGCAATCTTTCATGACATCGGAAAGCTTTACGAGATTTCCTCTTTCCCGGAAAATGATTATACAGACGAGGGGAACCTGCTCGGTCACATTTTCATAGGTGCCGAACTGATTGGAAAGAAGATTGCAGAGATACCGGCATTTCCTGAGAAACTGGCGAATGAGCTTCGTCACTGTATTCTTGCACATCACGGTGAATTGGAATATGGTTCTCCGAAGAAACCTGCTTTGGTTGAGGCACTTGCCCTTAGTATGGCAGACAACCTCGATGCCAAGATGGAAACCTTCCGTGAAGTTCTTGCGGGGAGCGAGGCAGTAAACGGAGAATGGCTCGGTTACCAGAAGATGTTTGAGTCCAATATCAGACCGACATCAAAATAGGATTTGACAATGGTTTTTAATGATTATATGCCGCCCGAAAGGCGGCATATAATCACGAGGAGTAATCGTATGTTTGCTAAGAATCAGTTGATTCCAATGACAATTGAAGATATTTCGGATACCGGAGAAGGCATCGGACATGCGGAAGGGATTACCGTATTTGTCAAGAATGCAATTCCCCAAGACGAGTGTATTGTAAGAATTTTAAAAGCCAAGAAGACCTATGCGTTCGGCAAGGTGGAGGAAATGGTTAAGCCGGCATCCTCCCGGATTACGCCAGCGTGCCCGGTCGCTTCGTCATGCGGTGGTTGCCAGCTCTCTTTTATGAATTATGAGGAACAGCTTCGCCTAAAGCAGAAGAAGGTGCAGGATTGTATCAGCCGAATCGGAGGCTTTTCGGATGTGGAGGTGTTGCTAATTCTTGGAATGGAGAATCCGGAAGCCTATCGAAACAAGGGACAGTTTCCGGTTGGCGAAGATAGTAACGGGAATCCCGTAATTGGCTTCTATGCCGGACACTCACATAGAATCATTCCATCGATGCGATGTAATATGCTTTTCGATGGCCACGAAGAGATTCTTACCATCATTCGTAACTTTATGATTGCACATTCCATAAAGCCATATAATGAGGAAAATGGAAGAGGATTGGTTCGCCATATATTACTGCGAAAAGGATTTGCAACCGGTGAAATTATTGTATGTCTGGTTATCAACGGTGAGAAACTGCCGAAGGCCGAAATACTGTATGAAGAACTGAAGAAGATTCCGGGAGTTGTCGGTTTGTGTCTGAATGTGAACCGTGAGCAGACCAATGTAATTCTTGGGGAGAAACTGATTCCGCTTTTTGGAAAGGCATCCATTACAGATTATATCAGGGATGTTCGGTTTGAAATATCTCCGATGGCATTTTACCAGGTTAATCCGGTACAGACGGAGGTACTGTATGATACGGCGCTTCGGTATGCGCAGCTTACGGGCAACGAGACTGTGTGGGATCTCTACTGCGGAATCGGTACTATTTCCCTGTTCCTGGCCGCTAAGGCAGGAAAAGTGTACGGTGTCGAGATTGTACCCGAGGCAATAGAGAATGCAAAGGCTAATGCAACGGTGAACAACATTCAAAATGCGGAGTTCTATGTCGGCGCGGCCGAAGAAGTGTTCCCAAGATTGGTCAAGGAAAATCCAAAAATCGGAGCGGATGTTATTGTTGTCGATCCTCCCAGAAAAGGCTGTGACGCGGTTCTTCTTGATACAATGCTTATGATGGCGCCAAAGCGCATCGTCTATGTCTCCTGCGACCCCGCAACGCTTGCGCGCGACCTGAGGATTTTATGTGCCGGGGGCTATCTCATTGAGAAGGTGCAGCCGGTCGACCAGTTCCCGGGAAGTGTGCACGTTGAAACGGTAGTATTGATGTCAAGGGATAAGGAATGATGGCTGAAAAGTGCCTGTTTCAGGTTTTTTTCGCATATCTGCTGACATTCAAATCGCTCACTCGGAGTGCTGACAGCGTGCGAGAGAACATATCTT
>JAZQNM010000007.1:0-2350 GCA_045627305.1 Lachnospiraceae bacterium
ATTCGTTACTGGGCCTCGGAGTACAAGGCGGAAATTGATTTCTTGATTGTCGAAAACAATGAGATTATTCCTGTTGAGGTAAAGGCAGACACGAACATTTCGGGAAAAAGCATCGTACAATACGAGAAAGAATTTCATCCGAAACTCAGAATACGTTATTCCATGTTAAATCTTAAATTAGATGGGAATATGCTTAACATTCCTCTGTTTTTGGCAGACAAAACGAAACTCTTTGTTTCGAAAAGTAATCTTTTGTAAATATGCCTGTTTACAAATAATTTATTCAGTATAATTGTAAGAACGTTACAACATATAGCATGAAAGCCGCAGGGAAACTTGCGGCTTTTTTGTTTTAAAGGACTTTCTTGTCTATTGTTGTTATATATTCCTCTTTTTTGCCACAATTTGTTGATTTTACCTATTTGTTTATACGATTTGACAAATAAAAAAGTGCCTATTCACCGATATTTGTACCGAGAAAAAAGAAATTTATAAAAAGAATTGAAATAATATACGCAATAGAAATCCATATTATACAATTTGAAATATTCCCATGGAAATTTAAAATAATCTTAATCATGACGAAGAAAAATTTTCATTTACTAAGAAACGTGACAATGCTTATATTGCATTTATCGTTATTTCAGCTGTCCGCATATGCGGATTGGAAAGAAAATTGGTTGGATCACGGATTCCGCTATTATAGCAGTGACTTATACTAGAAAAAGTTGTCACTTTGGGAACAAAGAAAGAAGTGACAATGAAGCACAAGACAAGGACAGAACGTGTGTACAACGAAGCCACAGGTTGGTACGAGACACGCGAGGTGGAATTAAAAGGTTATGTGTTTACGGATGAAGACCGTGTTCTAATCGTTCGTGAATACCTTGAAAGTGGTCTTTCCGCAGAGAAGATCACACAGAAGTATCATATTAGTAGTCGTTCGGTGCTGTTTTCATGGATGGACAAGTTTCTTAATGAAAAGGATTCATTACCTTTGCCGTTGGAATCACCAACAGATTGCGATATGGCAAAGACATCCGATGAGCTCCTCAAGGAGAAGGATGCGGAGATCAAGCGTCTGCGCAAGGCCTTAGAATTGGAAAAGCTCCGTTCCAAGGCATTCTCCACCATGATTGATGTTGCTGAGGAAATGTTCAACATCCCGGTAAGAAAAAAAGCTGGCACCAAACAGTAAGCTTGCTCCGCAAGGAGAGCTCAGGCGCAGGTCTGGGCACTCTCTGCGGACTGTTTGGTTACAGCAGGCAGGCGTACAACAAGCGCAGTGACGCAGAAGGTTTTGCGGAGGATGCCATCGAGCCTATCATCATGGAGAAAGCACGGGAATATCGTAAGTCCAACCCAGGCCTCGGTGCAGCCAAGCTTCATTCCATACTGAAGCGGATGTTTGACGAAACTGGATGCTTCCCCGGCCGTGACAGTTTTATAGAGATGCTTCGCAAGCACGGGCTCATGGTGAGGATGAAACGCAGGAGACGCTATAAGACAACGGATTCCGAGCACAATTACCGCAAGTATCCCAATCTCATAAAGGATGTTGTTCCTGACCATCCCAACCAGATATGGGCAAGCGATATCACGTATGTAGAGACCAATGAAGGCGTATGCTACCTGTCTCTCATAACAGACCTTTATTCCCATAAGATAGTGGGATGGTCGGTAGGTCCCACTCTTGAAACGACGTATCCCCTCGAAGCGTTATCCATGGCGTACAAGAGCATCGACGATGAGACGGCAAAGGGGCTCATACATCATTCTGACAGAGGGTGCCAGTACTGCAGCCAGATGTACGTGGCAATACTTAAGAGCCGTGGCACACAGATAAGCATGACTCAAAGCGGAGATCCTTTGGAGAATGCTGTCGCAGAACGAGCAAACGGCATACTGAAGACAGAATGGCTTTACCGAATGAGTATACCTACACGCAGGGCATGCAAGAAGGAACTTACCAGAATCATCACATTCTATAACGAGGAGAGGCCGCACATGAGTATAGGCAACCAGACTCCATCCGTTGCACACTCACAGATGGGACCTCAGCAAAGAATGTGGAAGAATCCATGGGCCGACGCTCATAATTAGAAGAAAATGTATAGCTTTGCACCGATTCCAAGAACAGAAGGCGTAACCATTTTAGAGAAAATCGCGCGAAAAGGTTAACCTTTTCAGTTGTAAGGGGTATTTGATGACAACCCATTCAGTATGACTGACAACCTGTTTCGCTATAAGAATCGAATGGTGTAAACTCTTTTAGTGAAGTAATAAGAATTATTGTAAACCTATTAAGTTTAACTATCCTAAAAGTGACAACCTTTTTCAGTTAAGTACA
>JAZQNM010000008.1:0-26963 GCA_045627305.1 Lachnospiraceae bacterium
CATGACCGGAATAGGAGATATGGCATGTTATAGCCAAAATGAAACCTTCCATGCGGGAGCCGGAAACGATACAATAGTCGGAAATGCAGGTAATGACATCATCTATGGCGGAGCAGGAGATGACACCATATATGGAGACTATAACAGGGATATAACCGACGGAGCCGGAAATGATTATCTTGACGGAGGAGCCGGAAATGATAAACTGTACGATTCACTCGGAAACAATACCTTTGTGGGTGGAACCGGAGATGATTACATGGAAGGCGGAAGAGGAGACGACACCTACATCTTTAACATCGGAGACGGGAACGATCAGATTCGTGATCGATATGCAAGTAATACGATAAGCAAGCATGATAAGATTGTGTTTGGAGAAGGAATTACTCCGGAATCGGTTGAAGTTAAGAAAGAGGGTTCTTATCTTGTTTTGACATATGGAAACAGGGATAGTGTTTCGATTCTTATACAAGAAAATGGAACGGCAAGGGAATGGTTTGAAGTTGAGGAAGTGGAGTTCGCTGACGGAACAACCGGAACAATAGACTATTCCAATGCAAAACTGAATCTGAATTATCCATATGCTGTTGAGGAGGCTAGTACAGAGGAAGATTACGTGGATTATATGGCTAGTCTTGCTATTCAGGAAATGTCAGAATTTTCCGGATTTGGTGTGGATGAACCGGAGATGTTTGGTATCGATAATCAACCGGATGATGTCCAGCTTTGGAAGGATAAGGATAATAAATAAGATTTACGAGATGTTGTAAACGCTATCTAAGGAGATAATCTGATGAAAAGAATATTTGCAGTTTTTGTTAGCATTGCGTTACTGCTAAATCTGAACGGAATAGGTCCTTCCGTAACTAATAAAGCTGAGGCGGCGAATTCTGTAGCCAGCGGATCATGTGGTCAAGAAGTGTCATATTCCGTTGAGAATAATAATGGCAGATATGAATTAATTATTGACGGCGACGGACAAATGACCAACTATGGAAAAGCTTCAGAAACCCCTTGGTATGGATATCGCTCCGTTATTGAAAACATAGTGATAGAAGAAGGGGTTACCAAAATCGGAAACTATTGTTTCAGCGGTTTTACGAAACTTGTTGAGGTTTCTGTTCCTTCTTCTTTACAGGCTGTTGGCATAGGGGCGTTTAGTTCCTGCTCGAAACTGTCATCAATCAATTTGGAAAATGTTACCTTGTTGGATATGGGCGCCTTTGCGAACTGTTCTTTATTAAGCACGGTTAGTGGGGCAACTTTGGAATATGTGAGGGACTATGCATTCCAAAGTTGTTCATTTACCACATTTTTGTTACCGCAATCACTGAAGGAATTATCTGGGATGGCGTTCTTTAAGTGCTCAAAGATTAAGGAGTTTTCTGTTGAAACCGGAAATAGCAGTTTTATGTGTGTAGACGGAGTTGTATTCTCGGCCGATGCAGAAAACCTAATCGCAGTCCCGGGAGCAAAAGAAGGTACTTATATGGTTCCGGATGGGGTAAATAAGATTTCGGAAGGGGCCTTTGCATCAAACCAGGGGATTACAAGTATAAGTATACCTGAAAGTGTAAAGACCATCGGAGCGGACGCATTTGCCTCAATGGCAGCATTGCAGGAAGTTTCGATTGAGGCATTCGGTTCCATTCCTACGGAGGCATTTTCTTATTGTCAGAAATTAGTGTCTGTTGAGTTGGGAGAGAATGTAGCTGCTATTGAAGGAAAGGCATTTTATGGATGCGGATTGTTAGAAAGTGTTATTGGTGGAAGCAATGTAATCGAGATTGGTGATTATGCTTTTGGTAATTGTTCGAAGTTGTCTCATGTTGATTTGATGGAGAAATTGGAAAAGATTGGTATTGCATCTTTTTCAAACTGCAGTGCATTGAAACAGTTCAGAGTATCTGATACAGTGGTATATATTGGAAACAATGCCTTCGCAGGTTGTCAGCCCGGAGAAATCACGATTTCTGAAAGACTAAGCTCTGCTGAGAATGGTGCATATGGACGTATTCATTCGATACAGATTGATGTTACAGAGTTTTTTGATGCTGCACAAGATTTGCTTTTGATGATTAATGAGTATCGTACACAGAATGGGAAAGCACCCTTTGTTATGGACTCCAAACTAACGGAATTGGCAATGTTTAGAGCGACGGAAACATCCGTATATTGGGGGCATACCAGACCAAATGGGACGAGCAGTTTCACAATTGATGAGTTGGTTAAAGCCGAAAATATAGCATCGGGCCACATAGACGCAGAGGAAGTATTTGACCTTTGGACCGAGACGGAGACGAACAGAGCGAATATTTTGAAGAATGAATATGTCTCTGTTGGAATCGGATGCATTGAAAGTGGAAACACTTATCGTTGGGTAATTCTTTTTTCTGATGAGAATGCATTGGAAGAGGAAGAGTCTGTCAGTGATGTTCCTAATACCATCAAGGTGGATTATTCAGATGCAATGATTTCGTCGGTTACTATCGTTGATGGAAAGAGATATTATACTATTGAAAGTGGAGAACCTTTTCTTCCGGCTATTGCCATTCAAAATCCGATTATTGGATACGGAAGAATAAATCAATCATGTTTTACGTTTTATACGGATGATGATTCTGTTGTTGCGATAGGTCAGAACGGAACAGCCGTTGGTGTAGGCGAAGGTGCAACCAGGGTTACAGCATCTTATATGGATGACAGTATAACATACGATGTTGATGTAACGGACAAGCAGCACGAGGAACTTAATGGGATTCACATGACGCATGCGTGTACGATTGGTGCATCATATGGTTTGGTATATTATATTCCGATTAATGAAGTTGCCGATTTTTCGAATCTTTATATTGTAGCGAAGAAGGAAGTTTATGATGGGGAGAAATCGGTATCTTGTTCGGTGCTGAATGTTCCTGAGACCGTAACGATTGATGACACTACCTATCTGACATTTTCATATGGCGGAATTGCTGCGAAAGAGATGAGTTCCAATGTCTCAGCAGTATTATATGGAACGAAAAATGAGACAGAATATGGCCTTTACAAAGATTCATACAGCATACAGAAGTATGCTATGGATATGCTTTCGGTTCCGTCTGCAGATGACACATTGAAAACTCTTCTTGTTGAGATGCTCCAGTACGGTGCAAAAGTGCAGACCTTTTTTGATTATCATACGGAATTGCTTGCGGACAGTGCTTTGACCGTGGAACAATTGGATTATGCTACGAGTAACCCAACTACCGAAAAGGATATGTTAAAGAGTGGAGATTCCTTAAACGAAGTAACGATGATAGGTTATTCACTTATTCTGGATGATGCGGTATCGTTGAAAGTTTACTTTTCTTCTGATTTGGAATGGTCCTGTGAACGCATGGAGATTTCCTATGAGAATGTTGCACGGGAGAATATCAGGGATATTGTTTGGGCTGAGGATTTTGTTGATGAACAGGAAGGATTGTATTCGGTTACGGTTAAGGATATGGCCTTATATGATTGTGTGAATCCGGTTAGCTTTACAGTAACCAGGAATGGGCGAAATGTAGGAGCGACTTTGATTTGCAGTGCAAGTACATATGCGGATCGCGTGGCAAAAACAGGGACAAGAGAACTTTATGGAGTAACAGATGCAATGATGAAGTTTGTTGAAGCAATAAAAGTATATTTGTCATAAGGGTAAGTTTTTTTATTGATTGGTGCGGATTGAAATAAGCATGGGAAAGGCTTTCTGCTGATTGGCGGGAAGCCTTTTTGACATCTTTGAAATGATGTGATACAATAAAATGAATTTTGATAATTGGGGTATTGTGCTCTGATAAGAGGAGGAAATATGAAAAAACAGACTAAAAAGGAGACCCCCAAGTTCGTCCTTTCAAAGGAAAATCTTCTTCGCAGAAACCCGATACCATTCGGCGATGTGCGGAAGTATTATCTTGCGATGAAGATTGGAACTGTGGTGTTGTTCGCACTACTGTTTTATATGTCATTTGCTGCCGTTTTGACACGTACGGAGTATAAGGTGCAGATTTCCAATGTGGTAATCGGTTGTCTGCTTTTGCTATCGCTTGCGTCTGTCATTGGTCTTTATTCCAGAACGATTCTGGGATATGGAATTACAGTAGTGGCATCTGTGATTATATTTGTGTTGCTTCAGTATTCAAATGGGACTGGGATTGCATTTGATGCAGAAAGTCTTTTCTATGGGGAGAAATTTATCAAAGGTATTCAAAGTATGGCATTTTGGATTATACTGTCCAAGGTGCTTTCAGTACTTCAGATGGCATTGGCAATTGTCTTTATTCGTTCAACGATTAAGGTTACAGAGGAACCTCCGGTAACCGGAATGAATGTGAAGATTCAGAAATTTCGTGAGTGGCTTTCGAAGCATAATGATTCCCTCAAGGATGGACGGCGACCTCTGGATTATGTATTTATTGTAGCAAGTGTTCTTTTATATATAGGATATTTTGTGGGAGACAGTACAATGATGACGTATGATTACTGCTCTCTGGCTTTTTTTATAGTTGGTATTGTTTTGGTAGTTTTGCGGCAGGTTCTTCCGGGGGCATTCTTCTTTTGTTGCTCGGCATTATTGAGATGCAATCTATATCAGTATCGATTTGGTTATATTCTTCCGGTCATTGCTGCGTATCTGGGAATGTGGTTGGCAGTTTTGTATATGGCATTTGCCTCAGCGAAGAAGCGAAGAGCTATCCGGATTAATAATGAAAGAAAATGGATATATTATTCCTGCGAATTATTGATGTGGGAGTCGGTGGCAATAGGGGTTTTGTGTTTTTCCATTCATCAGGTGATAGAAGGGTATGTTCGCGAATCCATCTTTTTGATGGACCAAAAAGATAATCTTCCATTTTTCTTCTTCGTACCAATCGTTGCATTTCTTATACTTCGAGGTGGGGAGTGGTATGGTTATTTTTGCGCTTCCGCGTCATATCTGTTTTTGTGGTATACGTTACGGCAAATCCCAGACGCCAAGTCAAACAATCCCTTGTTCGATTGTGCCGACATGATTCAGTCGCGAGCAGAGGATTTCATTCATTCTGTCGTTATGATTACGAAGGTAGTTACGCTTGTATTATGTGTTCTTTGCTTTGTCTATGGTCTGTTTTTCGTTATTAACTTAATGAAGCACCGTAACACTAACAAAAACAGATAATGTTTCTTGAATGAATTGTGTTATCAATCGGAGGATATAATGAAGAACCCCGCTGAAAAGAATAAATCGAAGTTGAAAATTTGGAAATTTATTCTGGCATTATTGTTTATTATACTTGCTATTATGTTGGTGGAGGTTCGCCGGTGGACAAAGGTTGTCTGTGGGGATATAGCCTTTGATGAAATTGTGTACTATTTTATGGTTCCGCTTGAAGGCACAGATTCTTCATTACTGCCCGGGTATATTTCGCGAGTATTAATGGATGTGCCGATTTTGATTGCATTCTTTGCAGTCCTGTTTGTGCCGGATGTTCTTTTATGGGTGCATAAACAGTTTGGCGAGAAGTCAATAAAACAAGAAGAGGAAGAATCGACGACAGAATCGGCAGAAGCCGGCATAAATCAGGATTCCGTATTTCATAAGATTCTGCGAGTAATTAATCAAATTCGTAAGTTCATAATCCGAAGGATGCTTCCGATTTCGATAGTGGTATTTTTGATTGCGCTTATTGTAGATATCCGAGTTTATGGAGTGGATACATGGCTGAAATCAAGACTACAATCATCCAGCCTATATGAAGAATACTATGTAGCAATGGATGAGGTTACCATTACAGCACCTCAGGAGAAGAAAAATCTGATTTTTATTATGTCGGAATCTTTGGAAGCAAGTTTTTATCGTACCGAGGACGGAGGTGCGGTTGAATATGACTTGTTGCCACACTTATCTGTGCTTGCAAAAGAGAACACTTGTTTTTCTACGGGAAATAATCTAACGGGGTCTATTCAGGTGACCGGAACCGGATGGTCCAGTGCAGCGATGGTTTCCTACATGTCCGGTGTGCCACTTATCGTACCGCTTGACGATATTTCTATGAGTAAATATTCCAGTGTTCTTTCAGGAGTTACTACAATTGGAGAGTTTCTGGAAACACAAGGTTATTATAATGTTTTGTTCTATGGAACGGAGAAAGAGTTTGCAGCTACTGGGACTTTTTTCTCGCAACATGGCAATTATGATATTTATGATTTTAATACTATTTTGGACGATGGTTATGTAGAGACTAGAAATAAATTCTGGGGGTGTGAAGATAAAACCCTCTTTCAATATGCTGAAGATAAGATTATTGAGATAAGTGAGAAAGATCAACCTTTTAATGTATTTATAAAAACGGTTGATCTTCATAATCCGAATGGCTATATTTGTGATTTGTGTAAAAGCACATATAGAGACTCTGTTGGTGGAGATCTGGGCCGATTTATGGATATTGTCTGTTGTCAGGATCGGCAGATTTATGATTTTGTAGAATGGTGTAAGGGACAGGCTTTTTATGAAAATACGGTGATTTGTATTGTTGGCGACCATGTCGGCTATTCGCCTGTTGTTGAGAATGAGCTTGTTCCCGATGATTATGAAAGGACGCCTTTGAACATTATTATCAATTCGAACTTAGCGGTATCGAATTCGAAGAACCGTGAGTTTACCCCGATGGATTTATGCCCGACGATTCTTGCAAGTATGGGATTTCAGATTGAGGGGGATAGGCTTGGAATCGGAACGAATCTTTATTCTGATAGACCTACTCTTATGGAAGAACTAGGTCGTGAGAAGTATTGCGATGAATTAAAGAAGAATTCAAATTATTATAATAAATATTTGGCTGGAACCAGATAGGAGTAGTCATGGGTAAACTTTATCTGATTATGGGTAAGAGTGCGACCGGTAAGGATACACTTTATCGCGATGTTGTTGCGCGGTTTTCCAATGTGCTTGGAACGGTTGTTCCATATACAACGAGACCGAGGCGTGCCGGTGAAAGCGAGGGCGTGGAATATCATTTTATCACGGAAGAATACATGAGCGAACTGGAATCAGACGGCAGAATTATTGAAAGTCGTTGCTATCAGACTGTTTATGGGCCGTGGTATTATCTGACTGCGGATGATGGGCAGATAAATCTGAACCGTGGCAGCAGTATTTTGATTGTAACGCCCGAGGCTTATAAGAAGCTTTGTGCATATTATGGGGAAGAGAAGGTTGTCCCGTTGTATATTGAAGTGGACGACGGAGAACGTTTAGAGCGTGCACTGAAAAGAGAACGCAAGCAGGAACATCCGCAGTATGAGGAGATGTGTAGACGTTTTCTTGCGGATGCCGAGGATTTTTCCGAGGAGAAGCTTTGTGCGTTGGGAATCAGGAAGCGGTTTTTGAATGATAACTATGACCGCGTACTGGAAGAACTTTGCAGGACTATTAGCGAGGGAGAGGAGATATGCTGACATTTGCCGATATTATAGGGCATAATCGAATTAAAGAGCATCTGCAGAGCGGCATTCGGAACGGAAAAGTGAGTCATGCCTATATTTTTGAGGGCGATGACGGCATTGGGAAGATGATGTGCGCGATGGCATTTGCCACTGCACTTCAGTGCAAGGAAGGCGGAATTGAGCCTTGCGGGCATTGCATTTCCTGTATGCAGATGGCGTCAGGGAATCAACCGGATGTTTCATTTGTTACGCATGAGAAAAGTATCATCAGTGTTGATGACATTCGGAGCCAGTTGTGCACTCCGGTCACCGTTAAGCCTTATGCCGGGCCGTATCGCATCTTCATTGTGGATGAAGCGGAGAAGATGAATGAACAGGCGCAGAATGCACTGTTAAAAACATTGGAAGAACCGCCGGAATATGCTATAATCCTGTTGCTGACGAATAACCGGAATGCTTTTCTGCAGACCATTCTGTCACGTGCTGTAGTTTTGGAATTCCTGCCGGTTGCAGATTCAGAACTGATTCCGTTTCTGATGGAGAAGGCCCATATCCCGGATTACCGTGCCAGACTTGCTGCGGCATTTGCAGGAGGAAGCCCGGGGAAGGCACTGGCGTGTGCCGATTCGGAGGATTTTCAACGGGAAAAGGACACGGCAGTTTCTTTAATGCAGAACCTGCCCGATATGAGTGAGGAGCGGATGGCATTTACCGCAAAGAATCTGGTGGCGAAAAAGGAGGAACTGGAGGACATACTTGAACTGATGCAGGTGTGGTTCCGAGATCTTCTTTATCTGAAGGCGGCGGGAAAGAAGGCGACGCTGATGTTCTCGCAGGAGGAAAGTATTCTGCAGGCACAGGCGAACAGGATTTCCTACGAGGGAATTCGTGGATTGCAGGAGGAACTTCAGAAACTGCGGGGCAAAAGAAAAGCCAATGTTACGCCGGAACCCGCAGTGTGGCTTATGCTATATGGTATGAAAGAGTGCTTTCGATAGAATAAAAAATTGGAAGGAATAGAAAGATGATTTCAATAATCGGTGTTAGATTTCGTTCGGCCGGAAAGATATATTATTTTGCTCCGGCAGAGTTTGATGTTTCGGTAGGAGACCATGTTATTGTCGAGACTGCAAGAGGAATTGAATATGGACTTGTTGTTCTTGGTAAAAAGGAAATTGAGGAAACGGAGGATATGCCTCCGTTAAAGCCGGTAATCCGAATTGCTACGCCCGAGGACGACGCGCAGGTGCTTGCAAATTCCGCAAAGGAGAAGGAAGCAATGGTCCTTTGTGCGGAAAAGGTGGAAAAGCACGGCCTTAGCATGAAACTGATTGATTGCGAGTACACATTTGACAACAGCAAGCTTTTGTTTTATTTTACTTCTGACGGCCGTGTGGATTTCCGTGAGCTTGTAAAGGATCTTGCGACGATATTCCATACAAGAATCGAATTGCGTCAGATAGGTGTTCGTGATGAAACGAAAATGCGTGGAGGCATAGGAATCTGCGGGCGTGAGCTGTGTTGCCATACATATCTGTCGGACTTTATTCCGGTTTCGGTTAAAATGGCTAAGGAACAGAATCTGTCACTGAATCCCACGAAAATCAGCGGAAATTGCGGCAGACTTATGTGTTGTCTGAAGCACGAAGAGGATGCTTACGAATACTTGAACAGCCGTCTTCCTAACATAGGGGACCAGGTTCACACGCCGGACGGTCTTGCCGGAGAGGTTGCAGATCTTAATGTTTTAAAGCAGAGAGTAAAGGTCCTTGTTCATGTGAACGGAGCAGACGGTGATGAGAAGGAAATTCGCGAATATGGGGCAGAGGAATTGAAATTTAAGCCGCGTAAGCCACGCCGCGAAACCAAAGAGGATGCCGCAGAGATGAAGGCGCTTCGTGCACTGGAGTAGATATGGCAGATTTAAAGGAAACAGAACAACTTGTTGATCTGCAGAACAACGGACTGGTTATTATTCAAGACCGAAACCGATTCTGTTTCGGTATGGATGCCGTTCTTCTGTCCGGGTTTGCAACAGCACGAGAGGGCGATGTGGTTCTGGATATGGGCACAGGAACCGGGATTCTGCCGATACTGATGTCCGCCAAGACAGAGGCAAAGCACTTTACAGGCCTTGAAATACAGCCCGAAAGTGCCGATATGGCGGAACGAAGCGTTAGACTGAACCACCTGGAAGAGCGAATTTCTATTGTGACCGGAGATATCAAAAATGCATCGCAGATATTTGGAAAAGCATCGTTTGATGTAGTAGTTTCCAATCCACCGTATATGACGGAGGGACACGGAATTAAGAATCCGAATGATGCCAAGACGATAGCCAGACATGAGGTTTTGTGCACATTTTCCGATATTGCCGCGGAGGCGGAATCGGTACTGAAACCGGGTGGCAAGTTGTTTTTGGTCCACAGACCGTTTCGGTTGAGCGAGTTACTCGTTACTTTGACGGCACATCACCTGGAGCCAAAGCGTATGAGACTGGTATATCCATATGTCGACAAGGAGCCTAATATGGTGCTTCTGGAGTGTGTACGGGGCGGAAAAGCAAGATTACTTGTCGAAAAACCGTTAATTATTTGGGAACAGCCGGGAGTTTATACACAGGAAATGAAAAATCGGTATGGATTCTAGGACGTTAACAATTTATTCATATTTTATGACGGCTTTTTTTACATAAAATCGATGCATTGAAAGATTCTTCGTCTGAAAAATTTACAAATTGTTCATATTTGACCGCGAGAGAGCCTTATATTATGCGGCTTTGACCACAATATCTTGGAGATGTTGTTTTTTCAACCACAAGAGCCAAAGGAAACACGCGGAAAATGCACGAAAAATCATTGTTTGTTATTGCAATTATCGTTGAATAGTGGTATTCTCTAATTGTAGACAATAGTGTTATTGTATACACGATTGAATGTTTGGAGGCTTACATTATGGCAGGCGAAATCTATCGCAAAAAGAGAAGATTGGGCGATATGCTCGTTGACGAGAAGGTTGTCACCCCTGAGCAGATTGAGCAGGCAATGGAAGTCCGCAAAACGAACGGAAAGCGACTTGGAGAGACACTTGTTGATTTGGGATTCGCTTCCGAGGAGAGTATTACACGAGCATTGACCAGACAGCTGGGCGTTGAAATGGTATCTCCGTCAACACTTACGATATCGGAGGATATAGTCAATCTGGTTAAGCCCGACATCCTTAGAAAGTATATGGTTATGCCGTTTGCATACGCAACGAACAGCCAGAGCATCCTTCGTGTTGCAATGGCCGACCCGATGGACATGGTTGCCATTGATGACCTGGCAATGGTTACCGGACTCGAGATTGAGCCCTACATCGCAACAACGCATGACATTATGATATGCATCGACAAGCACTTCGGTAATGCGGAGGCTTTGGATGCTGCAGAGGCATACACGAAGGAACGTGAAGCCAAGGCTGCCATGGGTGACGTTGACGAAGAAGAAGATACCGTTTCCGATTCTCCCATCGTTGTACTTGTTCGAAATATGATAGAATCCGCTGCCAGACAGCGCGCATCCGATATTCACGTAGAAGCGCTTGAGACGAAGGTTCGTATCCGTTATCGAATTGATGGCGCCCTGTTTGAACAGATTACATACGACATTGGTTTACTCCCGGCGATTATCGCCCGATTAAAGATTATGGGTGGCATGGATATATCCGAGAAGCGTAGACCGCAGGACGGCCGTATCAGTATTGTTGTAGACCGTATTGAATACGATATCCGAGTTTCCGTTCTTCCGACCTATTACGGCGAAAAGTGCGTTATGCGACTTGCACAGAAGACGGCACTTACCAGAAGCAAGAAGGACCTCGGTTTCCACGATTCCGAGATGAAGAAGTTCGACCACATTCTTTCGAACCCGCACGGAATCATCCTTGTTACGGGGCCTACCGGTTCCGGTAAGTCTACGACGCTTTACACCGCTCTCAGTGAGCTGAATAAAGAGGATGTTAACATCATCACCGTTGAGGACCCGGTTGAGGCGAATATCAACGGAATCAATCAGGTACATGTTAATGTGAAGGCCGGACTCACATTTGCCTCCGCCCTTCGTTCCATACTCCGTCAGGACCCCGACATTATCATGATCGGTGAGATTCGAGACGGCGAGACCGCTCAGATTGCCGTACAGGCATCCATTACCGGTCACTTGGTTGTAAGCACACTTCACACCAACAGTTCCGCAGCAACAATTGCCCGACTTCTTGATATGGGCGTAGAGAGCTACCTGATTGCAGACTCTGTAGTAGGCGTTATCGCACAGCGACTTGTTCGCAGATTATGCACGAAGTGCCGACAGGCACGATACGCAACCGAAGAAGAGAAGCGGACGATGGGGATCCGTCCGGAGACACCGAATGTGGTTGTTTACGACCCTGTCGGCTGCACCTACTGCAACAAAGGATATAAAGGACGAATCGGTGTATATGAGATTATGGAGATTACCCCGAGACTTAAGAGGATTATTTCCAATAAAGAAGATTCTGAAATTCTGAAGCAGGCTGCTTTGGAAGAAGGAATGAGTACACTCCGAATGAGTGCGGCAAGAACCGTATTGGAAGGAGTTACCTCCTTCTCCGAGATGCTCCGAGTTTCCTTCGAGTCCTAACATTTTATATAGAGTAAGTTGTTTAGAATAATTAACATAGGAACGGTAACAGTATGAGAGAATTAGATGACATTTTGCAGGAAGCCGTTAATCGGCACGCATCGGACGTTCATATTACAGCCGGCAGACCGGTTATATTCCGTATCGACGGCGATTTGAGACCGCTTGATACCGAGAAGCTTTCTCCGGAAGCAATTGAAGAACTTGTTGTTCCGTTGTTTGCGGATAATGACCGTCTTGTAGAGACTATGGAGAAGACCGGTGAAATCGACTTCGCGTATTCCCTTTACGGACGTGGCCGTTTCCGTGTAAATGTATTTAAGCAGAGAGGAACGCTCGCAATGGTTATGCGACTGCTTCCCTTTAAGATTCCGGCACCGAGAGACCTTGGCCTTCCGGCTGCGGTTCAGGAATTGTGTACGAGAAAGAGAGGCCTGGTTCTGGTTACAGGTGCTACCGGTTCCGGCAAGTCGACCACGCTTGCTTCTCTTATCAATATGATTAATAAGACATATGCGAAGCACATCATTACGCTTGAGGATCCTATTGAGTATCTTCACCGTCATGAAAAGTCCATCGTAAACCAGCGTGAGATTGGCGATGACACGGAATCTTATTCCGGCGCGCTTCGTGCAGCACTCCGTGAAGATCCCGATGTTATTCTTGTCGGTGAGATGCGAGATCTCGATACCATTCAGACGGCGATTACCGCTGCTGAAACGGGACATTTGGTTTTCTCTACACTGCATACGAACAGCGCAGCCGATACCATCAACCGTGTTATCGACGTATTTCCTCCGCATCAGCAGCAACAGATTCGAGTACAGCTCGCCAGCGTTATTGAATGTGTTATCTCGCAGCAGTTGTTACCGATTCAGACCGGATCCGGTCGAGTTGCCGCATTCGAAGTTATGATGGGAACGAGTGCAGTAAGAAACCTGATTCGTGAAGGTAAGGCATTCCAGATTCCTTCCATGATTCAGACCAGTAAGAAGCAGGGCATGCAGTCTATGGATGACGCTTTGTATAACCTCTATATCGGTGGCTTGATAAGCGCAGAGAACTGCTTGAATTACGCACAGGATACGATAGCAATGAGCCGAAAGGTTACATTCTAATCGTTGAACAGACTTTTAAGGAGGTTTTGCCAATGCCTGCATATATGTATGAGGCCGTCGACAAGATGGGCAAAAAGAAGAAGGGCAGTATTGAAGCGACCACCCCTGATCGCGCACAGTCGATGCTGAAGGGCGAAGGATTGATTCCGCTTAAGGTAAGCGAGCAGTCCTTCTTAAACAAGGATCTGAATGTCGGAGGAAGCGGTGTCAGCAAGAAGGATCTCAGCGTATTCTGCCGTCAGTTCGTTTCCATATTGAATGCCGGTGTTCCGATTGTAGATGCAATGGGAATGATGGAGGATCAGACCGAGAATAAGCGTTTGAAGAAAGCGCTCGGTGAAGTCAAGGCCGACATCTCGAAAGGTGAAAGCTTTGCCAATGCTCTTCGGGGACGAAGCGATATATTCCCGTCTATGATGATTAATATGGTAGAGGCCGGCGAGGCTTCCGGCAGCATTGATGTATCACTCGAACGTATGGCAACACAGTTCGAGAAGGATACCAAGCTGGGCGGAATGATTAAGAAGGCATTAATCTATCCTATTGTAATTGTATGCGTAGCCATTATCGTATTGATTGTTATGATGGCCTTCGTAATCCCGAACTTTATGAAGATGTTCGAGGATATGGATACGGAGCTGCCGGCACTCACTAGGGCAGTTATGGCGGCAGCCGATTTCTTCAAAGCATACTGGTATCTGATTATTGGCATTCTTGTTTGCGTCGTTATCGGCATTAAGGTTTTCAGCGCATCCCAGACCGGAACGATATTCCTTGCAAAAGCGGCTATTACAATACCTGCATTGAAGACCTTCGTAACGAAGACGTCATCTTCAAGACTTGCAAGAACACTTGCAACCCTTACCTCGTCCGGTATTTCAATGATTGATGCATTGGATATTGCAGCCAAGACAATGACGAATTATGTATTCCGCCAGGCAGTTCTTGAGGCAAAGGATGAAGTAAAGAAAGGTGTTCCGCTTTCGGAACCGTTAAGGCGTTCCGGCATATTCCCGCCGATGGTTATCCATATGACTAAGATTGGCGAGGAAACCGGTGATATGGATTCCATGCTTACGAAGATGGCCGACTACTATGATGAAGAAGTAGAAAGTGCAACTGCGAACTTGATGTCCGTATTGGAGCCTGTTATTATCCTTGTTATCGCAGCATTTGTTGGCGTCTTGGTCGGCGCATGTGTAATGCCTATGTTGAGCCTGTACAAGGGTCTCGACAACCTGTAAATTGAATTAAGCGACTGTCGGAATAGGGACGACGGTTGTTTAAGATACAGATTACGGAATGAGGAACCGTAATCACAATAATATTATATGAATAAATGGAGGAATGTTTCTATGAAAGAGAACAAAGGTTTTTCATTGGTTGAGTTGATTGTTGTTGTAGCTATTATGGCTGTATTGGTTGGTATTCTTGCTCCTGCATACCTTAGCTATGTAGAGAAGACCCGTATTGGTGCAGATGAGGATGCTGCTGAGGAAATTCGTCGTGCATGCGAAACTGCAGCTGCAGAAGTAAAGGTTTATGATGAGATTACAGACGGCGCTACCTACACATTTGGTGTTGGCACCGAGATTTATAAAGGTACTAATGTTACTACTAATTTGGGCCTTTCTCTTAAAGATGTATTTGGCGAAACGAAGTGGCAGCCGAAGTCTAAGAAGTATGCCTCTACAGCTTGTGTAGTTACCGTAAAGGGCACTTCTGGCGGTACCGTAGGCCTTACAGCATTTATGTTCAGTGTTACTCCTAACGGTAATTAATTCAATCGTCTTTTGATAAGACTTTCTGAATTTTATAGTAAATCCTAAGATATGAAGTCCAATTTCCCTATCACACAGGTGGGCACGCCCACCTGTGTGGGATAAAGTATCGAAGAAGGTGTGAGGGCGTAAAGATGAGAAATGATCAAAAAGGCTTTTCCCTCATTGAGTTAATTGTTGTGGTTGCCATTATGGCGGCGCTGGTTGGGATTTTAGCACCCACATATTTGAGTTATTTAGAAAAGACCAGAATACAGAAGGATGAATCCGCAGCGGATGAAATATTTCGTACTGCGGAACTTGTTGTCTATTCTGGGGAGTGCTCTATAAACGAACAGGTAGTCGCAACATTTGATGCGAATGGAATCAGCATCAATGCTGCGTCTGTCTCTAATCAGAGGAAAGAAGAATTACTGAAAGAACATTTTGGCACTGATTATCAAAGCATAAAACCGGTCAGTAGGAAGTATGAGAATCAATGCTATTCTGTTCAGATTCTTCCGCCGGAGGAGGGCTCGGAAATCCCGATACTCTCGGGAAGCTGGTCACAATGAGGGTAGTATATTATTGATATAATGAGGTAAGAATGCGGTGGATGCCGGTTTTAAAATTGCAATATTGATTATTATATTTTTGTACGGCATCGTAGTAGGAAGCTTTTTAAATGTATGCATCTACCGGATTCCCCTTAAGCAGAGCCTTTCTAAACAGCGTTCTCATTGTATGACATGCGGATATCAACTTAGATGGTTTGACCTGATTCCGTTATTCAGTTGGCTGTTTCTTCGCGGGAAGTGCAGAAAGTGTGGCGCAAAGATTTCACCGCAGTATCCGATTGTGGAAGCGTCCAATGGTATTGCTTGGGTTATCACATTTTTAGTACATGGATTCAACACACCGACGTTATTTATTGAGAGTTTGCTCTATTGCCTTATGGTATCAGCGATGCTGGCATTGTCGGTGATAGATTTTCGAACATATGAGATACCATTTGGATTTAACGTGTTTATCTTTTGTTTAGGTGTAATAAATCTGGTTTATCGGATTATATTCTTGGATAAACCGGATGTGTGGTTATATGTAATAGGTTTCTTTTTGGTAAGCGGAATTGCTGCCATCATCAGTTTGTTTAATGCAATGGGATGGGGCGATGTAAAGTTGCTTGCTGCATCAGGTTTTCTGATTGGATGGAAACTGTCACTGCTATCCTTCTTTGTGGCATGTATCGTTGGATCGATTGTTCATCCGATTCGGATGAAGGTTTCAAAGCAAGGACATCAGTTGGCAATGGGACCCTACTTATCGCTTGGAATTTGGATTGCAGTATTGTGGGGACGGTATATTATTGATTGGTATATGAGATTGTCGGGGTTAGACAGACTGCTTGTTAAATAGTGGATGAAGACAATCAACCATAACATTTTAATTGGAATATAACTGACATCGTCAGATTATATATAATAGAGGATTTTAATAAATCGGACTCGTAAGAGTCAAGTTAGTCAGACTATATTGATTAAGGGAAGGAAGAATTGCATAGCAATTCTAAAGGTAACCGGCATGGCAAAAGTGCTATCAATGGAAATCGGACAGGGCATGACCCGTGTTGTTGAAATTGATTACCGATCCAAAACTCCGAAGATTTACAATGCATTTTCTATTGAGACACCAAAGGACATGGTTCAGGATGGTGTTATCACTAGAAGTGAAGATTTCATTGTGAATTTGAAGAGTGAGCTTCGTAAGCGTGATATTCGTACGGATAGCGTGGTATTCACCGTTGCATCCAGCCGTATTGCGAATCGTGAAGCACGAATTCCGCTTTGTAAGGAGAAGGAGATTCTGCCTCTGATTACACAGAACGCAGCGGATTATTTCCCGGTTGATATGAACCAGTATCACCTGGTTTATAACATCCTAGGTAAGACGGAGGAAGAAGGAGTTAAGCAGTATCGTCTGTCTCTGCTTGCAGTTCCGAACGATGTTACGACATCTTACCTGGACCTTGCACATTCTCTTGAACTTCACATTAAAGCAATGGATTATGTTGGAAACAGTATATTCCAGGCTGTACGTGAGAATATGATTTCCGGGACGAATGCTGTCATTAAGATTGATGAGCATAATTCTTTGATTACGATTGTTAAGGAAGGCGAAATCGTATTGCAGCGTTCCATTCCGCATGGTGTAAATGGTGCGATTGAGAATGTAACCGAATTGGATGTATATGGTGAGAATCTTACCTATGCAGATGCAACGGTTGTATTTACACAGCAGAGATGCTTGAGACGTTATCTCAATGTTGATGTTGATTATCAGGAAGCAGAGGATACTTCCGATGAAGTAATGATGTCAAGAATTATGATTACCGAGAATCTCCGTTATTTCATCGGTAACATCGGACGTATTATTGAATACTATGTATCCAGAAATGAGAATTCTCCGATTGACAACATCTATCTTACCGGCATTGGCGCGGATTTCATGGGAATGGATGAGCTTCTTTCCAACGAGCTCGGATATAATGTAACGAAGTACACGGGTCTTGACAATATTCGAATCGGATCCGACAAGTTCAGTGCTCTTGAATCCATGAGAGTGTATGCGGCTGCGGTAGGTGCTTCTTATGCACCGTTACAGCTTCTGGCACCCGAATTGATGAAGGGTGAGAAGCAGACATCACTTGCTCTTCCGATTGCTGTATTTGTAGCATGCGTAGCGGTTGCAATCACATTATTCATTATAGGTAAGATTGGTGTAGCGGGAGCAAAATCCAAGAATGAACAGTTAAGACAGGATATTAAGCGTAATGAGGTTTTGGAATCAGTTAACAATACATATAAAGAGGCGGTTCAGACCTACGCTGCAATTGATGCAAGATTGAATGTAAATACCGACAACAACAGATTATTGACGCAGTTTATTTCTGAGTTGGAAGCAAAGATGCCGACCGGATTCCGGGCGTTGAAATTATCTGCTGATGCTTCTGCAGGCGTGTCACTGGACGTTACCTGTAACAGTAAAGAGGAAGCCGCGAAAGTATTCCAGCAGATTCGTACATTTACGACGGTTATTGCCGTAAGCTCTTCAGATTTTGTAGAGAGTTATGAGTTTACTCAGGAGTATCTTGCATATGTAAGAGATAAGTATCAGGACAATATCGATAATGAGTTTACCGATGAGGATCTGTTAAATGACGGCGAAATCTTAAAGGACCTTACGGATGCGGAGCTGGAAGAAAGAAGAGAAGAAAAGCGCGAGGAAATCGCTTCAAAGTTTGCAAGAGAACTTGCTTACGGACGTCTTCTTCCGCTTGAAGAAGGACAGGAGGATGACGGATTCCCCGAGGATCAGATCATGCAGAAGACGGTTACGTTCTCCATTGTATGTATTTATAACGCAACCTGCTCAACGAATGGTGAATATATGAACGGTATTCAGGAATCTCTTACGAAGGAACAGAAGGAAAGAGATGAAGCCGCGAAGGAAGCGCAGCGTTTGAAAGAAGAAGCCGAGAAGGCGAAGGAAGAAGCTGAAAAAGCAAAACAGGATGCCGAGAACGGCAAGAATAATTAGGAGGAACAGGAATCATGACAATGAAAATTTCAAAAAGAGACCTCACGTTGCTTCTGATCATTTTTGGAGCCCTGATTGCTTTCTGTACCTATCAGTTCTATTATCGCGGGGCTGTGGATGAGAAGAAGAAATACGAAGAAGAGAACGAAGGCTTTGAAAAGAGATTGAATGCGCTTCGTTCCATTGATGACCAGAAACTGATTCAGACCATGGCGCAGAATGTGCAGAATCTGGAGAAGAAAGCGGAGGTATATCCGTCCGAATACAAGCTGGAAGACTTGATTATGTATCTGAATGAATGGGAACAGCTTCCGTATGAGGAGATGTACTATTTTAAAAAATATGAATTGGAAGAAACACTCACGCCGATAGAGGAAGCGGGTGTAATTGATTGGGATAGTACCAATAAGGTGCAAAAGAGCGTAAGATATGCATTTGGTTCGGCTACTCTTTCCGCCGAGTATGAAGCAAATTCTTACAAGGCGCTTAAAGATATAATCAATAAGATATATCTTGATTCTGCTCCGAAATCAATTGCAAATGTTACCGCTGTGATGAATGGAGCGACTGGTGAAATTCAAGGAAAGATGGAGCTTACATTTTATAATGTAGCGGCATACGGAGCAGACGGAATGCCTACGAAGGCATATGCTCCAGTAAAGATTGACGAAATGCCGACAGGCGTAGAGAATGTATTCGGTCCGACATATACGCCGACGCCGTCACCCACACCGTCAGTTGCACCGACACCCAGGTTCGCTGCTGAGGATTAATTTAAAAGTGTTCACATCAGGAGGTAATCCGGGACTTTCCGGATTACCGCCTTATCATAGTTGTCGACAGGCTACGGCAATTATGATAAGGCCTCATCGGGAGACCTTAAGAGGAGAATGTTATAGAAAGGATGAAGAACTTTGAGAAGACTGATTCATAAATTAAAAAACAAAGGTTTTACATTGGTAGAAGTATTGGTGGCTGCAGCAATTCTCAGTTTGGTTGTTCCGCCGATATTGTCTTCATTTGTTACCATTGCGAGAGTCAATTCAAAATCCAGGATGAAATTATCCGCCACAACGATTGCGAACGGGGTAATGGAAGCGGTGAAAGGCTTTGATTTATTGGAGATTTCGAAGGAAACCAATTTTCCGGGAACCGGTAATGCGAATTTCCATGTTATCCCGAGCTTTGGAGGAACTGCAGAGGAAGTGAATGCGAGTTTATCGCCCACCACAACAAAGTCAGTAGCGTCAAGCAGTTCCGGATATGAGTTTAAACCTAATGCCGCTGGCGAATATTATTTTCTGTATAAGGGAGTAGCATTGGATGGAACACATTACGATGTTCTGCTTACTTATAAAAAGAAAACGAATAATGACTGGGAGAAGATAAAAGTAACTGACGGCAAGAATGAAGTGGATGCAACAGCCAAAGAAGTTCTGGAGCCTTTAAGTGTTCGAGTAATGAAATACTATGATGTAGATATTAAAGTAGTCAAGAGCGGAAGCGGATTCGATGGCGCCGTTCTTGCACATATTCAAGGAACAAAAGCAGATTTTAACTGATGGGGAATATACATTATTACAGAAAGGGGATAACAGAATATGAAAGAAAGAATGAAAAACAACCAAGGCGTGGCATTAATTACGGTTGTAATTGGTGTTATGTTCTGTCTGTTGCTGTCTTCCACCATGTTGCGAGTAAGTCTTCTGGGTTTGCAATCCAGAGCAGTAAATAATGAAATGTCGAATACCTTCTATGATGCGGAAAGCGTTGTGGATTCTGTCAAAATGAATTTACAGTCATTGGCAGCGAAAGCATGGGCCGAATCTGACCATAGCAGCGGCACATCTGACGCATACCTGCAGAGAGCATTTTTCTTGCTTACGGGTAAGTCCGATACCTTAGCGAAGAATGGATATATAGAACTTACATCCAAACAATATAATCAGGCCATTGAGAAGCTTCAAACTGACGGAACCATTGTCGGTGGCGGAGAAGTTGTTTCATTTGAAGGAATCAGCAGATCGTTGAATGGAGAAGGCATCTTAGATGGTATCATTATTAGTAATGTTCAGGTGTCATATAAAGACCCAAAGACCGGTAATGTATCCTATTTAAAAACAGACATCAAAATAGGCGCTCCGGTATATGCCAGTGACAAGAGTTATCCGGTAGGCAGTTATTCAATGTTTGCAGGCGCCGGTTTAAAGCTTACCAATGAGAATGGTAAAACAGAATTCCAACAGCCGGATGGTTTAAACCAGCTCGGTTATCTCGAACAGCACGGTAATGTATATATAGGATATGAAAAACTAAACTCCTTAACATCCGCAACAGCTGTCAGAATTACAAAAGCAAATACTTTCATATTAAGCGGTGACAGTACTGTAATCAACGGAGATATCTTATGTACCGGACAGTCTAATATTCAGCTGACAGGAGAGAATGTAGAGATTCGCGGTATGATTCTGCTTGGACCCGGAAGTCACTTGATTATTAGTAAAAACACGAATCTTTTATGTAAGGATATCAGAATATTCAATTCTGATTATGATGTGTCCTCTACCGCAACTTCAGGATATCAATCAATAGCAGATAAATCATTTAGTTTTGAGTTGGCTAAGGCGAGAACCTATTCGGAAGGTTTGCCGTATAACTATTACAAAAAGTATAGTAACTGGTCAAGTTATCCGTATTATAAGAAAGACGGTCAAACCTATTCGGATGGAGGAAACAAAGCTTCCATTGTATATTTAGACAGTGATGGTAAATGTTATGATGCCTTGGTTAATGCAGGTTCAATATCAACTCAGGGTGGTGAGCTGCTTTCCAAGGTTGGCGGGATAACCGTAAATATGTCAGATGCGAAGCTGAATCCTGTACCAAATAAGTCATATGCTAATTCCGGTAATTTATTATATGACGAGGTATTTGCTTCGGTAATTGATACCGCATATTTTTATAATTGGATGTATAAGGTTTCTGAATTCCAGAATCCAAAGGTTGAGGGTAGATTGGAGGATAAATCATATACCGTAAACAAGGATGGAAGCTTTAACGCGTCAAATGCAACGGTTAATAATGGCCCCGGGGATAAAGGACCGACAACATTTACTTATGCGGCCGGTAAAAACCTGAGCACCAGTTGTCTGTTTTATCCGAAGACCAGCGCAGACCTGGTAAATGTTAACGGTAATGTATTTTATGTGACGAGCGGAGATGTTAGAATCAATGTGGACTCCAATACATCTACGTATACTGGTATTATTATAACAACCGGTAATGTTTATGTAAAAAAGGATACCGGTTATTGCACCGGCAAGTCTTTATTACAGATGGATACAACATCAGACCATAAATTTTTGAAAGAATATGTCGATACGGTTGGTAAGTATGTTGGTATCAAAGATAAGAAACAGGAAACCTTATTCAATAATTTGTTTAGAGGCGGCATAAAGAGTCTGTATCAGGATGTAAGCAGTTCAAGCAAGGGATATGTTGTAAACACGGAAGTGAATTCACAGCTTGAGCTGATTGAAACATATAACTTTGATAAGCAGTAGAAAAACGGTAACCGATGAGGAGAGATGTTATATGAAGAAACAACATGGATTTACACTGGTTGAAGTAATGGTTGCCGTAGCCATAATGGGTGTCTTGGCATCTACTATTGGTATCACAATGGGAGTACTTCTGGGACAGAGAGTAAAGTCTATGGCTGCGGACACGAAAAGTGTTTTGCAAGGCACGCAGATGGTATCTTTCAGTCAGGATGATGCTTATGTGGAGATGAAACAAAACGGCAATAAAGCACAGGTTGTCGCTTATTCCTCCGGAGGGAAAGAAATACTTCGTGCCGATGGAAGCAATGTGCAACTGACAATATCAATTAATAACGGAACATATATTCCGCTCAATGGTCCCGTGAGCATTCGCTTTGACCGCCAGACAGGCGGCTTGAAGCCCCTTGCTGACGGAACAACGGATTATATAAGTGCGATTCGTGTTTCCAATGGAAATAGAACCATTACCCTTAAGATTTCAAAACTTACAGGGAAAGTAACCATAGAGTAAGGAGGAAATGGTATGAGACAGAATAACAAAGGTTTGACTCTTGTTGAATTACTTGTTTCCGTTGCAGTGCTCAGCATTGTTACTTTGGGAATTGGCGGATTACTGCGACTGGCGGCAGTACAATATTCCAATGCATCAAGAGAAACTGAAGTGCAGAACTTGATTCAGACTACCGTGGCATCCATTAAGAATTCGATAGTTGACGCAAAGGAAGTAGTATTCAATAATAGCGATAAAGAACTTACATTAATTAATGATACCGGTTATGCCAAGTATAAAAAAATTGGCGACTGTATCTATTATGCAGATGGAGTATTTTCTGAAGGAATATCGGAATCTGAAAGGAAAAATATAGCATTGAATGCTGCAGTTTCAACTGCACAGGAGAATCTTCTTTCGGATCATGTTGCGAAGTTTTTCGTGGATACCAATTCGATAGCATTGGGAATGGTTGAATTGCAGGTTGAGATAAGATATATGGAAAGAACAAAATATCTTGCTCAGAATGTATTTGTTAGAAACTTAAAACCGGATTCTTCTGTTGCATCCGCAGGCGGCACAACTGGTGGTGGCACGACCGGTGGTGGTACGACCGGTGGAGGTACGACCGGTGGAGGTACGACAGGTGGCGGTACGACCGGTGGTGGCACGACTGGCGGCGGAACAACCGGTGGCGGCACAACTGGTGGTGGCACAACTGGTGGTGGTACAACTGGTGGTGGTACAAATGTGGGTGGTTATATTAATAGCATTTCCCAAACTGGTTTGCAAGTTGTGGCTAATGAGTCAAACAAAGAAATAAAGAAAATAACAATTAATTTTACTGAAGATTTCCAAGGCACGCCAATTTGTTATCAGGGGTATACTGTTAACAAGATAAATAACCGAACGATAGAAATTACGCCACCGTCTTGGGGAATGTATTGGGGAGCTGACATCGCAGGAATTGTTATAGACCCCAATAAAACGAAGATTACCACTACAATAGAATACAAATAGATTTAATATTGTATTATAAGGAGAATAGATACTATGAAGAAGAATTCAGGAATGTCTACAATGATTATCACCGGTATGGCAGCATTTGTTTCGGTGTTTACATTGATTTTGCTGATTGTAATTAAAGGAGCTTTTACAACAGAGAATTCTTCCACGCAATACTTAGAGGCCGAAGAAAAGGCCAATAAGATTGCTGCTGCGGTTGAAGCAGAGTTTGCAAGAGCCGATATCAATGTAGTATGGAATCCTGCTATACAGGCATGTATCTTCGCAGGTAAGACGCAGTATGTTTTGATATACAGCGAGAACAAGAGCATCTATCGTATTGAGTGCCAGTATTCGGAATCAGCGAAGGTTGATAGTGAGAAACTTGCCGAAGCACAGAGTCAGGCAGCAGCAATTCTTGCAACGGAGCCCACCGAAGAGGCAGCTCAGATTAAGGCAACCGCTTCGACAATTGCTCCGCAGGTATTCCGTTTTGCAATTGATTGCAGAGATGCGACGCTTGATGCAGAGGACACTGCTAAGAATCAGGCAACGCTTTCCATTACAATTGAGTTTACCGATACTAATAAAAAGAAGAATTACTGTGAAAAGATCTATAATCCCAGATATACAGATGGTGTAAAGTCCTGGAGATACAGTCAGCACCAGGGAGAATAGTAAAAAGTAATTCAATAAATGGACAAAAAGTCAGAAAACCCGTCAAATTGACGGGTTTTCTTTTTGCATCGAAACAGGAAGGGAAGCCCTTGCAAATAATGTAAACCGGCAGTAAACTAAAAATATAAACAGAAAACGCATCAACGAGCGGGGGTTCGTAAAGATGCTAAAAACAATTTTAGGGAATAGGACTTATGAATGAATAAGTACCGGAAGGGAGACCGGTTATGAAGAAGAATGAGGGGACAAGTAAATTACAGGTTTTAACAGCATTTTTGGTAATGGCAGTTGTTGCTTTTGGATGCACATATGCAATTCGTTATGTTGTAGGTCAGTATGGAAACGATTCGAATGCGACACAGAGCAAGGCATCTGCAGAAAGCAAAGCTGATGACATCGCACAAAAGGTTCAGGCCTTGGCACAAAATGCCGATGTAGATTTTACATTTGATTTTGCATCCGGAAGTTGTATCGCAGTTAGCCAGCGTGGTTATAGCGTACTTACAATTGCGAACAAGAAGATTAACATCTACGAGCAGCCTTTTGAGAATACATCGATTAGCGACAATGAGAAGATCGCCATTGCAGAAGCAAAGAAAGGAACAACGGAAGGCAGTTTGTTCTGTGAAGACGTTAGCTTTTTCGGAATTGATCTCGCTGATAAGGCAGAAGGTAAGGCTACGGTGAATATCCGAGTTCTTGTAAATGAGAAAGAATGTACTGTAACCAGAGAGATTACACTGAATGAGAATACGGTAAAGAGAGCCAATGGTCAGGAAGTTGAAAGAATAGAAACTGAAGACACCATCGAAGAGATTAACGAACAGATTGAAGAAATCGTTGGAGAAGTTAAAGAAGAAAGCAAAGACGAACAGAATAAACCTGTTGACGGAGTTGATATTGTAAACGAGAATGAAGAGCAGATTGACAATGCTGTAGAAGTAATCGAAGAACTAAAGCAGGAAGAGGTTAATCCTGAACCGAAGGAAGAATTAATCCAAAAGGAAGATGTGGATCAGACCGGTTTAATCAATGCTAACGGAACGCTTAATCTTGCGGTTCTTAAGAAGAGCACGGCAGACGCTGAAATCGTTGTTACACTTCTTTGCGAAGAACAGAAAGCAAAGGCTGGTTGGTGTGTAGGCGGTATTGGAATTGGCGGAACTGAAGTATCTGATAATGAAGCCCTTCAGTACAAGATAAATGGTGCACCGACGGTTGGAAAGGTATATACAGCAAGATTTGCAGTGTGTGACATCCTTGCACAGGTTAGAGCAGAGGGAACGGATACTGCCAATGTTATCTTCTATAACGGATTTACCGTACAGAATGTGGAACTTGCAAATTAGTAAGAAGTGAAGTAAAGGGAATTATCATTAAAAAGCAGAATAATTATCCCCCATATAGAAAAGGCTCACCGGCTTCTCCTCCCGTGAGCTTTTTTCATTTCAGGAAAGATGTATGAATAAAGAAAGGAATGTAGAATTCAACATAAAAGTATATAAGGAAATATAAATGACGATGAAGCAAGGCGTGAGAAATCGAAAAGAATTATATAAAGAATCGAAAGAAAGTGACAAAATCACAGAAAAATGCAATAATATCATTCATAAACATTGGACGAATAGAAAACAAGTAATTTTGCATATAGTTGGATATGAAAATAAAATGATTTATGATATAATCCAAAATAGATAAATGCTAAAACATCATTTAGCAATAGACAATGGCAGTTTGCCGTGGCGGGAACACTGAAGCGGTTTGCGTGGTGGAAGAGAGAATCAAGTTGAAAAAAGTAATTGCTGTAAGCATGGGGACTTACAGCAATTTTCTTTTTATATGTCAGGAAATCGCTTCGCAATTTCCTGACATATAAAAACGCTCCGCTAAGGAAGCACACGCTTGCGCAGCGGAATATGTCGCATATGCGACGCACAAGCGGCGCGAGTATGTCGCAAGCGACATACCTAATAAAGCAGGAAATCGCTTTGCAATTTCCTGACATATAAAAACGCTCCGCTAAGGAAGCACACGCTTGCGCAGCGGAATATGTCGCATATGCGACATACCTTTACATTGTAATAAGCCTGTGGTTGACATTCCTTCCTAAAAAAGTTATACTGAATAAGCCGTGCAGCCGGGGAGGTAGCGGTGCCCTGCACCTGAAATCCGCTATAGCAGGGGTGATGGTATGTCGCGGGCTTGTCGAGTGAAAGCAGCCCGAAGTAAGTGATGTAGACGTTTGGGTCTCGCGCAATGGAAATCTGCGAACCGTGTCAGGGCAGGAATGCAGCAGCACTAAGTGGAATCTTTCATGTGCCGTGAGGATGCCTGAGCCGAGTTAACTGCTTCGGTAACGTTTTACAAAACGGTTCAACACATGCCGCACGGTTTTTAAAATATTAAACTGAATCTGTTTTTGAAGGGGCTGTGAAATAACCCCATGAACAAAAAGAGGCTATCTGAGCGAACCCAGGTAGCCTTTTTTGTGTTATAATAGTCTTACCAATGAACCACATAACACGAAATTATTCTAACCCAAAACAGGGATTTTTACCAGTGTTTCTTTCTGATTGTTTAGATCTGCTGGATCCCGTTTTCACATTTGACAGATTCATGGGAGGAATCGACTTAAGTAAGTACCTGAA
>JAZQNM010000009.1:0-52417 GCA_045627305.1 Lachnospiraceae bacterium
CGATCCGACTTGGGGGAGGTTGTGTACCATTTTGGGGAACCCAAAATGCCACACACCCTCCTCCCCCATGTACCACACAACCTCCGTCCCCCTGTACCACACCACACCCCGTGATATCATATTTTCACAGCCGTGACACTCTTCTTCGGAAATGTCATACTGCCGTTAAGTACTGTTTCTGTTACTGTGTAGGATGCCTCCTCCGGTGCACGCAGGGCACACAACTCTGCGTTGGTGCATACGCTTACGGGTACTGCATGGTTGTTCTCGGAACATACAGCCTTCGTTGCAACCGGCACCTTTGGTTCTCCATTTGCCGCTGCCATCCGTGCAATCTCCGCCTTACCGTTCAAGAATTCGGAGGAAATACTCTGCTCCTCATCGGAAGCATTAACAACCTTTAAAATCTTCTTATCTCCGTCCCGCACAAGCGAGATGTAAAGTCCTTCTTTACGGAGTTCCTTCTCCTGCCCGTCAAGTTCCATTGCCACATTTCCCGCATAATTGCTGAACAGTTTCTGTGTATAATAACTCGGGGTCAGAACAACCTTCTCCTCATCAAACCATATCAGGTCAGGCGTCCAATCGGAATGCCCGATTCGATTGAATAACGGTGCATAACTGGCCAACTTAACAAGGTCACCGTTTCGCTCCATTCCCGTCATCATCGCCGCCTCCGCAACGCCTGCCTCCACGGAATTGGACTGGTTGGCATCGTGTGCAGCATATTCGCCGGCAAATACGAAAGTATTTCTCGGATAACTGTCGTACAAATCCACGTGGTCATACAACCACTGCGGTTCCACATAGTAATGCTCATCGACTGCATAGGCAAATGCAGGATTTGTCTCATTTTCCTTGCGGTAGAACTCCCATGCCTGCTCATACATCGGACCCGAAATAAACGGTCCTGCAGTACCCAGACATTGAATTTCCGGATGCTCCTTATGAATAGCCTCTTCAAAACGGATATATCTCGGTGCCACATCCACATTCGGGCTTTCCCACTGTTCGTTTCCGATAGCAATCATCGTAAGTCCGAAGCTCTCCGGATGTCCCATTGCCGCACGAATGGCGCCCCATTTTGTATCTGTGGAACCATTGGCAAACTCAATCAAATCAAGTGCATCCTGC
Organism: Lachnospiraceae bacterium; assembly: GCA_045627305.1. GTDB lineage: Bacteria > Bacillota > Clostridia > Lachnospirales > Lachnospiraceae > ISDg. Next base: position 1,135 of record JAZQNM010000009.1, read on the forward strand.
ACATATTCCTTGAATTCCTCGCTGTCCACCGGAACCGTTTCATAGGAACGGAACTGGCAGGCAACACCAATATTCAAAACCGGTACCGGATAGCAGCGGCGTTCCTTTGTGGACAGAAGCTCACATAAAAGAAAATACTCATAGAAACCGATACCGTAACTCTGCATATAATGCGAATCCGGCATCTCCCATTCATAGTTGGTATTACCGCCCTGCGTCGCCCAAAGATTCGTATTAATCTTACGATCCTTCAATGCTCCGACGGTATCCTTCCATTGATAGCGAAGTCTCAATGATGTTCCCTCAACAATACATCCTCCCGGGAATCTCAAAAAACCGGGGTGTAGTCCGTACAAACTTTCAAAAAGGTCCTTTCGAAATACACCGGCAACCGCATCGACAGGGATCATGGAAAGAAGGTCAAATTCAACGCTTCCGGGCGCTGTCAGAATCACTTCGAACTCCGCACCCTTCACATCATCCGTAGCAACAAGTTCAGTCTCATACTGCTGCCACTTCTTATCCTCACAATCTCCAATCATGGACTTAAATCCGTCCGTCTGGGGCTTAACGGGGTGAAAGGCCACTGTTGCTTCTGCATAGGAAACACCATCCTTCGCCGCCCGAACAATAATACTTCCCGTTGTATAGCTTACTTCTCTTGCATAAAAAGAAACCTTGTAGGTCATTCCCTTTTTCAGACAAAGTCCATCGTATGCTTTATTCGCAAACCCTTCCCCTGCATTGTTCGCAGTAAATCTTAAGTAGTGCGGATTTTGGTTGCAAAGTGGCATATTATTGGAAATCTCCATAGTGCCCTTCCCATCAATGACCGACCAGGCATATTCCGGGTCCTCACGAAGCACATAGTTTCGGCAGAAGCCCTTCGACAGAACTGCCTCGAACGAACGATTCTCCAAAAGTTCGGCATAAAGTCCGCCATCAGCCGCAAAATTGATATCCTCGAAAAACAACCCAATCATACCGGGATTAATTGCGTATGCATCCTTCCCGGACACCTCTAATATATGATTCTTCATCGTCACGCTCTATTGGAGTTTTCTTTTACAGCGACTTCTCTCTGTCTGAAACCCAATCCTTCATTCCTTTCCTGATACTCAAATCCGTCCCTTTATTGTACACCCTGACGGACAATTTCGCAAGATTATGATAATACCGGAAAAAACTAGTAATCCACAAGAAAAATCCCAATAGTAATCTTCTTCAGAGACCCTTGGTTCTCAATCTTTTGGATACGTGCCTTTAAAAGCTTGCCTGCGTCCATCAGTCTTGCAAAAACAAGGTTATCCTTTTCCGGAACATATCCGAGTTTCTTTTTATCCTCCGTGAATATGAGGATGGCGTTGTCATCATATCGGTTGTTCTCCCTGACAAGCGTCAGCCTGTCACCGACCTGAATGGCAGACAGTACCGAAGAATCTTCCAGATGTGTTACCCCCGCAACAAAGGAATCAAACAGATGAATTTCCTTAATCAGCGGTTTCAGAACATCCCCGATTTCTCCATTTTCAATCAACGACACAACACCGTCCTGTCGAATTATCAATTCATCGTCCATGTGATTTTCACTCCTTCTGCCATAATCCCATCAAGAACTTCCTCAAGCTGCTGTTCGTACTCCTGATACTCTTGGATTTCTTCATCCAAAGACTGTTCTTTCTCCCGTACAGCAACCGGATCTTTCAAAATCTCATGATACAGATACGGATCCGTATTTCGGATTGTATCCATCTCTGCCTCAATTTCTTCGATTCTGTCTTCTATGTCAGGAATATCAATGTCATTCTGCTCACCAAAGCCCTTGAGTAACGAGTTGGCCAAGACCTCCAACTCCCGAAGTCGTTTCAAATCATTACAGGTATATGCGATAACAATCTCATTCCACACTGCCATAATGTCCTCGTCCTCGGCAAATTGCGGATTTCTGTCCGGATGCATTCGTTTCACAAGCGAACGATACAGTCTGCGAATTTCCAACATATCATATTCCGAAATAAGTTCCCCTTTATTCGCAGCATTCTTCGCCTCAATCAATTCATCAAGTTGTTTCTGATAGTCTGCCATCTCCTTATTCAGATATTCCTGAAGCTTATCCTGCTCAATCTTCCCACCATGATTCAAAACTGCCTGGCAGTAGGAAATCATCTTTTTCTTCTTGATGCAGGAAACCTTACAAGCAAAAAGACGGCAAATCCTATCGCCAAACACACGAATATACTCCTGATTGGCTTCAAATGCCTCTTTCTTCAGTCGGTCTCTTTGCAGAATCAATTCCTCATACCGCACATATTTCGAATTTCTCTCAGGTACTAAACCATCCATAAAACCCACCTATCCTCTCTCAAAACACTCCGACTCATTCCTCATATGAAGGCTTCTCTCACATACATTTCATAATAAAATGAATGGAGCCTCTGACGGTTATTCTATCAAATGAAAACCATACAGTTCATGACCGACAGTTGTTATCCGCTTGTCTCCAACACAGGCTTTTGCGAAGAACTCATCGCAGTCGTGAAACCATCGTCCGTTCATGCATACAGCACACTCTGCCCCGTCATATTCCGATTGAATCACATACTCCCGCTCATCACAATGGAAGACCACCTTATGCGGTTTCTTTAACAGATAAAACAAATCGAACAAATCAAAAAAATCCTCATCGAAATCAATCAGTTTGTATAAGTCCTCAATCAGATATTTCATAATCGAGAGGTTTCCAAAAAAGCCATTCAACTGAATTCTCTGTGCCAAAACTCTTTTCGCATACAGATACAGGTTGATTGCCTCATCTTTTCTGCCTTGATTCACCCGAATCTTCGCAAGTCTCGTATAAACCTCAGGAATCGGATCAAAAACATTTCGGCACTGCTGCACCTTAGGAAACAGATTCTCTATTATTTTCTCATATTCTTCCTGATTCTTCTCCACATAGAACCCATTCTTATACATATCGGCTACCTTGTAGGTTGCAACAAGATGACCTTTTTCACGCAATTTCTGAAAATATGTAAATGCTTTTTTATAATCCTTCTCACCGGTACGCCCGTAATACCAGATATACCCGAGGCATTCATAGGCCTCTTCATAATCGAAAGTTGCCGCCATCTCATAATATTTTAGTGCAAGGTCAAACAGTTTCTTTTCATAATAGTATCCACCAAGATACATCATATCGCCCGGATTATGTTCCTTATCAATCAAGAATTCCATTGCCTCGATGAACACGAACTCTTCCTCTTCCGAGACAATCTTCCCCTCATCAAAATCCCTAACCAGTTGTCTTGCTTCCGCAACTGTCATAGATTACTACCTCCTTCCGTAATTACGCGTATTCCTCATATGATTCGATTTCATTCCTTTCTATTTATTGTACTCATAAAAAAAGGATAACGCAAGATTACACATATTCGTAAAAAGGAAAATGACACAGCTACCATGATAAAGTAACTGTGTCATGTCAAATAATCCGTAAAAATCAATGTTTCAATAATGTTCTACTACTGTAGAATATATTGCGTTCTTCAATACTTTCTAACATCAAGCCTCATAATCCATACATACTCTCGCTGCAGTGTACGGACGTACCTTACCATTTGCTACAGCCACGTGCTCAGGGTGAACTGCATACCCCTTCAATGCCTCTTCATTCTCGAAAGAAGAATCCAACATTACATCAGCGTTGGAGCTGGCAAGCCCATCAGTATATACATGAATCTCTAAAAGTCCCGGAATACGACCTGCAAGTCCTTCCAGCCCGTTCTTAATTCCTTCCTTGACTGCCTTCTTCTCTTCTTCAGTAAGTTCTGCCTTCAACTGCCATAAAATCACATGTTTAACCATATCACATTCCTCCAAAATTATTCAATTATCGCGTTCCACATCATCACTAATGTACTTTCCGCTGTTTCCTCATAAATTCCAATACTACAAAACGATTCCATATTCGCAAGCACGATGTTTATTTCCAACGCCCCTGCATATCAAAAAAGTAACCCAAATTAAACCGAACCTCACGACGCTCAATATCTCTGTTCGTATAACAACACTTGTCGAATCCAATCAATTCAAATCCTTGATGCAGATAGAACCCAATTGCATTGGTATTACACGACTGTGTCTCCAGAATAATTGCCCTGCGTTTCTGTGCCTTTGCGATCTCCTTGGCCTTATCCATCAGAAGCTTTCCATAGCCCTGCTTCTGCAATTCATCGCATACCCACAGTTCCGTAACCATTAATCGATTCGACCATTCTTCGGGGCATACTTCGATACATCCGAGCATCTCACCTTCATCACTCAAAATACCATAAGCCTCTGCCCCTTCCCAGTGATCCGCATACAGACCGTCCGGAAAATCATATTCCTCCGGTGTATGCACAATCGGTTGTTCGGAAGGTTTTCTTACCAAATCAATATGACATCCCTTCTCATCCATCTTCGAGATTTCAACGTCATAATAACTGTCGCTTCTTGTTACCAGCGGAATAGGCTTTCCCTTCCATTGCTCCTTTGGTAAATAAACTACTGCTTTCATAAAATCCTTTTCTCCGTTCATCTTCTTTCGGTCATTCGCTCTCCAATCACTCTTTCCTCGGAACCAGTTCCACCTTCAAATCGCATCCCAGTGCCTCAGCATAACGAATCATCAGTTCCAAAGAAGGGTTGTACTTTCCGCTTTCAAATCTGGATACATCCGGTCGTGCCATTCCTGCGGCACTCGCTGCCTTCTCCTGTGAAATCTTCTTGCCGACACGGATTCCCTTGTACTGTTCCGCAAGCTGCTTCTTCAGTTCCATCACTTCCGTCTCAACCAGAATCTGCATTCCGTTCTTATTCAGTATGTAATCCATGTTCTCTCCTTTCGCATCGTTTCTTATATGCTACGTGTATTGTAACATATAAGTTACGGTTTGTAAAGAGGGAAATGCACCTTTCAAGAAGCAGAAAGCATTCTATTTCATATCCATTCAAGTATTTCACTTAAAAAACTGTACCACCGGTATAAAATGATGTCCCAAAGAAACTCTGAAAAATACAACTGCTCATGGCGACATCATTTACACACTAGTAGAAATTATAAAGGACTTCAGCAAGCTTTCCGAAGCTTGTGCAAGTAAAATCTACACACTAGTAGAAATTATAAAGGACTTCAGCATATGGGTAATCTTTACCACCATTAAATCTACACACTAGTAGAAATTATAAAGGACTTCAGCAGCATATTTCAGTCCGTAAACAGCGACATCTACACACTAGTAGAAATTATAAAGGACTTCAGCCGTGACAACTTGATTAAAAGTCAAGGCAATCTACACACTAGTAGAAATTATAAAGGACTTCAGCTTCACACCCGGAAGCACTGACAAGGAAATCTACACACTAGTAGAAATTATAAAGGACTTCAGCGAAAACAACACCGATTCAGGATGAAACATCTACACACTAGTAGAAATTATAAAGGACTTCAGCTGGTACGTTCACTGGTCTTGAATTTGATCTACACACTAGTAGAAATTATAAAGGACTTCAGCATTCTCGGCATTGCTATGGGCCGTCTATCTACACACTAGTAGAAATTATAAAGGACTTCAGCCCTTGCAGAATACAACAGGCTCTAAGAATCTACACACTAGTAGAAATTATAAAGGACTTCAGCGAAAGCGTGAAACTAAACACCCTGTTAATCTACACACTAGTAGAAATTATAAAGGACTTCAGCTGATATAAGATAATCTCCGTTATCATATCTACACACTAGTAGAAATTATAAAGGACTTCAGCATATCCCGTAGTATCACACCACCTAAAAATCTACACACTAGTAGAAATTATAAAGGACTTCAGCTGTTATCGGTACCATGTTGCCTCCTTACTATCTACACACTAGTAGAAATTATAAAGGACTTCAGCAAATATCCGGGTAAGACATCTTAACCTATCTACACACTAGTAGAAATTATAAAGGACTTCAGCTTCGTTTATGAAGGTTTTATTTTTCTTATCTACACACTAGTAGAAATTATAAAGGACTTCAGCTTATAAAGAACGGTGGAAGTAGTTGGATCTACACACTAGTAGAAATTATAAAGGACTTCAGCGTATTTTTCGGTCGCACCGTCAATGGATCTACACACTAGTAGAAATTATAAAGGACTTCAGCAATGGCCGGTTGGAGAGTTGTCTACAAATCTACACACTAGTAGAAATTATAAAGGACTTCAGCAAATTCGTAAATGATTGATGCGCAAAATCTACACACTAGTAGAAATTATAAAGGACTTCAGCTGGCTCTCCGGTTATGATTGCGATCGAATCTACACACTAGTAGAAATTATAAAGGACTTCAGCGTGGCAGATTGGATGCAAAAGACGGAGAATCTACACACTAGTAGAAATTATAAAGGACTTCAGCAAAACGAGTTATTAGAGCCTATACTGAATCTACACACTAGTAGAAATTATAAAGGACTTCAGCAATATCCGTATCAATGAAATCCCACCGATCTACACACTAGTAGAAATTATAAAGGACTTCAGCTGAATAATGTTCCTGATCCGTTGTTACTATCTACACACTAGTAGAAATTATAAAGGACTTCAGCCCTCATCTGAAAGGGAAAACCGCAAAATCTACACACTAGTAGAAATTATAAAGGACTTCAGCTGGTTGCACCCTCTTCAGGAGTGAATCCATCTACACACTAGTAGAAATTATAAAGGACTTCAGCACAATACAGAAAAAACAGTAGGGTGAAATCTACACACTAGTAGAAATTATAAAGGACTTCAGCTGATTCGGATATGTCTATTGCCGGAGATCTACACACTAGTAGAAATTATAAAGGACTTCAGCAACTGACGCCGAATTAACAGCGATTGATCTACACACTAGTAGAAATTATAAAGGACTTCAGCTATGAAACGCTTACTGAATATTGTAGAATCTACACACTAGTAGAAATTATAAAGGACTTCAGCCAAAAAATTCAAAAAGCAAATCCGGACATCTACACACTAGTAGAAATTATAAAGGACTTCAGCTCGTACGCCGTCAATATGCTGAATTATCCTTTGTTTTTTGCCCTGCCGGGCGACTTTTTTTGTCTCTTTTTACCACAACTAAAGTCCATAAGGATTATACCACAAAAATGCAGACGGAGGTTTGCAAATTATCCTATTATCATTAAATCACTTTCCTCATTTTTGGCATATCCATAACGTATTGTTTTACAAGAGCTGGACATAATGAAAACATATACGCTATCCGCTTGACTGAATTTTCTTTCGAAATTGTTCTTTATTTCACATACTATATTATTTAGCATTTTCTCACTATGGTCAATCTCAAAAACAGAATATTGAATACGGTGCCCAAATCTGGTTAGAAATTTGGAAAACCTTGTTCTTAGCTTGTCATCCTCTATATCATAACTCACGATAATCATAGTCTGTCAGAACTCCATCATCTTCCAACATTTTTATATGTTCTGCCGTAATATCAAAAACCGGGAACAAGGAGACTGCTTTCCCCTTCATAAACGATCTATAATAACTTCGTAGGTAAAGGAATATTACTTCCTTGTTGGCTAATAGATCCTCAAGAAATACAGCAGCATATTTGCTTGAATACTTATATTCCAGTTGCCACTGATTTCCAATAACAACAAAATCATCCTTCTTAAATTGCTTCAATCCGATGCCTTTTCTTACTCTCCAATCAATAATAGGACGAAATGGTTCCATTAGATCGCAAACCAACGACTTTCTCATATAAAATCTTGTATGAAGAACACCTTGATAAACATCAAATCCAAAAACCTGTAATATGCAATCAATAAAATTAAACAAAATTGAATAACCGATATCCAATAAGCTGTTTATATAATCAAACTTAATGCGTGGTTTTCTGCCTTTCCAATCCAAAATGTCAAAAATTCGTGCAAAATAAACTCTGGATGCATTTCCCTCAATGCCAAGAATCTCTCCAAGTTCCGGCTCTTGTAAGCTCAAAATATCATCGGCATACTTCTGTAATAGGTTTATTCCTTCTTTGATGTATGGTGTCTTGTTCCGAAGCTTTTCAAGTATAGCCCGTTGGTTGATAACCTTATTGTACACCAATAGTCTTCCAATATCGGTTCCCTCATATGAGAATTGTTTCTCATGAAGTAATATATTGCCTTCCATCGCTGCATTGATAGTAGAATATAAACGCAACTGATACGATGAAAAACAAATTGAAAAACCAAACTTCTTCGCCCTTCGCAGTAAGCCTGTAGTAATCGTACAATCCCCTATCACAAGCACCATGAATATTTTAAAACAAGACGTTTGATACTTTATTCCCACATCAGAGTTGGAAATAATCATGTTATCATTTCTATAAGAAAGTTTGTCGCCCTTCATGGGCGAATATACAATAATCTGTTTTTTGGAAAAATCGTTTATATCTAACATGATGATTCCTCAAGCAATGTTCTGTCACAAGCCGGTTCATAAATGCATCTTTTACACTTTTCAACATTATTCTGCGTAAAAGCATTCATTCGGAAAGACTTCATATTCTCTATCGTTTTTTCAAACTTATTGAACATTTCATAATCTTCAGACGGCAGACTAATCGGATAAGATTTATTGTCATCCATGCTGTAAAGTTCCAACTGCTTTACCTGGTACCCCATCTCTATAAGCGCAAAATATTGTGCATAAATCTGAAAAACATATCCGTCATATATGACTTTTATTTTCTTCTTTCGCTCACGCAATTTGCCTTTTTCAATATCAAAAATGTCAATTTTCCCAATGAGATTATACTTTTCTGAATATACATCCGTTCCACTTAAAATGCTGTTCTTAGACGAATAGGTTCCTTTGTCAACGCTTTTATGCGCGGCAGTACCATTTATCTGGTCTTCCGACTGAAATATCATATTGTCCAAGCTTCCATACAGTTTATGAAAATATATGGAAGCCGGACAAAAAATGAAATCGTTGATTTCCGTAATCAAAATCGCATCATCCATAGTTTCCTAACAAATAGTATGTGTCTGCGCATATTCGAGCCAATTCTTGTTTGATATAGCAATTGAAGTCTTAAACAGTTTATCCGGTTCTGCCGCTTTAAACTGCTCAATTGCCCACAAAACCTTACGTGCAATGTTGTATGCTCCATTGGCATCCGCATCACAGGGAAGAGATATATCAGCTGTTCTACTATCATAAAAATAACCACATGCGTTCATTACCGGCGAAATCAGATAATCTACGTCGGTTCGTCCTGATATGCTATTTCGCATCTGCATCATCAAGGAAATAATGCTATATGCTCTCACATAGAAATCCTTTTCGGAGACAGCCGTCATCGCGTCCTTAAGATTCTCATTCATATAATCAATGTTGTAATCTTTAAGCAATTGATGCATCATTTCAGTAAGGTCAACTTCTTCCCAATCCCATTCGCTATTCTTCGACGGATTGCGGAAAGTTCTGATTCTTGTCCCGTTCGTGCACAGTGTCCATTTTTTCTGATAGCTTGTGCTTCCCTTCGCGAAAGCAGCGTAGTTCAAGTTGAACTCAAAATACTTCATATTACTGTTATAAGATATTCCGTCAAACTGACTCAAGAACTCTTTAGATGCTTCCACACTTGTGTATTTGAGATTCAACAGATTCACGAATCCCGTTGTAGGATCAATTTTACTTGTCAGCCAAGCAGGAATATAGAAAATGAAACCGTTCTGTGTTCCCATTGCTTTGAAGCTGACAAATGGATTAGCCAATTGATATCCTTTTAAAATTCCACCGATAGAATATACATCGGCATTCTTCTCCGCCAAATAGTTCAATTTATCAATCAATGCTTTCTCAAATTTCTGATAAACTTGCTTCTCGACTTTAGCGCGACTGTTCTTAAATCCGGAATTCAAATCTTCCATTGCAATAACCGCGTCATACTTTATGACGAGATCACATATTTTGTGTACGACCTGACTAATATATCCTTCTTTCAAATCCTTGATATTATTAATGCTCTTCCAGTTGATTCGGGCCTCCGCTCTTTCCTTCTCTTTCTGCTCTAGAAGGTTATGGTAATCGGTTCGATAAGTTACTCCGTTATGCTCGTTTACAATCTCATTGAGGGAGAATTGCTCGACAATATTGCCTTTTCCATCAACGACGCAGACATACAACAGATTTCTCTCGCCTCTGTCGATTCCGATGACGAAAGGATTTTCTTCTCGTACAAGCAATCTCCGCACTTCTTCATTAATGCGTAGTTTATTGTCCGGACAACGGTTAATCGTAATCGGAACATGAAATTCATACTGGTCTACAGAATATCGCTTATCCTTTACTAAATCATACGCAAATACTGATTCTCTCTTGGGGTTTAATGGATTCTTGTTCTTTACGGCTTTATTGGCCGGGTGAATGGTTAAATTTTCCGGATTAATACTGGCTCTTCTCATAAAGAGTTCAGCTTCACCGTTCAATTTAAAGCAGCCGGTTTTCAAGTTTACCTCATCAAAAAGTGCTTCGAAATACATTGTGTGAAGATTTTTTGCACCGCGACTGCACTCGGAAAAGTCTTTATTGTATAACTGGAACAGATATACTTTCCCCGCTTTGATGAGTTCGTCAATCTTTCTTTGAGACACTTTCTCAAAACCGAGAATATATCCTTGCATTTCCACATCATGGTAGAACTCACTGATGTCCTGATATTCAGTGGCATTTTTAAAACTAAAATTGAAGGAGGATGACCACTCCTCATGCCTTTTTATCGCATCCTGATAAAAATCTATCAGTTTCCAACAGTCTCCCTGTTTGAATTTTGGTCCTTTCTTGAAGGTCTCTCTGGAATAAATATCAGTAATCTCTTTTGCTGGTGCAAATGTTTCCAACCCCTTTTTGCTAAAAAATACTTTTGGAAGCATTTTGCTTGGACTTGGAAGAAGCTTGTAATTCATCTTCTCATAAAAAGGCTCTTCCCTTGACGCATTTATGTTTTGAAGTGCCTTTGAATCGCACTTATCAATAATGGCAAGGTAGTATTTCCCCTCTTTTCTTAATAAAGCTGTGCGGTAATCCCTTTCTTTATTTCGATCCCAGCCACCTAACAACTGTGGATTCTGGAAATACAACTTAAATTTATCCGTTGAATATGCTTTCTGTGTAATGTAATTGCGAATTCTATCATATAGATAATCCACGTCCAGAATCACACTCATGCAATCCTCATATAAACCATAGAAGCGTGCATCACGATTTTCTTCTTTCTGCGTACCTCTAAGCGGCTTTAACAGATTCTCGATCTCTTTGATTCCATCGAACACATTCTTTATGTGCTCCGTCTCAGTTTCTTTTTTCAGCAAATCTCTTTTTTTACTCTTTTGTGTGGTGATAATTCTATTCAAGTCAGGAAGAGTTGATTCTATTGCGTCGGATATGCGTTGAATCTGTTCGGAATAATAATTCCAGATACTTTTCGTAGAAACAGTGCCACCTGCTAATTCGGTTAATTCAGCCAATGAAAAGGATTTTCTAGTTTTAAACGCATTTTTACGCTTGTTTTCATACGTTTCCATGTCTTTGGGTGGCTTTTTCATATTCATGTCATCATACTGCTTATTCCAGGCGTCGGAAATAACAGACCAGCTTCCCCAGACACCGTTTGAAATATTGCTAATCGCCGATCCATTCAATACATAGATGCCCTCTTCATCGAAATCGGAAACAAATATCTCTTTCAACTTATTAAGCAATGTAGTAAGGGGGTATTCATCATTAAAAACATACCTCTCGATACTACTAAGAAATTCTTCATCATCGTTAAAACCTTCCTGATAAAAAGAGACTCCTTCTACATCAGAGAGAATTTGCTTATATAATTGTGTAAACAGAGGAATCCTCTCACCCTTTTCTTTGGTTTGTTGATTGTACAGATTGATATATTCATTCAACCCCTGTATCTTTATGCCATTCTCATTCGTGTACCCTCCGACAATAGAGTTATACAGCGTGATTCCATGCTGCGTAAGAAAGAAAATGTAGGCGGATTCATTAAAGATATCATCCAAAGAGTAGTTCTCAAGATTCATTGATTTTTCAACATTCTTCAAGATGGATTCGTCAATAACGGCTTTCATTTTCTGATATACAGAAAGGTTGGCAATGAATTTTGGAAGATTCTCATTAATCAGCCGGTAAGATACCGCTGTGGCAATTGCCTCCGAACTGTATACATTTCTTCTATTTTCTTCAAAACCCTTGAACGCCGTATAAAATCCATCAAAATGACTGACAATCTCCTTCTCGGCAGGATCGGTAAGTTGCGCAGGCAATAATTTCTTCAACATTCCTTCGCCAAGAATATCATTAAACTGCTCATCATTCTTAAACAGATTTGCAATCTGCTTTCTCAAGGTTACTTCTCTGCTCTCCAATTCGGCCTTTTCGTCTTCACTTTTGTTCTTTTTGCAGAAAAGAGTAATGTAATCTTCCAGACCTTCAAGTTGTGCTTCGGTCAATACTCTTTCGATAAACTCTTTATGGACTCTGTCCATATATTGCTTTACCAGAAGATATTCCTTTGCTCTTTCTTCATCTTCTTCAATAATTCGTTTCGCAGTTATGTTCTCCTGCGTTTCTGCGATGGGAATCGCTTTAAATCTCAAAGTTTTCGAAGTTGAATAACACCCAGTAAAGTAATCAATCTTTTTCATGTTTGTTTCCTCCTGTAATAAATTCTGATTCGTTCATCCTCAGTAAAGCTTATGTTTCTTATCACACCTATTTATCAATGAACTGTCCTACAAAATGAACAAAACATGTGTGATACTAAAGGATTCCTATTTTTACCTTGGCACTCTTCTTTTCTATCATACCACATATACTGTCCTGTTTATCGGACTGCATATATGTTATACTAATTCGCTCATTTTCCTTCTTCCTCATTCCCCGTAACCCTTGCATACAGCTTTTCGTTGACGATTTTCCCGTTAAGCGTATCCGACAGCTGCAGGCACATACGGGTTTCCTTTTCATAGTTTTCGCGGGATTCTTCCGGAATATGGAGTTCTGCTTCGCAGATTGCAAGATACGCGAGTGCGTAGTTATCGTAGAAGACGTGATACAGTTTCAGCTTTCCGTTCCCGATTACGTTCAGACTGCTAAACCAGTTATAAAGGATTGTCTTCATGTATTCCGAGTATGCGAACAGTAGAACTCTGCCCTCTGCGGAAGCTTTCAGGTCATCTGCCTGAGTTTCTGCTATCTCGACCCTGTCGCTGATATCCTTTATCCTGATGAACCCGTCAATGATAATCTTCTTTCGAATGCCGTAAAATGCAGTCACGCACAGAAGCGGACCGAATATCAGAAGCGGAATCCAACGATAAGAAAGATTACACACCGCAACGAGAATCGGAACTCCGATAATCACGAAAAGCAATACCAGAATAAAGGGAAGCACCAATACGATTTCGTTGGTATTATGCCGTTTATTGTAAATTGCAAAGATTAATGATTCTTCCCGACGTACGTTCTTTTTCACGATGAATATCCTCTCAAGGCCTGAATTCTTCTTGTTGGTATAAATAATATTATACCCCATCCACACTGGTTTTTCCAACATCCGACCTGCACAAAAACGTATTTTACACAATCTGCATTCTCCCTGCCCGCATTGTCGTTATATTTGGCATATAACGGATACAATCCCTGTATCGCCACTCCTAAGAGTCGGATTTGCCGGCTGCGTTTCGCGCATGCCGGCAGGATAAGTCTGTAAGATTACAATCCCAAGGAGGGCAGGAAGCAGCTGTATCCCTTAAAACGCAAAAAACCGCCCGGAGCCAAGGATAATCCTGACCTGCGAGCGGGGCTTTGCGATTTACGCTTCTGTATTATTGCCGGCGGTTTCTTCCGCCTCCGAAGATTCAGCGGGAGCGATGTCGGATTCTGCGATTGCATCTTCCGTCTGCTCTGACGTATCGGACTCGCTGACTCTTTCTTCGTATTTATCTTCTGCTATACCATCCAAGATTCAAATCCATTATCCTGCCGTTGTAAAATCAATGTAAAGTGGTCTCCGGAATCGGTCAGCGTCTGCATTTCCCGAATTTCGAGAGCCTGCCCGGATGACGTATGCGCAATTCTCCGCACACAAAAAGCCCCCGGGATTCCCCGAGGGCTTTCAACGTTACGTTTAGGAAAATTCTATCACAGAGCGTGTATCATCATTTGCCGAGCAATGCCCAAGCGTACTCAGGATTCTCGTTAGCAAGCTTCTTGAAGATGCTCTTCTTTTCAGCGATAGCAGCCTGTGCAGCAGCAAGACGTGCAATCGGAACACGGAAAGGTGAGCAGGATACATAATCAAGGCCAATCTTGTGGCAGAACTCTACGGAGGAAGGATCGCCACCGTGCTCACCACAGATACCTACATGAAGTTTCGGGTTAACGGGCTTACCAAGCTTGATAGCCATCTGCATCAACTTGCCGACACCGGTCTGGTCAAGCTTTGCAAAAGGATCGTTCTCGAAAATCTTGGTATCGTAGTATGCGTTAAGGAACTTACCTGCATCGTCACGAGAGAAACCAAATGTCATCTGGGTAAGGTCATTGGTACCGAAGCAGAAGAAATCAGCTTCGGAAGCAATCTCGTCAGCGGTAAGAGCTGCACGAGGAATCTCTATCATGGTACCAACTTCATATTCAAGGTCAACACCTGCTGCAGCAATTTCAGTATCAGCGGTATCAACAACAACCTTCTTAACGAACTTCAATTCTTTCAGTTCACATACAAGCGGAATCATAATTTCCGGCTTTACATTCCAATCCGGATGAGCTTCCTTAACTTCCAATGCTGCACGGATAACAGCCTTGGTCTGCATCTTTGCGATGGAAGGATAGGTAACGGCAAGACGGCAACCTCTGTGACCCATCATCGGGTTGAACTCATGGAGAGATGCACACATAGCCTTTACTTCATCAACAGTCTTGCCCTTTGCATCAGCAAGCTTCTGGATATCAGCTTCATCGGTAGGAACGAACTCATGAAGCGGCGGATCCAGGAAACGAATGGTAACCGGGTTACCTTCAAGAGCCTCATACAAAGCCTTGAAATCGCTCTGCTGATAAGGAAGAATCTTATCAAGAGCAACTTCTCTCTCTTCCTCGGTATCGGAGCAAATCATCTCACGGAAAGCAGCGATTCTCTCGGGATCGAAGAACATATGCTCAGTACGGCAGAGACCGATACCTTCTGCACCAAGCTCACGAGCCTTCTTTGCGTCACGAGGTGTATCAGCATTGGTACGAACCTTCAGCTTACGGAACTTATCAGCCCATCCCATAACACGACCGAAGTCGCCGGAAATGGAAGCGTCTACGGTAGGAATGATACCAGCATAGATGTTACCGGTGGTACCGTCGATGGAAATCTCGGAACCTTCCTTGAAGGTCTTTCCGCCGATTGTAAACTTCTTATTCTCTTCATCCATGTTGATGTCGCCGCAACCGGATACACAGCAGGTACCCATACCACGTGCAACAACAGCTGCATGGCTTGTCATACCGCCACGAACAGTCAGGATACCCTGAGCAGCCTTCATACCGGTAATATCTTCAGGGGAGGTCTCAAGACGAACAAGAACAACCTTCTCGCCATTTGCCGCCCAATTCTCAGCGTCTTCAGCGGTAAATACGACCTTACCGCAAGCAGCACCGGGAGAAGCACCAAGTCCTCTTCCAAGAGGCGTAGCCTTCTTAAGTGCCTTTGCGTCAAACTGCGGATGAAGAAGGGTATCAAGGTTACGAGGATCAATCATTGCAACTGCCTCTTCCTCGGTCTTATGTCCCTCATCAACAAGGTCACATGCAATCTTCAAAGCTGCAGGAGCGGTTCTCTTACCGTTACGGCACTGAAGCATGTAGAGCTTCTTGTTCTCAACGGTGAACTCCATATCCTGCATATCATGATAATGATTCTCAAGAATGTTGCATACGCGGATGAAATCCTTATATGCTTCAGGGAATTCCTTCTCCATCTGTGCAATCGGCATAGGAGTACGAACACCTGCTACAACGTCCTCACCCTGTGCGTTCTTCAGGAACTCACCCATGAGTTTCTTCTCACCGGTTGCGGGGTCACGGGTAAATGCAACACCGGTACCGGACTCATCGTTCAGGTTACCGAATACCATAGGCATTACGTTAACTGCGGTACCCCAGCTGTACGGGATATCATTGTCACGACGATATACATTAGCACGCGGGTTATCCCATGAACGGAATACTGCTTCAATAGCAAGCTTCAACTGTTCAACCGGATCGGAAGGGAATTCCTTACCAAGCTGGTTCTTGTATTCAGCCTTAAACTGCTCAGCCAGTTTCTTGAGGTCCTGAGCGGTAAGGTCTACGTCGAATTTAACGCCCTTGTCAGCCTTCATCTTGTCGATGAGCTGCTCAAAGTACTTCTTGCCGAGACCCATAACAACATCAGACAACATCTGAATGAAACGTCTGTAGGAGTCGTAAACGAAACGCTTGAACTTCGGATCGGGGTTGCCTGCGATCATTGCAGCAACTACTTTATCATTCAAACCAAGGTTCAGGATGGTATCCATCATACCGGGCATAGATGCTCTTGCACCGGAACGAACCGATACGAGAAGCGGATTCTGGAGATCACCGAACTTCTTGCCGTTGATTTCCTCCATCTTCTTAACACCTTCCATAGCCTGAGCCATGATTTCGTCGTTAATCTGACGACCGTCTTCATAATACTGTGTACAAGCTTCAGTTGTAATCGTGAAACCCTGCGGAACCGGAAGACCGATGTTGGTCATCTCGGCGAGGTTGGCTCCCTTGCCACCCAAGAGGTTTCTCATGTCTGCATTACCTTCGGTAAATGCATATACCCATTTTTTAGCCATATGATTTATGACCTCCTCTAATTTATGTGCCGTCCTTCTGCAAATCCTTCTCCGTTAAGCTCAATGTACAATAAGTAAAATGCACACGCAAAACAAACGTCTGTAGGACAGCCGCTGGAGACATTCTACCACATGAGAATGGACTTTACAAACTATTTTTCACTTAAAGATGTAGAAAATGATAGAAAAAAATCCTCTATGTATAGTAACTTGTCACAAAGTCCACGTTCGCTACGAGCCAAAGAGGATTCAAATAGAAAAGTCCGTTTGTGAACTTGGTCACAAAACGGACTTTTAAATTTGAAGACTCAAGGCGACAGCCGTGACCGAGTAACCGTAGGTTACGAGGACCTGGCTCGTAGCGAATTCCAAGCAAATATCAAATTACCATGTCATCCTGACATATCTCCCCAAATGCATGGTAATCGGTTATTTCTGTGTAGCCTACAATGCGAAAGGGCGTGTAAAAACGATTTTCATTTTTACACGTCCTTTCCATAGAACCGATTTATTTCTTTATTTCATAATTTCATCCATGCCAAGTGCATACCAATTGGCGTGAATAAAGCGTAGGCAGTTCTCATCATCCAACTCTAGGAACACGCTCTTAACAACACTGCGGTTCAGTTGCAGCAGGTTACGAAGTCCCATCACAATAAACTCTGCCTTAGTCAGACGGAACAAAGCATGCAAAACATCCTGTACCGTGTTGACCTGTTCTGCACTCAAGTCGTCAATGGTACGAACGCCGGTCAGAAACCCTGCCTTGGACACAATGCCGTTTACAAGAATATAGAGTTCGTCAGGGTTCTCCGGAGCACCGACACCCTCATAGATAAATGCATCAGCCGAAATCAGTTTCTCCTGATGCTTACAGTACTCAATGAACTGCAAACCTTCCTTCTCACCGATATTTCCAACAATCTTGTGCTGAATCACCTTATTGTCCACGTTGCAGTCGAAATGAAGAATATCACTGACTCTTGTCCATGAACGGGGTGTGGCAAATACGATGTTGCTATCTCCTGCCACCTGAGTATGAAGTGCTTCCGGCTTAAAAGTCAGATAGTCTAAAACAAATTTGTGAATTCTGTGCGGAATCGCATAATCATTCTTCCATGTCTCAAAATCCGGCTCTATATAATGAATCTCAAAACGGTCGGCAAGAGGACCTGCAAGACGAATGTACACACCATCATCGTCCTCGCGGTTGCCAAGTGCGATAACCATTGTTCCCTGAGGCAATACATACTGTCCGATTCGACGGTCAAGAATCAGCTGATAGGCAGCAACCTGAACACGCTTCGTACAGGATGTAATCTCATCCAGAAGTAGAATCGTCTTCGGACCGTCACGTTTCTCATCCGGAAGCACTTCCGGCGACAGCCAGATTGTCTTGGTTCGCTCTGCATTCGGATAAATCAAACCGCTGATTTCCACCTCGGACATCTGTGCCAATCGGATATCAATGACCTTGTAGCCGTATTTGGCTCCAATCTGCTGAATGATTTCGGATTTACCGATACCGGGGGCACCAAGCCCGAGAATCGTATGCTTCAAATCGTGCTTCAGATTGAATTCAATCGTTTCGCCAAACTCTTTAATATTCATAAGGTCCTCCATTCGAATATAACTGTTCCGTTCATAAACATATTCTTATCGAATAATACTGTCCTTCAGCCAAGCCACCTTACCCATACGCTTCATATCGTCCGTCGGCTCATTTTCCTCGGAAAGAACCAACAGCGTATTCCGCCGTAGATAAGGCAGAAACCGTTTCGGATCAAGTGGCCCGAACTCACCGTCCGTCAGAATCAGCATTACTTCCGGTCGCACCTTGTTGGCACGAATCCAATCATAGATGCAGTTCACATCAGTTCCTCCGGAATGGGAGGGAACACACTTTAAGAGGTTCTTCTCGCCAATTACTCTTCGATACACATCCGTTACGGTTGTGTCCCAGAAACAGAGGTTGATAATACAGTGAAACTCCTTCGAAATACGATATAACTGCGAAAGGAATATGTCCATTCTTTCCTTGCCGATAGAACCTGAGGAATCGACAAATGCCCACAGTTCTTCAAGTTCTTCATCCTCCGTCGGATGTCCCGGGAGAATCAAATCCATATGCAAGTACTTTCGTTCCGGAGTTGCATAACTGACCTC
Source organism: Lachnospiraceae bacterium (assembly GCA_045627305.1). GTDB lineage: Bacteria > Bacillota > Clostridia > Lachnospirales > Lachnospiraceae > ISDg. The sequence continues at coordinate 20,265 of JAZQNM010000009.1, forward strand.
ATCCTTAATCTCTGCGTCCAAAAAATCTCGCAAAAGAACACGCCAATCGGGCTTCTTCGTATCCAAAATCTGATATAACTGCGGGGGAATGGCAAAGCCACCGGTACCCCTTCGTGCCGCACGCTGAATCAGGCCTTTCATCTTCTCCTCCAAAAGGGCTTCCTCACGTTTCGTCATAGTCGCAGGCTTCGCTAAATCCTTCTCGGGCGCAAGGACTACATTCTTCTCACCGTTAATTCCCTGTCGATATGTCTTTCTGCCTAAAAGCGAACCATCCTCCGATACTTCAGGGTTGTCTCGCAGGATGCAATCATACAGGCTCTCCGCCGATTGCATACGATCCACTTCAGCGAACAATCCATCCTTTGGGCGGTCAAATGGGACGTCAATCTTACGCATTACCGGGCGCACATCCCAGTCAAGAATCGAATTTACAATATAATCCGCCGCGGCATTCCAGATATCCATTCGGCGGTTTTTCGCACGCATCGGATGCCGTAAAAGTACATGCATCACTTCATGCATTATGATATAGTTTCGTTCTCCCGGTGTCATCTGCCCGAGAAAATCCGGATTGTACCGCACCACCGCTCCGTCCGTTACCGCAGTCGGTATCGAGCGGTCTTCCAAAAAGGAAAGCGACACAAGAATATCCCCGTAAAACGGTGCACGCCTAACGGTAGTCATTCTTAATTTCTGGATTTCAGCAGCAACATCATCCATTGTCTATCCATCCTTCTATCATTCTGCAATCAGAAATTTGTAATCAGCTTATACTTTGCATAAACCGATTTCTTAATATCCTCGGTAATTGCTCCGCCATCTGCCCGCAAAACCGTTGTTTCCTGTCGATAATAACGATAAGTGGCATCATTTGTAGGAAAATTCCTACAGTAAATATAGTAATGCTCCCCTCCATAGGTAACCGGATAGGCTGCCTGGAAGAAGCTGAAATTCTTTCTTGCATCAATCATGATACGGTACACACCGTTCTGCTGTTCCGGTTTGCCATAGGTCAGAAACACCGATTCCTCCAACATGTCCAGACGGTTTTCGGCAAGACGTGCACTCATATCGCAAAGTCCTTCAGTAACCGAATCAATACAGAGTTTTTTCTGCGGGTCCCTCGCATGTGAGAAGGTCTCCTTCTCATTGGCTCCTGCATAGTATCCGTCAAATGTAATGGACGGTCTTGTCAACACCATGGAATCCTGCCCAACGGAAAGGTTCACGGTTCTCGGAAAATACAATGTCTCCATCTCGGGGCGGATTCCCACCGGCCTGATTCCCATGTCACGTGTCATCTCATAAATCGTATGCAGATAAGAAAGTTCTTCATCTTTATCCGAAATAAGAAAACGACCATCTGCCAGTGCGTAGCTGTGCGCCATCAAGGTTCGAACTTCCTCGGAAAGCAAATCCAGAAAGAACCGGATGGTACGCAGCTTACGACAGGATTGAAACGGTCGTTCACCACACATCAGAACCGTGGGGGCCACTACAACCTCCTCCAGGGCGGAACACATCTTAAACGCATAATCGCCAACGGATTCTATTCCGTTGGTGATTGTTAGTTTCTTCATGGATTCCGTACCGTAGAAAGCACCCTTACCGATTCCGGTAAGCAGATGTCCATCCTCACAGCTCGTAGGTATTCGGACATTTTCCTCATCGCCGCTATAGGCAAATATGAAATTGTCCGCTATTGTATATTTTTCGTCCACATATGCATACATGTGCTTACACCCAAAGTCCCCATTCCACAGATTTCACAAAAAACGGATTACGGAACCATTACCCGAATGTTTCCGTCCAGACCTTTCTTTCCATTGAACGGCGATATGCAAGAAGCAAAACCTCTTCATTCACGGGTTTGTCTTTAGGAAGTGCAAGCAAATCGGATACGCAATTCTGCAAACCGCGTACCAAAGCGAGTTGCTCTTCATCCGCCTCCGAACCCGACAGCATCTCTTCAAGTTGTGCCAGAAGAAGTGTCGCCTGCGTCTGATCCTTAGCCACACGTACAATCTGACCAATATAAGCCATCAACTGATTTTTATCCATCCAAATCGCCTCACTCAATATTACACGCGTAAAAACCAAGGGCATAAATATACCCCTCCTAACTGTACTATATCAAAAATTATCCATTTTGCATAGCACTTTCAGAGGGGTATTTTTTGCCAAAAATCAGTTTACGGAATATATGTCATTTTCCGGGTGAATCAATAAGGGAAGCCGGCATGGTCGAATTTCGTACCATATCTGGCAAGCGCCTCGTTAATTCCCGCCATCATTGTATTTCGGTTATTCGCCAGGCAGTCTAAGATATCATCGTAGGTCCAGTAATTGGTTATGCCCTGTGATTCATAGAACTTTTTAATATTTTCGTCTGTTGCCGGGTCTACCATTCTGGCACCGCCGGCATTGAATATAGTCATTTTGGTATTATCTCTGCCACCGGAAGCCGAAATCATGAAGTTCTTTCCGGCGAGTGCCGCCGTTCCGGGACTTGGCATCGGAAGCCAGTATTTATATCCGTTTGCATCCGTTCTGTAAAATGAGATGAATCTGGATGACGTATCTCCGCCGGCATTGGGTATTTGGAAATCAAGTTCCAACTTATTGGACGGAGAAATATACCTGACATGAACCTGCTTCAGTCTAAGGTTCACGTCGATTTGTACATAATCACCGGAACTGATTACAGAAGAGAGCCCTGAAATTTTTAATGACTGAGTTTCAGCATTACTGCCGTTATTGGATGCTTTTACCACTTCTATAATAGCTTCATTCCATGTTTCGCCACAATCATCACATTTTCCGGCTCTGAAGCGATGTCCTGCAAGCGGAAGTGGTGTAGGCGTAGGTGTCGGTGTATTGGTTGGAGTCGGCGTAGGTGTATTGGTCGGGGTTGGTGTATTCGCCGCCACCGGAGTCGGGGTTGGCGTTGGAGTATTCGCAGGCTTCGGGGTCGGGGTCGGCGTTGCTACGGGTTTCGGGGTGGGAGTAGGTGTCGACTTCTTCACAGGAGTCGGAGCAGCGGTAGGCTTTTCCGTCGGTGAAGGCACATCTGTAGCAGCCGGATCGGCTTCGAAAACAGGGGGCGGGGTCGGGGTTGCCTCCTCGGTCGGTTCTGCGGTCGGTTCTTCGGTAGGTTCCTCCGTCGGTACTTCGGTAGGGGTTACCGAAGGCTCCTCGGTTGGTGTGGGCGCTTCAGTTGCTGTCTTTGAAGCATCCGAAGTCGGCGTTACGGTCGCAGTATTCTTCTTGTCACCATCGTCATTTTTATCACCCGTACCGCACTTTACCAAAAGCAGTATCAGGATGATGATAATAATAATCAGAAGTATCCAGAGGATCCATCTGTTCTTCTTTTCTTTCTTGTTTTTCTTGTCTTCTTCCATTCTGATTTCTCCGTTTCATATAATATAGTGTTTAAAAAATGACACATTTTTTAATATATGAACATGTCAGTTTTTAAGCGCACCGAACAACATTATTATTCTGTTCGGCTAATATGTCAAGCATTTTCGTGCACAAAAGTTCATATTTTGTTGAAGTATTTCTAACCATTTTACGAGTGCAGAAAAGGCATAAAAAGAAAAAAGGGGATTATGTCGCATTTGCCAACATAATCCCTACAAAAAGCCTTATTATTTTGCTTAATACTCTATTCCTGCGTCCTCAAAAGAAGTGTCTAATTTTTGCAACCCATAGTCAATAACTTCCATGCTTCGGATGTAATCATCATAGAACAATTCATAAAGCTCATCCTCAGTATAGCGAGTTACATCGTCGCTACCAAAAATAGCCTTGAAGTTTGACTCTGTAAGTTCATCTCCTCCGTGGTATTCCCCTTCTACGAACAGATATGCATCGGCAGCCTCTTTAAAGGAATCAAAGGATGACATAATATCAGCCAATTCATCCTCATCACAGTTAATACTAACCCAGTACGAATATTTATAAGCTACAATTCCCTGCCCGGCTGAATATCTACCACATGACAGCTCGAGAGCGATGTCCAAATCCTTCTCATAGATTTCAGAATTATACACACTAACTATAAACTCACGGAACGGACTACTTCCGGTCTCTACTAAACTCATTCCGAAACATTCGTTATCATCACATGTATACTGTACATATTCTCCCTCTCTCATCTTAGAAGAATTCCACCCATAAACGCTTACCCATCCGTCAGTTTGGCCTTCAAGTTCAAGCATCGCCTTCCTCGTATTCACAATCCACTTGTCAGATACGGGAGGTGCCGGTTTTTCGTCTACTTTCTGTGTTCTTACTGTTCTTGTGCGACCTTTCTTGACTTCCTCCGGTCCTTCTTTGCAACCGCATAAAAGTCCGGTTGCCATTACAAGTACAAGCATAAATACAAACAATCTCTTCTTCACAGTAGCGCCTCCACCCATAAAATATAATTGCATACAAAATGTATGTAAATCTGATTATACCAGTCATTTTTTTAAATATCAATCACTATTGTAATCCGTTCCCTTTTGCAATCATACTACATAAATGGAACATTTTTGTGGATAAAGTGGATAAAATCGTGGAATTTCATTTTTTCAAAAACATATAAAAACATTCCCCTTATTGATTCCTTGCAAACCCTTATAAATCCTACATTTTCTGAATTGTTCCTAAAAGTTGAAATAACAGGTATGTCAGAAAAAATGTCATTTGTCAACAAATCAAAAAGTGGATAACTTTCCTTTCACAAAAAAGTTATCCACTTAATATTCTATCTCTTATTCTACTGTTCCGCCAGATACTGTTCAATACGGTAAATGGCATTGGCGCCATCTGCAGTTGCCGTAATAATCTGACGAAGATTCTTCGTGCGGACATCGCCTGCTGCAAAGATTCCGGGTACCTGCGTTTCACAATTCTCACCGGCGATAAAGTATCCTCCCTCATCGCATGGTATTCTGTCTGCCCATCCGAGATTGTTCGGTTTTGTACCAACTGCAACGAATACACCGTTCGTCGGATGGTCTGTCATCTCTCCGGTCTTCACATTCTTCAGAAGGACGGATTCTACCATTCCGTCACCGCATACACGCTCCACAACACTGTCCCAGATTACTTCGGCATTCGGCAGACTCAGAAGTTTTGTTACCAGATTCTTCGAGGCACGAAGCGTATCTCTTCTATGCACAAGCGTAACCTTCTTACAGATTCTTGCAAGGAATATGGCATCCTCGACAGCAGTGTTTCCTCCACCGATAACGAACACTTCACGCCCCTTGTAAAATGCGCCGTCGCAGGTTGCGCAATAGGAAATACCCGCACCAAGGAGTTCCTCTTCTCCTGCACAGCCGAGTCTTCTCGGATTAGCGCCTGTTGCAATCAGTATGGTCTTCGTCTCAATAGTCTTTTCTCCATCAAAAACGAGTTCATAGCCACCCTCAATTCTTCGGAAATCCTGAATCTCCATGTCCTCAATAATCTCAGTCCCACAGGACTCTGCATGCTCACGGAATTTCTGTGCAAGCTCAAATCCGCTGATTGCCTGAAATCCCGGATAATTATCGATGTCGGTTGTCTCTAATATCTGACCGCCGCTGATTCCTTTCTCAATGACCAGAAAAGAAAGTTCAGCACGAGCAGCATATACTGCCGCAGCCATTCCCGCAGGTCCCGAACCGATTATTACAACATCATACATAGTATCTATCTCCTTTATCTAATACCTATTCAAGGCTCTCACGAGTCAATTTGCGGATTGATGTCGATAACCGACAAATCCTATACATGCTCGCAGAGCGTATAATCATTCTGCTCATAGAAATTCTGCTGCCACCACAAGCAGTGCCATCAGAAAACCTCCGACAGCCAGTGGCACCGTAATCATATGACGGAATCGTTGGAAGCCATCCTTATTATGTAATGCTTCCTTAAGCTTCTCTCTGGTACCACATCGGTCTGCGATGGTCAAAAATACGAATACCGCAAGAACAAGTCCGACGATAGCCGGAACGACAAGTGACTTCACAGTCAACCAAGGATCAACTTCCCTCGAAGCCACATCCAAAAGTTGGGATACATCCGTGCCGGTCTCTTCTGCTGTCTTCTCCAGTTCGTTTTGGAGAAACGGATACACATACAGAATAATCGTGGACAACCCGTTCACCGTGAGGTGCATAATCATGCTTCCGAATATGGACCCTGTTGCATAAACTGTCAAGGCAAATACCATTCCCATCAGAAATGCATACAGAAACTGATTCAGATTCCCATGCATCAGGCCGAACAGAAGTCCGGACAGAATAGCACCCGAGAAAACTCCCTCCTCACAATATGCCTGAAAAAATACCCCTCTGTATACCATTTCTTCAAGAATTGCCGGTACAAGTGCAACCAGAAGAAACATCACAGGGAAACTGTAATCCGCACTCGCATCCATAATTGTTTCCGTTACAGGTGCCTCGACAAAGCATTGGGACAATGCATTTACGAACGAAAGAACCGGCTCTATGCAAAGCGTCAGAATCACAACCAGCACTACCGTACCAAAGGAAAGTTTCGCATGTGGAATCGACCTTCGAAAATCTCTCCTCCTGATAAGAAGAATTCCGGGAGCCAGAACAAGTGATAACTGACTGATTAATATCATCGGAGCAAACGGAACATTACCGAATGTGCTGATAATAAGGGAAGCCGTTAGATAAACAACCACCGTGCACAAGAACACATAATTAACTCTTTCCTTCTCCTGAATCACGGTAGTAATTCCTCCGTCCCCTGTAACAAATAGGTCAAAAAATGCCAAGACAGAGTTATTATAGCATTTTCCTTCGGTAAATACAAGAAAACCTCTTCAAATCTTACAAACGATATGCTATAATTTTGTGGAATCCGAACCGAAAGGAAAGCAATACTATGTTAGAACTCGGAAAGAAACAGACACTTATCATAGAACGGATTGCCGACCACGGCGCATATCTGAAGAGCGATATGACCGAGGAAGAGCATGTTCTTCTGCCGAAGAACCAGCTGGAGAACGAGAATCCGGGAGATGAGGTTAACGTATTTCTATATAAAGATTCTGAAGACCGCCTGATTGCGACAAAGCAGATTCCTCCGCTGACACTTGGAGAATTCGCAGTACTTCCGGTTGTTCAGATTAACAAAATCGGTGCATTCCTCGATTGGGGGCTTGCCAAAAACCTGTTTCTGCCCTTTCATGAGCAGACCAGAGCACTAAAGGAAGGTGATGAGGTACTCGTTGCCCTTTATGTGGACAAGAGTAGCCGTTTATGTGCCACAATGCATGTCTATGAATACCTCCATACCAATTCCGAATATAAGGTTGATGACCGCGTATCCGGTGTTGTATATGAGGTCAGTCGGAATTTCGGTGCATTTGTCGCCGTAGACAATTGCTATTCAGCATTGATTCCGAGCAAGGATCTTCCTTATCCGCTTCGATCCGGCCAGCTTGTAGAAGCGAGAGTTGCCCGAGTACTCCCGGATGGGAAACTGACTCTTTCCATTCGTGAAAAGGCACATGTCCAGATGGATTCCGATGCACGTCTGATTCTCTCTGCACTTCATGGTGCCGGTGGATTTCTTCCTTTCAATGACAAGAGCGATGCCGAAGCGATTAAAGCACGTTTCTTCTTAAGCAAGGCCGCATTTAAGCGTGCAATCGGACATCTCTATAAGGAACATCAGATTACCATTGAAGAAGATGGAATCCGTCTTGTGGAATCCGAAAACTGATTACTGCTCATGACCGCCGGCAACAGCCACCGTTACCGGTGCAATAAATGTAACCCACGACTTGCGAAGAAGCCTTGCACAGGCTTCCATCGTGCTTCCGGTCGTATAAATATCGTCTACCAGAATCACTCTTTCAAAGGAGTGATTCTTCTTATATTCCGCCAGTCTGATTTCATCAACGGCAAATGCATCGAGAAGATTTTGCAGCCTCGCCGTGTCATTTAACTCCTTCTGAGGCTCCGTAAAACGGGTCCTAAGAAGAATGTTGCCAACCATCGGAATATCAAGACGTTTTGCCAATTCGGTTCCAAACAGAGCTGCCTGATTATATCCGCGCTTTCGTTCCTTCCTCGGATGCATCGGGATGGGAACGATTGCATCTGCCTGAAGGGCCTTCAGACGTTCCGATTGTAGTTGAACGATTTCATCCGCATACCAGGAGGCGTACTCCTGTCTGCCGTGGAATTTGCATCGAACGATAGAATCCCGTAAAGCCCCCTCGTAAACGCCAAGTGACAGACCATTCTGATAACTTCTCTTCTTCTTTGAACAATCGAAACAAAATTCCCGATCTTCGTGGGAAAGCGGTCTTCCGCAACACATACAAAACGGTTCAGTTACAAAGGAAATCTTCTCTCTGCATACCTTACAGCACACATCCTCATTGAAAAAACGAACCCCGTCGCATATTGGGCAACGGGGTGGGTAAATCACATCTAAAAATGTAAACATATTACTGGAACACAGCCTCCGGAAATTCACCTGCTTCAATCAGTTTTTTGATAGAAGCAACGAAAAGAGGTTTATCCTCTTTATAGGTAACGCCAAACCAACGGTCATTGGTCGGAAGTACGGCAACACTTGCACGACCTTCCTTTACCATATCACCTACAACCTTCGGCAGAAGGTATTCCGCTTTCAATGGATTGGCTACTGCTTCCTTTCCGAGGAAGTCTGCAAAGCGTACATTTAACTCATCTAAGAAATCCGGTGTGAATCCCCACATATTCATCGAAACCGGAACCATCAGGTCGAAGGACTTCTCCTTTCCTTCTCCATCTTCCCCTAAAACGACCTCGCCATCGCGTCTTAATTCAAAACATTCTTCAACTGTAGAAAGGTATCCCTGCTGGACTTCGCACACTCCACGAGTAACTCTTCCATGCTCGCTCAGCGTATTCCCGAGAATGAAACCTGCCATACAATACTTGGCCTTGCTTCCTTCGGGAAGACTGACAAGATATTCATGAATTCTCTTGAAGGATTCCTTTCCGTAGAAGTCATCGGCATTGATTACCACAAACGGCTCCTTTAATGTACCAAGACAGGAAAGCACTGCCTGACCGGTACCCCACGGTTTCTTTCGTTCCTCCGGAACCGTGAACCCTTCCGGTATGTTATCCATCTCCTGAAACACGTAATCCACTTTGATGTACTTCTCAATACGGTTTCCGATAATCTCTCGGAAATCATCCAAAAGTTCGCGTCTTAAGATAAATACTACTTTATTAAAGCCCGCTTCCTTTGCAGCATAGATGGAATAATCCATAATAATCTCGCCGCTTGGACCAACCTTCTCAAGCTGCTTAATTCCTCCGCCAAATCGGCTGCCCATTCCGGCTGCCATTACTACCAATGTTGTATCCACACAAACACTCCTCTCATATCAGCGTGCTTCTCCTTTGATAATAAACTGAGAATTCCGCTGTTTTTAACCGAAATTGTATTCCGGTTGCTTATTCAAAACTGATTTCCAAAATCCGGTCTTTTAGTCCGGTATATCGCTTCTGCTCGTTCTCATTTGCAATCATCGTACGCACTGTATCTTCGCTTCCGACAATCGTTACACAATTGATGGCTCGCGTCACTGCGGTATATAAAAGATTTCGGTTCAAAAGCATCCTCGGTCCCGACAGAAGCGGCATGACCACTGCCGGATACTCACTTCCCTGAGACTTATGAATGGTAACCGCGTAAGCATGCTCCAAATCCTCTGTGGCAGAGAACGGATAAAGCACCGTACGGTTATCATCGAACAGGATTTCCATCTCCTCCGCAAACCGGTTGATATGAAGAATCGTTCCGATATCACCGTTGTAAACGCCTGTTCCGGAATCCATAATGGTATTCATACGGCTGCGACATTCCCACTCCATCTGGTAATTGTTCTTCACCTGCATGACTTTGTCGCCTTCACGGAAAATGATACCGCGCGTTTCGTATTCCACCTTTCCGTCACTGTGCGGATTCAGGTATTCCTGCAGAACACGATTCAGATTCTCCACTCCCAGCTCGCCCTTCCTCATCGGCGTAAGCACTTGTATGTCCGCAGGCGATGCATTGACATATTTCGGCAGCTTCGTCTTTACCAGTTCCGCAATAACGGAAATAATCGTCTGCGGATTATCACGACGCATTAGGAAGAAGTCCTTACTCTTATTGTCAAGTCTGATTTCCTCGCCGGAATTAATCTTGTGAGCATTGACAATAATATCGCTCTCTTCAGCCTGACGGAATATCTTCGTCAGACATACATACGGAAACCGTCCGCTATTCAAAATATCCCTTAATACATTCCCCGGTCCGACACTTGGCAGCTGATTGCTGTCACCGACAAGAATCAGTCGTGCTCCGATTGGGATTGCATGTAACAAAGCACTCATCAGATAGATGTCCACCATGGAGGTTTCGTCTATGATAATGACGTCAGCCTCAAGCGGATTGTCTTCATTCCTTCCAAACATTCCGCGATGAAATTCATTATCATCCTCACTCATCCTCTGCACTTCCAGAAGGCGGTGAATCGTACGTGCTTCCTTACCGGTTGCCTCTGTCATTCGCTTTGCTGCACGTCCGGTAGGTGCAGCAAGAAGGATACTGAGTCCGCGTCTTTCAAACAAAGCAATAATCGCGTTGATTGTAGTCGTTTTACCGGTACCCGGACCGCCTGTCAGGACAAATACGCCGTTTCGCGATGCTTCCACCACAGCTCTTCTCTGGTGTTCATCCAATTCAATGTCGAGATGCTCTTCGATACGCTCAATCTGCGAAAGCAAGTTCTGCTCGGAAACCGTATCACGTCCGTTCAAATCATGCAGCATTCTCGCAATTCCCAATTCAGTATAATATGCAATGGAAGTATAAATCCTACGTTCTTTGCTCTCATCATTGACCTTCACAATCAGTTTCCGCTCAATTGCAAGATCCGAAACGACATGGCTCAATGCATCTTCCGACACACCAAGTAAATCCATACAGTAGCGATTCAATTCCGATTCCGGCAGGTAAACATGGCCGCTCTGTGCAGCAAGCTGAAGTGCATAAAGAACACCGGCACGGACACGGTACTCCGACTCACCGGCGATTCCCATCCTTTCCGCAATGGAATCGGCAGTCTTGAAACCGACACCTGAAATGTCCTCGGTCATACGATATGGGTTGCTTTCCAACACCTCACGGAGGCGTTCCCCATATTGCTTATAAATTTTTACTGCAAGATTGCCGGAAATATTATACTTCTGAAGATACATCATGGCCTCACGCATGCCCTGTTTCTCTTTGAACTGGGCATAAATCTCGCGGGCCATTCGTTCACTGATTCCTTTGATTTCGGCAAGCCTCTCAGGCTCGCGCTCAATGATACGGAAGGTATCCTCGCCGAACTTATTCACGATTCTGGATGCCATTGTCAGACCGATGCCCTTAATGGCGCCTGACCCAAGATACCGCTCAATTGCCTGACGATCCTTTGGAATGCACTCTTCGGCACTTACAACCTGCAACTGTTCTCCGTAGAGCACATGTGTGGTCATATTTCCCTCGACCTTCAGATATGCACCTTCATCGATGGATGGAAAACTGCCGACGCAGGTCAGTTCCTCATCCTCTCCGGGCATAGTAAGATAGAAAATCGTATAACCATTGTCCGGATTTCTGAATTTAATTCGTTCTACATAACCTTCCCGTTGTTCCATATAGCAAGTAGATGTCTCTTTCCGTCTTACAAATCACACAGATACAGGTTTCTTCGGTGGATGATGCTATCTGCTTTCCACATTGACACTGCCTGAATCTATGCCTCAGGTTGACAGACGCTTTCTGTTGTGGCTGTTCATCATTTCTACATAACGGCCGGTACCGATTGCTACACAAAGAGTCGGATTCTCAGCAGTCATGGTACGAATACCTGTCTTCTCTTCAATCAAATCTTCAAGTCCATAAAGAAGCGCACCGCCTCCGGTCAGAACAATACCGCGGTCTGCAATATCCGCAGCGAGCTCCGGAGGTGTATTCTCCAAAGACTGATGAATGGATTCAATAATCTGTGCCGTAGGCTCCTTCAAAGCCTCTTCTGTTTCCTCACTGGTAAGGGAAATGGTCTTCGGAAGACCGGTTACCAGGTTACGACCCCGAACCTCCATGGAAAGAGATTCCGGTCTTGCATAGCAGGCACCAATCTTAATCTTAACTTCCTCAGCGGTTCTCTCACCGATCAGAAGATTGTGCTTTCTTCTCATATAACGAACGATTGCTTCATCAAAATCATCGCCGGCAACCTTCACGGAAGTGCTGACTACAGCTCCGCCAAGAGAAGTTACTGCGATATCCGTTGTTCCGCCACCGATATCAACAACCATATTGCCACATGGCTTGCTGATATCTATTCCTGCGCCAATTGCTGCTGCAATCGGTTCCTCGATAATCTTTACATAACGTGCACCTGCTTCATAGGTAGCATCCTCTACGGCCTTCTTCTCAACCTCTGTGGCACTGCTCGGAACACAAATGCTTACCATCGGCTTATTAAAACGGCGCTTACCGATAGACTTCTGAATGAAGTACTTAATCATACGCTCCGTAACGGAATAGTCTGAAATGACACCCTGCTTCAAAGGACGAACCGCAACAATGTTGCCGGGCGTTCTGCCAAGCATAAGTCTTGCTTCCTCACCGATAGCCTTAATCTTACTGCTGTCACGGTCATACGCAACAACAGACGGTTCAGAGAGCACAACACCCTTACCCTTTATATATACGAGTACATTAGCCGTACCCAAATCAATACCGATATTTGTTGTAAAACTGAACATGAATATGCCCCTTTCAAGATACTTAAGCATAATAAAAACCAATCGGCCCGGTTCGAAAAGTCACATTTTCTGCGTACTCACGAAACAATCCGGGCACACAAACCTACACTATATAATAACAGAGAAAGCGCTGTTTTGCAATCTTCTTTTCTGCCAAGAAACCCCTGGTCTTTTTGGCAGAAATGCCAAGCATAACAAAGGGCGAATGAAAAATGGAAAATTATTTTCATACGCCATAGCTTTCAGCACAGTGGATTCATTGTTTACCATGCAATTGGTGTAGTATGGCAGTTTAGCATGGTAATCGGCTATTTCGCCTGTCTTCGATGGGGGCCATAACCTCAAGTTCTGTGGTATTTCAGTCACTTTTCTTGCCTAAGACACGAAACCTCCTGTGCGTCACATTAGCGACAATTATCTCTGCATAGGCGTGTGCCTCCTTGCGATTTTTTTGTGCCACAAGAAATACGACACAATTCCCTCTAATACAAAAACAGGCACCGCATTTCTGCGATGCCTGAAAATACTTCTTGTAAAATATACCTTTCTGACTAATCTTTACAGCAATCCCGGTGCAACAAACTGGTAAACACAGAATGCCGCATAAATTGCAAGAAGCAAAATTCCCTGGAATCTGGAAAGCTTACCGCGAATCAATGTCGGAATGGTAAGTATAATCATTACGAGGATACTAACCGGTACATCCACAACAAGGGATGAAATCTGACCTCCAATCTTCATATCAGCAGGAAGGCCAAACGGCTTCAAGGTAACCGCAAGTCCACTAACCAAGACAAGGTTGAACAGGTTAGCACCGACGATATTACCAAGTGATAATGCACCATGTCCCTTTGCCAGGGAGGTAATTGCGGTAACGAGTTCCGGAAGTGAGGTTCCAAGTGCGACAAATGTCAGCGCAACAACGGATTCCGGAACACCCATTGATGTAGCAATGATGGTTCCGTTATTGACCAAAAGGTCTGCTCCAACCGCAATTCCTGCTGCACCAATAACAAGGCATACAAGACACAGAACCATAGAAAGTTCCTTTTCCGGTTTCTCTCCATCCGCAAGAGGCTTTGCTTCCGCTGATGCATCTTGTGATGCCTTAGCTGCTTTCATCTCCTTCAATGCCTGAAGTACAAGAACAACCATATATACAACAAAAATGCAAAGCAGGATAATACCGCTTGTTCTGCTGAAGCCCTTGTTCTTATAGGAACAGAAGGAATAGAACGCATCTGCACCAAAGAAGAACAGGACAGGAATAATCAAGGATCTTCTTTCCACCTTGGAAGGCTTGATTGCTACAGTAAGTGCCGCAATCAAAGCAGTGTTGCAAATAATGGAACCGACGGCATTGCCGTATGCCATCTGGCTGTGACCGCTTACTGCGGACTGTGCGGAAACCATAACCTCCGGAAGCGTCGTTCCGATTGAAACAACCGTTGCTCCAATGAGCAGTTCCGGAACATGGAATTTTTTGGCGATACCACTGGCTCCGTCTACGAACCAGTCACCGCACTTAATTAAAAGAATCAATCCGATAACAAACAGAATGATTGCTGCAGCCAACCGTGGCAAGCCAATATCAACAAGTTTTTGTGTAAAATCAGGTAACATTTTCCCCTCCTAAAAATTAGATAAAACTTTTAATAAATATCCATAACCCGATGCATATCAAAATGATACCACCGAGAACAGAAGCTTTTCCGGAAAGTTTCGTTCCGACCTTTCGACCAATAATGAGTCCGACGATGCATATAAAGAATGTCACGACAGCAATCATCATGCCGGTAACAAATGCCTGAAGCGGTGTGTATTCCGACATCGTCAAGCCTGCGGAAAGCGCATCAATGCTGGTCGCTATCCCCTGCACAAGCAGTGCCCAAAAACCGACTGCAACTGATTCTTCTTCACCGTCACGGTTTTGAATGCCTTCGTATAGCATTTTCCCGCCGATAAATCCTAACAGAAGCAGCGCTATCCACGGTATCATCTTCTCAAATGCCGCAAACACATTGACAACGGTTTTGATGCAGACATAACCGAGTAGCGGCATTACAGCCTGAAAGATTCCGAACACGCCGGCAATCAGGCACATCTTCTTTCGACGCATCCCCGGCTCGTTCAAGCCGTTTGCGAGGGATACGGAAAATGCATCCATTGCAAGTGCAATGCCCAAAAGCACACCGGTTATGAAAAAAGAAACGCCGAACATGAGGAACTTACTACTCCTTTGATAAATAATCCTTATCCGGCCATAAGCAACAAAAAACCAGATATATTGCTATACCTGGTTGATTAACATATTCTAAGACCATGTATAGCTTAAGTTATACATGAGTCTCGCGATTTGAAGCAAGCCAGACCATATGGCCGGGTTTGTTGACTTGCTACGGATTGACCGCTCGCTACTCCCTCACGGGGATACGAACACAGTGTATCATAATGGATCAAGATTTGTCAATGGGAGATATCCAATATAACAAATCCTGCTGAAAGCGTTCTGTCTGCATCGGATTTTACGGATTCATTTTCTCAAACACCGGCATATACTCAAGCGGTGCGTTTACGGTTACTTCGCAGCCTCCCTCGAATACTTCTCCCGCCGAAGTCAGCTTCCATTTTCCTGAAGGAAGATAAACCTTCCGGGTTCTCTGTCCAAGTTCAAAAATCGGGGCACAGAGATACTTCTCGCCGAACATATACTGGTCCTGTAGTTCCCAGCAATGTGCATCGTCGGGGAATTCATAAAACATCGTACGAATGAGCGGCGAACCGTTACTATGCGCCTCTTCAAACAATTTTTTGATGTAGTCATGCATCGCAATGCGGATATTGTAATAATGACGCATGATTTTGTAATTGTCCTCACCATAGCTCCACAGCTCGTTCGGCTGCCCGGTATGCAGATAGCCTCCGCCAAAATCGCGGTCATCAAGCGGTGGGATATCATACGGTCCGCGGTCGCCGTGCATACGAAGGACTGCAGAATATGTAGCAAACTGGAACCAGCGAATCAGAAGTTCATGGAAATCAGGGGCGTTCACATCATCGGTCATAAAGCCGCCGATATCGGTCGTCCACCAAGGGATTCCTGCGAGTCCGATATTAAGTCCGGCCTGCACCTGCTCGTAGAATGCTTCAAAGGTACTCGGCACATCTCCCGACCAGATTACATTTCCGTACTTCTGGCTTCCTGCCCAACACGAGCGAAGCAGATTCACAACCGTTCCGTCGCCAAGCTTACTCATCGGATCAAAGAAAATACGACTGTATTTCTGCGGATACATGTTGCTGCAGGCAAGTGCCGGCATATCCATATAACGGTAATTTTCAAAATCATAAACGCCATAATCCGGCTCAGAATTATCCAACCAGAAGGCGTCTATTCCGTAGTCGTAATAATTCTTTTTGCAGATTTCCCAGACATATTTTGCTGTCTCAGGATTAAACGGGTCTATCTCCACACAGTCACCCTGATAATCATATGTCTGTGCCGCACCTCGTTCTGTGCGAATCAGAAGCCCCTGCTCCGTCATCGGGTAGAAATTCTCGCTTCTTCTGTCAACGGACGGCCACACGGAAACGATAACTTTGATTCCCATATTGTGGAGTTCATCTGTCATTTTCCGTACATCGGGCCAATATTTCGTGTCGAATTTCCAATCGCCCTGATAGGTCCAGTGAAAGAAATCAATGACAATCTGGTCAATCTGAATGCCCTCCTTCTGATAAGCACGGGCAACCTCCAGAACCTCCTCCTGCGTGCGATAACGAAGCTTGCACTGCCAAAGTCCCATCCGGTCCTCCGGAAACATCGGTGCGTGTCCGGTTACATCGGCATACTTTGCAAGGATTTCCTTCGGAGTGTCTGCAACCGTGAACCAGTAGTCCATCGCTTTCGTCGAACGTGCCACCCATTCCGTAAAGTTTTTGGCAAATGTAACACGTCCCACGGCAGGATTATTCCACAAAAATCCATAGCCCCAAGACGAAATCATAAACGGCACGGAATTCTGCGAATTACGCTGTGCCAGTTCCACCATATTTCCTTTTAAATCCAGGTATGGCTGCTGATACTGCCCCATACCGAATATTTTCTCGCCTTCATTCGCGTCAAATTTCACATTTAACGAATAGTCACTTCCGCCAATGATTCCCTTCCACTCGCGATTCACAATCTTCAGGCAGCGACTGCGCTTTGAAATCGTTCCGCCATAGAAACGAAAATACTCGCGAAGCATCAGTTTCTCATCCTTATAAAGCGAAAGCACACCGGCAAAGTTGACAACAGCTTTCGCTCTGCCATTGGTCACCATTGCCACAGGATTCCCGCACGGAATGTCCGGATCACCGTCCCATTCCTCCGGGTTGCATATTCTGACACTGCAATCCGTTTTCTCGATTGGCTCCGTCAGGGCCCAGTCATACTGTGGCATCTCGGAAAGCATCGTCGCCCGTATGCGAAGCGAATCCTTGCCCCATGGCTCAATACGAAGCGTCTCCCCTTGATGTTTCGCCAGTAACACACCATTGTCTGCTGAAAATACCATACGTAACCTCCTCTTTTATGAAAAATGATATGTCAACCCCCGTCCCCAACATATCATTTTGATATCTCAACCCCCGTCCCCAAGATATCATTTCGGCTTGCTGCCAAGCAGCTCCAGTCGTTTGAAATACAGGTCATGAGCACGCTGATACTCTTCATTGAAGCCTTCATCCTTACCTTGATGAAGCTGTGAGATGTAGGAGTGTGCCTGCGTATCAATACCGGGATTGACACGGGCAACAACAGATACGCCGACATTGGAGCATGTATCGGAAATACGCTCCAGATTCGACATGATATCCATCAGACGCGTACCTGCGTAAACGCTGCATCGTCCCTCACGAAGTCTCGCTACATGGTTATCATTCAGTGCATTAATCATATCGTCCATAACCTCCTCAAGAGGCTCGATATGACGTGCCGCTTCCACATCACGCTTTTCAAAGGCGTTCTTCGTATGTTCCAAAATCCAATCGAGCAACTCTCTGATGACCATAAGTTCACAGAGTGCATCATCGGTAAATTTCATATTCTGTTCATTCATACCCTGCGCCGCTTCCGCAAGATTCATCGCATGGTCACCAAGTCTTTCAAACTCGGTGACAACCTTGTAATACTGGTCCAAAATACGAATATGCAAATCTTCTTTTATGTGTGGCGACAAGTCCACAAGATAATTACTGACCGCATCAGCCAGCCGGTCAACCTCGTCCTCATCGGCCGCAATCGACTCATAATCCTCCTGCTTATACTCCTGGAACAAATTCAGTGCTTTGTTGATATTGGCGGATGCAATACCAAACATCGTCTTTAAAGCATCGTAGCATCCGTTCAACGCAAGAGCAGGCGTCGGGAAGAACACCGGACTCAACGCTGCAATCTTCTCCGCATAACGTCCCTCGTTCTTCGGTTCCTCCTTGATGATGCGATATGTTATTTTTTTGAATATGCCGACAAATGGCAAACAAACCAAAGCACTTCCCAGATTGAAAATAGTATTAGCATTTGCAATGTTACTTGATGTCTGCGGTTTATCCCAAACCCTGTCGAGAAGCCCCGCCTGACGAAGAATCAATACAACCGCAAGAACAAGAATGGTCTTCGCAAGGTTATAAAGGATATTGAAAACACCGACACGCTTGGAATCCGCCTTGGCACCGATAAAGCACACAATAGCAGTTGTGACACAGTCACCGAGATAAATACCACAGAGCACGACATATATAGTTTTAAAGGAAATTGCTGTCGAGGCTGAGAAAGCCATCAGAATACCGATAGAGGATGAGGAACTTTGCAGGATAAATGCAACGCCCAAACCGGCAAGATAACCTAACACCGGATGGTCACCCATCTTCATAAATACAGAATCAACATGGAATGCCTGTACCGCAGCAGTCATGGAAACAAGTCCGGTGAAGAGAATACCGAAACCGATTGCAATGCTGCCGACGAGGTCGGCCTTTTTCACTCTGACATTCAAAAACATCAGGAAAATAATACCGATTGTCAAAGCAAGCGGTGCCAATGTTTCCGGCTTCAAAAACATCATCACGCTGCTGGAATCATCGGAAATATCCATCAGACGGAAAATCTGACCGGTAACGGTAGTACCGAGGTTCGCACCAATTACAATACCGAGCGACTGCTCGAATTTGATTACTCCTGCGACAACCAAACCGGAGGTGATAACAATAGTTGCCGTAGAAGACTGTATTACCGCGGTGATAAACACACCGAGAAGGAATGCCTTCAGCGGATTATTGGTAACCTTTCCCATTACAACCTTAAAGGTACCGGATGAACCTTCCTTCAAGCTGCTTCCCATCAGACGCATACCATAAAGGAACATTGCCAGACCGCCCGCAAGGGATATAATACTACGTGCTATTTCCATCGTACTTTATTCTCCATCACATATATTTCAGTTCAACTCCACCCATAAAAGATTTTAGCAGAAAGAGACATAATAATCAATGAGAATCCAAGATATCTGTCAGAAGAAGAGTTGTATCCCAATATACTTAATTACAAAAAGAAAACATAGTATTCTACAGAAGTAGAACACCATGTTTTCATACATTCCTTTTTTCACTTTTATGTATATAACACTTTACTCAACAAAATCTTCATATCCATATCCTACACCATTAATATAAATCGTATTCTCATTATACCAACAAATCCCAATCGAATCCTTTATCTTTTGAAGGACGTCTCCCGTGCCGGATACATTGACGCTACACTGAACAAAGAGTTTCGTATTTTTCTCCTTCAAGAGTAATGATCGGATTATACTCGCTATTCTGAAAGGATGTGAATGTCAGTTCATTACAAATCACGTTTCCTTCCGGCATAATAAATATGTCCAATAAAAACTGTGATTTTGTACTGCTTCCTCCGAAATAGTCCACCAAAAATTCATATTAACATCTTCGGCAAGCGTAAAATCCACATATTCCGGAAAAACATCCTCAGCATTTGCCCTTCCAAAAAAGACAAATCATAACAATATGAACATTGTACACAACAAAAAACGTTTCATCATTCTCCTCTCGAATCTGCTCCTGCAAATTCATACACCATTCAATAAATAGACAAAGCAGGAGTGACATTAACGACACTCCTGCTCTATTATTCTACTATTGTAGAATACCATTTCTTTTAATTATATTTCAGTTGATACTAAACCTCTTACTGAAGAAGTGAGTTAAAATTATCTACGTGTTCCTGCCATTCGGTTGAATAACGTTCAAGAACATCACTCGGTTCAGCTCCGCCACCCAGTTCATATAACCACGCCTTTGAAAGATCATAAATCAAGTAAGTGTTGGACATATATTTATCATACTTATTGATCAGATTATCCAATGTAGTTCTTGAATTCGCATCAGGGAACCGATTCTCAGACCTGCTCAGCCATCTTTCATCGCTGCTCTCCCAACCCTTAGGAACACGCGCATAGATATCCAGAGCATATGCTATTTCATCTGCCATATATCTTGTTGCATCACAATTCGGGATTACATAATACTCTTCTCTGCAGATGGAAACCGGTCCGTCTGCGGACGGCCCATACGGGAAGGAGATAAATGCGAAATTACTCATTTCAGCGTTCAAAATTTCAGTAACTGCATATTCTTCTTCCACCCACATTGCACCTTTGCCATCATAAAATAGAGTTTTATAGAAATCCCACTCGTTATAATCTTTGTCATCAGGAGTATAACCTGCCTCATAAAGAGAGTGCCCGAACTCGAGTGCCTCCAATACTTTCGGATCGTTAGCATTCATAACAAGCTTATTATCAGCATCCCTAGCAATGATATCTGTTCCGTTGGCTGCCAGCAATGCCTGGAATATAACGATATTCTGTCCAACCATTCCGTAGATGTCTGTCTTGCCATCATTGTTGGTATCTTTTGTCAGTTTCTGACAAAGCTTGTAAAACTCATTAAAAGTCCATTTTCCTTCGGCCTGAAGGTCAAAGATTGCATCACTGTCAACTCCAAACTCTTCAAAAATATCCAAGTTCATAAAGATACCGGTACGGGGTATCGTTCCAAGAGAAACACCATAAAAACTGTCTCCGAGGCTCATTGCCTTTATAGCTGCCTGATTGTATTTATCATCGCTCCAATTTACAGAAGTAATTTCGGACAAATCCAAAAACAATCCGTTATAAATACCTTTTCCGCACAAACTGCTATCCATCAGGAAAATGGAAGCAAGCGGTTGATTCTCTGTAATGGAAAGTGCAACATTTTCCAAATAACCTGACCATCCAGAAACACTGCCTCTTCTGAGTGTGAAATTATGCTCTCTCATCGCATCGTTCAGCATGGAAAAGTATGCTTCATCATATTCATTCTTAGCCTCGTCCCATGTATCCTCGTCGGTATACCAGTCACCAATCACAATCTCCATACCATATAAATCTCTGGGTGGCTTACCGGAATTCTGATTTACATCAAACACCTGTCTGTTCCATTCGCCCTCAAAACGCTCAATAATGTCTGAAGGATCACCGCCATTGCCCAATTCATATAACCAGTTTGGCGCAAAATCAGGAATCATATAGATATTCGACATATATCTGTCATAATCATCTATTATGTAATTCAATGTATTAAATGAATTCTGATCATTAAACTGGGAATCATAATAGCTACTCTTCCATCTCTCATCACTGTCTTCATAACCTTCCGGTGTGCTAGCAAAGATGTCATATGCAAATGCAATATACTCTGCAACTTCTCTGGTAGCATCACAGTCAGGAATCATATATACAGTTTCTCTGCAGATGGAAATCGGTCCATCTGCGTCAGGGCCGTACGGGAAGGAGATAAATGCATAATTGTCCAATTTAGAGGAATTAATATAAGAAATTGCATACTCTTCTTCAACATACATAGCCGCCTGACCGTTCAAGAACATAACTCTAAAATAGTCCCACATCTCTCCGGTGATTCCGCTACGGATATAACCGTTATCATAAAGAGATCTACCGAATTCAAGTGCATACAATACCTTTGAATCGTCAGCATTCATAACAAGTTTATTGTTATCATTTCTTGAAATGATATCGGTTCCGTTAGCCAAAATCAAAGCCTGGAAGAGAACGGAATCCTGCGCAGTCAGACCATAGATATCCGTCTTACCGTCATTATTGGTATCCTTAGTCAACTTACCGCAAAGCTTGAAAAACGCATCATATGTCCACTGCCCGGAAGCCTGCAAAGCAAACACGGCATCACTGTCAACTCCGCACTGTTCAAAGACATCAAGGTTCAAAAAGATACCGGTACGAGGTTCAACTCCAGCGGCAAATCCATAGATGCTGTCACCGAGACTCATTGCCTTTATGACAGCTTGGTTGTACTTTTCGTCACTCCAATTCACGGAATGAAGTTGTGATACATCCATGAATAATCCGTCATAAATCATTTTTCCTGCCCAATCAGCCTCCATTGCAATAATCGAGGCAATCGGTCTGTTCTCTGTAATGGAAAGTGCAACGTTTTCACAATATTCAATTCCCCACTCACCGATATTGATTCGTTCCAACGTAAAGTTATGTTCTTCCATCGCATCGTTCAGCATGGAAAAATATGCTTTATCATATTCATTCTGCGGTATATTCCATGTTTTCTCATCGGTACACCAGTCACCTATTACAACCTTCAGACCGTTAAGTCCGTCGGGAGCTGTTTCGGGTCCCTGGTTCGTGCTGTTCACCTGTTCCTGCCATTCGGTTGAATAACGTTCAAGAACATCACTCGGTTCTGCTCCGCCACCAAGTTCATACAACCAATTGGGGACAAAATTAGAAATCAGATAAGTGTTTGACATATATCTGTCATACTCATCTATTATATAGTCCAAAGTATCCAACGAGTTCTTGTCGGTATAATAGGAATCATAATAAATACTCTTCCAATTCTCGTCGCTGTCTTCAAATCCATCCGGTACGCTAGCAAAGATATTAACGGCAAATGCAATATCATCCGCAACGGCTCTGGTTGCCTTGCAATTCGGAATTACATAGATATTCTCTCTGCAAACGGAAACCGGTCCATTTGCATCAGGTCCGTACGGTAAAGAAATAAATGCATAATGATCCAAATTGAAAGCCTTAAAGGATTCAACTGCATATTCCTCTTCCATATACATAGCTGCCTTACCATTATAGAACATGGATTTAAAGAAATCCCAATCTTCATCCGGTTCACCGTCACGAATGAAGCCGGCATCATAAAGGGATTTGCCGAATTCAAGCGCACGTAATACCTTAGGGTCTTCGGCATTCATTACAAGCATATTATCAGAATCTCTCGTGATGATATCCGTTCCGTTGGCTAATATCAAATTCTGAAAGATAATTGTATTCTGTGCCGTCAGACCATAAATATCTGTCTTTCCGTCATTATTCGTATCTTTGGTCAACTTAGCGCAAAGCTTGTAAAACTCATCAAATGTCCACTGCCCGGAAGCCTGCAAAGCAAATACGGTATCACTGTCAACACCGCACTGTTCAAAGATATCAAGGTTCATAAAGATACCGGTACGCGGCTCAACGCCGATGGCAAAACCGTATATGCTGTTCCCAAGACTCATTGCTTTTATGGCAGCCTGATTATACTTCTCATCATCCCAGTTTCCTGAAGGAAGTGTAGCCAAATCCATAAATAAACCGCTATGGATTCCATTTGCCACATATGAGGAATCCATCATAATAACAGAAGCAAGCGGTCTGTTCTCCGTGATAGAAAGCGAAACTGTTTCTACAAGGTCCCACCATTCACCGATTTTCTTCTTCTCAAGTGTAAAATTATGCTTTTCCATTGCATCATTCAGCATGGAAAAATAAGCCGTATCATATGCTGTCTTGGGTACATTCCAGGTTGCCTCGTCGGTATACCAGTCACCGATTGTAACCTTCAACCCGCCAAGGTCACGAGGAGAATCTATATAGTTCTGAACCGCATCATAGTAGTCATAAAGGGCAATACAAAGGTTAGTAAGTTTCTGATTGGAATTGTTCTCCAAAACAGTACGCAAATAAAAAAGCGGATTGAAGGACATCATCCAGTTATAATTTCCCAAATCATATACAGTACCAAGATTTGCAATACTCTGAATATCCGCTTCGTAGTAGTAAAGCCCGGTACTCGTATCAAAGATGCACCCCGTACGGCTAAAGTTATTACTCTCTGATGAGAAATAACAACGTTCTTTAATGGAATCCTCTAATACGAGGCTGATTCCGCGTATTTCGAGCCCATATGTATCCGCATATCCCGGATAAATGGTTGCATTGAAATCAGCATTCTCGGAAATCAATGTGAGCGCATCCTTCCAATTGCGAAGGGTGCTGATTTCTTTAGAATCAATCGGGTTGATTTTTGTGCTACCGGAGTTCTGTGCATCTCGGTCAGTAAAATACTCCCAAGTATAATAGCCGTACGTCAGCAACTCTTTTGCAACTTTCTTGGCAAGCGGTGAAGCATAAGCACCTGTGTTATCGTTAATCAGTTCATTGCAATAATCCGCTATAGAATAACGCTGAATGCTGCCACATTTTTCTCCGGTAAAATCATAAATCTGAAGGGCTACTGTCTCACCGATATATTTCGCCGGAAGTGAAAATTCCAGATAATAAAGTTTGTTTCCTTTAGCGTCCGTGAGGGTATGGTCGGCATCGAAGTGACCATATTCCATTCTGCCGTCCGGATATTCCATCTCTGCATAATACCAGTTATCATTAACCTTCTTCTCGGAAACACTATATAAAAACTGAAGGTTAACCTTATCCGTCAGAGAAGCGCTGTGCCCCTTAAGAGTAAGCGGGTTCGTAGTGTCATCGGGTTCTTTACCAAACTCGGTAAAACCGTTCGTTTCAAGATATGATTTTATTTCAGAGTCCTCCGGTACATCAAATACCGCATCCGTTACACCAAAAAATATACTGCCACCGAGAGAAGCAACATCCCCCTTGAACGTTACATACTGAAGCTTTGAACAATTGACAAATGCAGCATCTCCCATGCTCTCCACACTTTCCGGAATAACAACGCGCTGCAGATTCTGGCATGAATTAAAAGCGCACATACCGATGCTCTCAACGCCCTCCGGAATGGCTACACTGACAAGACTGTAATTACATAAAAACGCAAACTGTCCGATAGTTTTCAGGCTGTCCGGAAGAATCAATGCCTCCAGTTCTCTATCATTCTCAAAAGCATTCTCTCCGATACTCACAAGCTGATTGGACAATACCACGCTTTCCAGTTTATTATTATCTGCAATACCAAGATTTCCTATCGTTTTAACACTTGGAAGGGAAACCTTTACTAAATTGTCATCCGCCAGAATACCAGAATTCTCAATTACCTCAACACCAGGAAGTGATAATTCCTTTAAAGAATAAATTCCAGCCAGACCGTGATCCTTTACGGTCTTTACGCTATTGGGAATTTCAATATTTGCTAAATTATAGCAATAATTAAACATGTATTCGCCAATATAGGGAACACCCTCTTCGATTTTTACATCAGCTAAACCGGAACATCTATAAAAAGCATATGCTCCTATTGACTTTACGCTTCCGGGAATTGTAATTGCCAAGAGACCAGAATTATCAAATGCATGCGCTCCAATGCTTGTCACCCCATCCGGCAATGTAATTGTCGTAATATGGGTTACATAGTAAAACGCCTTGTCATCTATGATTTCCACCGTTTCGGGAAGTTCAATCTCCTGCACATTGTATTGAACCTTCGAAAAGGCCTCACTTCCTATCTTGGTAACTCCATAAGGTACCCTGATTTTCTCCGTTTCAGCATCTCCCGTGTAGGAAACCAAAGTAGTTCCATCCAACTGAAAATGGCTCGGGTCTGAGTCCCATCCGTCATCATCTGCGCATGCTATGCCGGTCATCGCCAAAATCATAGCCAGAAGCAGAATTCCCAACAGAAATCTTTTCATCTTTCTTTTCTCCTTTTCACACCAATATATTTTGTTTCGTCTGTATGCGTATTTCAGTCTGGGCCTTATATATGCCAGCAAACAACCCCCAAGGCATTCTTACTTTGTTGGAAATGAAAGTACATCCCATTAAAGAAAAAACGGTTGCAATAATACAATTATTGCAACCGAACTATCATAGTAATCGAAGGGCCGATACAGCACCCAAACATTACGGTAGACTTCAAGTTTTGCGTCTCTGCGTTTCCACAAATTTGCCCACGATATTCCCTTTATTACGCTTCAAAACCACACGCTAAAAGAGTACCATAAAATGATACTGAAATGCAAGTAAAATCCCAACAAATGTCATTACTTTTTACATTTTCGGCGTTCCTTTTTATTCAACAAAAAACTCCATTCCGGCTGCATTTTACTGAAGTATAAACTTCAACGCCTTCTCATCTGCTTCCGGATAGCGTTCGCGCACATTTTGATAGATACGGTTTCGCGACACGGACGGTTCTTCCTTGTAGGCACTCGTGACAAAATCATAACCGAAACGATGCTCCGGCGTTGTGTATATGGCGATAGACCAGCCGTACTCCTCACCTTTTTTGTTCCGTTTCCGGGTAAATTCATTGACCATCAGATAAGTCAGCGTTTCCAATTCTAACAGCGTTGGATCAAAGTGTTTCACATTCTCTGATGTAAAGCCACCTGTTACTTTCATCTCCGGTGAAGCAATCAGCGGTTTCTCAAGAAACTGGTCCATGATAAGCTTCTGATGCATACTTGCCAAGCCGTCATCATAGCGTGAATCGAAGTCATATCCGTCGCGGCGTGCATTGGCAAATGCAGGAAACCATTCCTTCGCAATAAAGCCTGCCTTGCGACGAAAGAATTTGCCGTAGGCGATATCATCGTATTTACACAGTTCCTCACGCCAAGCCCATGGGTCTCGGCGGTCTCCGGTCCACCAGTACTGTCCTTCCGTCATTTCCTCGACAGAAAAACCGGGGATTGTGTTTCCGAAAAGCGGCAGAAAGCCAACCTTTCTGACATAGTCAGCCAGTTCTTTGGCACTATGAATACAGCGCGGGTCATCATACGATACGCCTTTAATCACCCATTGTCCATTCTCGACACTCATAGGGAATGCTCCTTTATTCTATTCGGATTGGTTCATTATACAACAGCGTGAGGAAATAATCCATAAAGAGCAGGATGACTTATTTTTCAGAACAAAGCATATCTCTTGCGATATGTTCGCGCCGCCTGTGCGCCTTGTGCGACATGTTTCCTCTGCACAGGCGTGTGCTTCCTTAGCGGAGCGTTTTTATATCATAGGAAATGCAACGCAATTTCCTATGATATTAAAAAGAAGGACGGCATAAACCGTCCTTCCTAAACATCAATTCTTCTTCGTCAGTTTCATATGCGAAAAATGATTCGTATTGGTTGTAAGTGCTCCGGTTCCGTTGGTCACGGGCGCACCACCTTTGCCCTGCTCGTTGTTGCACTCCTCAGGCTCATATCCGGGAACTCGATCAACAATGTAAGCTGCAAGCATTTTGCAACCGTCAGCGGAAAACTGTGCGTGATTATAGCCATCTACATCGAAGGAATAACCTCTGCGGCCTTCCAAGCGGTCACGGAATATAAGAATTTCTTTTGCACCGTTCTGCGCATCAGTAAGCAGATACTGACATACTTTGTCCTCATCGAAAACCTTAGCGGAAGCTTCCTTCCACCATTTCTGTGGAATTTTCTTCGTAAGGGTAATCGTAACTTCAATCACCAACAATAATAAAACGGCATACACCAACGTGCCAATAAGGGCATCCTTCTCCTTCGCCACACGAAGCAGGTCGGTCGAAACCCAGTTGCCGAATGCTGAGACGTTAACGAGAAATAAAACCACCGCAGCGATGATTCCCACAAGACGAACCGTACCGAACCACTTCGGACTGATGGACTCACCTGCTACCATCAGTGTGTATTTGCGGAACTGCAATGCCGCAACAAAAATAGCCACTGCAATCAGTACCAGAATTAATCCTACAAGATTCTGTTTCAAAACATCCATAACTACACCCCATTCCCGACAGAAACAGCGTCTGCCGCGTAATTTACACTAACGGTTATTGTACCTTGAAAGGGTCCGCTTGTCAATACAAAGGGGCCCCCAACAATATCTCAGTTGCATAACCAATTTACCGGATTTTATCATCCGGTAAAGGACAACCTGACAGATTTTAATCTCAGTCAAGTGCCAACAGTATCCTGCTTTCTCTTAAAGCTTTACTCTGTTCATAGTCAAATTCAACCGAATTCCGGTCATGCTTATAACCTGCCTTTTCCATCATCCCGCGCTTTTTTCCACTATTTTCAATCTCTGCAAGTTTCGCTAATTCCTGATCCACATAGTCATCTGCCAAACCGGATGTATGTATGTTACCCGAATACATAATTGCATCATCATTTACAAGTATGTTATTTGTAATGTTGGAAATTGCTTCCATAAGCAGTCTGCTTCTTTTGGAAACCCTGTCCTCCAGTGAATCTGTTATCCTAAACACATTCTCCGCCACTTGCGTTTTGTCTTCTTATCCATCGATGCCCCTCATCACTTTATATGCTTTCTTGCCTGCATCTTACGTGCCAGTTTCTTCGACATACCGGGCCCCTTCTCAACATTCACAGCTTTCCGAACTCTTTTCTCTGAAACAAATACAAAATAATCCCCCTGTTCAAACACCTTAACACCGCCAAATACGCCCTTCAGCTTATTCTCATACCAAGTGCGGCGTTTCGTTACCATCACCATCATACCACCAAGTCTGAGCGCCTTGTAACCATCCTCAATGAACTCCTTCGCAACAGAGAAGTCCGTGTGATATGGGGGATTTGAAAGAATCAGCGAGTAATCCTTATCCAAAATATCCCGAAGGCCGTCGCTTCTTTGGACACGAGCCCCGGTAATACCGTTTCTTTCAAGATTGGCTTTAGAAAGTTCGATGGCATCTGCCTCAATATCCGTCATGGTAACATGGTCACCGCCATAGCATTTGCCGAGGTATACACCGACTACTCCGTATCCGCAACCAAGGTCCAGCACCTTGTCCGTCGATACCTGTAACCTGCTGTCTTCTCCAACTACTGTCTGTAACATCAACCTTGTCCCAAGGTCTACCCCGGACCGTGAGAAATAGTAATCTCCGGTTTCCAGTTCCAGTTCAATTCCGTTTATGTCATCATGAATTATCATGTCTCATACCTTTCCTTCACTGCGAGGTTTTTGAAGAGTCTGTCACCAGCGGTTCCATTCTCTTCATAGCTGCAAGTTTTTGCAATTCCATATCTACAAAATCATCTGCGATTCCCAATTCGGAAGGCAAAACAGAACACATAATAGACTCTTCTGTCTTCAGTAAATTATTCTTCATATCACTGACGATATCCAGAATCATCCGACTATTCTCGGCCACCATATATTCCGGGCAGTCCTCCTTTTCCTCAAACAAATTCTGTCCCAAATTCACATAGAAATAGACTTTTCTGCCTTTATAACACAAATAGACTTCATCGTATTTTCCCAGCACATTGCTGATACCTGCTAAAACTTCTTCCGTAAGGAATTCTTTGGCAATGGAATCATTATCACTGTATAGAAGTGCTGACTCCTTCAATGTAGAATCATAAACCTCAAATTGTGTAATATGCGCCGACTGAAGACACCTTTGAAATGGTTGATGTTTCTTGGTCTCTTGAGGTTTCTTACAAAAAGAAGCATCGGAATACAGATTCGAACTGATGATTCTGATTTCACATGGGCAGTCAACATCTGTCTGCAGAATCCCGAAAACACCATTTATCATCCACTGAATTTTATCTTTTCCCAAGAGATATGTCTCTATAACCTTCTCATTCTTTCTAATCTGAATGAAAGAAACCTCGATTCCCGTTTTCTGTGTAGTTCCACAGAATCCATATCTCCCTTCTACGGAATATTGCATATTCTTTTCGAGTAATCCGGCATTCTTCACCATTTTCTTTGGGATTCCATGAAAAGGGTACACACTTGTCTTCTCATAACCTGCCTGCTCTCCAAGTGCTTTGAATACATTCTTTTTTAAATTCTCGGCATAAATCCTTTTCTGTAACGGAAGACATGCGTAGCAAATAATTATCAAAGCAAAAATAAACATGCAAGCCGTAAAAACTCCAGCAGAGAATAGCATCACCTTGTCGTTATCTATGATTAACCATACTATCATAGCAATCAGAAACTGAAAGCCTGCTATACCTATGGGCGCCATAACTACGAGATTATATGCCTTGCTTCCTTTCCACTCCAGATACCGTTTACGTCTCTCAAGCCGTTTCCACTTGCGTGAAATTTTCTTATTCATTGTAGAAATCCCCCTGTTTTTCCAATATGATGCGTGCCATTTCTGCCAACAACAGAATACTATATATACATCATGGTTTCTTCGTTTACTTTTTCAGTGTCATATATTTGTATATTCTACTATTGTAGAATATGCGGCATTCATCGTTTCAGCCGATTTCCAACATCGTATAATTTCATTCAACGAAGACTCTCTGCCGTATTCATATGCATTACTGTCCAAAGTAAAAACTTCGAGTCTGCAATAACAACCTTTCCTGATTTTAACATTTTTATTTCTGTCAGTCATTACTTCACATGATTCAGAACTCATATGGTCTAGACCTTTCTTGCCGTCTATTATTTTATTGTAACATATTTATATGGCAAATTCCAGTTACCTAATTTGCCCCCAATATCACATAACGGATAATATCATTACATCATCCCGGTCAAATCAAATACTCCTCAATGTATCTTCGCACTACCGAAATGCTCAATGGGTTCTCGGCTGTCTCGTGGAATACAAGCAGATTCACCCCTAAGAGAAACCCGTTTCGTTCCAAAAAATCAAGTTTATTCAGATTTGCATTATTGTATCCGGCCTTGTCCATCATTCCCAGGTGCTCAATATAGAATTCATCTCGCGTACGACGATTTAGAGCCTTGAAATCCGGTCTAAGAATCTTCTGTTGGCTTCCATCCATAACCACAAGAGGATATTCATAATGATACGGCACATTATACGCTGTCAGCTCATCTGCAATAATCTTCTCCGCCTTTGAACGAACCCGCTCGCCAAGTCTCGTATAATATTCGGTTTTGTTATCCTCCCAATAGCCATTTGGCTCATATTTCTCAGAAATCCAATTCCGTATGAATGCATCCTCCGGCTCCATAATCGGCTTTATCAAACGTCTGCGTCCCTCACAGAGGGAAGAATAGACAGAATCAATTGATTCAGTCTCAAAGTTACATAGAAGTATCTCCACCGCATTGCGCATCTTCAACAGTTTACTAAGCAACTCTTCCTCATATTCTATCTGCGCAATTGCTTCTGCTTTCCCAATATCTTTAACCGGTACGTACTTTCTATTAATATGATACTGCAGTACTCCATGACTACTGCCGCAAGACAATGCTTGATTGCCTACTTTCTTTCCGTAATGATTAATATCAGAATGTATTTTTTCAATCCAAATCCCAATCTGTTCGTTTTCTTTTCTTAAACACTTCTCTATATCCATAAAACCCCTCTTTCCCAAGATTAATTCTCTTTTAATTCTACAAAAACATCCACTAGCCTTCTGTGCCAACATTCCCTCAATGTTACTACGTGCAACTAACAGCTTATTCCTTTCATACGCACGTAAGTTTCTGGGCAATACACCTATTCATTACGTGCAGGACAAGCTATTTTCTTCGTTTGCACGTAAACTTCTGGGCAACGCCCCTATTCACTACGTGCAGAACAAGCTATTTTCTTCGTTTGCACGTAAACTTCCAGGCAATCCCCCTACTCACTACGTGCAGAACAAACTATTTTCTTCTTTTGCACGTAAACTTCCAGGCAATCACCCTATTCACTACGTGCAGAACAAACTATTTTCTTCTTTTGCACGTATACTTCCATGCAATCCCCCTACTCACTACGTGCAGAACAAGCTAATTCCCTTCTATCGCACTTAAAAACGCGTCTGGTTACTCCTACTACAATTCACATATAGTGCTTTATCAATTTACCTATCTCCCCCCTTCACAGGAACAAAGCATATCGCTTGCGATATGCTCGCGCCGCCTGTGCGACGCGGAGCGTCATGTTTCCTCTGCACAGGCGTGTGCATCCTTAGCGGAGCGTTTTTTGTATCATAGAAAATGCAACGCAATTTCCTATGATACAAAA
>JAZQNM010000010.1:0-4207 GCA_045627305.1 Lachnospiraceae bacterium
CAAGAACTATATGTCTCACGCCTGAGTTCAAACACGAAACGCAATCGGTGAGAAGAATTTGAGCCGGGCGGCTTTGCCGATTGTTTATGACACGAAGATACAGTTTTTTTTCAGAAACTGGACTTTTTTCAGCTTACCAAACCGATTCTGTTTCAAATATCTCATACCTTTGTTTCTCTATAGAAAAAGGCTGTCGGTGGAACAGCCAGTAGGTTAATATCGGTACAATCTTTATTGATACCCTCATCAATCAATTTATGAGAATAATCTCTCGATTTCATATACTGCTACTAATCAGTTTTTTATATTCCTTTGTACAGGTTTCGGCACAAAGGAATATAGAATTTGACTATTGGACCAAACGTTCGGAGACGACTGGTCCCAGCGGCAAATGTCAGCTATTATCGGCAGTAACAACCGATAACGGAGATGTGTATAAACGCAGTGAATATCATTACGGTGAAAACGGGCAGTTGGTATCAGGTTCTTCTGTACATTATAGTTCCGATCATATATTAGAGGATAGCACTTTCTATGATTATTTTCAGGTGGGATCAGATTCCGTTGTCCTGTCACGCAGTTTCAGCACGCATTATTCCGATACTATGAAAGTGGTCAGGAAGTTCGGGCAACAAGGGCTGAAGGAGCAGCTGACCTATTATCTGGACGGGGACATCTGGCGTATGCATAATCATGTTTTCTATGATGATATGGGGCATGTTATTATGGACAGTATATTTTACGGACCGGGGCCCAGCGCAATTATAGCAAAACAGTATTTCTATGATGAAAACCGATACTGTGGTTCGACGGTTATCCGCTATGATTCCATCACCGGAAAGCAGCCAGGCAGATACTGTTCTGAAAAGAAAGTGATTGAATACAGGAATAACGGGCGTTCTGCCATCGGAACGATATACGCCTATGATTCGGCCTGTGATTCGCTGACTCTTTATGCAACGGCCACATATAAACTGGGCAGGGAAAACAGGATAATCAAACTTACGTCCGATTATTCAAGTTACGGCACCATATACCGATTCAGGTATGACCTGCATGGCTACTTGAAAAAGCTTGTGGAATATCATGTTACCGGAGACAAGGATGTTTACAGGCAAAAGAGGACAAAATATCGCTATCGCCATGGGCTTGTAACACAGGAAGCGACATTGGTATTCAATTTGAACAGTTATGAGTTTGTCAGAACCAAATATGATTTCAAGAACAGGATTCCATTGGAACGTCATGAAACATATTCAGTTCAGCACAATCCTGTAGCCAGACTGTTGGGCAGACCAATCGGTCATGCAGATGGGACCATGAGAAATGATATTGTGACAACATGGAACTATCAGATAATTCAACAGTGAGTTTCATCCTATAAAGGTCAAAAAGATTTTGACGTACAGAATAATGTACATCTTTTTGCAGAAAAGATAAGAATTATGACATCGGTAACTGCAACGGGTTTCAGATCCAACATCAAACATTACATGGATCTCGTCATTAATGACAGCCAGGAAGTGATTATCAACAGAGGCAATGAGGCGGCTGTCCTGATTCCTATGGATGAGTACAATGCCATGAAAGAGACAGAATACCTCATGGCTTCCAAGGAGATGGAGCAGGCAATCCTGACAGGAATGGAGGACGTAAAGAAAGGCAACTTCGTAGAGGTGAACATCGATGAGCTATAAGATTGCGTTCACACCACAGGCAATGGAGGATTTCAATTATTGGAAATCCACAAGCCCAAAGACTGTAGAGAAGATAAAGAATCTGCTTCGTGAGTTGCAGGAGCATCCATTTACAGGAACGGGAAAGCCTGAGGCGCTGAAGTATCAGTTCAGCGGAGCATGGTCCAGAAGAATAAATCACAAGGACAGGCTCGTATATCAGGTTGACGGCGATATTGTGACAGTATTCGTCCTGGCAATGCGGTACCATTACACGAAATAGGACATTCAACAATAACCATACATATGGCAAAGAATAAGTTCCGGATTACCGAGAAAGACTTCATCCTTGCCAACCGAAAGGCCTCGAGAGAGGAGGAAATTGCACAGTACGGCAAGCAAGTGCTGTTCCGTACAACCAAACAGAAATCAAAGAAGGTCTACGACCGCAAACGTCTGAAAATTCGTTTAGAGGCTTATCTTGCACTGTTCACTTGCATCGGGGGCGTATTATTCAATCTACATGTCAAAGAAAGGCTGTGTACACCCATTGGAGTGTACGCAGCCCATGATTCAGTCCATCAAAATCAAAATGTCGATGCTCTTGTAACAAGGCGCACAGAGAATCCCGTCTTAGCTGTCGAGTACCAATTGACATCTATGGAAGCATTATCGAATGTCATGTCATATATCCGTTCGTCATCTTTACGCGTTGAAGATGAATAATAGCCGCGAAGGCCAATAGAACCACCAAAGGATCCAGCCGCAGGAAGACAGACCAGTCCGTTCGACTCTGCCACTGTCCATGACGCTTCATCATAGGATGATTCGATCGTTCCGGCATAACCGTCTGGTGCCAGCACAAGGTTTCTCCCCTTTCCGCAAATGGTCACATTGATCCTGTACAGGGCTTCGGCGTTTGGACGGTTCTTGATAAGATATATCCACTCGTCATTTGACGGGGTCCGCCATGTATTTCCGTCGCCAATCGTTTTGCCCCAATCAACAAAATCACCTTGGATTTTGTCCATAGTCTTGAATCCATAAACATTTTCTGTCGTAGACCACGCGAACAAGTCCACATTCTTCTTTCCGACATAATCGAACTGGTGGGCTGCGAATCCCCAGCTGTAGGTAGCACTGGCGCTGTGGTATGTAGCCTGGAGATTTCCCTTTGCGAAATGAATCGTCTCCATGGCACTGATTGAGAATTCACCAGGCAGCGCACCTTCTGGAAGAGGATTGATATGTCTGAATATCTTGCCGGTGAGTGTAATCCTACCTACAGAATTGTGGGCGATGTTGACCCTGCCTCCAGTAAACAAGCATACCTTTCCGTCGATGGCGGTGAATGTAATCTTGAGTTTCTGATAATCACCTGCAGGGACAGCTATGTTGAAGTAGTTTGCTCCGTCGCCGAGAGCTACTCCCGATTCTCCTAAGTCAAGGGTGATGCCGGCCTTGTCAGATGCGGTGATTTCCGCCTTGCCCTGATCATCCACCGAAAATACACCACTCATAGTCTTTTCGCCGTCACTAATCTCGACAGACCTGAGGACGATGTTTTCCTGCTTGGAATTGAACACAATCTGAAGCACAGAACCAAGACTGGAGAAGTTGAAATCCTCGACATTGCCCGATACCGTCTTGCTGCTGTACATAGGTACGGTCTGGTCGTTGGTCTGAGTTGCGGGCCATACAATACTACCGCCCTGAACCATAGTTGCAGGATAATATGCCTGCACCTCATTGGTGAAAGCTACCATGCCGTCCTGGGTGAAGGTGCCTTTCGTGGTGCCATTCCCGCCAGTGAGGGTGAAGGTGTCGTTAACAGTTCCGTCGGTGACATAGATCTGGTCATTCTCGCTCCACAGAATGTCATACTTGTAAGCCATCTCTGTCTTGGTCGCTGTTCCGATACTCTCGGACACGGCGTTGATGGTCATGGGAACGAGTTCTTTCTGCTCTTTGATCTCTTCTTT
Organism: Lachnospiraceae bacterium; assembly: GCA_045627305.1. Classification (GTDB taxonomy): domain Bacteria; phylum Bacillota; class Clostridia; order Lachnospirales; family Lachnospiraceae; genus ISDg. The sequence goes on from JAZQNM010000010.1 coordinate 3,659, forward strand.
CTGGCACGACACAGCGAGTACAGCTGCTGCTAAAGCCAGCGATGTGATTAATATCTTTTTCATATTTGATTGATTATCTATTGATTTGTCCTACTGCTCAGTGAACCATCCGTCTCCGAAGTCTACTTCGCGCATAGATTCGTTACCGCTCTGGCAGATGATGCCCTGAGCGCAGATCTCCACGGTCTCCGCTGTCGGAGCTATGTATATACTTTCCTTTTTTATCATATCATTTAGTTTTATAAGCGAATTGTTTACGAATGATTTCAAGATTTAGTAAAGATACTCAACTTTATCGTATATCAAAGATGGATGGCAACACAAATGTAGCATTCTTTTCTCCTGTAATCACTTTGCCCGACGCAATGATTTATCGCCACAATGAAATACTTTTCGTAAAATAGCATTTCCTTTTTGATAATATAGCAAAATGCATTACATAAATAAAGAAGTTATCCTATGGCACAGGCAGCAATATCATTCAGAGGAGACGAGACTCTCAAGAGGAGTTTCGACTCAGTATGCGACCAACTCGGTCTCAGCAACAGC
>JAZQNM010000011.1:0-5614 GCA_045627305.1 Lachnospiraceae bacterium
AGCGAAACCTTGGTGTACTGACTCCATTGGAGAAATATGCAATGTATTTTGAAGCAGCATAAAAACTGCCGCCAGACGAACTGACGGCAGCAAAAAAATTTATATTATTTTATTTGTCTACTTGACGGGGAGCAGTTCAAACAATATTCACACGCCCTTATTTTTCGTCCGCATAGATTTTACTGATTACCATGCTGTTGGTGCAATATGGCAAGTTTGCACGGTAATTTCAAGTTTCCCGATTCCGCAGAAGCTTCTGATTACCTTGTAGTTGGGTAACATAACAGATTTTGATATTCAAGAAAAGATGCCATCCTCAAAATAACCCCACCAGGTAGATGTACTGTATGCTGTCTTGTTTGACTTTTCCCCCGTGGCATACTATAATTTTATTAACCGTGGGCATTGGCCGGATTGAGGGATATTACCTGCCGGAAATTCTCGCGAAAATCAAAAGAAAAAGGGTGAAAAACATGAAGATTGTATTAGATCATCTCACGAAGAAATTCCCGAATCGAAACAAGAAAATCAAAGAGGATGTTGTTGCGGTAAGCGACTTCACCTTTGAAATACCGGACGGAAAGCTCATCGGACTTTTAGGGCCTTCCGGCTGTGGAAAAAGTACCACACTGAACCTGATCAGCGGTCTGGAGGAGCCGACCGAGGGGCGCATCTTCTTCGGCGATACCGATGTTACCAATCTGCCTGCGGAGAACCGCGGTGTCGGTCTGGTATTCCAGAACTATGCGCTTTATCCGCACCTTACCGTTGAGGATAATATCATCTTCCCGCTCGGAAATCTGCGCGGCAAGGATAAGATGACGAAGGAGCAGATGCACGAGGCTGCCATGAAGGTTGCTAAACTTGTGCAAATTGATACACTGATGGAGAGAAAGCCGAACGAGCTATCCGGCGGTCAGCAGCAGCGTGTTGCCATCGCCAGAGCACTTGTTAAAATGCCGAGCGTTCTTCTATTGGACGAACCGCTCAGTAACCTCGATGCAAGACTTCGACTGCAGACCCGTGAAGAGCTTTCCAGAATTCAGAAGGAAACCGGAATCACGACTATCTTCGTAACCCATGACCAGGAAGAAGCTATGAGTATCAGCGATATGATTGTTGTCATGAAGGATGGTGTTCTTCACCAGATTGGCAAGCCGCAGGAGGTTTACGACAGTCCCTGCAATATGTTTGTTGCCAAATTCCTCGGCACGCCACCCATCAATATCTTCGAGGGCGAAGTACGAAACAACAAACTTTACATCGGTGATGAAGCCGTTCTGTCCGTCAAACTTGACAAAGTTTCTTCCGACAGTAAAGCTAACAGCACATCCGATGCAAAGCAGAATTCTTCCAAAAAGGATGACCAAAAAGACGAATCCCGCAAAGTCTATGTCGGCATCCGTCCGGAGGGATTTGCACTGGATGCAAATGGGCCGTTCACCTGCAATCTCACACGCATTGAGGTTATGGGGCGTGACACAAGTGTTGTTTCCACACATCCTTCCTTCACGGGAACCACAATCCGTTCCATCGTTCCTTCCGAGGACCCGATTGACGCCGAAGCAGCTACTGTCCGTTTCCGTCTGAAGCCGAAGAAGGTATATCTCTTCGACCACGAAACCGAAGAAACCATTGCATGGTCCGAGTGCTAAGGAGGCAATCATGAAGAAACACAAATACAAGGGCTGGCTTTATCTGCTGCCTGCAATCGTCTTTCTCGGATTTTTCATGATCTATCCTCTGATTGACGTTGTCGTATATTCCTTTGAGGAAGGCTACAATTTCGTTACGCAGACCTCACAGGGAACCGGCCTTTACAACTACCGCTATGTTCTGCACGACCCGTACTTCGTACAGGCTCTGAAGAACACATTTATCCTGGTTATTATCACAGTTCCGCTTTCCACGGGACTTGCACTGTTAATCAGCCTTGCGCTGAATTCCATCAAACCGTTAAAGAATCTGTTTCAGACCGTCTATTTCCTGCCTTACGTAACCAACACGCTGGCAGTCGGTCTCGTATTCATGGTTCTCTTTAAGAAGACCGAGTACACAGACGGTATGATTAACCTGCTGATTCATTTCTTCGGCGGCAAGACAGTGGACTTCATCGACGGTCCATACTGGGCGAAGATGCTCGTAATGTGCATCTATACAATCTGGATTGTACTGCCCTTCAAAATTCTGATTCTCACAAGCGCCCTTGCTTCCGTGAAGGAGGATTATTACAAGGCTGCACGCGTTGACGGCACACGGCCCTCGCGAATCTTCTTTCGCATTACGCTTCCGATGATTTCCCCGATGATTTTCTATCTTGTCATCACCGGTTTCATCGGCGCATTCAAGGCCTACAGCGATGAGGTTGCCCTGTTCGGTACAGACCTGAATGCCGCAGGTATGAACACTATGGTTGGTTATGTATATGATATGCTCTACGGAAACAGCGGCGGCTATCCGTCCTTCGCTTCCGCAGCGGCACTGATTCTGTTCGCAGTAGTCTTTACCATCACCTGTATCAACCTGATGGTGAGCAAGAAGAACATACAATACTAGAAAGGAGGACAACGATTATGAGCAATGCTACCTTTTCGGGAGAAGCCGCTTCCGATTTCAAGGCAATTGAGAAAAATGCGAAACGCACGAAGACAATCCGTACCGTCCTCCTATACACCTTCCTTGTACTGTGTGCCCTTGCGGTTCTGTTTCCGTTCTACTGGATGCTTCTGACCTCCGTCAAAACGCAAGGTGCCTACAACAGTGAGGCGGTTCCGAAGTTCTTCACACTCGCACCGACCTTTGCAAACTATAAGGAGGCGTTCACGGCAGTTCCGCTTGCGCGCTACTTCCTGAACACCTTTATCTTCACAGTCATTACGACTGCTGCCATGATGGTCATCATCGTGCTGGCTGCGTTCGCATTTGCCCGAATGGACTTCCCGGGACGCAACCTTGTGTTCTCGCTGTTTTTAAGTCTGATGATGATTCCGAACGAGCTTGTCATCATCACAAACTATGTTACGATTACAAGCTGGAACCTGCAGAACACCTTCCTCGGCCTGATTCTGCCGTCCATAACATCCGTCTTCTACATCTACCTGTTAAAGGAGAACTTCGAGCAGATTCCGGAGGAGCTTTATAAAGCGGCCAAGGTTGACGGCACGTCGGATTTCAAATACCTGCTTCGTGTTATGATTCCGATTTCCAAACCGACACTCGTAACCATCACGATTCTGAAGGTTATCGAGTGCTGGAACTCCTACGTATGGCCGCGACTGATTACCGACGACAAGAACTATTTTCTAGTATCGAACGGCATTCAGGAGATTCGCCAGAACGGTTTCGGTCGTGACAATATCCCCGCCATGATGGCTGCCGTTGTTGTTATCTCCGTACCGCTCATCATTCTGTTCCTCGTATTCCGTAACAAGATTATGGAAGGTGTTTCGAGAGGAGGCACAAAGGGATGATGAAACGTTTCAGAAAAACAATTACGCTCCTTACGCTTCTTATTCTTTGCGTTTCAGTTCTTACCGGTTGCCATGGAAGAAAGGTTCGTGAAGAATTCAAGGTTCCGATGGAATTTGACGAAACCAAGACTTACGAAATCACCTTTTGGGCGAAAAATGATACGAACATCACACAGTCGAACATCTATAAGAAAGCCATTGAGGATTTCGAAAAGTTGTATCCGAACATCCATGTCACTTTGAAGACCTACACGGATTACGCTACCATCTATCAGGATGTCATTACGAATATTTCGACCGATACGACGCCCAATGTGTGCATTACCTATCCGGACCACATTGCGACCTATATGCAGGGCAGCAACGTCGTTGTTAACCTCGATGACCTGATGAATGACGCGAACTACGGGCTCGGCGGCAGCAAGCTTCTTTTCGATGGTCCTACCAAAGACGAGGTTGTTCCGAAATTCTTAGAGGAATGTAAGTTTAACGACTCCGTATACGCACTGCCTTATATGCGTTCCACGGAAGCCCTGTACATCAATAAAGACCTCGTCACCAAGCTCGGCTATGACATTCCGGACGTTCCGACATGGGATTATATTTGGGAGGTATCCGAGGCGGCACTTGCGAAAAATGCCGACGGTACCTACGTACTGAACGGTCAGACCACTCTGATTCCGTTCATCTATAAGTCCACCGACAATATGATGATTTCCATGCTCAAACAGAAGCACGCGGACTACTCAGATGCAAATGGTCATGTGCTCCTGTTTAACGACGATACGAAAGAAATACTCTACTCCATCGTACCGCATGCAAAAAGCCGTGCATTTTCCACTTTTAAAATATCCAGTTACCCCGGAAACTATCTGAATGCCGGTCAGTGTATCTTCGCAATTGACTCGACAGCCGGTGCAACCTGGATGGGTACAGATGCTCCGAACTCCGACATCTGCAGCGACGATATCCGCAGCTTTGAGACGGTTGTCCGTCCGATTCCGCAGTACGACCCGAATGAGCCGTATATGATTTCCCAGGGCCCTTCCCTTTGCATCTTCAATAAAGAGGATGAGGGCGAGGTAATGGCTTCCTGGCTGTTCATGCAGTATATGCTGACCAACGAGGTACAGATATCCTACTCCCAGACCGAAGGCTACATTCCGGTTACGACTAAAGCACAGAATTCTACAGAGTATCAGGAATATCTCGCAGCGGAAGGATCGGATACCGCCCTCCACTACAACGTCAAGATTCAGGCAGCAAAGCTGTTCCTTCATAACATCGACAACACCTTCGTCACTCCCGTATTTGCCGGTTCTGCTTCGCTTCGTGAGGCTGCAGGTGAATTGATTGAAAATGTCACAAAGAGTGTCCGTCGTAAGAAAACCGTTGATGATGCCTTCATCGCACAGCTCTATGACGAAACCTCTGCCCTGAAGCATCTCGACCAGATTGTTGTCACGGAGAACGATTCTACCGAAAGCACCGGTAATGTATTACAGAAGGATTTCGGAAAGCTTCCGACAACCTCGGTTGTACTGTTATACGCCCTGGTAATCACCTGGGTTGTGCTGATTGCACTATTTCTCTATGGAAAGCGCAAGAAGTCTGAATAATATAACCTATTGTATTTTCCGAAAGCTATTATATAATGTATGTGGTGATATTTCGCCACGCCCGCTTTATTGCAGGGATGAAACTGTTTGTGAAACACCTGCGTGTTTTACGATAATATCTATGTATTGTTATGCAATACGACTTACAAAAAGGAGAATAACTATGAAAAAGTTTTTCGCAACATTGCTTGTTCTCGTTCTTGTATGCTCTGTTTTTGCAGGTTGCGAAAAGAGAAACAAGAAGAACGAGCCCACCCCTACTCCTACCGCAACAGTAGCTCCGACGGAAGCTCCTACTCCTACCCCTACGGAAGAGCCGACTCCTACCGCTGCAGTTGACCCGAATGCTAAGAGTGAGGGGGTTATGACCTATGCAGAGTACGTTGCCGCTGCAGTTGATGACGAAGTTGTTATCGAGTGCTACGTTCAGGACCATCAGTCCTGGTGGGACAATAAGATTTCCGTTTATGCTGCTGACGCTGACGGTGCTTACTTCCTTTACAACATGACCTGCTCTGAAGAGGA
>JAZQNM010000012.1:0-2224 GCA_045627305.1 Lachnospiraceae bacterium
CTCATGGCATTTACAAGTGATACCTCAAGGCCCGACAATTCTATATTTGCAGGCATAAGATCCACACCCTCATCGTGGTGAAGTATTCCCTCCCTTGGAGCGATTTCTTCTTCCTTAATGATTTTTCCTAAAATATCGGAAAGCGTTACATCAAGTTCATCCGGTCTCGGATGCCCAAGACTGATTGTCAGTGAACCCTGGGGATCGGAATCAATGAGAAGTACTTTCTTTCCTTCATTGGCAAGTCCTATTCCAAGATTTTCGCATGTTGTGGTCTTCCCTGTTCCGCCTTTCTGGTTGACTATTGCACAAACTGTTGCTTTTCCCGTATTATCATCTCCCTTCTTATACGAGGCCATTTGCATGGTCGTAATTATAAAGAGCACTGTAATGAGCACTAATGGTTAGTGATGCATTATACAGTGCAGCTATCAGATACTGTCGCATATTGCGTATCTTTGTTGTATTCTCGTTTAAACCGTCAATTACATAAGTTACATGCTCATAGGTAAGCTTAGAGAAAACGCTCTTTACTACCTGACAGGGCTTATCATCTCCACCAACTCTGATGGTTTTGGCGTTTGAACATATGACATCAACCATAAGCTCTACTATCTGATCAAGAAGTTCCCTGTCATAAGGATAAGTCGTAAGAAGGCTCCCATACTGAATATTATCAAGTACAAGCGATTTATAAGAGGATCTCAGTTCCATCGCTTCGTTTCGGTTATCCACATCCTCGCTGATACGAATCGAATTATTATTAATATATTCAGTATTATTTATATTAGTATTATTAGATTGACCTTTTGACACTTCTTGAATTGTAGAATTTACCTCTCCAGAATTTACTTTTTTACCATTCATGAATTGTAATTCTGACCTGTCACCTAAGAAGTTCTTCACATAGATCAAACTCGGCTTTCCAAGTCCCTGCCGTTTCTTCTCAACCAGCCCGAAATCAACCAGTTCTTTGAATATCAAAACCGCTTTCTTCTGTGAACATCCAAGCATCTTTGAAGTTTCCTCAATTGTAAAAATGATATACACACGACCTTCTTCATCCGTCCAGCCATTGCTCGTAGATATTCCGACTCTGTCGAGAAGAAGTCCGTACATCAATTTTGCATCAAGACTCAGATTGGCGAATTCATCCAGTTGAAACAACAGCTTTGGAATTCTGTAGAACATGAACTTATCAGCTTCGTTGCCATAGAAATAATCAAACATCATTCCACCACATCAATCTCACCGAGCACCTTACGGGTGCACCAGCCGATACACGGCTGATGCGCTCCATATGGGCAACCCTTGCAGCATTTGTGCTTAGGCTCAGGCGGTGGTGGAGGTTCTAAGTCATTCACGAAAGGACAGTTCTCGCATCCGAAGACGCAACCGGTTCCTTTATGAATGCGGACCCTTTTGCCGTGTGAATTAATGGTATAGACGCTTCCATCCCAGAATGCACAATAGCGGCAGCTACGAGGATCCTTTCCGTTGAATCTCGTCCACAGTCTCATTTACAATGCTTCGCCTCCCTTAGTCTTAGGATGTTCTATCACATCCTTTTTTACGGCCTTGGAGGCTTCTTTTGCCTTATCCTTTAAGTCCTTCACAACAGATTTCTCTGCATCGATTTCCTTATCGAACACTCTCTTTTCGTACTTCTCAGCCAGTTCAAAGATATGTTCCTTGGAATCGTAGTGATATACCTTATCGGAAAGCTGGTCCTGAATGTCTACCTGGGTGGAATTTACTTCCTTAACCATGTTTTCAAGTTCGGCGCAGCTTCTTTCTCCCTTGTCGGGAACAATCAGCACCTCATGCACAGATGAGGGTAAGACATAGAAGTCACCGCCTACCTTTTCGGCTGCCTGATCCATGAACTCGGGATAAGTGATTACACCGGCACCAAAGCTTCCTCCGGGAGTGGTTGCTACATACATCATGTCTCCGACGTCGGGTGTGGGAAGTCCCATATCCTCGGCAAAATCCTGCCCCATCACCTCCGCAAGAACCTCTGTCATGCTTCGAATCTGTACAGGCTTAAATACAGGTGCATTTTCCATTGCGTCTGCATGAAGCTGGTCTTCTGAAATGCCGTACTGTTCAAGAAGCTTATTGGTTACGAGAATAGTCTGCATACCGCTCTCATCCTGACCTACCACAAAGCGATATACCATGGATAAGTCTTCCATCTCCTTATGAGGGATGTTCTCAAGCA
>JAZQNM010000013.1:0-130812 GCA_045627305.1 Lachnospiraceae bacterium
TATTGAAAGTAATGCCGACCGACAAAAGCATTGCTGCCATTTATGAAAGAATGAATGAAAGAGTTCGTTTGGAAAAAAGCCTCTCAAGTTGGGGCGATGCTATTGTTTGGAATGAACTCCATCGAAGTGATAAATCATTCATAGATTGGGATTAGCCATCAACACGTTTTGTCCTATAACCCACAGAAATAGAGCCATATCAATAAAAATACGATAGCTGTAAGACTTCCGTAAACAATGGAATAATTAGAGAAATTGTCGATATAACAGGAATACAATGCGGAAAATGCAAGCCAGCCGACAGCAGCCAAAACAGCTCCGGGAAGCTCCGTTATAAAGTTTGAACCATGGTCCTTTCGGTTAGGAATAAATCGGTACATCATATCAAATATGACAATCAGCATAACAAGACCCGCAGAGTAGCGGATGCTTTTAATCAGTATTGTTAGATAAGTAAGATGTGGAAATACAGAGGTGAGGGATGCCATCAAACGGTTGCCGAAGAGAAATATCAGCAGAAGCACGACAATCATCAAGGCAAACAAAATGGTGTATATGATGGAATACAGTCTGCTGAACAGATAGGTCCGGCGATTTTCACGGCAATAAACGCCGTTAAGCCCACGCTCTATGGATAAGAATCCTTGGGAACCGGCCCAGAGAAAACCGAATACAGTGGTGATAACAATGACACCGGATTTCTGCGTGAGTAGCGGTGTAAGGATATTGCTCGCACGGCTGCTGATCATGGACGGCAGAAAGGTATTCATAAAATCAAGAAGTGTATTGGAATCAATCGGAAGAAACTGCATCAGGGAGAGAAGAAACATTAAAAAAGGGAACAGAGAAATCACAATAAAAAGTGTTGCCTCTGCGGAATAAGCTTTTATATTATCACGCGTAATCTTTTGCGCAAAGGTGACAGTATTCTGCCAAAGTGCTTTCATTTCCATTTTCTCCCAACTTTTATGTATCGATATCATATCACGAAGTCCGCGAAATAGCAATCCGAAGCCTTGACTTTTCGGGAAACTATGATAAAATCAATATATCTTTATAGAATATCGCGTTGATGGTGTTTTAGGATATGTTATCCGGGCAGAGAGAAGGAGTCACCGGCTGAAAGCTCCTTTCCGTTCTTTTCATATCTCACTTTCCCACCGGAGCTTCTCTTTTGAACATCGCAGTAGAGAGAGACGATTGGTGCATGTTACGCACTATAGAGTGCCTGCATTGCAGGAATCCGGGTGGTACCGCGAAGCTTATTGTGCTCCGTCCCTTTTCGAAGGAACGGAGCTTTTTTGTATTCAAATTAATATATTTAGGAGGTCAGCTATGGAAGAGAATTTGAAGGCAATCAGAGAAGCCTGTTTTGCCAAAATTGATGCAACCGATAATTTGGATGCATTAAACGAAATTCGTGTTGCGTATCTTGGCAAGAAGGGTGAACTTACCAATGTTCTGAAGTCCATGAAGGATGTTGCACCCGAGGATCGTCCGAAGGTTGGTCAGCTTGTAAATGACTGTCGGGCAGCAATCGAAGCAAAGCTTGATGAGGTAGGTAAAGCACTTGCCAAAGAGGCAAGAGAACAGAAGATGAAGGAGGAGACAATCGATGTTACGCTTCCCGCTAAGAAGCTTCTTCGTGGCCACCGTCATCCGAACAGCATCGCTCTTGCGGAATTGGAGAGAGTATTCATCGGTATGGGATATCAGATTGTTGACGGTCCTGAAATCGAGAAGGATTATTACAATTTTGAGGCTTTGAACATTCCTGCCAATCATCCCGCCAAGGATGAACAGGATACCTTCTATTTCAATGCAGAGATGCTTCTTCGTACACAGACTTCCTCTGTACAGGCACATGTAATGGAACAGGGTAAGCTTCCGATTCGTGTTCTGTGTCCCGGTCGTGTATACCGTTCCGATGAAATCGATGCGACGCATTCTCCGTGCTTCCATCAGGTTGAGGGACTCGTTATTGATAAGAATATTACATTTGCCGATTTGAAGGGTACACTTGCGGTTGCTGCAACTGAATTGTTCGGCGCAGATACAAAGGTTAAATTCAGACCGCATCATTTCCCGTTCACAGAGCCGTCAGCAGAGATGGATGTTTCCTGCTTTAAGTGCGGTGGCAAGGGTTGCCGTTTCTGTAAGGGCAGTGGTTGGATTGAAATTCTCGGCTGCGGTATGGTTCATCCGAGAGTGCTTCGTATGAGCGGAATCGATCCGCAGGAATACACCGGCTTTGCATTTGGTGTCGGCCTTGAGCGTATTGCACTTTTGAAGTACGAAATCGACGACTTACGTCTTCTTTACGAGAACGATACCCGTTTCTTGAAGCAATTCTAAGGAGGAAAATGCGATATGAATACATCATTATCCTGGATTAAAGCTTATGTACCCGACCTTGACTGCACGGCACAGGAGTATACCGATGCCATGACACTGTCAGGTTCCAAGGTGGAAGGGTATGAGCTTCTTGATAAGAATTTGGAAAAGATTGTTGTTGGAAAGATTTTAAAGATTGATTCGCATCCGGATGCTGACAAGCTGATTGTATGTCAGGTTCAGATTGCGGCTGACGGTTCACAGGTACAGATTGTTACCGGTGCACATAATGTTTCGGAAGGAGACCTTGTTCCGGTCGTTCTTGACGGCGGAAAGGTTGCAGGCGGACACGATGGAAGCCCGCTTCCCGAGGATGGTATTAAGATTAAAGCCGGCAAGCTTCGTGGCGTGGATTCCTTCGGTATGATGTGCTCCATTGAGGAGCTTGGTTCCACAAAGGAAATGTACCCTGAAGCTGCGGAGGACGGGATCTATCTGTTCAGCACCGAGCTTTATCCGGACGTTAAGGTTGGCGATGATGCAGTAGAGGTTCTCGGCCTTCATGATGCCAATATTGAGTATGAGATTACAAGTAACCGTGTTGACTGCTTCGGTGTTATCGGTATTGCAAGAGAGGCTGCAGCCACCTTTGGTAAGGAATTTGTTCCTCCTGTAATCAAGGAAACCGGTAACAGCGAGAAGGCTTCCGATTATATTTCCGTTGAGATTAAGGACGCTGACCTTTGCAAGCGTTATGTTGCAAGAGTTGTTAAAAATATCAAAATTGCGCCTTCACCGATGTGGATGCAGAGAAGACTTGCGTCAAATGGAATTCGTCCGATTAATAATATCGTTGATATTACGAACTATGTTATGGAAGAATACGGCCAGCCGATGCATGCATTTGATTACGATACACTTGCAGGAGGGAAGATTGTTGTTCGCCGTGCTCTTGAAGGTGAGAAGTTTGTTACCCTTGACGGACAGGAACGTGCTTTGGATCCTTCCATGCTGATGATCTGCGATGCGGAGAAATCCGTTGCAATTGCAGGAATCATGGGCGGTGAGAACAGTAAGATTACCGATGATGTTAAGTCAATGCTTTTCGAGGCTGCATGTTTTGACGGAACCAATATCCGTCTGTCCGGTAAAAAACTCGGTATGCGTACCGATGCCCAGGCAAAATTCGAGAAGGGTCTCGACCCGAATACCGCAATGGAGGCGATGAACCGTGCCTGCCAGCTTATTGAAGAGCTTGGTGCCGGTGAGGTTGTCGGCGGAGCAGTTGACGTATATCCGGTTAAGCGTGAGGAGAGCCGTGTCGCATTTGACTGGGAGAGAACCAACAGAGTGCTTGGTACCAATATTGATAAAGAGACGATGATTGGTTACTTTGAAAAGATTGACCTGAAGTATGATCGTGCTACCGATGAGGTTATCGTTCCGACCTGGAGACAGGATGTTCTTGGTCAGGAAGACCTTGATGAGGAGGTTGCAAGATTCTTCGGTTATGCCAATATTCCGATGACACTTCCGAGAGGTGAGGCTACAAAGGGCGGCAATTCCTTTGAGCAGATTGTTGAGAACAAGGTGCGTGATTTTGCAGAAAGTTATGGTTTCTCCGAGGCTATGACATTCAGCTTCGAGAGCCCGAAGGTATTTGATAAGCTGTTACTTCCGGCTGATTCACCGCTTCGCACGGCAGCTACCATTATGAACCCTCTTGGCGAGGATTATTCCATAATGCGTACGCTTCCGGTAAATGGTATGTTAAGCAGCCTTTCTCTGAACTATAACAGAAGAAACAAGGACTGCAAGCTTTACGAAATCGCTAAGATTTATCTGCCTAAGGAGCTTCCGCTGAAGGATTATTGCGACGAGCGCACGCAGATTACATTCGGTTTCTATAAGGATGGAGATTTCTTCTCACTGAAGGGTGTTATCGAGGATTATCTTGAGCATATCGGTATGAAGAAGATTATTACCTACAAGAACGAACAGGACAGAAGCTTCCTGCATCCCGGCCGTCAGGCAAACCTGTACTATGCAGGAAAGCAGATTGGTTATATGGGTGAGGTTCATCCGGAGGTTCTGGATAATTACGAAATCGGTGAGAAGGCATACATTGCTGTTCTGGATATGCCTGAGATTATCACCCGTGCGAATTTCGATGTAAAATATCAGGGCCTTGCAAAGTTCCCTTCCGTTAATCGTGATATCAGTATGGTTATGAAGAAAGAGATTCTCGCAGGTCAGGTTGAAGAGGCAATTCGTAAGAATGCAGGCAAATACCTGGAATCCTATCATTTGTTCGATATCTATGAGGGTTCGCAGATTAAGGAGGGCTATAAGTCCATGGCTTATTCCGTTACTTTCCGTGCAGCCGACCATACACTTACCGATGAGGAAATCAGCAGTGCAATGAATAAGATTCTCGGTGCGCTTGCAAAGCTTGGAATCGAGCTTCGTCAGTAATTGGTTTAATATTATTTTGGAGTGAATATGGATCCTATTTTTGAAAAACCGATTAACGAGGAAAGCCGGATACGTTATCGCGGAAGGAATCACTCTGCGATGGGGCGTCTTGCCCTCGGAATCGGAATTGTCGGATGGATTATTTTTCTGATTCTTGTGATTGAATCCAGAACTGCAACTCTGGATTCTCACAGAATCGGATTAATCGGATTGTTCACCTTTATTCTTTCCGTCTGCGGTATCATTTTCGGCGGGAGAGGACTTCGGGAGAGCAATGTATTCTATCGTTCTGCACTTTACGGAGTTCTTGTTTGTACACTTCTCGCAGCGACTCTGTTCAGCCTTTATCTGAGTGGAACGATTATTTAGGAGACGGCCTATGAAGACAATGATGAAGAAACCTGATTTATATATTTGGACGGATTTTGAAGCAGAGAGACTGGAACTGGCATGCGAAAGGTTTCAGGCAATTTTGGCGGATAATGTCGACGAGAAAGCCGCTTCCTATCGGGATTTTGGTCATGAGATTGCTGCGCAGCTTCTTTGCATGGCTAAATTGTCCGATGAGATTTCAAAACGCGGAATTGAGGACTTCTCGGAAGAAGAATTACAGACATGGCATAATAAGCTTTATCTGAGCGCGGACCAGGCAATGTATGAATCGTCTTTTTTGAATCCTGCATATGCGGTATCGGTTCTCGGTAAGACAAAGGGACGTATCATTTCTGCGGTGTATTCCGAAGTGATGGCGGTGATTCCTTTTCTGTTCCGTGGAGTAAAAAGACCTTTTCTGTATGTGAGTGAGCTTGTACTGGAGATATATACTCTTTTAGAGGATGGTGCGGATGCCAATGCCGTGAAGCGTGCAATGTTTTATTATCTGCACGATTATGTCGGTGAATTCCGTGAGGCGTTCTGCTATGAAGCAAGAGGTGGCAGTTACAAAGCCTGCTATGACATTGTGATGAAGCAGAATCTCGGAAACGCACGATATCTGTATCTTTACGGTACTCCCGTTACCTCCAATATGCGTGAGGTTTCTGCTTTTCTGAATACACTGCCCGATTCGGACATTGATGCGATGGCGGATACATTTGTACGCGGTTATGTAGAAGGCTTTACAACGATGCGAGTTGATTTTGACCGCAAAATGTATGTGCATCTCATCGTGGAGAAAGGCTTTGAACTGATAACGAAAAAGGCAATCGAAAAGTTCGAGGCAATGGGCAAAAAAGTACTGATTCATGAAGGTTGCAACATGCTGTTCGTCAGAACGTACGGTACCCGTTTCCTTGGAGAAAATGCTCAGGCAGATTACGACCACAGAAATGATGCCTATCTTGTGATGAATCGCAGATTTATGGAGGCTGACCTTCGTGCCGTTAAAGCGGCTTACGCCAATATTGCAGAAGCAGCGGCTTTGTATGCGGGACCTGCAGTTCAGGAGGCTTTCGGTGAACCTGATTTTAAACCGGTCAATAAACCCGAGGTTCTTTCTGTTGATGCAAAACTGAGCAAACTTCTTGTGGAGTACGGAACCAAACTTCGTGAAATTGTGTATTCGTTTATTCCTCCGGAGGAGACATCATTTACGATTATTGATTATCCGCTTCCTTCCATCGGCAGATACTTTGAAGAAATTTTCCGCGCCACATTGCGTGTAAATACTCTGGATAATGCAGAATACAAGCGTATTCAGCAGAACATTATCGATGTTTTGGATAAAGCTTCCTATGTAACCGTAAAAGGTTCCGGAGAGAATCGTACCGACTTAAAGGTTATGTTGCATACCTTAACAGACCCCGCAAAGCAGACGAATTTTGAGAACTGTACGGCAGATGTCAACATTCCCGTAGGAGAAGTATTTACTTCGCCTGTTTTGACCGGAACAGAGGGTACGCTTCATGTCAGCAAGGTTTATCTTGAGAGCAATCTTTTTATTAATCTGTGCCTTAAGTTCAAGGATGGCAGAATTACAGAGGCAAGTTGTGAGAATTTTCCGACGAAGAAGGAAAATGACGATTACATCAATGAGAACATTCTGATGTTTCATGACACGCTTCCGATTGGAGAATTCGCCATCGGAACCAACACAACCGCATATGAGATGGGAATCCGCTACGACATTCAGGCGAAACTCCCGATTCTGATTGCGGAGAAGACAGGACCTCATTTTGCGGTAGGAGACACCTGTTACAGTCATTCCGAGGACCACGCCGTATTCAATCCCAATGGTAAGGAGATTATTGCCAGAGAGAATGAGGTGAGTGCACTTCGCAATACCAATCCGGCTGAAGCTTATATGAATTGTCATACGGATATTACAATTCCTTATGATGAGCTTGGTGAGATTGTGGCACATACCGCAGACGGAAAGTCCTATGACATCATCCGGAACGGGCGTTTTGTTGTTCCGGGAACCGAAGCATTAAACATTCCGCTTGATGCATTGAGCGAGAAATAAACATTTGGAGGCAAATATGAAAGTTGGTATTGTAATGGGCAGTGATTCTGATCTGCCGGTAATGAGCAAAGCAGCAGCTGTTTTAGAAAAATTCGGCATTGATTATGAGGTAACCATTATCTCTGCACACCGTATGCCCGATGTGTTTTTTGATTATGCAAGCACCGCAAAGGACAAGGGGTTTGATGTGATTATTGCAGGTGCAGGCGGCGCAGCACATCTTCCGGGTATGTGCGCAGCTATCTTCCCGCTTCCCGTAATCGGTGTTCCGATTCATACAAAGACCTTAAGCGGCGTAGATTCCCTTTATTCCATCGTACAGATGCCGAGCGGTATTCCGGTTGCAACCGTTGCAATTGACGGGGCGCAGAACGCAGGTATTCTTGCGGCTAAGATGCTTGCCATCGGTAATCCCGAGCTTCTTAAGAAGATTGAGGATTACAAGGAAGAACTCAAGGCAGGCGTTATGGCTAAGAAAGAAAAGATTGAGTCTGTAGGTTACAAGGAGTATATGGCATAATTCTAATAATTCTATTAGAAATGCTAATAAGTGACATTAAGGAATAATGTAATAAAGATACCTTACATTTTACGAAAAATGTGATACACTATAGCCGTGGTGAAAGCCACGGCTTTTCTATTATTTTGATTTTAAGGAGAACATCTATGGATTACAAGAATGCAGGTGTTGATATCGAGGCCGGATATAAGGCTGTCGAACTGATGAAGAAGCATGTAAAAGAGACAATGCGCCCGGAAGTACTCGGCGGTCTCGGCGGATTTTCCGGTGCATTTGCCCTGGACAAATTCATGACGATGAAGCACCCTACACTGGTTTCCGGTACGGATGGTGTCGGAACAAAACTGAAGCTGGCATTCCTTATGGACAAGCATGACACAATCGGTATCGATTGTGTTGCAATGTGTGTGAATGATATTGCTTGTGCAGGCGGTGAGCCGCTGTTCTTCCTTGACTATATTGCTTGTGGAAAGAATTATCCCGAGAAGATTGCAACCATCGTTAAGGGTGTTGCAGAGGGTTGTAAGCAGGCAGGCTGTGCACTGATTGGCGGTGAGACAGCTGAGATGCCCGGATTCTACCCGGTTGATGAGTATGACCTTGCAGGTTTCGCTGTAGGTATCGTTGATGCAGATGAAATCGTATCCGGTAAGGATGTTAAGGCCGGCGATGTTGTAATCGGTATCGCTTCCTCCGGTATTCACAGCAACGGTTATTCTCTTGTTCGTAAGGTATTTGACCTTCGTGAGCAGTCCCTGAACCGTTATTGTGAATCTCTTGGAACCACACTCGGCGAGGCACTTCTTACGCCTACCAAGATTTATGTTAAAGCACTCGCTTCCCTTAAGAATGCAGGTGTTATCGTAAAGGCATGCAGTCATATTACCGGTGGCGGTTTCTATGAGAATATTCCGAGAATGCTGCCCGATGGTAAGAGAGCTATGATTCGCAAGGATAGCTACGAGGTTCCTCCGATTTTCGATTTGCTCCGTGTAACCGGTAACATTGAGGAACAGATGATGTACAATACCTACAATATGGGTATCGGTATGATGATTGCGGTTGACCCGAGTCAGGTTGATACAGCACTTGCCAACCTGAAACTTGCAGGTGAGACTGCATATGTAGTCGGTGAAATCGTTGACGGCGAGAAGGGAATTACCATATGCTAAACATTGTCGTATGTGTTTCCGGCGGCGGTACCAATCTTCAGGCAATCATTGACGCAATTAACAGTGGCAAGATTACCAATACGAAGATTTCCGCTGTCATCAGCAATAAACCGGATGCTTATGCACTGGAACGTGCTGCAAAGAATGACATACCTGGGGTATGTGTGAGCCGTAAGGCATATGAAACCCGCGAAGAATTTGAGAATGCACTGCTTGCGGCAGTAGACGGATTCCGGCCTGACCTTGTGGTACTGGCAGGATTTCTTGTCATTATTCCGAAGGCTATGACCGAGAAGTATTCTCACAGAATTATTAATATTCATCCGTCTTTGATTCCTTCGTTTTGCGGTGATGGTTTCTATGGACTTCATGTGCATGAGAAGGTTCTGGCACGCGGTGTAAAAGTTACCGGTGCAACGGTTCATTTTGTGGATGCGGGTACCGATACCGGTCCGATTCTTTTACAGAAGGCTGTTTCCATATTGCCCGGCGACACTCCTGAGGTTTTGCAGCGCCGTGTTATGGAGCAGGCGGAATGGATTATTCTTCCGAAGGCCATTGATGCGATTGCCAATGGCAAGGTTAAGGAAGTAAATGGTTCCTTTTTCGTAGAAGAATAAACTTCAATCGATGGAAATGGAATACTGTCTGGCAGGAAGGAAACTGCCTTGCCATTTATTCTTAGGACAGGTTCTCTTTACGGGAAATGTTCTGCAATAAGGAGTTTACTATGAGGGTTTTGATTGTTGGTGGTGGCGGCCGTGAGCATGCAATTGCTTGGAAGGTTGCACAGAGTAAGAGAGTAGATAAGATTTATGCAGCACCCGGTAATGCCGGAATCGCTGAAATTGCCGAATGTGTTCCGATTGGTGTTATGGAGTTCGATAAGCTTGTGGCATTTGCCCTTGAAAAGCAGATTGATCTTACGATTGTCGGACCGGATGACCCGCTTGTTGGCGGTATCGTAGATGCTTTTGAGGCAGCCGGGCTTCGCGTAT
Source organism: Lachnospiraceae bacterium (assembly GCA_045627305.1). Classification (GTDB taxonomy): domain Bacteria; phylum Bacillota; class Clostridia; order Lachnospirales; family Lachnospiraceae; genus ISDg. Next base: position 9,964 of record JAZQNM010000013.1, read on the forward strand.
TCGGACCGCGTGCGAATGCAGCAATCCTTGAGGGAAGCAAGGCATTTTCCAAGGATTTGATGAAGAAGTACGGCATTCCGACTGCAGCGTATGAGAATTTTACGGACCCGGAAACTGCGATGGAATACCTGAAGACTGCAAAGATGCCTATTGTTTTGAAAGCTGACGGACTTGCTCTCGGAAAAGGCGTTTTGATTTGCAATACAAGAGAAGAGGCTATGGCAGGCGTGAAGGAAATCATGCTCGACAAGCACTTCGGTAATGCAGGAAATACGATGGTTATTGAGGAGTTTATGACCGGACGTGAGGTTTCCGCATTGATTTTCTGTGATGGAACGGACATTGCACCGATGACCAGTGCGCAGGACCATAAGCGTGCAGGAGACGGTGATACCGGACTCAATACCGGCGGTATGGGAACATTTTCCCCGAGCCCGTTTTATACCAAAGACATCGAAGCGTACTGCATCGAGAACATTTACAAGCCTACTATGGCTGCAATGAAAGCCGAGGGCAGAGAGTTCAAGGGTGTTATGTTTGTAGGTTTGATGCTTACCGAGGAGGGACCGAAGGTTCTCGAATACAATGCCCGTTTCGGTGATCCTGAGACGCAGGTTGTGCTTCCGAGAATGGAATCCGATATTGTGGATGTGTTTGAGGCTTGCATCGATGGCAATCTGAAGAATGTTGATTTGAAGTTTGATAACGGCGCAGCCGTATGTGTTGTCCTTGCTTCCGATGGTTATCCGCAACACTATGAGAAGGGACTTCCGATTTCCGGCCTTGAGCGTTTCAAGTCCGAGGACAGTTACTTTGTATTCCATGCCGGCAGCAAGTTTGGCCCGAACGGAGAAGTACTTACGAACGGCGGACGTGTGCTTGGCGTAGTTGCAAAGTCCGGTGATCTGAAGTCGGCCCGTGCAGAAGCCTATAAGGCAACGGAATGGGTAAGCTTCGATAATAAGTATATGCGCCATGATATCGGTAAAGCGATTGATTACGCAGAATAGATCGTTAACAGGGGTTGTGAAAAATGCAAGCATTTTTCATAGCCCCGTTTTTATCTCAGTGAGAGAAGACCCCACTTCTATAAGTGGGGGATTGAAAAATTCTTCTTATTTCGGACTGTTTTTTTGCATTTTTCACAGCACTTTTCTTGCATATTAACTACATTTGTAGTATAATATTTGAAGTGGCATTTTCCTTAATTGATATGGAGAAAAGTATGAAACAATATCGCAGGTTGATTGCAAGGTTGTTGATTCTTGCTCTGTTTATACAATCTATGATTTCCATGACGACCGGTAGATTTATCGGGCGTGCGGAAGCATCTGCCTATTCCGGCTATTGTACGGCAAATTATCTGAATGTCCGTACCGGACCGGGAACCTCTTATGCTATCGTTACCCTTAACGGAACAAAAGTACATCTGACGAAAAATGATCCGGTTACCATTCTTGGCGAAAGTGGGGGATGGTATCAGATTTCCTGTACCTTTCAGGGGACGGAAGTGACCGGTTATTGTATCAATACCTATATCAAGAAAAATAATACAACCGTTGCACCGACAGCTACGCCGATTCCGACGGCAGCTCCTACCAAAGCACCCTCCGCTAACGGCTCGGATGCTGTGATTACAGCCAATACGCTGAATATACGAAGCGGTGCGGGTACCAATTACAGTAAAGTCGGTACGCTACACAAGAATGATAAGGTAACGGTTCTTGGGCAGAAGAAAGATTCTTCCGGCGCTGTCTGGTATCAGATTACCACCAATGTTTCCGGTAAGAAGGTTGACGGATATATGCTCAGTACCTATGTAAAGGTCCTTAATTCTGCACCTGCCGCAACGCCGACTCCTGCGCCTACCGCAACGCCGACACCTGTGCCGACGGAACGTTCTGCCTACGTAAACAGCAGTATTCTGAATGTGCGAAACGGAGCGGGGACAGAGTATACGAAGTTGTTCTCGCTTTCGAAGAATGCTTCGCTTACGGTACTTTCTGAGACGAAGGACCGTTACGGGAACCTCTGGTACCGTGTCCGTGTGAACTATAAAGGAAAATCCTACGAGGCGTTCGTATTTGGCAGTTATGTTACCGTTTCCGCTAAGACTCCTGTACCTACCGCAGCGCCTACCGCAACTCCGGTTCCGACCGAGACTGTGGAGGAAGGGCAGAGAGGTTATGTAAACTATAAGAATCTGAATGTACGTGCAGGTGCGGGAACCTCTTACAAGAAATATATTACTATTTTGAAGAATACGGAAGTAAGGGTTCTTTCGGAAACGAAGGACCGTTACGGAGACCGTTGGTATAAGATTCGTGTGAATTATTCGGGCACCGATGTGACCGGCTATGTGTTTGCAGACTATGTTACCATTTCGAAAGAACCGGTGGCAACACCTACGCCAACGAGTACGCCGGTACCAACGGCGACGCCAACGAATACGCCGGTACCAACGGCAACGCCAACGCCAACGAATACGCCGGTACCAACGGCGACACCAACGCCAACGAGTACGCCGGTACCAACGGCGACACCAACGCCAACGAATACGCCGGTACCGACGGCAACACCTACCCCAACGAGCACACCGGTACCGACGGCGACACCTACCCCAACGAGCACACCGGTATCGACGGCGACACCTACCCCAACGGGTACACCGGTACCGACGGCTACACCTACACCTACACCGACGGTTACACCTATGCCAACTCCAACGGTGACACCAACGCCTACTATAATTGCGATTCCCGGATATGTTCATGTTTCTGTTCTAAATATGAGAAGCGGGACGGGAACGGAATACCCGAAATTGACTACGCTTTCCACCAATCAGAAGCTGACGGCTAAAGGCTACGCTTATGCCGCAGACGGAAAGTTGTGGTATCTGGCCACACTTAATGCAGGTGGTGTCGATTATGAGGGTTATCTGTTTGCGGATTATGTTACACTTTCTGAGCCCATGCCGATGAATACGCCCGAAATTGTCGAGAAACTTCCACAGGCTCCCGCAGATGCGGAATATACCTATAAGGCAGTTCTTTCCGACAATGCCATCAACTTCCGTTCGGGACCGAGTTCCTCCTATGAGTCACTCGGTAAGCTTTCAAGCGGTCAGGTACTTACCGTATTCGGGCAGATCAGTCCGAGTGGCAATATCTGGTACCGTGTTTCCACGGAAGTGAACGGAACGGTAAAGGAGGGCTATATCTTTGGGCAGTATGTCGCACTTCAGGTAGACAGTCAGAATGGTATCTGGGCAAAGGCGGGAACGGATATAGCACTGGTGAAATCTCCGAGCAGTACCGCCACACAGGTTAAGAATTCCGCGGGTGAAGCAGTTAGTATTTCAAAGGATTCCATGCTCTATATTATCGGAACACAGACCGTGGACAGCGTTCGCTGGGATAAGGTCGTTGTAAAATGCGGCGAGGAGCTCCTTCGCGGTTATATTCCGAACAACTCCGTTTTACTGTGTGCCGTACCAAAAACAGCACCGTTCGAGCCGGTTGTCAAGGATGCGGACTTCGAGGCACAGATGCGCACCGAAGGCTTTCCGGAGAGTTACATCCCTTATCTGACCGAATTGCACAGAGAACATCCAAACTGGATATTCCATGCATTTTCCACCGGTATTTCCTGGGAAAATGCCATAGCGGGAGAGGATAAGGTCGGAAACAACCTTGTGCATAACGATAAGGCCATTCGCTGGCTGTCATTCGCTAACGGTGCATATAACTGGGGAACCGATAAGTTCGTTCCCTACGATGGCAGCTACTGGGTTACGATTTCGAATGCCGGACTTCGGTATTTTATGGATCCGAGGAACTGGCTTACGGATGAATATGTATTCATGTTTGAAGAACTGTCCTATGATCGGAATAACCAGACGGCAGCCGGTGTGGAGAGTATTCTGAAGGGAACGCCGATGTATAAGACAGCGTTCTCATATACGGATAGCGCCGGTAATACGAAATCCATCTTGTATTCGCAGGCCTTTTTGGAGGCTGCGGAATACTCCGGTGTCAGTCCGTACCATCTGGCTTCCCGTGTGAAGCAGGAGGTTGTTGTCAGTTCGACGGCATTCAGCAACAGTTGTACGGGAAAGGTTTCCGGTTTTGAGGGCTATTATAATTTCTATAACATTGGTGCCTACAACAGTACCGTGAGTATGGGTGCCATCAAGAATGGATTGAAATTTGCCAAGTCCGGCGGAACCGGCGCGGAGCTGAATAAAAACAGCCTGATTCCCTGGAACAACCGCTACCGTGCGCTTGTCGGCGGTGGCTACTATATCGGCTACAGTTACATTAACCGAGGGCAGAATACCATTTATCTGCAGAAGTATAATGTGACCGGAAAGAGTACCTATTCTCATCAGTATATGAGCAACGCCGAGGCACCGAAGTCCGAGGGTTATAAAGTTTATCTTGCATATAAATCGATGGAAGACTATGATGATATGACAGTTACATTTTCCATTCCGGTCTTTGACAATATGCCGGATAAGGCTTCTTCGGAGCCTGCGCTTGTGTATAACCCGAATGCTTATCTGAAGACACTTTCGGTCAAAACTGGCGACGGCACGGCAGTTACGCTTTCACCTTCGTTCAGTTACGGAACGCTGAATTATACGGCAAAGGTTTCGGCTTCGGTGAAGAGTGTTACAATAAGCGGTACCACAGTAAGCTCACTTGCGAAGATTACGGCAGGAACCGGAACGGTTACACTTACAGATGGGGAGAATGTTCTGAAGGTTACCGTTAAGGCACAGAATGGTTCGACCAAAACTTATACGATTACAATTACCAAAGGATAGCATATGGAACAGGAAGGCATTAGATTAAACAAGTACCTGAGCGATGCAGGAGTGTGCTCGCGAAGGGAAGCAGATAAGATTATTGAGAATGGTGAGGTTACGGTTGACAAAACGGTGGCAACCATCGGTACCCGTGTACTTGACGGGCAGACAGTTAAGGTTCGCGGTAAGGTCGTTACGCTTACGAAGAAGGATGACAAGGTGGTGCTTGCTTTTCACAAGCCGAGAGGTGTGGAATGCACCTCTGACAGAAGCAATCCCGACAATATCATTGATTACATTCATTACAACAAGCGTATCTACACAATCGGTCGATTGGATAAGAACTCGAGCGGTCTGATTCTTCTTACGAATGACGGCGACCTTGCCAATAAGATTGCCAAGGCTGGCGAGAATCACGAGAAGGAGTATCTGGTTCGCGTGGATAAACCGGTAACACCGGAGTTTTTGTACCGTATGGCAAATGGAGTTCCGGTTCTCGGTAAGACGACCGCACCATGTAAGGTACAGCAGATTGGAGAATGCTTCTTCCGAATTGTGTTAATCCAGGGAATGAACCGTCAGATTCGTCGCATGTGCGAGTATCTGGAATATAAGGTAGTTGCCTTAAAACGCGTACGTGTTATGAATATTCTTCTGGGAGACTTGCCAAGCGGACAGTACCGCGAAGTTTCTTCAAAGGAACTTGCTGAATTAAAGAAAATGTTATAGGTGGGGTTATGGAGAAAAAGGAAAGATTAACCGAACTGGTTACGCTTCTTGATGAAGCAGCCAGAGTTTATGAGCAGGAAGACAGGGAAATCATGAGCAACTTCGAGTATGATGCACTCTATGACGAGCTTCTTGCGCTCGAAAAGGAAACGGGGATTATACTGCCGAACAGCCCGACACAGCGTGCCGGCTATGAGATTCTGTCGGAGCTTCCGAAGGAGCGGCACGAGAGTCCGATGCTTTCTCTCGATAAGACGAAGGACCGTGAGGTACTTGCTGGCTTCACAGGCGAGCGGGAGAGCATTCTTTCGTGGAAGATGGACGGATTGACCGTTGTGCTTACTTATCGCGATGGAAGCCTGTTTAAGGCCGTTACAAGAGGTAACGGAGAGATTGGCGAAGTCATTACCAATAATGCGAAGGTGTTTAAAAACATTCCTTTGCAGATTGCTTACAAGGGTGAGCTTGTGCTTCGCGGCGAGGCGGTTATCCGCTACAGCGATTTTGAGAAAATCAACGCTGCCATTGAAAAGGACGAAGACAAATACAAAAACCCCAGAAACCTCTGCAGCGGAACGGTGCGCCAGCTGAACAACCGGATCACTGCCGAAAGAAATGTATATCTGTTCCCATTTGCCTTAATCAGTATGGATGGTGAGGACGGTTTTGCGACAAGAGTCGAGCAGATGGAATACCTTCGGGAGCTTGGTTTCGACCCCGTGCAGTACAGGGTTGTGAACGGAGCCAATATGGGAGAGAATGTGCAGTGGTTTGCCGACCATATTACCGAGAATGATTTTCCGTCGGACGGACTGGTGCTCACCTTTAACGATATCGCCTATGGCAAGAGTCTTGGCCGTACCGCGAAGTTCCCGCGCAACGCAATTGCATTCAAATGGAAGGATGAAACGAGGCCAACGAAGCTTCTTTCCATTGAATGGAGCCCGTCGAGAACCGGTCTTATCAATCCGGTTGCCATCTTTGAGCCGGTGGAACTGGAGGGTACGACGGTAAGCCGTGCGAGTGTCCATAACATAAGTATTATGGAGGAACTCGAGCTTGGAATCGGAGACGAGATTACCGTTTATAAGGCCAATATGATTATCCCGCAGATTGCGGACAATCTGACACGCAGTAAGAAACTTGTTATTCCTTCCGTCTGCCCGGTATGTGGCGGACCGACGGAGATTCGGGCACTGAATGAAGCAAAAGCACTTTATTGCGTAAATCCGGCGTGCCTTGCCAAGAAGATTAAGATGTTCGAGCATTTTGTGAGCAGGGATGCGATGAATATCGAAGGCCTTTCCGAAATGACGATTGAGAAACTGATTGGCAGAGGCTTTGTGAAGGAACCGGCGGATTTCTTTAAGATGGATACGAAGGAGATTCGTGACGAATTCGTACAGATGGAGGGCTTCGGGGAGAAATCCTTTGAAAACCTTTTAGCTGCCGCAAAAAAAGCAACGGTTGTCAGCATGCCGAAATTCGTGTATAGTTTAGGTATTCCGGGCATTGGTCTTGCCAATGCGAAACTGATTTGCAGAGCCATGCAATATGATTTTTCCGCAGTCAGAAATGCTTCCATGGAGGAACTGCTTCAGATTTCGGGGCTCGGTGAAGTGCTTGCAGCCAGTTTTACGGCGTATATGGCGGATGAGAACAATGCAAGAATAGTAGATGACCTGCTTATGTGCATAAGCTTTGAGGCACCCGAAGAGGTGAAGGAATCGCCGATTACCGGAAAGACCTTCGTCATTACCGGAGCGGTGTATCATTTTCCGAACAGAGACGCAGCCAAGGCGTATATTGAGGAACGCGGCGGAAAGGTTGCGGGCTCGGTTTCTGCAAAGACGGATTATCTGATTAACAACGATACCGAAAGCGGTTCGTCAAAGAATAAAAAGGCAAAGGAACTTGGAATTCCGATTCTTTCAGAGGAGGATTTCCTGAAACTTTGCGAAGGATAGAAAGGACTATAAGTTATGCCGATTAAAGTACAAAACGATCTGCCGGCAAGACAGGTTGTCATTGATGAGAATATATTCGTTATGGATGAGAATCGTGCGATGACGCAGGATATCCGTCCGCTTAAGATTGCAATTCTGAATCTGATGCCTTTGAAGGAGGCAACGGAGGTGGATTTGCTTCGCAGTCTGTCCAATACACCGTTGCAGCTTGACCTTACGTTTCTGACAACGGCTTCTTATGTCGGAACCAATACGGCGAAGAGTCATCTGGACCAGTTTTATCAGACATTTGACGACGTAAAGGACCAGAAATTCGATGGCCTGATTATTACCGGTGCACCGGTGGAACAGATGGATTTTAAGGAGGTTCTTTATTGGGATGAGTTAAAGAAGATTATGGACTGGAGTGAGACAAATGTCACAAGTACGCTTCACATCTGCTGGGGCGCACAGGCAGCACTTTTCTATCACTACGGCATCCCGAAGATTGACCTTCCGAAGAAACTGTTTGGACTGTTCCGTCATAAGGTAATGAATCGTAGAGAACCGCTGGTACGCGGATTTGATGATGAGTTTTATATGCCGCACAGCCGTCATACGACGGTCAGTCGTGAGGCCGTGGCATCCAATCCGGAGCTGACGATTATGGCAGAATCCGAGGAGGCAGGAATATTCCTGATTATGGCAAAGGAAGGCCGTCAGATTTTCATGATGGGACACCCGGAATATGACCGTATGACTTTGGACCGTGAGTATAAGCGTGATCTTGGTAAGGGACTTCCGATTGAGATACCGAAGAATTACTATCCGAACGATGATCCGAACGAGCGTCCGCTTCTTTTGTGGAGAGCTCACGCCAACACGCTTTACACGAACTGGGTTAACTACTATGTATACCAGGCTACGCCGTATGATGTTGATGCAATCGGAAATAAGTAGGTGAGATATATGACATTAGAGGAAGCAAGAGAGTTTTTTGGAAACGATAAATATGCAACGGTTGCAACCGGTGTTGTAATTGATTCGGTAGAACCGGGACGTTCCGTATGCAGTTTGAAACTTACGGACAACCACCGGAATGCACTTGGTGCAGTGATGGGTGGCGTGTTTTATACACTGTGTGACTTTGCATTTGCCGTGGCAACTAATGACAGAGAGCACAGTACCGTGACGGTGACCAGTCAGATCAGTTACCTCTCCGTGGCAAAGGGCGATACGCTTTATGCTACGGCAAGCCCGATTAAGGACGGACGCAGAAGCTGCTTTTATGAGGTTAAGGTTACGGATAATCTGGGAACGCTTGTGGCGGTAGCCATGACCAACGGAATGCATCTTTAATCAAGAGTGAAAATGCAATTCACTCGTTGTTCTGCGTGCGGGATGAAAGATTGATTACGCATACGGAGCCGAGTACGAATAGAATGCCGAGGATCTCGCTTGCGGACAGGCCTTCTTTATAGACAAGCAGACCGACGAGTGTTGCGGAGACAGGTTCTATGCAGGCAACGATTGCGGCAAGTCCCGTTTCCATGCGTTTAAGACCTTCCGTGTAGGTGAGGTAAGGAATGAGTGTACAGACAATCCAAAGACCGCCAACATATGGAAACAGCGAAATATCTGAAGATACTATGCGGATGGATTTTACAGGAGAACAGAACGGACAGAGCCCTATGGTGGCAATCAGAAATGTATAGAAAGTAATCGTCGTGCCGGAATACCCACGCTTCAGAGCATAATGTCCGAATATGGAATACATGGCATAGCCAAAGCCTGCACCAATACCGATGGCGAGGTTTAAAGGGCTGAGTGGTGCATCGGATTGAAAGATTCCGGATATGCAGACACATCCGGCAAATGCCATAAGCAGAGCAATGCACTTGCGCACCGTGAACCGTTCACGAAACAGAATGGTAGACAGTATAAGAACAAATGCCGGAGAAGTATATAGAAGCAGTGCGGCAACAGAAAGAGAAGTTCTGGTAATGGTTGTCATATAGCAATAATTAAAGAAGAGAATGGAAACGATTCCCGTTCCGAGGAAACACCAGATATCCTTTATATGAATTCGGAACATCGAACGGCGGAAGAATAGTCCGTACAAGCCGAGAAGAACTACCATACCGAGGCTTCGCAGTAATGTGATGTCCTTTGTGGTAAGACCTGCGGAATTCAGGTTTCTGACCCAGATGCCCATGGTTCCCCATAGAATCCCGGCACATAATACGAGAAGAAGTCCCAGGCTGCTTTTTGTTGTTTTTTCATTCATATCAGATGCTCCGTTTCTGTCTGCTGGAGCTATTGTACCACAGGAAACGGAAAATGTAATTGCTTCGGTTACATTTTCCGATATTTTTTTGGAACCTCTTTACAAAATCGAACAAATGTTCTATTATATCTGCATAAGAAGGTGCAGATATGGGAACAATTACAGAGAAAGACAATCGAATCGATGTCATATGCCAGCATAACCGCGACCGAACAATCATGCCGATTAAGATTCGGCTGACGGATGAATATGGGGAACGGCAGACATACGGAATTATCAGCTACAAGGATTTGTCCGGCAATGGGGATTATACATTGCCGAATGGTATTAATGTGCGCGGTCATATCCGTATGTATGAATGCAGAATCTCTGTATTTGGCAGTATCCGGTTGATTCGGATTTCTTATAATTCAGAGGAGAACCAATGGCGAATTGTGAATGTGTCCTGAAGAATATGAACGGTTATGTGATTACATAAATAATTGAATTGCAGAGACTTTTTAATGGAGGCGTTAGAATTGGATAATGCATTAACAATCAAACCATACAAGAAGGAATTTGAGTATTCCTATGCACTCGGGGCTTTCCCGACAATTGAACTTTTGATGAAAGCACCGGAGACGGTAATCGGTGTGTATGTGCATTCCTCGTTTACCGATCGTGAGCACGTGGAAAGTCTTTGCAGAGAACGGAACGTTCCTGTATGGAATCAGGATAAGATGATTGCAAGGCTTAGTGATAAGGAGAATGTATTTGTAATCGGTGTGTTCCGAAAGTATGAGAAGAAATTGAACGGGGCTGCACCGCATCTGATGCTGGTGAATCCAAGCAATATGGGCAATGCGGGTACCATATTCCGAACCTGTCTCGCCTTTGGCATTCACGACATTGCGATTATTACACCGGCGGTTGATTATCTGAATCCGAAGGTAATCCGTGCATCCATGGGAGCAGTGTTCTCACTCCGTATTGAGTGCTTTGACAGTTTTGATGCATATCGAAAGAAGTATTGTGATATGGATTCGGCAAGAGAACTGTATTCCTTTATGCTGACAGCAGAGGAACAGCTTACCGTGGAAACATGTCCGAAACCGGAACGGTATACTTTGATTTTCGGTAATGAGGCGACAGGGCTTCCGGAGGAGTATGCAACATTTACAAACAGTATTATTATTCCGCAGTCAACGGAAGTGGATTCTCTGAATTTGACAATTGCGGTTGGAATCGGCGCATATATGTTTCGCTGCATATAAGCACTAATATTTCGTAAAATATGTCATAATTACATTTTTAAACATCAATGCAAAAAGTACTTGTAGTTTTTTTTGAAATATAGTATTCTTATTTTCGTGTGCGGCAGGGTTTTGATGGCCGGATATATGGCAATATTGCAAAAAAGTGTAAAGATTAAGGAGAGAAAAGAAATGAAGATTTTGAAGAAACTTTTAGTGCTGCTGGTAGTTATGATGCTGGCATTCTCGTTGGTTGCTTGTGGCAACGCTGATGACGACGATGATGACAAGAGCTCAAAGCGTCGCAAAGATAAGACCGAACAATCGGATGATGACGATGATGACGATGACGATGACGACGATGACGATGACGATGACGACGATGACAAAGACGGCAAAGATGGTAAGGATGGCAAAGACGGCAAAGACGGCAAGGACGGCAAGGACGGCAAGGACGGTAAAGATGGTAAGGATGGCAAAGACGGTAAAGATGGTAAGGACGGCAAAGACGGAAACTATGATATGATGAAGGAAATTGCCGGCGGATCTTGGAAGGTTGAAAAAGTACTTCCGTTGGAAACACTGATGGAAATGTCAAGTGAGGACGGTGAGATGCCGGAAGGAACGGAAGAGTTAATGGAGATGATGAATGATGTTGGCGCCGATACAGACGGAATGCTTTCTATTGAACTGACATTTGGCGAAGATAACGAAATCAGTATGAATATGGAATTGGATGAGAGACCGCTTTATACTGCTATGAAGAAGACTTTCTCCGATGAAAAGATTATGTCAAAATACCTTGCAGACTCTTTGGGTATGACAGAAGGCGAAGTAGAAGAGTATCTTGCACTTGCAGGAATGACGATGCAGGATATGATTGATTTGATCCAGGAGGAACTTGAGATGGATGAATCCGAACTGCTGATTACCGAAGAGAAAAACGGTGAGTACAGAATTGACGGTAATATGATTTATATTAATGATTCCGAAGAAGCATACTTCGAGTATAATCCCAAGAATAATACAATGACTTTGCATGTAGCAGACGATAGCGATATTGAAAAGGCACAGTTGTTAGACGGTCTTGTTCTTGAAAAGCAGTAAATTAAAACAGTGTTTTTTAATTGATACAGCCTGTAATTCGTTGTAATTACAGGCTGTATTATGAAATGCGGAGGAATTATGAGGAGAATTAAACAGATTGGATTATTGATTACGGCAGTATTAATGGTATTTTCCATGATTGCCTGTGGGAAAGATGAGCCGATTCAACAGAAGGAATTGCCTAAAAAGGAAAGCAGCACAACGCCTGCGGAAACAGAAAGCAAAGTGCCTGCAATCGGAAAGAAAATTGATATCGAAGGTTGGGATGCCGAGAAAGATTCCTATGAGTATCCATCCGGTGATTATGAGGAAGGCTTCAATTACGGAACCATTCGTGGACGTTGGCAGACGGATATTGACATCCCGATGTCGGAGGTTTTCGGTAATCAGAGCAGTCAGTATAAGCAGATGTTGAGCATCCTGGATTCAATGGGAATGGAAGTTCCGTCCGGCACAACAAAACTGATTATGCGATTTACGGATGAATCCCATATGGAAGGCAGAATCATTCAGGATAACAATGCCTTTTTTGATATGGTTATTGACATTCTGGGAACCAAAGAAGGACTTATGCAATATTACAGCCTTCTGTATGGTGTAAACTATGGTATGGTAGATTATGCCATGGCACAGATTGGAACCACACCGGAGGAATTCTCCAAGGAGATTGTCTCCCTTCTGGATACGGTGGCCGGCGAAAACAGAGAAAATCTTCGCACAGGGAAGGATATCTCATCAACCTATGTTATTCGTGATAACAAAATCATCTTCGACGGGATGGATTTGTGTTTGGAGTATCAGGAAGATGGAACTCTTAAGATTTATGCGGGTGCAGGTTGCGAAGAGGAAATTGTGGAAGCAGACGGAAAGGATATGTCCAAAAAGTAAGAAAACTGCTTTTGAATGGTTAACGGATAATATTTCTGTTGACAAATGCTAAGAAGTCGGTTATACTTGCGAAGGTGTCAAGAAAAAAACTTTACACCTTCGCATTTTTTATTTTGAAAGGATGCGGAGATCCCGAAGAGGTTTTGTTATGGCCGAACAGAGAAAAACCAAGAAATCGGAGCCGGTTGACTGGCTTCGGGAAGCATTGAAACTGACGCGGTACTTTGATTATTACGGGGATATGTTTGACGAACGTCAGCGGGCAATTTTTGTAGACTATGTGTGCAATGATATGTCACTTTCCGAGATTGCAGAGCGTGAGAATATGACGCGTCAAGGTGTTTCCGATTTGGTAAAAAGAATCAGTAACAAACTTCAGGAATATGAAGATGGTCTGCATCTTGTGGCAAGAGGAGAAGAAGCAAAGAGCCTTCTTGATGAAATGGAGAAGGTGATTGCGGGGAACGATTCCACAGATTGTGACAATGTGGAAATAAAGAAACTCTGCGCACAGCTTAGGACAATGCTGTGAAAAGAGTTCGGAGGAATGAAAAGTGGCTTTTGAAAGCTTATCGGATAAATTACAAAATGTATTCAAAAACCTGAGAAGCAAAGGTCGTCTGACAGAGTCTGATGTAAAGGAAGCTCTGCGTGAGGTTAAACTTGCGCTGTTGGAAGCTGATGTAAACTTCAAGGTTGTAAAACAGTTTATTGCATCTGTGCAGGAGCGTGCAGTAGGACAGGATGTCCTTACCAGCGTGACTCCCGGACAGATGATTATCAAAATCGTAAATGAAGAAATGATTGCCCTGATGGGTTCGGAGACCACGGAGATTACTCCCGTATCCGGTGAGATCACCGTCATTATGATGTGCGGTCTGCAGGGCGCCGGTAAAACAACGACGGCAGCAAAACTTGCAGGGAAGTTCAAAAATCAGGGAAAGAAACCGCTTTTGGTTGCATGTGACATCTATCGTCCGGCAGCAATCGACCAGTTAAAGGTCAATGCGGAGAAACAGGGTGTTCCGTGTTTCGCAATGGGAACGGGACACAGTCCTGTCGATATTGCAAAGGCTGCATTAGAGCATGCCCGTAAAGAAGGTTGTAATATTGTAATTCTCGATACGGCAGGTCGTCTGCATATTGATGAGGAACTGATGGAAGAACTTCAGAAGATTAAGCGGGAAGTGAATGTCCATCATACGGTACTCACCGTAGATGCTATGACCGGTCAGGATGTTCTGAATGTAGCAACTACATTTGACGAGAAAATCGGAATCACAGGTGTTATCTTAACAAAGCTTGATGGTGATACGAGAGGCGGTGCGGCGCTTTCCATTCGTGCTGTAACCGGAAAGCCGATTTTATATGTCGGTATGGGTGAGAAGCTTTCTGATTTGGAACAGTTCTATCCGGACCGTATGGCATCCAGAATTCTTGGTATGGGCGATGTTCTTACCTTGATTGATAAGGTTCAGGCCGAGGTTGATGAACAGAAGGCTATGGAACTGGAGAAGAAGTTCCGCAAGAACGAGTTTGATTTTAACGATTTTCTTGATCAGATTCAGCAGATGAAGAATATGGGCGGAATTCAAAGTATTCTTTCCATGCTTCCGGATGTCGGCGGACAGCTTAAGAATGTACAGATTGATGATGATGCTTTCAAACAGACGGAAGCCATTATTCATTCGATGACGAAGAAGGAACGGGAGAAGCCTGAAATTATTACGCCGCCGAGAAAACGTCGTATTGCAAACGGCGCCGGCGTGGATATTGCCGATGTCAATCGTCTGATGAAACAGTATGAGCAGACGAAGAAGATGATGAAGCAGATGAACGGCATGATGAAGAAGGGTGGCAAGTTCCGCAAGGGCGGAATGAAGTTACCATTTGGCTTTTGATATGTTAATCCATTGGATTACTATATATTGTACGGAAATTTTTAAGGAGGTGAATATATTATGGCAGTTAAAATTCGTTTGAAAAGAATGGGTGAGACTCATGCTCCTTTCTACAGAGTAATCGTAGCTGATGAGAGATCCCCCAGAGATGGCAGATTTATCGCTGAGCTTGGTACCTATGATCCTACTAAGGAGCCTAACGTTTTCTCCGTAGATGAGGAAGCAGCTAAGAAGTGGCTTGCAAACGGTGCTCAGCCTACCGAGACTGTTGCCAAATTGTTCAAGCAGGCCGGTATTCAGAAGTGATTGGAGGACGGCGATGAAAGAGTTAGTTGAAGTGATTGCAAAATCGCTGGTTACCAAACCTGACCAGGTTGTTGTCACCGAAACCATTGCTGACGACGGAAGCATTCTCGTTGAACTCAGAGTTGCTCCTGAAGATATGGGCAAGGTAATTGGCAAACAGGGCCGCATTGCTAAAGCACTCCGCACGGTTGTGAAGGTTTTGGCAACGAAGGAAGACAAAAAGGTTGTTGTCGATATTATACAGTAACTTTTGCGGGTTGTAGAAACAATGGTTTTTACAACCCTTTTCCTTATGTCACGGGAGCTTGCTCTGTATTTTCCATGACATAAGGAAGAGAAGCCGAAAGGCTTCGCAAAGATTAATAACAGGAGCTTTATTGTATGGAAGATAAATTAAGAGTCGGAGTATTTACGAGTACGCATGGTGTTCGCGGGGAGATTAAGCTGTTTCCGACGACCGACGATGTATCCCGTTTTAAAAAGGGTGTTCCGCTGTTTATTGATACCGGGAAGGAAGAAATTCCGGTTACCGTAGAACAGGTCAAATATTTCAAGAATATGGTTATCCTTAAATTTAAGGAGTACAGTAACATTAACGATATCGAAAAATACAAAGGTCACGATATTCTTGTGTCCAGAGAATATGCAGTGGAACTTGCAGACGATGAATATTTCATCTGTGATGCAATCGGTAACGATGTTGTGGATGAAGATGGTAATAAACTTGGGGTGTTAAAGGAAGTAATGCAGACGGGAGCGAATGATGTCTTCATCATTCGGCTTAACAACGGAAAGGAAGTTTTATTTCCCGTAATTCCCGACTGTGTAAAGGATGTGGATACTGCTAATAAGAAAATTACCGTTCACGTAATGAAAGGACTTCTGGACTAATGAATTTTTATGTCATGACACTGTTTCCGGAGATGGTTTCCGATGGACTACATACAAGTATCCTTGGAAGAGCCATGGATGCCGGAATTATTACACTGAATACAATCAATATCCGTGACTATTCGCAGGATAAACATCGCCACGTGGATGACTATCCTTACGGCGGCGGAGCAGGTATGGTAATGGCTCCGGAACCGATTGCAAGGTGTTATCAGGCGGTTAATGCTATGCGCACGGGAAAGAATCGTCCGCGTGTTGTATACCTGACGCCATGGGGCAAGGTATTCAACCAGACAATGGCAAAGGAATTGGCAGAGGAAGAGGATCTTGTATTTCTTTGTGGTCATTATGAGGGCGTTGATGAGCGTATTTTAGAGGAAATTGTTACAGATTATGTTTCCATCGGAGACTATGTACTTTCAGGCGGGGAACTTCCTTCTATGGTTATGATAGATGCGATATCCCGTATGGTACCCGGAGTGCTGACGAACGAAGAGAGTGGCTCGACGGAAAGCTTCGAGAACAATCTTTTAGAGTATCCGCAGTATACAAGGCCTGAAGTATGGAATGAGAAAAATGTTCCCGAGGTTCTGCTTTCCGGCAATCATCAGAAGATTGCGGAGTGGAGAAACTGTCGCAGCGTCGACCGAACGATGCAGTATCGTCCGGAACTGATGGAGAAAGCTAATCTGGACAGGAAAACAACCTGTTATTACAAAGATAAATATCTGAACAGCAAATAGAATTATCGGGTTGAAGAACGGGGATTATAAGAGGATATCAGTGCTTGACATTGTGTATGTGGTATGATATTTTTTTTTTAGAAAATAAAGGAGGTTATGGGAAAGGTTATGAAAAAATGGTTAAGTTTTTTTGCTGTATTTATGCTGATTATTACAACGGGGGTAGCAGTTGCTAATTATGGCAATCCTAATCTCTATGCAGAAGTTGATGGTGTGGGCTTTTACTACGGCAATACGATTTTAACAGATCGGTATAGTGCTTATGCAAGGACCAGTTCCGGTTTGAGTTCATATAATACAACATATGCCGAATTTTATTCTTTTAATACATATACAGACACATATGATAAGGTCACGCGTTTGCTGGCCCAAAATTATACAGCCAAAGTTGAGGCTCCGCAATTGAGTGGATATAATAGGTATTATAAAGTTATTTCCAATCACTCCTCCAGTTATCTTGATAGAACCTTTTCTCATAATAATGTTACTACAATAGTACCATAGAACATACATTCAATTATCAATATGAAAATTAAGAAGATTGTGGTCCTGATGGCGTCAGTTCTATGCAGTCTTACCGTGTCGTGCAATAGTAGGACGACGGAAGTGAAATCCGGTGGAACGGCGATATTCGGGTTGGCAGATGATACTTTTACGGAAGAGTATCGAATATATAATGACACTTATCATGGGCAGGTCATAAAAATGATATTCGATGTGAGAACAGGAAGGACAGTACCTTTCTGCTTTGATGTCGCATGTGAGCACATTCCTTCAGATTACAAAGATGAAGATGATAAGAGTTCTTGTGTTGCATATGATTTTGGAGTTTTTCCTATATATCTAAATAAACAATGTCTGTATTATATCCAATCTGACGGTCTGTACAGTGCAAATCTTCAAGGTGAGAACCGTAAGCTGATTACCCAATTTCAAAAGCCGTATTCTATTTCAAGCTGCATATATACAGACGAAGCGGCATATATTGCTTACACAATTCCATATGATATACTTTCCTCGGGAGAGGGAAAGAATAAGCAATGGTTCAGCGGTCAGGCAAAAGAAAAACCCGAAGCGGGAGTTTTAAGGGTTCCATATTCCGGAGAAGCAGAAGAGGTCATCTATGCCTCCGATGAATATTATGATATGCAGATTGCTGAATTATGGTATCATAATGGTAATGTCAGCTTTCAGGTTATAGGATTGGAACGCCCGAGCAAATTCACCTTATGCGCTCCGGAATCGGAGGAGTGGAAATCTATGGTAGAGGAAGAAAGAAAGCATACCATAGTAGAAGCACTTAATTATTCTGTTGTAAATAAATCAGTTTCGTCATTGTATCGGAAACAGACTTATTGTACAATTTATTTCTTTTCGGATGTTTACGGTATATTAACCGACAATATGACATTGGAACTATATCGGTATAACGGGGAATTTGTTGCAGAGACAGAGATTTCCCTGTATAACATATATCGTTCGGACCATGGAATATATGCTTGTGAATGGGGAACCCGAGATTATGTTCTTCTGAGTCAGGATAACGGAAAGGAACTGAAAAGGGAATTCAAGATTAAAGATTTTGTAATTACGGCAATTGTCGGAAAGAGTATTTATGGAGTGAGTTCTGTAACAGGAGAGTATGTGCCTGCTTATATTTCGGAGGATGATTTTTGGAATGGAAATACCGAAGGAATGATAGAATATTCTTTTACGAAGGAATAAGGAGGAATGCATGAAGAAAAATTGTATACTCATGACACTTTTTTTGTTATCTGTTCTCCTTTTTTGTGGATGCAAAGATTCTGAAAGTGCAAATAGCAATAATGATTTAACTCCTACGGTTGCAGAGCCCCTCTATCCATCATCACATACCGTGACATTTGCAAGGTTCATGGCACCGAGTGTTTCTCGGGAAAGTCAGAATGAAATAAATCGGATTCTTTATGAAAAAGGGCTTGATTGTCAGATTGTCTTTGTAGAGACCGATCTGACCGGGAAAGATTATGCAGAATGGCTCAACATGCAAGAAATTGAGAATAACAATCCTATTGATATTATTACTTCGGGAGCATGGTCCGTTTTTGAAACAAGGTATTTGTCAGAGTTTCTAAAAGAACATTTTGTTTCATTAAATGATTATTTGGAAACCGACATGGGGAACATGCTGAAAGATACATATTGTGCAGAGGAATGGGAAACAGTTTCCGTTGATGACACCATATATGTTGTACCCAAACCGTTCAGCATGGGTAATAATGAACCATCTTTTGATCAAGGTGTTTATTTATCTGTTAATAAAGAATATGCGGAGTATTTTTCGGATTTTGACGGGACATATGTTTCTTTAAAAAGAATTTATCAACAGATTAACGACGATGAACTTCATATATGCATTGATGGGATAACTGATAACATTGCCATTATCGGACTATTAGGATATGCTCCGGTTTATTACGGTTCGTTCGCATATGATTCCGAATGCGGAAAGATTGTTGATTTCACAAAATCGAATGAGTATTCGGAATTGGTTCGTCAGTTGTATGCGGATATTAACGGTGGTATACTGATTGACAAAAAGATTATGCCGGATTTTGACGGAAGGGTTTTATGTACCATATGTGTGGGTAAAAATGCTGAAAAAGACGGTTGGTACGATATTCAGCTTACAGAAACGGTATATGAGGCCAATTATGGCGCAAAATACGGAGTCTCCTGTAATTCCCGGCAAAAAGAACTTGCCTTCAGGATTTTGGCGGAATGTATGAGCAATCCTGAAATAATGAAACTGTTATATTGTAACGGGATGGAGTTTGACAGCAGTTTGCTGGAGAACAGAAAAGAATGGAAAGGCTTGAAGTATGACAGGGAACTGACGGGAATTCTGTTTGAAGTATCCGAGGATAAGTCCGCAGTTTTTATAAATCAGATTCAACCCGCCATTTCAGCGTACCTGCAAGATTTATATGCATACGATTATTCCGCAAATGAAGATACACTGATTTTAAATCCGGAATGGGATTATGAGAAGGCATGGTCTGATTTTTTGGAAACATCCGATTCTTATTCTGCAATTTGCGATGAATTGAATATGCAAATTACGGAATGGAAGAATAAGTGAAAAGCGACGTTGCTTATAGATGATATGAGTGAATGAAAATATTACTTGCATTTTACATCTTCATGTGTTAATATTTATCTTTGTGAGACGCGGTGTTCCGCTGTGCCGATTGTCGGCAGAATGAAGACCGAAATGATTTTTAGGAGGTCAAGATTATGACAAATGCAGAGTATATGAAGAATCTTGAAGATTCTCAGCTCAAAGAAGAGAAGTTCAGCTTCAATGTTGGCGACACCGTACGTGTTGAGTCCAAAGTAAAAGAAGGTAACCGTGAGAGATTGCAGGCTTTCGAAGGCGTTGTAACCAAGAGACAGAATGGTGGCGTTCATGAGACATTTACCGTTCGTAAGATGAGCAACGGTTGTGGCGTAGAGAAGACCTGGCCGCTTAACAGCCCTGTTCTTGCAAGTGTAACCGTTATCCGTCAGGGTAAGGTTCGTCGTGCAAAACTTAACTATCTCCGTGAGAGAACCGGTAAGGCTGCAAAGGTTAAGGAAGTTATCCGCTAATCTTTCGGTTTAAAACAGTGAAATTGTTATGAAAGGTTGATGCATTATGCATCAACCTTTTTTGATTTATTATTCTTCGGAAAATGCATGGAAAGTATAAAAAGAGTCGGAATTTGTAAGGACTTTCTTGGGATTTTGCATATATCCGGTCAGCTTTTAAGGTTGAAATAAAACGCGTATATTGGTATAATAAAATAGATTATGGTCAAAATAGGGGTTATATGTGTTTAGGAGGCTTGAATGGCTGACAGATATGATTATACTCACGCTGCGAGACGTGAGAAATGGATCAGTATAATTCATACAATTCTGTTTTGGTTTATTGCAATCGGAGGTGCCATATTCCTTGCTTATGCGACAGCACGTTTCGGTCTTGCCAAGACGACAGCGGATGCGTCAATGGCACCGACACTATCCGAGGGCGATAAGATTTTAGTTGACAGATTTCGTTTTAAATTGTTCAAACCTGACCGAAATGATGTTATTGTCTTCTGTCAGGATAAGGACCCTGACCGCAAGGAGGCGTTCTACAATATCAAGCGTGTCATTGGGCTTCCCGGTGAAACGGTTCAGATTAAGAACGGAAAAGTATATATAAACGGCGAGGAAATGACCGAAGAGGTTACGGTTGATCATATGATGATTTCCGGTTTGGCGACCTACGAGGTCACGCTTGCGGATGACGAGTATTTTGTTTTGGGTGATGCCAGAAACGATTCGGAAGACAGCCGTTATGCTTCGGTGGGCAATGTAAAGAAGAGTCAGATTATTGGTTACGCATGGATTCGATTGAACAAACTTTCATTTGTCAATAATCTGAATAGAAAATAGTTTAATACAGGCGGTATAGTATGCAGTATCAATGGTACCCGGGACATATGGCGAAAGCAAAACGTCAGATGACCGAGGAGATGAAATTAATCGATGTAGTAGTGGAACTTGTTGACGCAAGAATTCCGCTTTCCTCCAAAAATCCGGATATTGACGGAATTGCGAAGGGAAAGTCCAGAGTTATGCTTCTGAATAAGGTGGATATGGCAGACCCGAAGGTTACCGCACTGTGGAAAGCATGGTACGAGAAGAAAGGCTATTTCGTGGCTACCGTGAATTCCAGAAGCGGAAGCGGAATCAAAACGGTTACGGACTGCATTATGGAGGCTTGTAAAGAGAAGATAGAAAGAGACCGCAAGCGCGGTATTCTGAACCGCCCGATTCGTGCTATGATTGTCGGTATTCCGAATGTCGGGAAATCGACATTTATCAATAGTTATGCAGGAAAAGCAGTTGCACAGACCGGAAACAAGCCCGGCGTTACGAAGGGTAAGCAGTGGATTCGCCTGAATAAGAATGTCGAGCTTTTGGATACTCCCGGTATTTTGTGGCCGAAGTTTGAATCTGAGTCCGTGGGAAAGCGGATTGCATGGATTGGCTCCATCAGTGATGATATTCTTGTTCCCGAAGAACTGGCAATGGATTTGCTGGAATATATTACTGCGAATTATCCCGGAGCCGTCTCAGCCAAATACAATGTCGAAGAAAAACTGCCCGATGATGACAAAGGCGCTTTACTGCAAAGAATTGCTGCGAAAAGGGGCTGCCTTCGCAAAGGCGGAGAATTTGATATGGAAAGAGCAGCCAATATTGTCGTTGATGATTTTCGCTCGGTAAAACTGGGGGCAATCAGTTTGGAAGTTCCGGAGGACGAGAGTGATGGAGAGTCTTTGTGATATTAAACAAAAACTTACGAATGCAGAAATTGCAGAGATTCCGGCTTTCATTTCGGAATATCGCACCGATAGTCGTGCCGGTGTACAGAAGCTTATTTTACAGGCATCAAAGCGTGTGGAAGCGTATGAAAAGGAATGTCTGCGTATGGAGGAGATGTTTCATTACGAGAGACTGTATCCTGAAGTGAACTATATCGGCGGAATCGATGAGGTGGGGCGAGGACCTCTGGCAGGACCGGTTGTTGCATGCTGCGTCATACTGCCGAAGGATTGCGATATTCTCTATCTGAATGACAGCAAACAGATTCCCGAGAAGAAGCGTGAGGAACTGTATGATGAAATTATTGCGAAGGCTGTCAGCTATGGAATCGGGATTGTCAGTCATGAAGTGATTGATGAAATCAATATTTTGCAGGCAACCTATGAGGCAATGCGTCAGGCAATCGAATCAATGTCCGTGAAACCGGAACACCTTTTGGTGGATGCCGTTAAGATTCCGGGGATTTCCATCCCGCAAAGAGGAATCATTAAAGGGGACGCAAAAAGCGCAAGCATTGCCGCAGCGAGCATTGTTGCCAAGGTTACGAGAGACCGGATGATGGTGGAACTCGACCAAAAGTACCCCGGTTACGGGTTTGCCAAGAATAAGGGTTACGGTTCTTCCGAGCATATCGAAGCATTAAAGACCAATGGCCCGTGTGAGATTCATCGGAGGACATTTATCGGAAACTTTCTCGTTTAAGGAGAGAAGGGGAAGGTATATGAACGAAAGAAGTGTGGGGACACTGACCGAAGAACGGGCTTCGGAATTCTTGTCAGGCAATGGCTTGACGATAGTTATGAAGAATTATCGATGCAGAATCGGTGAGATAGATCTTATAGCAAGAGATACGGACGGAACACTGGTATTTGCCGAGGTTAAGTACCGTCGAACGAAGAGTCTTGGACTTCCTGAGGAGGCAGTAGGAAGCCGCAAGCAGGATATTATCAGAAAAGTAGCACTTTGGTATCTTACGGAGCATAGATTATCAACGGAATCTGCCATGCGATTTGATGTGATTGCAATGGATTCCGAGGAGATTCGCTGGTATCAGAATGCATTTTAGGAGCAGTATGGAAATCAGACTGAACGAACAATCAAGCCTGAGGATTTCGGAACATGCAGCATATGTAAATTTTCCGAATTGGGAAGTCCCCGATACTGTCCGATATGGGTATTCCTCAAGAATTATCGGTCACAGTAGGGGAATCTATTCGGCGATGAATCTTGGCTTTAACCGCGGGGATGATGCTGCTTTGGTGAAGGCGAATTATACGGATATGTGTGAAACACTTGGTATTCCGATGGAGAAACTGGTGCTTTCCAAGCAGACACATCAATGCAATATTCGCAAGGTTACCGCAAATGATTGTGGAAACGGATTTGTTCGAGAGAATGCTTTCGAGGATATCGACGGATTGATGACGGATGAGCCGGGTGTTCCGCTTGTTATCTTTACTGCCGATTGTGTTCCGCTGTTCTTTTATGACAGAGTAAAGCATGTTATCGCACTTACACATGCTGGCTGGCGTGGAACGATTGCCGGCATAGCAGCGAAGACAGTAACAGAGATGCATCGTGAATATAACTCGAATCCATCGGATATTTTGGTGGCAATCGGTCCTTCCATATGTCGCCATTGTTTTGAAGTCGGTCCCGAGGTAGCAGAAGAGTTTGAAAATGCCATTCCTCTTCCTGTGGATTCTGAAAAGGGTGTTTTATTTCATGGTACGGGAGACCGCTTTTATGTGGATTTATGGGCTGCAAATTCGTGGTATCTGCAGTCTGCAGGAATTCCAAAAGAGAATATAACGGTTTCTGATTTATGTACGATGTGCAGACCGCAGATGTTTTTTTCCCATCGCGCGACCAATGGCTTACGGGGAAGCAATGCGGGATTTCTGATGCTTACTAAGGAGTAAAGTACGGTTTTAGCAGATTCCTTTAGGAACGCTTGGAACCGGGCAGAAGTACAACAGAGGATAGTATGGAAAAGCATGAGCACAAGATAATCGAGGTAATGCCGGGAAGTCCATCTATGGAGGCTGGTATTGTGGCAGGCGATGTTCTTCTTTCTGTTAACGGGAAGTGCATCATTGATATTCTGGATTACCGTTTTGAGGAAACCGAATCACACATTTGCCTTACAGTTCGCCATGAAGACGGTACCATTTCCGACTATGACATTGAAAAGGACGAGGACGATGAACTCGGCCTGGTATATGCGGAGTCCTTGATGGATGATTACCGTTCCTGTAAGAATCGTTGTATCTTCTGCTTTATCGATCAGATGCCAAAGGGAATGCGTCCGACCTTATATTTTAAGGATGATGACACGAGACTATCGTTTTTGCAGGGCAATTATGTTACGCTGACCAATGTTAACGATGAGGAACTTGAGCGGATATGTTATTACCGGTTATCTCCGATTAATGTTTCGGTTCATACAACGAATCCCGAGCTTCGAAAGAAGATGCTTTGCAATCGTTTTGCGGGTGATATTGAAGAGAAACTGAAGAAACTTAAAGACGCGGATATTTCCATGAACGGACAGATTGTTCTGGTAAAAAACTGGAACGACGGTGATGAACTTGAGAGAACGATTCACGATTTGACAGCATATCTGCCTAATATGCAGAGCCTCAGTGTGGTGCCGATTGGTATGACGAAATACCGTCAGGGTCTTACGGAAATTGAGCCGTTTGACAAAGAGGATGCCCGCAAAGTTTTGGCGCTTATCGGCAAATGGCAGGGAATCTGCAGAGAACATTTTGGAACATCGTTCGTCTACGCAAGTGATGAGTGGTATCTTCTGGCAGGACTTCCGATACCGTCTGAAGAGGATTATGAAGGGTATCCGCAGATTGAAAATGGTGTCGGAATGCTTCGTTCACTGATGACTGAGGTGGAGGCGTGCATTGCGAATGCGGCAGGAGATGAACGGACCAGAAGCATCTCGATAGCAACAGGAATGCTTGCAGCACCTGTAATTCGGCAACTTTGCGAGAAGGTGCGTAGTATTTTCCCGAATATTTCGGTTGATGTTTATGCGATTCGAAACGATTTCTTCGGAGAACGGATAACGGTATCCGGGTTGCTGACGGGGCAGGATATTATTGCACAGCTTCGTGGCAAGAAACTCGGAGACAGACTGCTTCTTCCTGCTAACCTTCTAAGAAGCGGAGAGCAGGTTCTGTTGGATGATGTAACCGTTTCGGATATTGAGAAAGAATTGAATATCGGAATAAGAATCTGTGAGGCAGATGGAAACGATTTTCTGCAAAGCCTGATTGAATAAATCTTTTTTCTAATGCAAATGATATAGGAGAGAACATATGAGTAAACCGATTGTAGCCATAGTAGGCAGACCGAATGTCGGCAAATCAACACTGTTTAACGCGCTGGCAGGCGAGAAAATCAGTATTGTTGAAGATATTCCGGGTGTAACCAGAGACCGAATCTACGCGGATATTACATGGTTGAATCATTCATTTACCATGGTGGATACCGGTGGTATTGAGCCGGAGTCGAAGGATGTCATTCTTTCGCAGATGCGTGAGCAGGCACAGATGGCAATTGATTCTGCAGATGTGATTATATTCCTTACCGATGTGAGAAACGGTCTCACAGATGCGGATTATAAGGTCGCTGACATGCTTCGTCGTTCGGGAAAGCCGATTGTACTTGTTGTGAACAAGGTTGACAGCTTTGAGAAGTTTGGTAACGATGTGTATGAGTTTTATAATCTCGGACTTAGCGACCCGATTCCGATTTCCGCAGCTTCCATGCTTGGTTTTGGAGATATGCTTGATGTTGTTGCCGAGAAATGTCCGAAGCTTGGTGTTACGGATGAAGAGGATGAGCGACCGCGAATCGCAATTGTTGGTAAGCCGAATGTCGGTAAATCCTCTTTGATCAATAAGCTTCTCGGTGAGGAACGTGTTATTGTTTCTGAGATTGCAGGAACGACTCGTGATGCTGTGGATACTTCCGTGAAGTACCATGGTAAGGAATATGTATTCATTGATACGGCAGGACTTCGAAGAAAATCCAAAATTCACGAGAATCTGGAGCATTACAGCATTGTTCGTACCGTCAGCGCAGTCGAACGCGCCGATGTCGTTGTTGTAGTCATTGATGCCAAGGAGGGCGTCAGTGAGCAGGATGCCAAAATTGCCGGAATTGCCCACAACGAGGGCAAGGGAGTTATTATTGCCGTGAAC
Source organism: Lachnospiraceae bacterium (assembly GCA_045627305.1). GTDB lineage: Bacteria > Bacillota > Clostridia > Lachnospirales > Lachnospiraceae > ISDg. The sequence continues at coordinate 36,424 of JAZQNM010000013.1, forward strand.
AAATGGGACGCCATCGAGAAGGATGACAAGACCATTTATAAGCATACGGAGGATATCCGTCAGATACTTTCCTTTACCCCTTATGCGGAGATTATCTTTATTTCGGCGCTTACCGGGCAGAGAGTTACAAAGCTTTATGATGAAATCGAGAAGGTTATCGAAAATCAGAACAAGAGAATCGGTACCGGTGTTTTGAATGAAATTATGATGGAAGCGGTAACCTTACAGCAGCCGCCGTCCGACAAGGGACGCAGACTGAAACTGTTCTACATTACGCAGGTTGCCGTAAAACCGCCGACGTTTGTCATATTTGTCAATGATAAAGAATTAATGCACTATTCCTATGTTCGTTATCTGGAGAACAAAATCCGTGAAGCTTTTGGATTTGACGGAACTTCCTTGAAGTTTATTATCAGAGAACGTAACGAAAAGGAACAGTAATACAGAATTTGTGCCTTTGGCACATTATCTGAAGGAGTCTTTCATGCTGTTAAAAATAGTGATTTGTGTGCTTGTGGGATATCTGTGCGGTAATATTTCCAACGGCTATCTGGTCGGTAAGTTGCATCATATTGATATCCGTGATTACGGAAGCGGCAATGCCGGTGCGACCAATGCACTCCGTGCACTCGGTAAGAAGGCCGGACTGCTTGTATTCCTCGGCGATTTTCTGAAGGTTTATATCCCTGCAATTTTGGTCCATTATGTATTATTTGCAGGAGAGGATTATGCATCTTTACTTTGTGAGATTACCGGATTCGCCGGAGTTTTGGGGCATAATTACCCGTTTTGGTTGCATTTTAAAGGAGGCAAAGGGATTTCCTCCACAGGCGGTGCAATGATTGCGACAGATTGGCATTTGGCTTTATTTATACCGGTATTCGTTGCGATTGTCGCAATCACGAAATATGTTTCGGTTGGATCTATGTTTGTTGTAGTTCTCTATCCGGTATTTATCGCTCTTACGAAAAAGGGTTGCGCTTATTATGTTCCGATGGTAATTATTGCCGCATTGTTTACTGTATCCGGCGTATTTACCCACAGAGCCAACATTAAGCGTCTGTTAAACGGAACCGAGCGAAAGATTAATCAGAAGATTGAAATTCCTACCAATACACAAGAAGTGAAGGAGAATGAACCATGCGAAGAAAAATAGGAGTTCTCGGTGCAGGCACCTGGGGCACCGCACTTACGATTCAGTTAGCGGAGAATGGAAATGATGTTTCATTGTGGAGCAAACTTCCCAAGGAAATAGAAGCGTTGGATAGTAACCGCGCCAACATTCCGAACCTTTCGGGAGCTGTACTTCCGGACAGTGTTAAACTGACAACTGACCTTGAGGCAATCTGTAAGGATAAGGACATTCTTGTATGTGCCGTTGCTTCCCCTTTCGTCAGAAGCGTTGCACATTCGATGAAGGACTTGGTTCCTGAAGGCCAAGTGATTGTTAATGTTGCCAAAGGAATTGAAGAAAGCACATTGATGACGCTTACCGGGGTAATCAGTGAGGAGATGCCTTCCGCCAAGGTTGCGGTTCTTTCCGGACCAAGTCATGCCGAAGAGGTAAGCAGAAGCATTCCAACGGCAATTGTTGTAGGAAGTGCCGATAAGGAAACGGCTTTGTTGATTCAGGATACCTTTATGAATGATAATTTCCGAATTTATATCAGCCCTGATGTAACCGGAATAGAACTTGGAGGTTCCCTGAAAAATGTCATTGCCCTTGCGGCAGGTGTTGTAGACGGTCTTGCACTCGGAGATAATACGAAGGCTGCTTTGATGACAAGAGGAATGGCTGAAATCAGCCGTCTCGGCGTTGCAATGGGGGGGAGTCTTGAAACCTTCCTTGGACTTTCCGGTATGGGTGATTTGATTGTAACCTGTACAAGTAATCACAGCCGTAATCATAATGCAGGTTATCTGATTGGAAAGGGCTACACCATGCAGGCCGCCATGGATGAGGTAAAGCAGATTGTGGAAGGCGTTTACTCTGCAAAGGCTGCATTGTTTCTTTCTCAAAAATACCATGTCAGCATGCCGATTGTATCTGAGGTAAACGCAGTGCTTTTTGATGGAAAACTGGCGAAGGATGCTCTGAATGATTTGTTTACGAGAGGTCGCGCCGAGGAAATTAACTGGGATTGATTTTTTAGGATGAAACTATGAAACGATATGTTGTTATCGGTGAACTTGTTATCATCGGAATTCTGATTGCTTTGATTCTGATGGACTTCACCGGCGTTGGAAGAAAAACGAGAAAACAATATAACGAAATCGATCACTCTGCAGGTACGGATTTGTCCGAAGTTGTATCGGTGGCTCCGCTCGATGACGGAGACCCGTATGTGTATCATAAGGATGGAGATCAATATATTGCTCCGACCAACACACCGACACCGACGCCGACACCGACGCCGACACTGAGCCCTGAAGAACAGATTATAAAGAACGGAATTGATGAAGCGTATGCGTACACGATTCCGAATAATATCGCATTTGCCGATGTTACCGATTATCTGAGCATCAGACGGGAACCGAGCGGTGATTCTGCAAGACTCGGTCTGATGAATGACGGTGACAGCTGTATTGTACAGGCACTTGACGGTGAATGGGCTTATGTAAAGAGTGGAACGGTTTCCGGTTATTGTCTTGCAAAGCATCTGATACAGGGAAAGGAAGCAACACAGTATGCGAAGGAGCATGTTGTGTATACCGCAACGGTTACCGGCAATGTGAATGTGCGCAGTACACCGACTACATTGGAGGATAATGTTGTTTCCTATTTGAGCCCGGGAGATACCGTAAATGCAAGAACGCCTGCTTTGCGAAGTGATGGGGATTCCACAACTCCTTTGTTTATTGAGGTGGAATATCAGGAGGGCAAGTTCGGATACATTGCGAGCAACAAAGCAACAATTAGCTATTCGTGGCCTGTAGGACGGGCCATTGATGACCGAAAGGTACAATAGATTATACTTAATAAGGAGAAGTGTATTATGGATATGACGCTTAGGTGGTATGGGAAGGACATGGACAGTGTAAGTCTGTCCGAGATTCGTCAGATTCCCGGTGTGACAGGTGTAATTTCTTCGCTGCATAAGGTTCCCTGCGGTGTCGCATGGACATATGAGCAGGTAAAGGAACTGAAGGATGAGGTAGAGGCTGCCGGCCTTAAACTTATTGGAATTGAAAGTATCAATGTGCACGAGGATATTAAGCTTGGTGCTGATACGAGAGATTATTATATCGAGAATTACTGTAAGTCCCTAGAAGCATGCGGGAAGAATGACATTCATCTCGTATGCTACAATTTTATGCCTATTTTTGACTGGACCAGGACTGACCTTGCAATGCCGCTTCCGGACGGTTCTACGGCACTTGCCTATGACAGCAGCCTGATTGACGGAATTGACCCGAATACGATGTTTGAACGTATGGAGAATGCATCCGGCGGATTCGTTCTTCCCGGCTGGGAACCGGAACGTAAGGATGAAATTAAGGATCTTTTCGAAAAATACAAGGGGGTAACCGCTGAGGATTTGATGAATAATTTCAAGTATTTCCTTGACGGCATTATGCCAACCTGTGAAAAATACAAGATTAAGATGGCGGTACATCCCGACGATCCTGCGTGGAGCGTATTCGGTCTTCCGAGAATTGTAACAAGCGAGAAGGCACTGGAAACAATCGCCTCACTGAATCCGAGTATATACAACGGTTTTACCCTTTGCACAGGCTCCCTTGGTTCCAACCGTGAGAACAATCTTCCGCAGATTATTCGTAATCCTAAGATTGCTCCGAGAATCCATTTTGCACATCTTAGAAACATTAAGTTCGAGACACCGGAGATGTTCCATGAGAGCAGTCATCTGTCATCCGACGGAAGCTTCGATATGTATGAAATTGTAAAGGCTCTTTCAGACATTGGCTTTGACGGTGTAACCAGACCTGACCACGGTCGTATGATCTGGGGAGAAAAGGCAAGACCCGGCTACGGACTTTATGACCGCGCGCTTGGTGTGGCTTATCTGAACGGTCTTTGGGAAGCAATCAATAAAGCGAAAGAGGATAAATAAAATGAAACTGATTGAGTATTTGGATAAATCCGAGGAATTTCTGAATAAAGGCTATGAACTGCCGAAATATGACCGTGCGAAAATGGTTGCGGAGACACAAAAGAACCCCACTTGGGTTCACTTTGGTGCCGGTAATATATTCCGTGCATTTCCGGCTGCATTTTTGGATGACATGTTGAATGCCGGCGAAACCGACAAGGGTGTTATTGTAGCAGAAGGTTTTGACTACGAAATTATTGATAAGGCATACAGACCGTTCGATAATCTGAGTCTTCTTGCGGTTCTTCGTGCGGACGGAACCATAGGAAAGCGGGTTATCGGCAGTGTAGCGGAATCTCTTAAGGGAGACACGGAGTCTTCGGATTATGAAAGGCTTCGTGAGATTTTCCGCAATCCGAGTCTGCAGATGGTTACGTTTACAATTACGGAGAAAGGTTATTCCCTGAATGGTCCGGATGGTAAATTGTCCGCTGTTGCTTCAGCTGATCTTGCAGAACGCGGTTTGAACCCGGTACTGATCATGGGGAAGATTACCGCACTTTTATACGAGCGTTATCTTGCCGGTGCATATCCGGTTGCGATGTCCTCCATGGATAACTGCTCTCATAATGGTGATAAACTGAAGAATGCTGTTATGACGTATGCGAAAACATGGGAAGAGCAGGGTATTGTTGAAAAAGGTTTTGTTGCATATCTTTCCGATGCTTCAAAGGTTACATTCCCTTGGAGTATGATTGATAAGATTACGCCCAGACCGGATGATACCGTAAAGAAAATGCTCATTGATGACGGATTTGAAGATACAGATTTGATTATCACATCAAGAAATACTTATACGGCTGCATTTGTAAATGCAGAAGAGACACAGTATCTTGCCGTTGAAGATACATTTCCGAATGGTAGACCGGCACTCGAGAAGGTCGGTGTTTTGTATGCGGACAGAGAGACGGTTGACAAGGTTGAGAAGATGAAGGTATGTACCTGTCTGAATCCGCTTCATACTGCGCTTGCCATCTACGGATGCATGCTCGGATATACGAAGATTTCCGAGGAAATGAAGGATATGGAACTTGTTCATTTGATCAATGAAATGGGATACCGTGAGGCAATGCCTGTGGTTGTAAATCCGGGTATTTTGAAGCCGGAGGATTTTATTCGTGATGTTCTGACGAAACGTCTTCCGAATCCGTTTATGCCTGACAGCCCGCAGCGTATTGCAACCGATACTTCGCAGAAACTCCCGATTCGTTTTGGTGAGACTTTAAAGCTTTATGCAAAGAATGGTTTGGATGTGCATAGTCTTCGTATGATACCGCTTGTTCTTGCCGGTTATGCAAGATATTTGAGCGGACTTGATGATAACGGAAATGTTTTCGAGCAGTCCAGTGACCCGCTACTTGAGGAACTTAAGACTATAGTATCCGATTATACGCTTGGCGGGGATAATGATTACAGTAAGCTTCGTAAGTTGTATGAGAGAACGGATATTTTTGCAGTAGACCTTTATGAAATCGGACTCGGCGATATGGTTGAGAACCTTGTAAGAGAACTTTATGCCGGTCCGGGAGCAATTCGTGCAACTCTTAAAAAGTATTGTGCAGAATAGGAGGAATTCCTTATGGTAAAATATGTAAACCCGATTCTTCCCGGATTTTATCCGGACCCTTCCATTTGTCGTGTAGGGGATACTTTTTATTTGGTAAATTCGAGCTTTACTTATTATCCCGGAGTTCCGATTCATGAGAGTAAGGACCTTGTTCACTGGCGCCAGATCGGTAATGTGTTAGACCGTCCCGAGAACCTTCCGCTTTATGACGTATATCATTCCGGAGGAATTTACGCGCCGACAATCCGTTATCATGAGGGCACCTGGTATATGATTACCACCAATATCGGGAACCTTGGTAATTTTATCGTGACGGCCTCCAAACCGGAGGGCCCGTGGAGCGAACCGCACCTGCTCGAGGGGGCAGATGGTATTGATCCGAGTCTTTTCTTTGATGATGACGGACGCTGCTATTATTGTGGTACCAAGGGGCGTGAGAATGGAAAGTATTTCGGCGATAATGTGATTTATATCCGCGAGATTGATTTGAATACATTCCGCTTTATTGGTGAAGAATACCATGCATGGTATGGTGCACTGAAGGAAGTGGAATGGCCAGAGGGACCGCATATTTACAAGAAAGATGGCTGGTATTATGTGATGATTGCGGAAGCAGGAACCGGTATCGATCATGCGATTACGATTGCCCGCAGCCGTTCGCTTACCGAACCGTTTGTCGGTTGTAAGCATAATCCCGTTTTGACACATCGCCATCTTGGTGAGGCTTTTCCCGTCAGTGCAGTTGGTCATGCGGACCTTGTGGATGACGAAGACGGAAACTGGTATGCCGTATGTCTTGCCATGAGAAAATGCGATGGCGTGACCAATACCGGTCGTGAGACATTTGTATGCCGTGTTACATGGGAGGATGGCTGGCCGGTATTCAATGCAGGTGAGGGAAGACTTCTCGAAAAAGGTTCCCTGCCGCTTGAAGAATACCGTTACAATGATGGAGAACTTGGTGGCTATGAGGCGGATATGACGCTGGATATGAATGCGAAAGCGCTTCCGTTTAAGGCTGTTACTTTGCATACGCCGGATGAGGGATTTGCAAAAATCGGTGATGGAAAGCTTTCATTAATCTGCGGTACAAATCCGATTCGTGCAGAGAAATTTGTTTCCTATGTCGGTTTTCGTATTACGTCCATGCATTATGAAGCAGAGGCTGATATGGAATTTGTCCCGGAGGAAGGCGAAGAGGCAGGTATTGTATTACTGCAGAGTAATTTCTTCCATATTCGTTCTGTGATTTCCCGTCAGAACGGGAAGAATTACGCCCGCGTGATTTATTCCAATCAGGAGGGTGAGCAGGATATTCTTTGCAAGGAAGTAACGAAAACACGTTATCGTTTCGGAATTTCTCAGAATGCTCAGAGCGCCGTATTTACGATTGACGGAGAAGATGCAAGCTACAGTACCGGTGAGATTGATACCCATGCTTTGAGTACAGAGATTGCCGGCGGTTTCGTAGGTTGTACCGTAGGTGTATTTGCTTCGGCTAATGGAAAGGAAAGTGCAAACAGAGCTGATTTCTTTGCATTTTCCATGAAGAACGATTGAGTGAGGAGCAGTTTTGAAAGTATTTTGGATTATAATCGGAATTCTTGTTGTATTCACTGTTCTGGGAATCATTGACAGAATTCGCAAGGAGAAGGAACTTCTTTTAAAAGTGAAGAGTTCCTTCGGTATCAGAGTCGGGGAAAATCCCATGCCTTCGGAACGTTATGTTTCCCTTGCGGCATATCTGGAGTCCTTACCTAAAGACGATGCGGATATCGATGCAATCACTTGGAACGATTTGGATATGGACAGGATATTTATGGGATTGAATCACACTTGCTCGGCGATTGGCGAGGAAGTGCTGTTTGCATATCTTCATAAACCGTGTACCGATGTTTCGGAGTTGGAACGAAGAGAACAGTTGATTCAGTTATTCTCGGAAGATGAAGAACTTCGTGTGAAGACTGGGCGTGCATTCCTCGGAATGGGAAAGCTGCGTGCAATTTCCGTTTATGATTATATGATGCGGATTCACGATATTAAGCGTGAAACAAACCTTCGTCATTATGCGGTTCTTGCTGTTTATGTTGCGGCTGTCGTTTTGTTGTTCTGCGGTTTTGTTCCGTTGGGAGTCGGACTTATTTTTGCGGCAGGCCTTTTTAATACGGCAACCTATTTGAAGCGCAAGGGAGAAATTCAGCCATATCTTGACGCGGTTTCCTATATTTCAAGGTGGATAAAAACACTGGATAAACTTTCAGAGGACATTTCCAAGGAGAAAGATACCGTTATAAAGGATGAACTGAAATCCGTTTCCGGAGATATAGCAATATTCCGTCATTTTGTTCGTGGTTCCTCTCTGCTTGCACCTGTTAACCCGACGGGTGGCGGCCTTATGGAGATGGTTTTGGAATATGTACGGATGCTTTTCCATGTAGACCTGATTCAATTCAACAGAATTTATCAGATTTTCGAAGAACATCAGACGGAATTGCACCGTCTCTTTACGGTTACCGGACGATTGGACTCCATGCGTGCAATTGCATCCTACCGTGCATATAAGAAAGATTATTGCATTCCCGTTCTGCATATGGAACCATTGCGTTCCCTGAAGGCTGATGCAATCTGTCATCCGCTTGTGGATGAGCCGGTTGCAAACAGTATTTCTGCAGAAAGACCGGTGCTACTGACAGGCTCAAATGCGTCCGGTAAGTCAACATTTTTAAAGACACTTGCGGTAAATGCCATATTTGCCCAAACAATACATACCGTACTTGCGAAGGAATATGAGGCTGACTGTTTCCGTATTCTGTCGTCTATGGCATTAAAGGATGATCTTGCAACAAAGGAAAGTTATTACATTGTGGAAATTCGCTCTTTGAAGCGTATTTTGGATGCTTCTGAAGGCAGCATTCCGGTGCTTTGTTTCATTGATGAAGTATTGCGCGGTACGAATACTGCAGAGCGTATTGCGGCAAGTTCCCGCATATTGCGTTATCTTGCAGAGCAGAAGGCTCTTGTATTTGCCGCCACACATGACCTCGAACTGACAACCCTTTTACAGGATGTTTATGACAATTATCATTTCAGTGAGCAGGTTCATGAGGATATTGTCGTATTTGACTATTGTTTAAAACCGGGACGGGCAACATCAAGAAATGCTTTGAAACTGCTTCAGATGATGGAATATCCGGAAACGATTACAGAGAAAGCTAATGTTTTGGTTGAGGAATTCCTTTCCACAGGTGAATGGAAGGAACAGGAGTAACAGATGGAGAAGAGCAAGGTTATTATTTACACGGACGGCTCCGCAAGAGGAAACCCGGACGGACCGGGTGGTTATGGAGCGGTTGTTCAGTATACGGACCGAAACGGTAAGCTTCATGAAAGGGAGTACACCGCCGGTTATGAGAAGACTACGAACAATCGTATGGAACTTCTTGCTGCCATTGTAGGTTTAGAGGCGCTTACGAAACCTTGTGAGGTTGATTTGTATTCCGATTCCCAGTATCTTGTGAAGGCATTTTCCGAGCATTGGATTGATAACTGGATGCGCAAGGGCTGGAAGACAAGCGGACGTGATGAAGTAAAGAACCGTGCCTTGTGGGAAAGACTTTTGGAAGCAATGAAGCAGCATGATGTCAGCTTTCACTGGGTAAAGGGACATGCCGGACATCCGGAGAATGAACGTTGCGATAAGCTTGCCACCGCGTCTGCAGACGGAGAGAATTTATTGGTGGATGACGGCGGAGATTTAAAGAGGAACTAATTCGACAGAAATGCCGACGGAGGTTATCATGGATATTCCTATGGAACAGTTGTCACCTATGATGGTGCACTATCTGGAAACGAAGAAACAGTATCAGGATTGTGTCCTTTTCTATCGTCTCGGAGATTTTTACGAGATGTTCTTTGATGACGCCGAAATGGTATCCAAGGAACTGGAACTTACCCTTACCGGAAAGAACTGCGGACTTGAGGAAAGAGCACCGATGTGCGGAGTTCCTTTCCACGCCGCAGATACTTATATCACGAAATTAGTGGAAAATGGTCATAAGGTAGCCATTTGTGAGCAGGTAGAAGACCCTAAGCTTGCAAAGGGTATGGTAAAGCGTGAGGTAATCCGTATTGTTACCCCCGGAACGAATACTGCGCCTGAAAGCCTGGATGAGGCAAAGAACAATTTCCTTATGAGTATTGTATGGTTGGATGATTCCTTCGGTATTTCCACCGTGGATGTTTCGACCGGCGATTTTTATGTGACCGAAGTGCAGAATGTAAGAAAGGTTATGGACGAGATTACCAAGTTCGCACCCTCTGAAATCGTATGCAATTCGGCTCTTTTCATTTCCGGAATTGATACCGAGGATATCAAAAACCGTCTTGGCATAGCGGTTTCGCTTCTCGGGGACTGGATGTATGAAAATGATAACTGTGAAAAGGTTTTACGGGAACAGTTCCATCTTGGAAATCTGTTCGGACTCGGTCTGGGCGACATGCCAATCGGTACGATTGCGGCAGGAGCGGTACTCAATTATCTGCATGATACCCAGAAGATTGCACTTTCCCATATTACTGAGTTGCATCCGTATACTACCGGTAAATACATGATTATCGACAGTGCGACAAGAAGAAATCTGGAGCTTTGCGAAACACTTCGAGAGAAACAGAAGAGAGGTAGTCTTCTTTGGGTAATCGATAAGACGAAAACTGCCATGGGTGCGAGAATGCTTCGTCTGTTTACCGAGCAGCCGCTTCTTGATACGGATGAAATTCGCCAGAGGCAGAAGGCAATCGCAGAATTTAACGAAAATGTTATGACACGCGAAGAAGTGCGCGAATACCTCAATGCCATCTATGATTTGGAAAGACTGATTTGCAGAATCAGCTACCAGAGCGCAAATCCGCGTGACCTGATAGCCTTTAAATCTTCACTGGCCATGTTGCCGCCGATACGTTTCCAGCTAAAGGAATTTAAGTCTGCTTTGATTCGGGAAGAGGTGCAGAATCTTGATCCGCTCAATGATATTCATGATTTGATTGATGCGGCTATTGAGCCTGACCCGCCTCTTACCACCAAGGAAGGTGGAATCATTCGAAACGGTTACAATGAAGAGGTAGACCGTCTTCGCGAGGCGAAAACGAGCGGAAAGAAATGGCTCACGGAACTCGAAGAGCGGGAGCGAAACAACACCGGTATTAAGAATCTGAAGATTAAATATAACCGTGTCTTCGGGTATTATCTGGAAGTAACCAATTCATTTAAAGATTTGGTCCCTCCGGAATGGATTCGAAAGCAGACATTGACAGGGGCGGAGCGTTATACCACTCCTGAACTGAAGGAGCTTGAGGATACGATTATGAATGCGGAGGACAAGCTGTTCTCATTGGAGTACAGGCTGTTCGTTGAAGTTCGAGAACGCATATTTGCTGAGGTTGCCCGTATTCAGAAGACAGCGAAAGCCATTGCAATGATTGATGCGATTGCAAGCCTTGCGTATGTTGCGGAACGGAACCATTATGTATGTCCGGTTGTGAACTCGAAGGGGACCGTTTCCATTAAAAACGGTCGTCATCCGGTTGTGGAAATGATGATTCCGAATCAGATGTTCGTTGCCAATGACACCTGTCTGGATAACGGTGCCAATCGTGTCGCAATCATTACCGGACCGAATATGGCTGGTAAATCCACCTATATGCGTCAGACAGCATTGATTGTGCTTTTGGCACAAATGGGAAGTTTTGTACCTGCAGAATCTGCCGAAATCGGTATCGTAGACCGTATATTTACCCGTGTCGGTGCAAGCGATGACCTAGCCAGCGGTCAGAGTACCTTTATGGTGGAGATGACCGAGGTTGCCAATATTCTTCGAAACGCTACGAAGAACAGTCTTCTTGTTCTTGATGAAATCGGTCGCGGTACCAGCACCTATGACGGACTTGCGATTGCATGGGCGGTTATAGAGCATGTGGCGAATCCGCACCTGATTGGAGCAAAGACTTTGTTTGCAACGCATTACCATGAGTTGACCGAGCTTGAGGGTAAACTCGAGGGTGTATGCAACTATTGTATTGCGGTTAAGGAGCAGGGCGACAATATCATTTTCCTGAGAAAGATTATACGCGGCGGTGCGGATAAGAGCTACGGTATTCAGGTGGCAAGACTTGCAGGAGTTCCGGAGTCGGTTTTGAACCGTGCGCACGAAATCGTTGAACAACTTGTGGAGAATGACCTAGCCGAGAAGGCGAAGAACATTCGTGTTGCGGATATCGGTACCGTAAAGGAGAAGAAAAAGGAAACCAAAAAGGACGATGTCGATGGGCAAATGTCTCTGTTTGGCATGTTAGATAACAGTAAGGTAACATCGGAACTTAGAAATGCTGACCTTTCCGTTATGACACCGATTGATGCCTTGAATTTTCTTTACAAACTGCAAAAGGAATTAGAATAGTATTGATGTTTTCATTTTAGAATCATTTTAAGATTATTTCGGTCATTCATAGGGAGGATTACCATCATGGATTCATTCTATCATATGCATCTTGGCCCTGCCGTTTGTGGCGCAGACCTTTCCGACGGAAGCGAGCGCGGAGATTATGTGGACCAGGATACGATTCTTAGAAAACTGCACAGACCACATCGTCAGATTAATCTGATGTATTGCTATTATCCGAATGATGCGGGATGGCCCGCTCGTGCCAGATATGCACATCAGTCTGATGTGCCGAAAGGACCTTGGGATTACCCGTACGATGATTATTTTCCTTATGGGGGTGGCATTGGCGGTAACCCTGATGCAGAAGTTTTTCGCTGTATGAAAGATGTGAGAAGGCATGGACAGGATGTCTGCATTACGATTACGATGGACCCGTTTCTTTCCGATGAACATATTATTGCGGTTGCAAGAGATATGGTGAAATTCGGCAGAGTATCCGTTCGAATCAATCATGAAGCAACAGGAAACTGGTTCTGTTTCAATAAACGAGCAACGCACGAGCAGGTAGCAGCTTTTTTCGTCAGATGCTGTGAGATTTTCCATCGTGAAGCTCCGAATTGTAAGATGATTCTGTGTCTCGATGGCTGTAAGAGTCTATGTGAAGAGAAAATGGTTATGGAGGATATTTTTACTGAGGCTGCAAAGGCAGCGGATGTGATGTCCGTTGACCGATATATGGCGTTACACTGGGGGTATCCGGTTGATATCTGTGAGGATAATCGCAGCGCACAGAGAACAAAGGTAGCAGAGATTTATAACCTCTGTAAAAACAGTGAGAAGCGTTATCAGGTAATGAATAACGGAATTCGAAAGCCGATGGTTCTTTCCGAACTGAATGCGGATGGTGATGTTACCGGACCTTATGAACAGGCGGAAATGTATGAGGAATTCTGTGACCTTCTGAAAAATGATAAGGAGCATTGGCTGAGCGGTGCCACGATGTATCAGTACAGAGATGAGGGACGTCTTGGATTGGAGATTACGGACCCGAATAATCCAAATGTCGGAATTGAACAGCCGATGTTGCAATCCTATCGGAAGTTGATTTCTAAGGAACCGTTTCTTCCTGAACTTGTAAAAGGCGACAGTATCGAACTTCCAATTACGCTTCGTTACGGTGGTTTTGAGGATGCGGACGGCATTGCGATTACGTTGGAACTTGAGAAGAAACCGGTATTTCTGGAAATATATTTCGATGAGGAACTGAAAGAAGCCAATCTGATGATTTGCCTTGACGGATATTGGTTTTATAAGAAACCGGGAGTGGCGATGATTGATATGAACAGTGCTTTCTTTGAAAAGGAATTTTACGGAGGCAGTGTTACATGCAGTATTTTTGCTCCGCCCGCAACCGGTGAGAATGATCCGACGCAGGGCGAAGATTGGCAGTTGAATTATTATTACACGCTAAAACGACTTCCCCGTTTTCGAATCCGCTATGAAGCAATTTTAAAGTAACCTGAATAATGTGGCTGCTTAAATGACTGTTAATATTATAGAAATCTTGTGAGGTTTGATATTATGTTTCGATTAACAAAAAATACGACAATTGGTGAATTACTCGCCAACTTTCCCGAGGCAAAAGATATCCTTGCCAATCTTGGAATGCATTGTGTTTCCTGTCCGAGTGCATTAAGAGAAACGATTGAACAGGCTGCAGATGTACATGGATTGGATGCTGACGATTTGGTTGAAGATCTGATTGGCTTTATGGGAGAGTGAATGGATTTCGCTGTCAAACTACAGCGTCATTAACAATGACGGATTTGCTTACAGCGAGACTTATGCATAACAAGGAAGACTACTTGTTTGGTTGAACATACCTGTTGATTATGGTATAATATTTGTCAATAAATGAGTGCTCATAACGCATTAATAAGTGTATTATTTCAGGAGGAATAACGGAATGGATTACATGGATATGTACCGTTTCTGGTGCGAGGATGATTACTTTGATGAAGGAACAAAGGCTGAACTTCTGGCAATCAAAGATGATGAAAAGGAGATAAGGGAACGATTCTATCAGAGCCTTGAGTTCGGAACTGCCGGACTGAGAGGAATCATCGGAGCGGGTACGAATCGTATGAATCTCTATACCGTAAGAAAGGCCACACAGGGTCTTGCCAATTTCATCAAGAAAGAGGGCGGTGCGGATAAGGGTGTCTGCATAGCTTACGATTCCAGAAGAATGTCAATTGAGTTCAGTGAAGAGGCGGCATTGTGTCTTTGCGCCAACGGTATCAAGGCATATCGTTTTGAAAGCTTAAGACCGACACCGGAACTTTCCTTTGCACTTCGCGAACTTGGTTGCATCGCAGGTATTGTTGTTACTGCAAGCCATAATCCTGCTGAATACAATGGATATAAGGTTTATTGGGAGGATGGAGCACAGATTACGCCTCCGAAGGATACCGAAATTATTGACGAGGTTAACGCAGTAACGGATTTCCATACCGTTAAGACTATGTCACGTTTGGATGCGATTAAAGCAGGTCTTTACTATGTGGTTGGTTCTGAGATTGATGACCGTTATATGGAAGAATTGAAGAAACTGGTTCTTCGTCCTGAAATCTGCAGAGAACAGGGGAAGGATATGAAGGTAGTTTATACCCCTCTTCATGGTACCGGTAATATTCCGGCAAGGAGAATTCTTAAGGAGATTGGATTCGATCAGGTTATCGTGGTTCCGGAGCAGGAACTTCCGGATGGCGATTTTCCTACCGTTAAGAGTCCTAACCCGGAAAGTAAACCTGCATTTGAACTTGCGTTACAGCTTGCGAAAAAAGAAGGTGCCGATCTTGTTCTGGCAACCGATCCGGATGCTGACCGTCTTGGTGTATATGCAAGAGATTCCAAAACAGGCGAATATATGTCATTTACCGGCAATATGTCCGGAATGCTCATCTGTGAATACCTTCTTTCCACAAGAAAGGAACTTGGTCTGTTGCATGATGATGGTTTCCTTGTAAAGACGATTGTATCCACCAATATGGCAGATTTAATTGCCAAGGAATACGATATAGAACTGAAGGAGTGTCTGACCGGTTTCAAGTTTATCGGAGAATTGATTAAACTTTCCGAGGAAAGCGGCAAAGGACATTACGAGTTTGGTTTTGAGGAGAGTTACGGATGCCTTGTCGGAACGCATGCTAGAGACAAGGATGCAATAGTAGCGGTTATGGCTCTTTGCGAGGCGGCTGCTTATTACCGTACAAAAGGGCTTACTTTGTGGGATCAGATGATGAATATCTATCGCAAGTATGGTTTCTTCCTTGAAGGAATCGAGAATATTGTACTTGCCGGTTTTGAAGGAGCTGCACAGATTAAGGCAATCATGGAGAAGATTCGCAATAATCCTCCGAAGAAGATTGGCGGATACGATGTACTTGAATTCCGTGATTATGACAAGAATATTGTATTGAATACAGCAACTGGTGAGACAAAGCCTACAGGACTCAGAAAGTCCAATGTTCTCTATTTTGATTTAAATGACAATGCGTGGGCTTGTGTTCGTCCTTCCGGTACCGAACCGAAGATAAAGTTGTATATGGGTGTTAAGGGTACCTCTTCGGAGGATGCTCAGGCGAAACTTAGGAATCTGGACGAGGCAATGATGGAGCTTGCCAGATAGAACAGGAGACTGTTTATGAAAGAAATCTTACTGTTGGAACCTGTGTTTGTTGAAAAGATTTGGGGAGGGTCCGCACTTTCCTCGTATGGATACCGTATTCCTGATAAACGTATCGGTGAGGCATATGGGATTAGCGCACGCACGGGTTGCGATTGTAAGATTAGAAACAGTATTGCCAACGGAGCTAAATTGAGTGAGATTTATCAATCGAAGCGAGATTGGTTCGGAAACAGCGAGTTTACGGAGTTTCCATTTTCCTTCAAACTGATTTCAGCAAATAATGACTCGGAAGTTTTTGTACGTACGGCAGACAACGGATTTTCCTCTAGTAATCGTGTGATTAAGCAGGGGGAATTTCTGTATGTTTTAAATTCTGACGAACATGCGTCAATGATTGCCGGACATAAAGCAGTGTCACGAGAAGAGGCTTCGGATTCCGTTCGAAAAGGCAGATTGAAATTATTAACTCGTGATATTCCCATTCGAAGAGGAGATTTCTTCCGAATGGATTATGGTACAGTACAGGGATTCCGCCCCGGAACCGTAGTACTAAGCATTTGTATGGAACCGTGTGTCACCTATCGGTTATCAGGCAATACCAGAAGTGAGCAGAATGATTTTGGAAGGGAACAGCAACTTGCTTTAGATGCCGTGTCATTTCCGTCATCCGCACCAAAATCTGATTTCATCTATTCTTATCGCTTAGACTCTGCAATAGTAAAAAGGGTTGCTGCAAGTGATGGTTTTCTGATTGAGCACATGCAGATGAATGGGACAGCTTTGGTGCAGAGTAGTGGAAAGTTTTCTGCATTTTCCGTTCTTTGCGGGAATGGTACGATTAATGGGAACGGGCTTCAGACCGGTGACAGTTTCATCATACCGAGTGGATATGGAAGCATAAGTTTAACCGGTGATTTACAACTGATTCGTTGTACGATAACAAAATAAAGTGCAGTTTAGGGCAGGTTTTTCATACCTGCCCTATTTTTTTGTGATAAAAGAATGAAAAAACTGTTAAAAGAGCAAAATATTGCTTGAAAACAAGAAAATTTTTGATTTTTTGTTTGTATTTTTACCTTAGAAATGGTATAATTTGATTTTGTGAGGCTTGAATACATTTGTGATTCACATAAAAAATAATAATGAGTATTTCGGGAGGTAACTGGTATGAAATCGGATATTCAAATTGCTCAGGAAGCTGTAATGCAGCCTATTGGTCAGGTCGCTAAAAAACTGAATATTTCTGAAGATGATCTTGAGTTTTACGGCAAATATAAAGCAAAACTATCGGACGAACTGCTCACTAAGATTGAAGATAATCCGAATGGTAAGCTTGTTCTTGTTACAGCTATTAACCCGACTCCTGCAGGTGAAGGCAAGACAACTACAACTGTTGGACTTGGCGAGGCTATGGGAATTCTCAGTAAGAAAGCTGTAATTGCCCTTCGTGAACCTTCTTTGGGACCGTGCTTTGGTGTTAAGGGTGGCGCTGCAGGCGGAGGATATGCACAGGTAGTTCCGATGGAGGATTTGAATCTTCATTTCACAGGAGATTTTCATGCGATAACTTCTGCAAATAACCTTCTTGCTGCTATGTTGGATAATCATATTATGCAGGGAAATGCTCTTGGTATCGACCCGAATCAGGTTGTATGGAAACGTTGCCTGGATATGAATGACCGTGCTCTTCGTAATATTGTTATTGGTCTTGGTAAGAAAACGGATGGTGTTGTTCGTGAGGACCATTTCATTATTACCGTTGCTTCCGAAATCATGGCTATTCTGTGTCTTTCCAATGACATGAAGGATCTGAAAGAAAGACTTTCTAAGATTATCGTTGCCTATACCTATGATGGGGCTCCCGTCACTGCAGCTGATTTGCAGGCTGTTGGTTCCATGGCAGCGCTTTTGAAGGACGCACTTCGTCCGAATTTGATTCAGACCGTTGAGAATACTCCCGCAATTGTACATGGCGGACCTTTCGCTAATATTGCACACGGCTGTAACAGTGTGCGTGCTACGAAAGCAGCTTTAAAACTGGCTGACATTGTTATTACCGAGGCAGGATTCGGTGCAGATCTCGGTGCCGAGAAATTCTTTGACATCAAATGCCGTAAGGCAGGTCTCAAGCCGGATGCTGTTGTTCTTGTTGCAACTGTTCGTGCATTAAAATATAACGGTGGAGTGCCCAAGGCTGAACTTGCAACCGAGAATTTAGATGCTTTGAAGAAGGGTATTGTAAACCTTGAAAAGCATATTGAAAATCTGCAGGCTTATAAGGTACCTGTAGTTGTAACCTTGAACCGTTTCACTGAGGACACTGACGCAGAACTTGCATTTGTCAAGAACTTCTGTGAGGAACGCGGATGTGATTTCGCACTTTCCGAGGTATGGGCGAAAGGCGGTCAGGGTGGTATTGAACTTGCCAATCGTGTTCTGGCCACACTTGATGAGAAAAAGAGTGATTTTGAGCCTATTTACCCGGATGAAATGCCACTTAAAGAGAAAATTGAAACCGTATGCAGTAAGATATATGGTGCGAGTGGAGTTATATTCGATCCCGCTGCACTGAAAATGTTAGATAAGCTGACCGAACTTGGTTTTGGTAACCTGCCCGTATGTATGGCTAAAACGCAGTATTCACTTTCCGACGATCCGACGAAGCTTGGTCGTCCTACCGATTATCAGGTGACTGTCCGTGAAGTTTATGTATCAGCAGGTGCAGGCTTTGTTGTAGCACTTACCGGTGCAATCATGACTATGCCGGGACTTCCGAAGCATCCTGCTGCAGAGCGGATTGATGTGAACGATGACGGTGTTATTGACGGCTTGTTCTGATAAGCCTTAAATATATTAATGTTTTTCTTTTGGAGGAATTTATGAAACGTTTATTGGGGCTTTGCCTTGTGCTTGTTCTGGTGTTGTCTACCGGATGCGGCTTATTGCCGGAGGAGCAGGGCAAAAAGAAATCGCCAATCAACAAAACCGCAGTGGAATCCGAGTATTTTTCCGTGATTACCGCAGAGAAAGGTGATGTTGTTGACAGCTTTTCCGTTCATTGCAATTTCGGAAATCAGAAGGGAGAAAGTTATTCCTTCCATGTTACAGGCAATGAAAGAACCTATTGTATGACCTATGTTAAAGTAGGAGACCCCGTATATGAGGGAATGGTTCTTGCCGAGGTTTATATGGAGAACCTTGATGAAGAGTACGATGCATGTAAGGAAGCCTGTGATGCAATCAATGTTCAGTATGAGTATTATTCCAAGATGCTTGGATATGAACAGGAACGCCAGAAACTTGCTAAACAGTACGGACGGAAATACGACACGAAAACTCTTGATGATCTTACTATGCAATTTAATGATTATGCAGAGCAGAAGAAGATTGCAGATCTGAAACTGGCCGATGCCGACAGGAAGATGAAAGATTACCGTCTGATTGCTTCCTTTGATGGAATTGTAACCTATGTGCGTCAGATGAATCCTTGGGAAAGAATGGATACGCAGCCCTTTGTTTCCATCCGAAGCAAGGAAACCGGCTTCATTTCGTGGGTAGATGATACTTCCTTGCTGAAGCTTGGTGAGATTTATAATTTGGAAACCACCAATGGTGTTGTTCCATGTGAACTTGCCGTTATGGAGCAGGATGCAACAATAAATACCAGGTATAATCTGATATTTATTCCGGTTCAGGCAGACATTGAAATAGAAGCCGGTACGGAAGGAACGCTGAATATTGTGCTTAAGGAAGCGAAGGATGTCGTTTATATTCCTACCAGTGCACTTCGAACGATTGACGGTAAAGATGCAGTGTATGTTGTCGGTGAGGACGGAATGCGTTCCATTCGTTATGTGGAAATAGGTCTTTCCGTTACCGGTCGGGTGCCTTCCGATTTGAATCGTACCGAGATTAAATCCGGTCTTTCGGTCGGTGAGAAGATTATTGTTCGATAAGGAGACGTAAAACATGAACAGAAGAATGAAAATGGTTTCCGTTTTGCTTATCGTGATAATCCTGATAAGCGGATGCGGAAAAGTAAACAATGCACCGGAGTTGGTAGACCCGATTGAAAACCCCGATGCGGTTTTTGAAGCTAAGAAAATGGAACTGTCTACCGTTTATATGAAAGATGCTTCCATTTGTCCCGAAGTAATCGATATCTCATTCGATTACGATTCTCCTGTATATGATGTACAGGTTAAGACAGGGGATTTTGTCAAGGAGGGCGATGTTTTGTTCTATCTTGATGAAACCATTGAACTTCGAATCGAAGAAGCCGAAGTTGACCTTGATATTCGGAAACAGGATTATGATATTGCTCTGAAAGACCATAAAGATCAAGTCAGCAACATGAAAAATCTCAGAAATATGTTCGGAAACAATCAGGATTGGTACAGTTACAATCTTTGGGATATCAATATCCGCGAGATGGAAACACGCTTCAGTCTGCAGTATGACAATATTGCAAAGGGCATAGAAGAGGATGAAAAGGAACTTGCGGAGTTGAAGGAAAGATTTGAAAGTTCTGTCATTACCGCTCCTGCTGATGGTCAGATTGTGTATATTGCAGTACAAAAGGATGATGATATGGTATACGAGGACCAACCTGCTGTATCCATTGCCAAAACTGACAAGAAGCTTTTGTGCTGTGATTTGATAGAACAGAAGGAATTTGCTGCATATTCAAAGGTTGAGGCGTTAATTAACGGCAAGACTTATCCGGTAAAATATATTCCCTATGATGAGGAAGAATACTATGAAAAGCAGTTTATCGCAGAGAATCTTTATTCTTATTTTGAGGTAGAGAATCTTGATGAGAATGTTGCGTTTGGTGATTATGCTGTATTGTATCTGACGGTTACAAGCAATGGCCCCGTTCTTTGCGTACCGAGTCAGTCACTGACGAAGGATGCCAATGTTACGTATGTTAAAGTGGTATCCGGTGACCGTCAGGGACTTCGTCCGGTTACAATCGGTTTCAGTACGAAGAATTACGTTGAGATTACATCCGGACTTTCCGAAGGTGAAACCGTATTTGTTGCAAGCAACCTTGCAAGATACGGAGTTGAGTATGAAACAGTTTCTCCGAAACTGGGTTCCTTTAGTAAGGAGGGATATACTGCCGCAACCAGAGGTTCCTTTAGCCCGGAGGAATTCGTTAATCCCGCTCCCGGAGAAGTAAAGGAAAGTTTTGTGGTCAATGTTTCTCAGGTCTATGTTAAGGAAGGACAGAAACTTTATACTGTGGAAACCGAGATTGATGAAACTGTTTACGAGGAAGCAAAGCATAATCTTCAGGTTGCAAAGGATACTTACACCAAAAAGGTGCGCGATGATAAGGAAGCACTTGATAAGCAGAAGAAAAATCTGAATAACATGTCAGCTTCCAAGAAAAAAGATCTTGCCAAACTGAAATACGAAATTGCTACAAAAGAGTATGAAAAATATCTCGTAGACGGTCAGGAAGAGATTGACGAACTGCAGAAGAAGGTTGATGCTTTTGAAACCTGGTCGGAAGGTGATTATACGGTATATGCGGAAAAGGAAGGATTTTATTCCACATTTTCCAAAGTATCCGTCGGTGCCGATGTTACTCCGGAGATGTATGTTTGCGATTATTTTGCACCGGGAACGGAATTCTTTGCAGGTAACGATACGCAGAGAAGAATTCGCTTCGGTATGAAGGTTACCTACGAATACAGAATCGGAGAAGAAACTTATTCTTATCCGGCAACGGTTGTTTCTGCTTATGATGTACGTCCTGAGATTATTGAGGATGCCGTACAGTTCTGCGTCATTTTGGATGACGGAGACAATCCGGAAATCGGCTCTAACGGTTCCATTCGATTTGAATACTGTACGGTAGATAATGTAATGACGGTTCCTTCCGAACTGGTACTTCGCGAAAAGGTAAGCAGTGATGCGACTTCGAGCGAGGAAGAAGAGGAGGAAGAAGGCAACGAAAAGACGGTTACCATTGTCGGAAACAAACTTTCCGAAGACGAGAAGGCCAATGGTATTCCGTATGTATGGGTTTATGATGATAACGGTCAGGTAATAAAACGTTATATTACCATTGCCGGTTCTGATAAAACAACGACCTGGGTCTGTGACGGTTTGACTTTGAATGACAGACTCGTAGTTCACTAGGAGGATAAAACATGCTTCACTTTATTGCACAAAAATTGCTGAATAAAAAATGGCTTATCCTTTCCATAGTGATTGGTAATGTTTTGCTTGTTGCCATTGCTTCATGCAATCCGATGTATACGAAGGGTGCACTGAACAAGATGCTTGTCAGTGATATGGATGATTATCTGGAGGAGAAGAATCAGTATCCCGGAGTAATCCAGATAGAAGCCAAGATTTCCGATAATGCCATTAATGTTAAGAAGAAGACATCAGCCTTCTTTAAGGATTATCTGAATGTATTTGATACCATACACAGCTTGTACGGTATTGATTCCGTTATGGATGTAGCATATTACGGAACGACGAATACGCAAGATGCTCACTATGATGCGAAACGACAGAGTGAGATGTCCAGCAAGCTGAATATGAAGCTTGCTTCCCTGTCGGATATGGAGAACCATATTGAAATCATATCCGGGGAAATGTACCGTAACACTCCCGATGCGGATGGAATTATTGATGTAATCGTTAATGAGACGGTATATCTTTCCTCTACAATGTTCGTTGGTGATATCATAAATATGGATTTCTATAAGGATATCAACGGAACTCCCGTAAGAGTCAGAATTGTCGGTGTATTCCGTGCAAAGGATGCCAGTGATTTATACTGGGTAAAGGCACCCCTTTCATACGATACCGAGTTCTTTATGGACCAGAAGCTGTTCTGCGATAATTTTTGTAACGGCACTCTGATTTCTGGTAATGTTACGGCAAAATGGTATTCCGTTTTCGATTATACTAAGATTTCTCCTGATTCCGTCGACAAAATGCTTAAGGTTGACGATCAGATTACGACGGATTATCTTGCCCGGGATTTGTACAAGGGTACATTCCCTTATCATAAGATTTTCCAGAGTTATCAGGGAAGTACAGGTCGTGTCATTACGACTATGTGGATTTTGCAGGTTCCCATTCTTGTTCTGCTTGCCGTATTTATATTCATGGTTTCCAATCAGGTTGTATCGATTGAACAGAGTGAAATCGCTATTCTGAAGAGCCGTGGTGTAAGTAAAAAGCAGCTGATTCTATCTTACCTCATACAATCGTCGATACTTTCCGGAATCGGATTGGTTATCGGTATTCCTTGCGGATATCTGTTATGTCATATCTTTGGTTCTACGAATGCTTTTATGGAATTTGTCGGCAGAAAAGCAATGCATGTTACCATTACCGGAACTGCGCTACTTTACGGATTGATTGTTTCTGTTGCAAGTATCATTATTATGACACTTCCGGTATTGAAATACGCAAAGTTCACTATTGTTGAGCAGAAGGCGAACAAGAGAAAGAAGACCACACCATTGTGGCAGAGAGTCGGTTTGGACTTTATTCTTCTCGGTGTGTCCATTTATGGATTCTATAATTTCAATTCGCAGAAGGAGTTGCTGATTGAAAAAGTTTCCAAAGGAGAAGCTTTGGATCCGATGCTGTTCCTTTCCGCATCGCTGTTTATTCTAAGCTGTGCGATAGTATTTCTCCGTATCATTCCGCTTCTTGCCATGTTAGTGTTCAGAATCGGTCGTCGGTTCTGGAAACCTGCCGCATATGCATCCTTCCTGCAGATTATGCGTGACATTAAGAAACAGAATTTCATTACGGTATTCCTTGTATTAACGATAGCACTTGGTATTTTTAATGCCAATATTGCACGTACCGTCAATAATAACGAGGAAATGCGTCTTCAGTACGATACCGGTTCCACGATTTCCTTACAGGAACAGTGGAGTGATAATTTGGGTGATATCAAGCTTGGAACGGCATCGACTTTATATTATACGGAACCGGATTATTCCCGTTATGAAAAGTTCAGAGATGAGAATCCGGACCGCCTGATCGGGCTGGCCAAGGTTTATAATGACCGCGTTACCGTGAATGCCGGTGGTGAATCTATGGACAGTATTCAGTTTATGGCAATTAACACGAAGGATTTCGGTACGACTTCATGGCTTCCGGACGATGTTATGGGTGAACACTGGTATTCATATCTGAATAAGCTGGCGCTGAATCCGGAAGGTGCTTTGATTTCCTCCAATTATGCGAATCTTTTGGGCTTAAAGGAAGGTGATTTCCTTTCCCTTTACAAAAAAGATTCCAACGGAAAGAATCTTGGTCGTATGACACTTACCGTAGTCGGGATTGTCGATGTATTTCCGACTTATCAGAGCAGAGAAGCTTCTGTAAAAGAAGACGGAACGACGGAGTATGTTGATAACTATTTGGTTATCGGAAACTTTTCGAATATGACCAGATATTATCCTACAGAACCGTATCGTATCTTTATGAAGGTTAACGGGGATACGGATTTTGTTTACAAATGGATTGAAGAGAATAAGATTAATGTAACATCCTTTGAAGATTATACAGCCAAGGTTGTGGATATGAAGAATGATCCGTATTTTCAGGTTACAAACGGTATGCTGACCATTACATTCATTGTTGTTCTGGTTTTGTGTGCAATCGGTTTCCTGATTTACTGGCTGACCAATATTCGTTCCAGAGAGTTGATTTTTGGTATATACCGTGCAATGGGTATGTCAATGGGAGAACTGATTCGTATGCTTGTTAATGAGCATTTCTTTGGTTCTCTGATTCCTATAGTATTTGGTGCATTCATTGGAATCCTTGCTTCTAAGATGTTTATTCCGCTGATTGAGATTGCTTACTCGCCGGCTGTTACAACATTACCGACTTCGATTGTTATTGCGAACAGTGATATCGTACGAATCAGTGTTGTTGTCGGAATTATGTTACTTGGATGTCTCGGAGTTATTTCCGTACTGTTGTCCAAAATCAAGATTAACCAGGCTCTTAAGCTTGGTGAAGACTAAGGAGGTTTACCATGGAAGAATTGTTACGTACCGAAGAAGTAAAGCGTTCTTTCCCGGTAGCCGGAGGAGATTTCTGGGCACTGAAGGGAATCAGCGTAGTAGTTCCGAAGCAGTCACTTACTGTATTAAAGGGACGTTCCGGTTCCGGTAAGACAACCCTTTTGAATATCATTGGTGCATTGGATGCGCCAACTTCCGGAAAAGTTATATTTGACGGAAAGGATATTTCAAATGCATCCGATAAGGAACGCGAATTACTTCGTAGAAGAGAAATCGGATTCATATTCCAGTCAGTTGCTCTGATACCGGTTATGTCTGCTTATGAGAATGTAGAATATGCATTAAGACTTGCAGGCTATAAAGGCAATTATCGCGAACGTGTTATGGAATGTCTGAAACTTGTCGGACTCAGTAAACGTGCATCGCATATGCCACAGGAGTTATCCGGTGGTGAGCAGCAGCGAGTTGCAATTGCAAGAGCCATTGCACATAAACCGAAGATTATTTTTGCAGATGAGCCTACCGGTGAGTTGGACTCTGCCACCAGTTTGCAGGTTATCAGTATATTTAAGGAACTGATTGCCAAGGAAGGAATTACATTTGTCATGACCACCCATGACCCGAAGTTGATGGGCTATGGTGATGTTGTTTACGAGATTTCCGATGGCGAGGTTATTTCCAGTGTGAACAACAGAGAGGGGAAGGATAATGAGTAAGAAAAAGAATAATAATGCTGCTATCAAGAAGAAAACAGCAGATCAAGTAAAAGAAAATGCTTCCAAGAAGGTTGCGGAAGAGAAGAAGGAACTGATTGAAGAAAGCAAAGATGTTGCTGAAAAAGTTCTATCCCCCGAAGAAGTAAATGCTCCGCAAACGGAAACGCAACCTGCTACGGAGGTTCCCGACGGTCCTGTAGACAACCAGATGTCTGATGAGATGGCTAAAGCTTTGAAAGACTCCTTTATGGAAGCTTATAAAAAGCAGACCGAAGGAGAACTCGAGGATGAGCTTGATGAAAATGCGATGATACTTTGTGAAAACCTGGTTAAGATTTATAAGACCAAGGAAACAGAGGTTTTGGCACTTCAGGGCTTGGAACTTCGTGTAGACAGAGGTGAATTTATTGCCATTATCGGTAGTTCCGGTTCCGGTAAATCCACATTTTTGAACCTTCTTGGCGGACTTGACCGTCCGAGCGCAGGTAAACTGTATGTTGACGGAAAGAATCTGTTTAAGATGACTGAAAGTCAGTTGGTTGCCTATAAGCAAAAGACGGTTGGATTTGTATGGCAGAACAATGCAAGAAACCTGCTGCCTTACCTTACCGCTGTGCAGAATGTTGAACTTCCCATGCTGTTCTGTGATCCCAAGGAACGCCACGAGCGTGCGATTCAGTTACTTACGCTTGTCGGAATGGTTCATAAAAAAGACAGTAAGCTGAATATGCTTTCCGGTGGTGAACAGCAGCGTATTGCAATTGCAATTGCTCTCGCAAACAGACCGAAGCTTCTTCTTGCCGATGAGCCTACAGGTGCAGTTGACCAGAAGACTGCCGATGCAGTTTTGGATGTATTCCGTAAGCTGAATACGGAGCTGGGAATCACAATTGTTATTGTTACGCATGATATTAACCTTGCAAAAAAGGTTAACCGTGTTGTAATGATGCGTGATGGTAAAACCAGTATCGAACGTATTATGAAAGAGGAATTTGTTGCAGAAAATCTTCATGGTTTCGTTGAAGAGGATACGCATGAGGAATATGCAATCCTTGACCATGCCGGACGAGTACAGATTCCGCGAGAAATGCTTGACGAGATTGGTGTAAACGGAAAGAAAATTCGAATGTCGGTTGACGGTGATAAGATTGTGATTACGAAACCGGATAAGGAATGATCTGGGAAAAGTAAATGGATTTCCTTACTTGATAAACGAACGTTTTTACAGATGAAAAGCCGGGGCTTAGATTTTATCAGCCCCGGCTTATAGTATACTTTTTAGATTGATTTTATATTAATTTCTCTGGTAGGCTTCTTCGCAATATATGCAGCGGTAAATCTTTTCTTCCTTGTTGGTAAGACGGAAAATGTGCGGAAGTTCCTGCTCAATGCTCGTGATACAACGAGGATTCTTACACTTGATGATATTTCTTACTTCATTCGGAAGTGTTACGGGACGTTTTTCAACAATAACATCATTTTCAATGATGTTAATTGTAACGTTCGGGTTACGAACGGCAAGTGCATCGATATTGATTGTAAGAGGGCCTTCGATTTTTATGATATCCTTGCGCCCCATTTTCTTGCTGCTGGCATTCTTAATGATGGCTACTTCACAATCCAAATCTCCAAGATTCAGGTATTCATATATTTTCATAGCTTCGCCTGCAGGGATGTGATCAATTACAACACCCTGACGGAGTCCACCGATATTCAGCATATTTTATTCCTCCTTTATCATAACTCATTGGCTTTTTTATCAAGGCCAAGTAATGTCGCAATCAGTGCCATTCTGACATATACACCAAAGCCTGCCTGACGGAAGTAGGCTGCTCGCGGGTCATCATCTACTTCAACCGAAATTTCGTTTACTCGGGGAAGGGGATGAAGGATGAACATATCATCTTTGGCATTTGCCAGTTTCTTCTTGTTCAGCAGGAAGGAATCCTTCAATCGGATGTAATCCTCTTCGTTGAAGAATCGCTCACGTTGTACTCTGGTCATATAAAGGATATCAAGTTCCGGAAGTGCAGCCTCAAGGTCATTGACTTCCGTATAAGGGATTTTACCCGCATCCAGAACCTCTTCTCGGATATAAGCAGGTATTTTTAACTCATCGGGGGCAATCAGGACAAATCGAATTCCTTCATATCTAGACATCGCTTTAATCAGAGAGTGAACGGTACGACCGAATTTCAAGTCTCCGCATAAACCTATTGTAAGGTTATTCAGTCTGCCCTTCAGCTGTTTCATTGTCAAAAGATCGGTCAGAGTTTGTGTCGGATGGTTGTGACCGCCGTCTCCGGCATTGATTACCGGAATGGAGGAGTGTTTGGAAGCAACTAACGGTGCACCTTCCTTTGGATGACGCATTGCGCAGATGTCTGCATAATAGGAGATAACCCGAATGGTATCGGATACGGATTCTCCTTTGGCTGCCGAACTCGAGTCTGCTGATTGGAAACCGAGGACGGAACCGCCGAGATTAAGCATGGCGGATTCAAAGCTTAGTCTTGTTCTTGTGCTGGGCTCATAAAAACAGGTTGCCAGTTTCTTTCCGTCACACAGATGTGCATACTTTTCAGGGCTTTCGTACATTTTCCCGGCGAGCGTAAGCAGTTCGTCGATTTCTTCCACGGACAGGTCCATGGGACTGATGAGATGTTTCATATTCTACCTCCGTTTTATTCTTTGACGCAGAATACCCGTGTTTTTAGACATGGGATGAATGCGCTGAACACTTTTTAAGCATAGGCTCGCGAGCGAGTCTTAATATTTTGATAAATGAAAAGCCTGCGGTTATTTCGCAGGCTTAAAATCAAAGTAATGTAAACAATTGTTGTAAGAAATGTCCTCAACGAGCTTTCCGAGAACGGGAAGAGAGGAAGGATACTCCCCGTCGGTAACAAGTCTGCCAATAAACTGGCAAAGAATACGGCGAAAATACTCATGTCTTGTGTAGGAAAGGAAACTGCGGGAATCGGTAAGCATTCCTATGAAGTTTCCGAGGACACCAAGGTTAGCAAGACTGGTAAGCTGGTCTAACATTCCCTGTTTATTGTCATTGAACCACCAAGCAGAACCATGTTGAATCTTTCCGGCACAGGTGCTGTCCTGGAAGCATCCAATAACGGAATCAATCGCTGTATTATCAATCGGATTCAGAGAATAGAGGATTGTCTTCGGAAGCTGATCCGAAGAAGCAAGCGCATTGAGAAATTCCGTCAAGGGAGCAACAGGAGTGAAATTATTGATACAATCAAAGCCGGTATTGATTCCGACTTTGTCAAACATCAAGGTATTATTATCACGTTTTACACCGTAATGAAGCTGCATTACAAAACCGACACGATGATATTCCTTTGCAAGATACAACAGAAGATTGGTGCGGTATGCGTTGGCTTCTTCATGTGTGATATGACCGCCATCCATTTTCTTGCGGAATATAGTATTGGCAGTTTCATTATCAACCGGAACATACATCACATACGGAAGACTATGGTCGGCAGTTTTACATCCGCGAAAAGCAAAATAATTGATTCGCTCCGTGAGACAATCCTTTAAATCGGAAAGACTGAACATAGACCAGTCACATACTTCGCCGAGTCTTTCAATGTTTCTGCTGAAATCAGGCTTCTCAATATCGAGAAAACTGTCAGGACGGAAAGCGGGAAGCACCTGTGTTTCAAAGGTTGTATCCTCAGCAAGCTGTTTATGATATTTTAAATCATCACACGGGTCGTCGGTTGTACAGAGAATTCTGACATTGGAACGCTTAATGAGAGCACGAGCAGACATAGAAGGATCTCTCAAAATCAGATTGCAACGTTCATATATGGATTTTGCATTCTCGGGAGTAAGTGGTTCATTGATACCGAAATATCTCTGCAATTCGAGATGGCTCCAATGATATAAAGGATTGCCGATTGCTCTTTGTAAGGAGCAGGCAAATGCATAGAATTTTTCAAAATCGCCGGCATTCCCGGTAATCTGTGCTTCGGGGATACCATTACTGCGCATTAAGCGCCACTTGTAGTGGTCGGCACCGAGCCAAAGTTCAGTGATGGAATTGAAGTGAACATCATTGGCAATCTCGGAAACAGGGATATGGCAGTGATAATCAATAATCGGCATATGCTCGGCATACTGATGATAAAGCTGTGCTGCACATTCCGTATTCAATAGAAAATCTCTGTCCATGAATTCCATAACTGCATCTCCTTGTTACTTCATTCCGAAACGCATCTTTCTGCGTTCAACTTATCTGCGATATAATACCATATTCCAAAAATATTTTCAATATGTTTTTTTGTATCTTGAGGATTTGTCCTGTATTTCTTTTGAAAAAATACTCCGCTAAAAACAAAGTCCCGTGCAGAGTTAACATTTCGCTGATTCGTTTCACCGGTAGTGTTTATGTCGCAAGTGTCATGTTTCTCTCTAATATACTTTTTCTTGTATTATATAAATATAAATATTGCCAAAAATAACTAGATATGGTATTCTAATCATAGTGTTTGTTTAGGAGGTATTTATGGGTAAAATCGTGACACTCGGCGAGATTATGTTGCGTCTTTCCACACCTGGACAGGAAAGATTTATTCAGGCTGACAGTTTTGATGTCTGTTATGGTGGAGGAGAGGCTAATGTAGCCGTTTCTCTTGCTAATTTTGGTTATGATGTATCTTTTGTAACAAAACTCCCCAAAAATGAAATCGGTGACAGTGCAATTGCTGCTTTACGTAAGTATAATGTTGACTGTTCCGATATTGTGAGAGGTGGAGAAAGAGTCGGTATATATTTTCTGGAAACCGGTGCTTCCGTAAGACCTTCCAAGGTTGTTTACGACCGTGCACATTCCTCTGTTTCCGAAGCAAAGGTTGAAGATTTTGATTTTGATAAGATTTTTGATGGAGCGGAATGGTTTCATTTTACCGGTATTACCCCTGCAATCAGTGATGCTGCGGCAGAGGTAACAAAGGCTGCTTTGATTGCGGCGAAGAAGAAGGGGATTACGGTCTCCTGTGATTTGAATTTCCGTAAGAAACTGTGGACTTCGGAAAAGGCACAGAAGGTTATGACTGAACTGATGCAGTATGTTGATGTATGCATCGGTAACGAAGAGGATGCAGAGAAGGTTCTTGGATTCAAACCCGGAAAGACTGATGTTACAAGCGGCAATCTTGAACTTGCCGGATATCAGGATATATTCCGTCAGATGAAGGAACGTTTTGGATTTAAATATGTTGTAAGCTCTTTACGTGAAAGCATCAGTGCTTCCGACAACAATTGGTCGGCTGCAATTTATGATGGAAATGAATTCTATCATTCACGTACCTACAAGTTACATATTGTTGACCGTGTCGGTGGAGGAGATTCCTTTGCAGCCGGTTTGATTTGTGGATTGATGGATGGAAAGAACGGTAGAGATGCTTTGGAATTTGCCGTGGCAGCAAGTGCGTTAAAGCATACGATACCCGGCGATTTCAACTATGTAACCAGAGACGAAGTGCTTGCCCTTGCCGGCGGAGACGGCAGCGGACGGGTACAGAGATAAATGAAAGGGGATTACTATTATGGCACTGAAAATTCAGAAAGTTACCGATGAGGCATTTGCAACCTATGGTCGTGTTGTAGACGGCTATGACACCAGGGAATTGCTTGATGTTCTTGTCAAAACAACTCCTGCTCCCAAGGATGCAGTAGTTTATGTTCCTTCCGATGCTAATTTGGAAGCTACACCTGCAATGAAAGATTTTACATTGAACTGCTATGGCGGTATGCCGATTCAGATCGGTTACTGCAACGGAACCAATACAAAGCTTAACTGCCTTGAGTATCACAGAGACAGTGAGATTGATATTGCTGCCGAGGATTGCATTCTTTTGCTTGCACGTCAGCAGGATTGCATGGGCAAGATGCTTGATACTTCAAAGGTTGAAGCTTTCTTCTGTCCGGCAGGTACCGGTGTAGAGCTTTATGCTACCACACTTCATTATGCTCCCTGCAGCGCAAAGAAGGGTGCTCAGTTCCGTGTAGTTATTATTCTTCCGAAGGGAACCAACCTTGACAAGCCTGAGATTACCGTAAAGAATGCTGATGATGCAAGACTTTTCGCAGCAAACAAATGGCTGATTGCACATGCTGAGGCATCTGAAGCAAAACAGGGTGCTGTTATCGGTTTGACAGGAGAGAATATTGATATTATTGATTTGATTTAATTCTTTCTTTTGATTTCTTTGATTTTGTTGTTCGACTTTATTTTATCTTAATCTGATTGTTGAATGATTGCGCTTTGCGCGGAAAGAGGTATCTAATATGAAATGTCCTTTTTGTGGTGATGAGAACACTAAGGTTATTGATTCCAGACCTTCTGAAGAAACGAATGCAATTCGTCGACGCAGACAGTGTGAGAATTGCAACAAACGTTTTACAACCTATGAAAAGGTTGAAACGATTCCGCTTGTTGTCATCAAGAAAGGTAACGTTCGTGAGGCTTACGACCGTTCTAAGATTGAGGCTGGTGTGTTCCGTTCCTGCCATAAGCGTCCAATCAGTGTAGCGCAGATTACTCAGCTTGTTGATGAAGTCGAGAATTCCATTTTTAATATGGAAGAAAAGGAAATCCCGAGTTCCAAAATTGGTGAGCTTGTTATGGATAAACTGAAGAATCTGGATGCGGTTGCATATGTAAGATTTGCTTCTGTATACAGAGAATTTAAGGATGTCAGCACATTTATGGATGAGCTTAAGAAAATTCTTGATCACGACACTGGTAAATAGTGACAGAAATGTTTGGAAAGTTTGTAGGATTTGTCTTACAGAAGTTAATTTTATAGGATGAAAAGACAGCATTTTCGTTAAGAAAGTGCTGTTTTTTTATGTCTACTGCCGATAGAAACGAGGGGAGGAGAATTTTATAATTTTCTTAAAAAACGAAAAGAGGATTGAATAATGTTTTGTAAGATACACAGCTTGGCATTACACGGAATAGAGGCAGTACCTGTGCTTGCTGAGGTGGATGTCGGGAATGGGCTTCCGGGAATCAATATGGTAGGCCTTCTTTCTCCGGAAGTGCGAGAGGCTCGTGAAAGAGTACGTGTGGCGTTAAGAAATGCAGGGTATCCGCTTCCGGCGAAAAAGGTTACAGTAAATTTATCACCTGCAGATTTAAGAAAGGATGGAACAAGTTTTGATTTAGCGATTGCTATGGGGATTTTGTGTGGATTGGAGTTAATTCCCCAGGAAATGCTTTCTGAGATATGTTTCATCGGAGAATTAGGGTTGGATGGTGAACTCAAGTCGGTACCCGGGGTGTTAAGTTGTGCTTATGAAGCGAAGGAAGAGGGGATGAAATGGATATTTGTCCCCAGAGATAATGGCAATGAAGCTGCGATGGTGGAAGGCATTGAGGTATTTGCCCCGGGTAATTTATCAGAGGCAATTGCATTTTTCTTTGGGAATGAGCCAATGGAAAGCTTTGAGCCGGAATATGCCACGGATGAAACAGAATGTGAGGAGGATTTTTCCGAAATTCGTGGACAGTTTCTTGGCAAAAGGGCGGCATTGATAGCTGCAGCAGGCAACCATAATTTACTGTTGCTTGGCCCACCGGGAGCAGGCAAGACTATGTTGGCGAAAAGAATACCGGGAATTTTACCACCTCTTTCAATTGAGGAAAGCATTGAACTTACTAAGATTTATAGTGTGGCGGGACTTTTTAAGGCAGAGAAGGGAAGAATTACAAAGAGACCGTTTCGCAATCCCCATCATACCTGTACAACACCCGGAATGGCAGGCGGAGGTGCCAGGATTCCGGTTCCCGGAGAAATATCGCTTGCTACCAATGGTGTTCTTTTCATGGATGAATTTCCTGAATTCAAAAGAGAATGTATTGAGGTACTGCGACAACCATTGGAGGAACATAAAGTTGTTATTTCCAGACTTTACGGAAGTTATGAATTGCCTGCATCTTTTCTTTTGGTAGCTGCAATGAATCCGTGTCCTTGCGGTTATTATCCAAATCGAAACCGATGTAATTGTACTCCGGACCAGATAAGAAGATATATGGGGCGAATCAGTCAGCCAATTATGGACCGTATCGATCTTTGCGTGGAATTGTCCGCACTTCCACCGGATGAACTGATGGACAGGGGGCAAGGCGAAAGCAGTGCAGTTATGCGCGAGAAAGTTGCCGCTTGCAGAGAAATTCAGCGAAGAAGATTTCAGGGGTGTTCTTTTCAGACCAATTCCCGTATTCCGTCATCTCTGCTTTCACAATACTGTGAAATGAGTGAAGACGCTGAAAAGGCTTTGATGCTATCCTTTGTACAAAAAGGATTCAGCGTAAGGTTATATGACAGGCTTCGCAGAGTTGCAAGAACCATTGCCGATTTGGATGAATCCGGGAGTATTGAAGAAAGGCATGTTTCGGAAGCCGTTATGTATCATGCTTTGGAGGGAGGCTATCAGAGAGTATATGGCTGATTCTTTTGATATATGGCTAAGCTGTGCAGTTTCTTCCGTGAAACATATACATCTTCTTCTAAAGAGATTCGGCAGTGCAGAGGGGGTATTTAAGGCTGATGAAACACAGATAGCTTCTTTGGCGGAATTAACAAAGCAGGAAATCGGATATCTGACTTCTGAAAGAAAAGAGGAGAACAGAAAACGCCAATATGATTATGTTCTGAAGAATGATATCTATGTATATCGCTTCGATGAGCAGCGTTACCCCCAAAGATTTCATAATGTACAGGACCCACCTTACTGTGTGTTTGTTCAAGGAAAGCTTCCGCCAAAGGATGTGCCGGCTCTCGCAATAGTCGGTTCCAGAAAGGCTTCTCAATACGGCTTGAATACAGCTAAGTTATTTGCTTCGGCTCTTGCAAATATGGGGGTATATGTCATTAGCGGTCTGGCTATGGGAATTGATGGAGCCGGTCATCGGGCAGCACTTCCGTTTGATGGGAGGACAGTGGGAATTTTAGGCTCCGGTATCGGTGTACCGTATCCGAAAGAAAACTGGTCCTTATATCATGAAATGAGAAGTCGGGCATGTATTATATCGGAATATGGACCGGAGGTACCTCCACTTCGACAGAATTTTCCACATCGAAATCGCCTGATTGCAGCCATGTCAGATGGAATTCTTGTTGTTGAAGCAGCTTTACAGAGTGGGACACTGATAACCGTTGACAGGGGGCTGGAACAAGGGAAGGAGATTTATGCAATACCGGGAAGGATTGATGACAGGAACAGCTTAGGGTGCATTAATCTGATTAAGCAGGGAGCGAGATTGGTAACTGGTCCGGAGGAGATTGCGGAGGATTTAAACATTTTTTCGAGTTATAACTCTCACTATTGCGGAAATCCGAAGCAACTCAGCTTTGAGTTTTCTCACGAATGTGATAATTTGTTGAAATTGTCAAATAATTCTGAAAATATACAATTAGGTCTTGCCACTGACGAAAAAGTAGTGTATAGTTTGATTCGTTTGGACGCTAAACACTTCGACCAACTGGCAATTGAAAGCGGGTTATCCGTTTCAGAACTGTCCGGAGTGTTATTTTCCCTGCAAAGCAAAGGATATGTCCAACAGAACCTTCCGAACTATTTCTCGGCTACGAATTATGGGGTGGAAGGGAGATATTAAGATTTTTCTTTGAAAAATCGATGTTGGAGGTCATATTGTATGGCTAAGAATCTTGTTATTATGGAGTCTCCCGCAAAAGCGAAGACTGTTAAGAAATATCTTGGATCAAACTATGAGGTGCTGGCATCCAGCGGCCACGTCAGAGACTTGCCGAAGAGTACGCTCGGTATTGATGTGGATGGTGATTTTGAGCCGCATTATATTACGATTCGCGGTAAGGGAGATGTCCTTTCCGCACTACGTAAGGAAGTGAAGAAAGCAGATAAGATTTATCTTGCAACTGACCCTGACCGTGAGGGAGAGGCCATTGCATGGCATCTTAAGGAACTTTTGAAATTAGATCCCAAGATTACATCCCGTATTACTTTTAATGAGATTACCAAGAATGCTGTAAAGAATTCTTTGAAAAATGCTCGTGATATTGATATGAATCTTGTGGATGCACAGCAGGCAAGACGTGCCCTTGATCGTATGGTCGGATATGAAATAAGCCCGATTTTATGGAGTAAGGTTAAGAGAGGCTTGAGTGCCGGACGAGTACAATCTGTTGCACTTCGTTTAATCTGTGACAGAGAGAATGAGATTTCCGAGTTCGTTCAGGAAGAGTTTTGGAATATCAATGGAGAGTTCCTTCTGGAAGGCGAGAAGAAACCGGTAACTGCAGTTTATTTCGGGAAGAAGAAAAAAGCTGAACTTACCAATGAGGCTGCTACCGATAAAGTTTTGAGTGCTCTGCAAAATGCAAAGTTTGTTGTTTCAGAAGTAAAAGAAGGAGAGCGCAGAAAGAAAGCACCGCTTCCTTTTACGACAAGTACCCTTCAGCAGGAAGCTTCGAAGGTATTGAATTTCTCTACACAGAAGACTATGCGGATTGCGCAGTCATTATATGAAGGCGTTGATGTAAAGGGCCACGGAACACTTGGTCTGATTACTTATCTTCGTACGGACTCCACACGAATTTCCGAGGAAGCGGATGCTTCAGCAAAGGAATATATCAAGAAGGAAATCGGTGAGGATTATGTCAATGATGTCAAAGAGATAAAGGAGAATGGTAAACGTATTCAGGATGCTCACGAAGCAATTCGTCCGTCTTATGTCGAGCTTTCACCGGAATCTCTTAAGAATGACCTTTCAAAAGAACAGTACCGCTTATATCAGCTGATATGGCGCAGATTCCTTGCAAGTCGTATGAAGGAAGCTGTTTACAAGACATCTAATATGAAGCTTGAGGCGGAAGGTCATATATTCACATGCTCCTTCAGTG
The DNA here is from genome assembly GCA_045627305.1 of Lachnospiraceae bacterium. Lineage (GTDB taxonomy): Bacteria > Bacillota > Clostridia > Lachnospirales > Lachnospiraceae > ISDg. Next base: position 72,892 of record JAZQNM010000013.1, read on the forward strand.
CAGTCAGCTTTGACGGATACGAGAAGATTTACAGCCTTTCTGACGACGAGGATGATTCAAAGAAGAGAACGCAGAAGTTGCCGGCAGTCGGAACGGTATGTACTTCCGTAAAACTATCCAAAGAACAGCATTTTACACAGCCTCCCGCACATTACACGGAAGCCAGTCTTGTTAAGACAATGGAGGAAACCGGTATCGGTCGACCAAGTACATATGCGCCGACCATTACTACTATTCTTGCAAGACATTATGTTGCCAAGGAAGGTAAAGCTCTTTTTGCCACTGATCTCGGAGATGCTGTTAATGATTTGATGAAACAGGCATTTCCTTCTATTGTGGAAACAGATTTTACTGCAACAATGGAAACACTCCTTGACGGTGTCGAGGATGGAGATGTGCAATGGAAGAATGTTGTTAAGAATTTTTATCCTGACTTACATGAGGCTGTTGCTGCCGCAGAGAAGACATTAAGCAATGTAAAGATTGCCGATGAAGTGTCTGATGTTATTTGCGATCTTTGCGGTCGAAATATGGTAATTAAATATGGTCCTCATGGAAAATTTCTGGCTTGTCCGGGATTTCCGGAGTGCAGAAATACTAAGCAGATTATTGAAAAATCCGGTATTAATTGTCCGAAGTGCGGCAAAGAACTGATTCTTCGCAGAACGAGAAAAGGACGTCGGTATTATGGCTGTGAAGGGTATCCGGAGTGCGATTTTATGTCCTGGCAGAAACCGTCGGGAGGGAGCAACGAATGAGCGTTCAATTATTAGATAAAACCAGAAAATTACAAAAACTGCTTCATAATAATCAAAGCAATGATAAAGTGGTATTCAATGATATCTGTTCCGTTTTATGTGATGTACTTGAATCCAATGTTCTTGTTCTAAGCAGAAGAGGTAAAATTCTCGGAATTGGTTCCAGAGCTGAGATTCCGATACTAAGTGATTTCGAAAAGAATTCCGTTGGCAGTCTGATTAATTCGGAAATGAATGAACGACTTTTAAACATTCTTTCCACTAAGGAGAATCTGAATCTGCAACTTTTGGGATTTGATGAGGAGGTTGCTTCCAAATATACCGCAATCGCAACTCCGATTGATATTGCAGGCAACCGTAACGGAACTTTGTTCTTATATCGTTCCGGAAAGCAGTATTCGATTGACGATATTATTCTTGCAGAATATGCAACGACTGTTGTCGGACTGGAAATAGTACGTTCCAAGAATGAGGAGTCCGCTGCGGCGATTCGGGGACAGAAGACCGCTGAATCTGCATTTGCCTCACTTTCAGTTATGGAAGTGGAGGCTATTGGTCACGTTTTTGAGGAATTGGCGGGGCTGGAGGGTATTTTGGTTACCAGTCGTGTTGCCGACAAAGCTCACATCACGCGTTCCGTAATTGTTAACGCGTTGAGAAAGCTGGAGAGCGCCGGTGTTATTGAGTCTAAATCCTCCGGAATGAAGGGTACATTTATCAGAGTTCTGAATGAAAATATCTATGAATATTTGACGAAAAAGGAATAAAAATATTTCTTGCATTCCGTTGAACTCTATGCTATATTAGTTTAGTCTGAAAAATCACGCATACAGGTGGCTGGCCGGTGCCGCAAGGTCGTCAGCATAACTGATGCGGAAGTAAAAAACCAAAGGAGGAATATAACGATGAGCGTTATATCTATGAAGCAGTTGCTTGAGGCCGGTGTACATTTCGGTCATCAGACAAGAAGATGGAACCCTAAGATGGCTCCTTACATTTATACCGAGAGAAACGGTATCTACATTATCGACCTTCAGAAGTCTGTTGGTAAGGTTGATGAGGCTTACTACGCAATTAAGGACATCGTTGCTAACGGTGGTAACATCCTTTTCGTAGGAACCAAGAAGCAGGCTCAGGATTCTGTTAAGGCAGAAGCAGAGCGTTGCGGTATGTACTATGTAAATGAGAGATGGCTTGGTGGTATGCTTACCAACTTTAAGACCATCCAGTCCCGTATTGCTAGACTTAAGGCTATTGAGACCATGGCTAACGATGGTACTTTTGATGTTCTTCCCAAGAAGGAAGTAATCGGTCTTAAGAAGGAATGGGAGAAACTTGAGAAGAACCTTGGCGGTATCAAGGAAATGAAGAAGATTCCGGATGCTATCTTTGTTGTAGATCCCAAGAAGGAAAGAATCTGCGTTCAGGAAGCACACATTCTTGGTATTCCGCTTATCGGTATTGCAGATACCAACTGCGATCCTGATGAACTTGATTATGTAATCCCCGGCAATGATGATGCGATTCGTGCCGTTAAGCTTATTGTAAACAAGATGGCTGATGCTGTTATCGAGGCCAATGAGGGCGAGCAGACTTCTGAAGCTGCTGAATCCGAAGAGGTTTCCGAAGAGGCAGTAGCTGTAGAAGAGTAATTCGGAGGTATATGACTTATGAATATTACTGCATCTATGGTAAAAGAGCTGCGTGAAATGACCGGTGCCGGAATGATGGAGTGCAAGAAGGCACTTACCGAAACCGACGGTAATATGGAGGCAGCTGTTGACGTATTAAAGAAATCCGGTGCTGCAAAGGCTGAGAAGAAGGCAAGCCGTATCGCTGCTGAAGGTATTGCACGTTTTGCTGCAGATGATAAGAATGCTGTTATTGTTGAAGTTAACTCTGAGACTGACTTCGTTGCTAAGAATGAAGTATTCCAGAACTTTGTACAGGATATTGCTGATAAGGCACTTGTTTCCGGTTTGAACGGTGGCAAGAACGGTGAAGATGTAGAAGCTTTGGTTGAGAAGTCCGGTCTTAAGGATATTATTATTGAGAAGACCGCTACGATTGGTGAGAAGCTTTCCTTCCGTAGATTCGAGAGAGTTTCCGGTGACTGTGTTGCAACCTATATTCATGCCGGTGGCAAAATTGGTGTTGCTGTAGCAGGTGAAGGTGCTTCCGATGATGCATGCAAGGCTGCTCTTAACAATGTTGCTATGCAGATTGCTGCAATGAATCCTAACTATATCAATCGTACCGAGATTTCCGCAGATGAGCTTGCTAAGATGAAGGATATCACGATTGAGAGTGCACTTAATGATCCTGCAACTCTTCCTAAGAATGTTTTGAGCGGTTTTGTCAGCAAGGCTATTGCTGATAATATGCTTACCGCTGAGGATGTTGCTATTTACGAAGAGAAGAAGACAACTCAGTACCTGTTCAACTTCCTTTCCAAGGAAGCAAAGGCTGCAATTGCATCCGTAGGTATTGCTGCAAAGGCTGAAGTTGTTAACGATAAGACTTTTGCAGGCCTTGTTGAGGGTCGTGTTTCCAAACAGCTTAAGGAAATCTGCCTGATGGATCAGACCTATGTTAAGGCTGAGGACGGAAAGCAGTCCGTTGCTAAGTATCTTGAGTCCGTTAATAAGGATCTTAAGATTGCTTCCTTCGTTCGCTTCGAAGTTGGTGAAGGTATGGAGAAGAAGAACGAGAACTTTGCTGAAGAAGTTGCTAAGCAGATGGCTGGTAACTAATTTCGGTTTAAATCTGTTTATTGACCCCCGCTATTTGGCGGGGGTGTATTATATCATAGGAAATGCGTTGCATTTCCTATGATATAAAAAACGCTCCGCTAAGGAAGCACACCCCTGTGCAGAGGAAACATGTCGTAAACGACGCACAGGCGGCGCGAGCATATCGCAAGCGATATGCTTTGTTTTAAGATTAAGTACCTGTGTGAGATTTCCTTGTTGAATTATCGTACTCTCTATGGTAAAATTAAACAAGTATAGGAATCTATCGGAGGCATTGTATGGCAACATATAAGCGTATTCTTTTAAAGCTGAGCGGAGAGGCTCTTGCCGGTGACCAAGGTTTCGGATTTGACGAAGCCAATGTTACAAAAGTCGGAAAGCAAATTAAGGAATTGGTTGACCGAGGTGTTCAGGTCGCAATCGTTATTGGTGGCGGTAATTTTATGAGAGGTCGTTCCTGCAAGTGTATTGACCGTACAAAGGCTGATTCCATCGGAATGCTTGCAACGGTTATGAATTGCATTTATGTTTCTGAAATCCTCAGAAATCTTGGAATGCAGACTGCAGTGTTTACGCCATTTGCGTGCAGTACTTTTACCGAACTTTTCTCTAAAGATAAAGCGGTTGAAGCATTGAATCAGGGCAAGGTTGTATTCTGCGGTGGCGGAACGGGACATCCTTATTTTTCAACGGATACAGGTACCAGTCTTCGTGCGATTGAACTTGATTGCGATGCAATTGTTATGGCGAAAGCAGTTGATGGTATTTATGACAGCGATCCGGCAGTGAATCCCAATGCCAAGAAATACGATTCACTTACCTATACAGAGATTCTTACCAAACAGCTTAAGGCTGTTGATTTAACGGCATCTGTTCTCTGTATGGAGAATCATATGCCGATGATTCTGTTCGATTTGAACATCGAAAACAGTATTGTTCGTAATGTACTTGAGGGGTGCACCGGTACTGTTGTGAATAATGAATAGCATAGAGAAGGAGAGATTTACTTATGAATGAGATTTTAAAAGCTTATGAAACCAAGATGAATAAAACGATGGATAACCTTCGTGAAGAATATGCGAATATTCGTGCAGGTCGTGCCAATCCACACCTTTTGGATAAATTAAAGGTTGATTATTATGGTATGCCGACCGGTCTTCAGCAGGTCGCAAACATCTCTGTTCCTGAAGCAAGAGTTATTATGATTCAGCCTTGGGAATCCAAATTGATTCGTGAGATTGAGAAGGCTATTTTAGCATCCGATATCGGTATTACCCCGAGTAATGATGGTAAGGTTATTCGTCTTACTTTCCCTGAACTTACCGAGGATCGTCGTAAGGAACTTTCTAAGGATGTAAAGAAGAAAGCAGAAGAAGCAAAGGTTGCTATCAGAAACATTCGTCGTGATGCCAATGATGCCATTAAGAAGGCCGGTAAGGACATTTCTGAGGATGAGGTTAAGAAGATGGAAACCGATGCACAGAAGATGACCGATAAGTTTATTGAGGATGTTGATAAGATTGCCGCTGATAAAACGAAAGAAATTATGACTGTTTAATTGAGGTCATTTAAATGGGGCGTAGAGATTACGCCCCTTATTTTCGAGATTTACGTCGGTGTTTTAAAATAAGTAGATTTATTTTCCCGCATTGGAGGTTCAAACATGTCTGAAGATAAAGAATACAAAGTGCCGCGCCATGTCGCCATTATTATGGATGGTAACGGACGTTGGGCAAAAAAACGTCTGCTTCCCAGAAAAGCAGGACATGTACAGGGCAGTCGTGTTGCGGAACAGATTTGTGAGGATGCCTTTAACCTGGGAATTGAGTATCTCACCATATATGCCTTCTCTACGGAAAATTGGGCACGCCCGAAGGACGAAGTAGATGCGTTGATGAATTTACTTCGGAAGTATATGAAGGACAGTATTGAACGAAGCAGTAAAAATAATATGCGGGTAAAGGTTATCGGCGACATTTCTGCCTTGGATGATGACCTTCAGGAAAGTATAAGAACGCTTGAAAAAGTTTCTGCATCCAATACGGGATTAAAATTTCAGGTTGCCATTAATTATGGTGGAAGAGATGAGATTGTACGTGCCGTCAGAAAACTTGGCGAGGATATTAAAATCGGTACGGTAGCACCGGAAAATGTCAATGAAGAGTTGTTCTACAGCTATTTTGATACTGCAGGTATGCCATATCCTGATTTGATGATCAGAACAAGTGGTGAGTACCGGACCAGTAATTTTCTGCCTTGGCAGATAGCTTATTCAGAGTTTTATTTTACCGATGTATTGTGGCCGGACTTTGATAAGAAAGAATTACAGAAGGCTATTGATTATTATAACGGGAGAGATCGTAGATTCGGAGGTTTGTCGAAATGCTGAAACGTACTTTAAGCGGTGCGGTATTGATTGTGGTTGCGTTCTTTGCATTCCTGCTTGGAGGTTATTATCTGTTTGGTTTGACCCTGGCATTGTCTCTTCTTGGCATGTTTGAATTGTACCGCGCTTGCAAAATCGAGAAAACTCCGCAGGCCGTGATTAGTTATATTGGTGCTATCGGATATTATGTGTCCCTTTTGTTTGACGGGTTTTCGCAATATCTGTTTACCGCACTTTGTATCTATTTGATTGCACTTTTAATCACTTATGTGCTCACATTTCCGAAGGTAAAGTCCATGCAGATGATGTGTGCCCCGTTCGGACTGATTTATGTGGCAATATTCCTGAGTTTTGTGTATCGGACAAGAATACTTGACGGTGGACTCTATTATGCATGGATTATTCTTTTAGGTGCATGGGGTTCAGATACATTTGCTTATCTGGTAGGGTGCTCCATCGGTAAACATAAGGCATTTCCTGTATTAAGTCCTAAAAAGACCTGGGAAGGGTGTTTCGGCGGTGTTGCAGGAGCATTCCTTGTTGGTTCTTTGTTTGGGTTGATATTTGCCGATAAATTACCTTCTTATGGTATTCCGTCCTGGCTTGTTGTTGGTTTTGTGTGCTTCGGCGCTGCGATTCTTTCCATGTTCGGTGACCTGACAGCATCTGCGATTAAGCGTGATAACGGCGTGAAGGATTATGGTAAGCTGATTCCGGGACATGGTGGTGTTCTGGACCGATTTGACAGCGTTTTGTTTACTGCACCTGCGGTATACTTTTTAGTGGTTTTATTTGAACGTCTCAGTTAAGGAGAACGATATGAAACGGTTGGGAATATTTGGTTCCACCGGCTCAATCGGAACGCAGACCTTGGAAATTGTTCGCGATTTCCCGGATGAATTGGAAGTCGGTGTTCTTGCTGCCGGAAGGAATTCCGCTTTGTTGGAGCGGCAGATTAGGGAGTTTCACCCGAAGTCTGTTTGTATTTTTGATGAAAATGCATATTGCGATTTAAAAAGCAGAACTTCCGATATCTCCGGTTTAAGAATTGAAACCGGAATGGATGGTCTGCTTGCTTGCGCTACAGAGGATTCTTTTGATACTATGGTGGCTTCCATGGTTGGAATGATTGGAATCCGTCCAACGATTGCCGCGATTAAGGCCGGAAAGGATATTGCGCTTGCAAATAAGGAAACACTTGTCACAGCAGGACATATTATTATGCCTTTGTTAAAAGAATATGGCGTGAATCTTTATCCGGTTGACAGCGAGCATTCTGCCATTTTCCAATCATTACAGGGAATTCCTTATAATGGCCCCGTTTCGGACGGTAATCCTTTTGTGAAACAGATTCTTCTCACTGCTTCGGGTGGCCCATTCCGAAATAAGGCTTTGGATGAGATGAAGAACTTTACGGTTGAGGATGCCCTAAAGCATCCGAATTGGTCTATGGGTCAGAAGATTACCATTGACTCTGCTACAATGGTGAACAAAGGCTTGGAGATGATGGAAGCCAAATGGCTTTTTGGTGTGACTCCTGACCAGATAAAGGTTGTTATTCATCCCGAAAGCATTTTGCACAGCGCTGTTGAATTTGTGGATGGCGCAGTGATCGGTCAGATGGGTATGCCTGATATGAAACTGCCGATTCAGTATGCTTTATTTTATCCGGAACGAAGAAAGATGGTAGCACGTCCGCTTGATCTGTTCCAGATTGGGCAACTACATTTTTATGAGCCTGACAGAGTGAATTTCCCTGCATTTGCACTGGCGGATTCAGTTATGCGAACAGGTGGTACGCTTCCTACGGTTTATAATGCTGCCAATGAGTTTGCCGTTTCTAAGTTTTTACGGAAGGAAATTCGTTTCACACAAATCGGTGAAATGATAGAGAAAGCGGTTTCTCATCATCAGACTATTCAGAATCCTTCTTTGGAAGAGATTCTAACAGTGGAAAAGGATACTTATGCCTATTTAAAGGAGTAAGTTTATCCCGGGGGACATTTTCGGTACTTGAAAGGATGTATTATGGGTAAGGTTATTGAAATTATCGTTGCGATTATTATGCTTGGTATTGTAATTACCGTGCATGAATTCGGACATTTTCTTTTGGCAAAGGTGAACGGTGTTGTAGTCAAGGAGTTTTCACTTGGAATGGGACCGAGGCTTTTCAGCAAGGAGCATAAAGGGACAAAGTATTCCTTGAAGCTTTTTCCATTTGGCGGTTCCTGTCTGATGCTTGGAGAAGAGGATGGCTCGAACGAAGAAGGCTCATTTGGCTCTAAATCCGTATGGCAGCGTATCAGTATTGTTTTTGCAGGCCCGTTTTTCAATTTTATTCTGGCGTTTCTTATGGCTCTGGTGATTTTAATATCCATCGGATATGACCCTTGTTATGTTTATTCCGTGGATGACAGTGTAAAGGAACAGACCGGTCTGACAGAGGAAGATACCATCCAGAAATATGACGGACATAAGATTCGTATCGGCCGTGAACTCAATATGTATGAAGTCTTGGACGGCATTGATCAAAAGCCGATTACCATTACCTATCTGCATGACGGAAAGGAAATTACAAAGACTTATAATCCGGTTCATACCGAAAAATACTATCTCGGAATCTATTATTCCTATGATTCGACGCTTACAGGTAACGGACCGATGAAACTGTCGGATGTTGTTGAAGATGGAGCCGCTAAAAAAGCCGGTCTTCAGGCAGAAGATATTTTTCTTGCCATTAATGACAACGAGATTTCAACAATCGATGAATTTACATCATATATAGAAAGTAATCCGCTGACCGGTGAACCATTGAAGATTCGTTTTGAGCGTAACGGAGAGATTAAGGAAACTACGCTGACGCCGATTTTTGATGATTCCTACAGCCTTGGTTTCTCCTACAATGTTAATGGCAGAGAAAAATGTAATACCGCACAGGCATTGAAATTCGGTGTTGTTGAAGTAAATTATTGGATAAAATCTACCGTTAAAAGTCTTGGATATATGCTTAAGGGCAAAGCATCCCGGAAGGATATTGGAGGACCTGTACGTGTTGTCAGTGAGATGACCGATGTCATGGATGAAAGCTACCGTGAGGATGGAGTGTTCTATGCATTTTTGAATCTTTTGAACTGGGCAATTCTGTTAAGTGCCAATCTTGGTGTGATGAATCTGCTTCCGATTCCGGCATTGGATGGTGGAAGACTACTTGTATACCTCGTAGAAATTATACGCGGTAAGAAGATGAAACCTGAGCATGAGGCAATCATCAATATTGTGGGATTTGTTCTTTTAATGATTCTGATGGTATTTATCCTGTTTAACGATATCATTAATGTATTCAATAAGTAACGGAAGGTGACGGATGATGTTTCGAGAGCAGACCAGAGTTGTAAAAATTGGAGACCGTGTAATCGGCGGAGGCAATCCGATTCTGATACAGTCTATGTGTAATACAAAGACTGAGGATGTTGCTGCTACGGTTCGTCAGATTCATAGCTTGGAAGCACTTGGATGCGATATCATTCGTGTTGCGGTTCCTACTATGGAGGCCGCCGAAGCCATCCGTGAGATAAAAAAGCAGATTTCCATTCCGCTTGTTGCGGACATTCATTTTGACTACCGTCTTGCAATTGCAGCCATGGAGGCCGGTGCTGATAAAATTCGCATCAATCCCGGAAATATCGGTTCCAAGGAAAATATTAAGGCTGTGGTTGACTGTGCAAAGAAACACGGTATTCCGATTCGAGTTGGAGTAAACAGCGGTTCCCTTGAAAAATCCATTATAGAGAAATACGGTCATGTGACGGCAGAAGGAATCGTTGAAAGTGCACTCGATAAGGTTCGCATACTGAATGAGTTTGATTTCCATGATATTGTTATCAGCGTTAAATCGTCAAATGTTATGATGTGTATTCAGGCACATGAGCTTCTTGCCAAGGCATGTGATTATCCGTTACATGTCGGGATTACCGAGGCAGGGTCTGTATATACCGGTAATATGAAGTCGGCTATCGGTATCGGAACCATTTTGTATGAGGGTATTGGAGATACCATTCGTGTATCGCTTACAGACCGTCCTGAAGAGGAGGTCAAGTCTGCAAAACTCATTTTGCAGACGCTTGGTTTAAGAAAAGGCGGTATTGAGCTTGTTTCCTGTCCGACATGCGGCCGTACACAGATTGATTTGATTGGACTTGCAAAACAGGCGGAAGAATTAATCAGTCACTATGATTTGCCGATTAAGGTAGCTGTAATGGGCTGCGTTGTAAACGGTCCCGGAGAGGCTAAAGAGGCCGATTTGGGAATTGCCGGAGGCAAAGGAGAAGGCTTGATTTTTAAGAAGGGTGAGGTTCTTCGAAAGGTGCCGGAGGATCAGCTTCTTTCAGAACTTAAGAAGGAATTGGATGCCTTTTTGGCAGAATAGGTTACGGGTGTTATATGAAGTTATTGGATGTGTTTACGGATTTAACGATGGATGCCAGACTACATCATGCTTTTGATGAATGTAATGTGGATGAAGTTGTTATGCCTAAAAACGGTGATGTAATTACAGTTGTTCTTTCTTCGCATGAGTTAATTCATGTCTCGTTGAGAGAACAACTTTGTTCTTTATTACAGTCGCAGTATTTTTATGACAGTGGTCGAAAATGTCAGGTCAAAATTCGTTACCCTGAATACCAAGCTAAGTCAGTATCCGATGTTTGGGAGGATATCAAATCCTATGTGTTGGATGAAATCGGTGTGAAGGATCATCTTGAAAAAGGAATTTTGGAAGATGCCGAATTTTTGGTCAGTAAGAATGATATTACCGTAAGACTTCAGGATTGGAATGTTTCCAGAAGCAGAAAGCATTTTATCATTTCCTCGCTATCTGAAAGTGTTTCTTCATTTACCGATGAACCGGTAAATGTATTTTTGGATTATGTTTCGATTCCGACGGATAATGCAGAGGACAATGACGAGAAGTTTATGACAATACAGGAATTTCTTGCTGCTAACGAAGCTGCAAGGGCACGTGCCGAACAAAGGAAGCGTGCTTCAAGCAAGCCTAAAGACCTGGAAAAGCCGAAGAGTAAGGATGATTTGCTAAAGACGAATTCTTCTGACAGTACAGATAAATCGAAGCAGCGTCGAGCGATTCCGCAGGACCCGGATATCGTATATGGTAGGTCGTTCCTGATTGACCACGTGATGCAAATCTGTGACATTCAGGATGAAATCGGAGACGTTGTCATTCAAGGTCAGATTTGTTCTTATGAGGAACGACTTCTGAAAGCAGGAGACCGTTATCTGATTATAGTTGCCGTTACCGATTTTACGGATACCATTAATGTTAAATTCTTTGTTAAGACCGAACAGATGGAAACGCTTCGCCCTGAACTTGGGGTAGGCAAATTCATTATGTTAAAAGGTATGGCACAGTTTGACCGTTACGATAAGGAAGTCGGTATCGGTAGTGTCAGCGGTGTGAAAAGGTCTAAGGATTTCCGATTCAAACGTAAGGATATGGCGGAGAAAAAGCGTGTTGAATTGCATGCCCATACCAAGATGAGTGATATGGATGCGGTAACCGAGACGAAAGAACTGGTAAAAACTGCATTTGAATGGGGGCATCCCGCAATTGCCATAACTGACCATGGTGTTGTTCAATCCTTCGTGGATGCAAGCCATGCGATTGACCCTAAGAAGTTTGCAGATGACCCGGAGAAGACGGCACGTTATAAAAACTTTAAGATTATATACGGCTGTGAAGGATACATAGTAGACGATGAAGGGGCAGTGGGTCCCGACGGTCAGCCGCTTTCGATTGAAAAGGATATTGAGCTGATTAAAAAACTTCCCCGTTACCATATTATTCTTCTTGCGAAAAATGATATCGGCCGTGTGAATCTGTACAGACTTGTTTCCTGGTCACATATCGATTTCTTTAATAAGCGTCCTCAAATTCCTAAAAGTGTACTTCGACAGTACCGTGAAGGCTTGATTATCGGCTCAGCCTGTGAAGCAGGAGAATTGTTCCGGGCTATTGTAGAGGACAAACCGAAGGAAGAACTTCGTCGTATCCGAGATTTTTATGATTATTATGAAGTTCAGCCTTGTGGAAATAATGCATTTATGATTCGTGAGGATAAATATCCGAATATTACCTCGGAGAAGGACCTTCAGGAACTGAATAAGCGCGTTGTTGATATGGCCGATGAAGACGGTAAACTCTGTGTTGCGACCTGTGATGTGCATTTTCTCAATCCTGAGGATGAGATTTATCGTCGAATTATTATGGCAGGGATGAAGTTTTCGGATGCTGATTTACAGCCACCGCTTTATTTCCGTACAACTGAGGAAATGCTCGAGGAATTCAGCTATCTTCCGCGCCAGAAGGCTTATGAGATAGTTGTTGAAAATACGAATAAAATCAATGATATGATTGAGCGTATTAAGCCGGTCAGACCGGACAAATGTCCTCCTGTCATTGAAAATTCCGATAAGGAACTTCGTGATATGTGCTACAATACGGCGCGTTCCTGGTATGGGGATAATCTGCCTGTTCAGGTTTCCGAACGTTTGGAAAAGGAACTGAATTCCATTATCAAGAACGGTTTTGCGGTTATGTATATCATAGCGCAACGTCTTGTGAAGCATTCCAACGAGGATGGCTATATGGTTGGTTCCAGAGGCTCAGTAGGTTCTTCATTTGTTGCGACCATGTCCGGAATTACAGAGGTTAATGCGTTACCTGCGCATTATTACTGTAAAAACTGTCATTTTTATGATTTTGATTCCGAAGAAGTAAAAAAGTATGCGCAAATGTCCGGTTTTGACATGCCGGACCGCTTGTGTCCGAACTGTGGGAAACCGCTTAAGAAGGATGGACAGAATATTCCTTTTGAAACATTCCTTGGGTTTAAAGGAGATAAAGAACCTGATATTGATTTGAATTTCTCCGGAGATAATCAGTCCTCCGCACATAAATATACAGAGGTTTTGTTCGGTAAGGGACATACCTTCCGTGCCGGAACAATAGCGACTGTGGCCGATAATACTGCATTCGGTTATATTAAGAATTATTATAATGATAAGGGACTTAATAAGCGCAATGCCGAGATACTTCGTCTGGTACAGGGATGTGTCGGTGTACGCCGTTCTACAGGGCAGCATCCGGGTGGTATTGTTGTTCTTCCTCATGGCGAGGAAATCTATTCCTTTACGCCTGTTCAGCGACCCGCTAATGATATGACAACCGATACGGTAACTACACATTTTGATTACCATAGTATCGACCATAACCTTTTGAAACTTGATATTCTCGGTCACGATGACCCGACAATGATACGATTTCTTGAGGATTTGACCGGACTGGACGCCAAGGAAATTCCTATGGATGATAAAAAAGTAGTATCGCTTTTTGAATCAACGGAAGCACTTGGGATTACACCTGATGATTTGGACGGCTGCGACCTCGGAAGCCTTGGACTTCCGGAACTCGGTACGGAGTTTGTTATGCAGATGCTTCGTGACACCAAGCCGAAAAGTTTTTCGGATATGATTCGTATTTCAGGTCTTTCCCATGGTACCGATGTATGGCTGAATAATACGCAGACTTTGATTCAGGAGGGGAAATGCACCCTTTCCAATGCAATCTGTACCCGTGATGATATTATGACATTTTTGATTTCCATGGGAGTGGAGAACAGTCTTTCCTTTAAAATTATGGAAAGTGTCCGTAAGGGTAAAGGCCTTACCCCCGAAATGGAAGATGCCATGCGTGAGAAAAATGTACCGGAATGGTATCTATGGTCCTGTAAGCGTATCAAGTATATGTTCCCGAAGGCACATGCATGTGCCTATGTTATGATGGCATTTCGTATTGCATATTGTAAGGTTTATTATCCTTTAGCATATTATGCGGCATATTTTTCAATCAGAGCGAAGGCCTTCAGCTATGAGCTGATGTGTCTTGGCAAAGATAAACTGAATGAACACCTGAAGGTTTATAAGCAGCGTGCGGCCAGCAACGATCCGCAGAAGAAGCTCTCCGATAAGGAAGAGAATCAGCTGTATGTTATGAGAATCTGTCAGGAGATGTATGCACGTAAACTGGAATTTTGGCCGATTGATATCTACCGTGCGCAGGCCACCAAGTTCCAAATCATCGACGGTAAGCTGATGCCTTCACTGACTTCCATTGACGGACTCGGGGAATCTGCTGCCAATTCCATTGTGGAAGGTGCAAAAGGTGGAAAATTCCTTTCAAAAGAGGATATGATGATGCGATGTCATATCGGTCAGTCTATCATCGATTTACTTTCCTCCTTGAATCTGCTGGAAGGTTTATCCGATACGAATCAGCTCAGTTTTACGGATTTGCTCTCTTAACGTTGTCTTTTTCGTATATTTTTCAAAAAAATACAAAATAATGCTTGCATTTTCCACTTTCATTTGGTATAAATGGGAATGTAGCATTTGGCTTGTTGGTCAAGCGGTCAAGACGTCGCCCTCTCACGGCGAAAACGGGGGTTCGATTCCCCCACAAGCTGCGTAGGAACCGGATTCATTGTGAATCCGGTTGTTTTTTTACCTTTTTACATAAACGGAGAAGATTATGGGAAAGAAAGCAAAATATTATTGGAGATTAATACTGGTTTTCTGCGTTATTGCTACAGGATGCGGAAATAGCAACGGAGGTCAGGCTACAAAGGTAACACCTACGGTTGAAACGGTAACATCTGAGGTTACGCCTACCGAGGCAGTTCCGACTGTAGATGCAGTTACGGGTACTCCGACACCGACTAAGTACGTTGACCGATTGCCGGACCAGACATTAAAAGACAGGTATGATGGTATTTTCCGTATAGGCGTAGCATTGCCGAGAAGTGAATTTGCCAAGATTAATCATATGGAACTTGTCAAGGAGCAGTTTAACAGCTTTACCTATGAGAACGAAATGAAGCCGGATGCCCTCCTGATTCAGCAGTACAGTCATGATGGTCTTCCGGATACCTATAAGGAACCTGTTTTGAATCTGCAATCTTTGGATACCGGATTGTCTTTTGCACAAAAGAACGGATTCGGAATGAGAGGGCACACTCTCTGCTGGTATTCCCAGACACCGAAGTGGTTTTTCACAGAAGATTATACGAATAACGGAGCACTTGTTTCGAAAGAGGTAATGCTTGCCCGTTTGGAAAGTTATATCAAACAGGTGATGACCTACTGTCAGGATAATTATCCGGGTGTAATCTATGCCTGGGATGTCGTCAATGAAGCGGTTGATTCCGGGACCGGAGATGCACAGGGCATTCGTATGGTGAACAACAAATGGTATGAAGTAATCGGCCCGGATTTTATCCAATATGCATTTCAATTTGCCAGAAAGTATTCGGATGGTTCCGCCGGACTTTATTACAATGATTACGGTTGTGCAGGCAAGAAGGAAACCATTGTTAAGGTTCTTCAGCCGATAAAGGATGCGGGCAATATTGACGGTATTGGCATGCAGTGTCATATTTCCACCTCTGATCTGGTTGAAAATGTTGTTTATAAGACAGCCAAGTACTTTGCTGATAACGGATATAAAGTTGAAATCACTGAACTCGATATGGAGAATAAAATCGCAGGAGAGTCAGGAGAGAAGAAGCAGGCAAGAAAATACAAACTGTTGTTTCAGCTTATGGAACAGGCTAAATTGAATGGAGAAATCGATATAGATTCCATTACCGTATGGGGCTTGTACGACTCCATTTCATGGAAGAGTAGCGATAAGCCGCTTCTTTTCCGCGCACGTTTGAATGACCTGGAGAAGAAATATGCCTGGTACGGAGCAATTCAGGATGATGAGATTCAGGCTTCGGAATGGTAATTTCTATTGCAAAATATTACAAATATTATATAATGTTTTCGGACTATTTTCACATGTTGCATTTTCGTCAATATGTGTTTTGGAGGATAAATTATGAAAGCATATGGTGTAAATGAATTAAGAAAAATGTACTTGGATTTCTTTGAATCCAAGGATCATCTTCGTATGAACAGCTTCTCGCTTGTTCCGAAGAATGATAAGAGCCTCCTTTTGATTAATGCAGGAATGGCTCCTTTGAAGCCTTACTTTACCGGACTTGAGGTTCCGCCGAAGAAGCGTGTTACTACCTGTCAGAAGTGTGTTCGTACCGGAGATATCGATAATGTAGGTAAGACTGCCAGACATTGCACATTCTTTGAAATGCTCGGAAACTTCTCTTTTGGTGATTACTTTAAGCATGAAGCAATCGCTTGGAGCTGGGAGTTTCTTACGAAGGTTGTCGGAATGGATCCTGAGCGTTTGTATCCTTCCATTTATGGCGAAGATGACGAAGCCTTTGATATCTGGACTAAAGAAATCGGTGTTCCTGCGGAGAAGATTACCCGTTTTTATCGTGACCCTGTTACCGGAGAGTGCGATAACTTCTGGGAGCATGGTGCAGGCCCTTGCGGTCCTTGTACCGAGATTTATTATGATCGTGGCGTAAAGTACGGTTGTGGTAAGCCTGATTGTAAGGTTGGCTGTGACTGTGACCGTTTTATGGAAGTATGGAATAATGTATTCACCCAGTTCGACGGAGACGGAAAGGGCGGATATACCGAACTTACCAATAAGAATATTGATACCGGTATGGGACTTGAGCGTCTCGCTGTAGTTGTACAGGATGTTGATTCTGTATTTGATGTGGATACAATGCGTGCAATTCGTGACAGAGTTTGCGAGTTGAGCGGTAAGACATATAAGGCAAATGATAACGATGATATTTCTATTCGTTTGATTACAGACCATATCCGCAGTTCAACATTCCTGATTTCCGATGGTGTTATGCCGTCCAATGAGGGTAGAGGCTATGTGCTTCGTCGTATTATCCGCCGTGCAGCAAGACATGGACGTAAGCTTGGAATCAATGGCGTATTTATGGCTGAACTTGCTAAGACGGTTATTGCATGTCATAAGGACGGATATCCGGAACTTGAAGAGAAGAAGGATTTCATTCTGACGAACCTTACAAAGGAAGAGGAAGCCTTCAACAAAACAATTGATAAGGGTCTTTCCATTCTTTCTTCCATGGAAGATGAAATGAAGGCTGCCGGTAAGAAGGTACTTGACGGTGCCGATGCATTTAAACTTTATGATACCTATGGATTCCCGATTGACCTTACCATCGAGATTTTGGAGGAAAAGGGATACGAGGTTGATAAGGACGGATTTGATAAATCCATGAAGGTGCAGAAGGAAACTGCCCGCAAAGCCCGTAAGGTTACCACATATATGGGCGCTGATGCATCCGTATTTGATTTCTATACGACTCCTACCGTATTTACCGGTTATGAAAAGCTTCAGGATGAGGCGAAGATTTGTGTTCTTTCCTGTGATACCGAGAGTGAAAGTGGAATTACTTCCGAGCTTGTTGATTTCCTTGGGGAAGGACAGAATGGTACGATTATTGCGGACAAGACCCCTTTCTATGCGACAATGGGTGGTCAGCAGAGCGATAAAGGTATCATTGTAACTGTTGATGGTGAATTTGAAGTAGAGAATGTAGAAAAACTTGTCGGAAACAAATACGCACATCATGGTATTGTAAAGAACGGTATTATTCGTACCGGTTCAAATGGTACATTTGTTGTTGATAGTGCACTTAGAAGTGCAACCTGTAAGAACCATAGTGCAACACATCTTTTGCAGAAAGCACTTCGTGAGGTTCTTGGAACGCATGTAGAGCAGAAGGGTTCCTATCAGGATGCAGAGAGAACACGTTTCGATTTCAGTCATTTCCAGGCTCTGTCTGCCGAGGAATTGAAGAAGGTAGAGGATATCGTCAATAAGGAGATTGCAGCAGGTCTTGCCGTTGTAACCGATGTGATGGATATTGAATCCGCAAAGAAGAGCGGTGCAATGGCTCTCTTCGATGAGAAGTACGGTGATTCGGTTCGTGTTGTAAGTATGGGAGATTTCAGTAAGGAACTTTGCGGTGGTACGCACGTAAAGAATACGAATGAAATCGGTTCCTTTAAGATTCTTTCCGAGAATGGAATTTCCTCCGGTGTTCGTCGTATTGAGGCTATTACTTCTGCAAATGTAACAGCATACTTTAAGAACCTTGAGAATGAACTGTTCGCTGCCGCAAAGGCTGCAAAATGTGCACCGGATGCACTTGCTTCGAAGATTTCTTCCTTGCAGGATGAGATTAAGAGTCTTAATTCCGAGGTGGAAAAACTGAAGGCAAAGCTTGCGAACAATTCACTTGGTGATATTGAGAGCGGTGTAATAGATGTAAACGGAATTAAAGTTCTTTGCGCAAAGGTTCCGGATGTTGATATGAACGGTCTTCGTAATTTGGGAGACCAGATGAAACAGAAACTCGGCGAATGCGCAATCCTTCTTGCATCCGCTTGCGAAGGCAAGGTAAATCTTGTATCCTTTGCAACCGATGGCGCTATTGCAAAGGGCGCTCATGCCGGCAACCTGATCAAAGAATGCGCGGCTCTTGTCGGTGGTGGCGGTGGCGGCCGTCCGAATATGGCTCAGGCCGGCGGTAAGAACCCGGATGGCATTGATGCATGTGTAGAGAAGGCTAAGGAAGTATATAAGGGACAGATTCAGTAAGTTGTCGGATTTCTTTGGAAAAGGGATTGACATTATCTGTTTTTATGTTAAAATAAATTTCGTGCTATTATAGCCCAAAACCGTTGACGGATGATTCCGACGGTAGGGAGGTAGGTGAAAACAATGTCTAGTGTTATCGTAAAAGAGAATGAATCTTTGGACAGCGCACTTCGCCGTTTCAAGAGAAACTGTGCTAAGGCAGGTATCCAGCAGGAGATTCGTAAGAGAGAGCATTACGAGAAGCCGAGCGTTAAGCGTAAGAAGAAGTCCGAGGCTGCTCGCAAGAGAAAGTTTAAATAAGCTGATTTTAGAAAGACCCAAGTTTTCTTGGGTCTTTTTTCTTTTCCCAATGTTGAAATATTGAAATACAGCTGAAGTAGTTTCGTTTAATAGCATTTTTAGGCAAATGTGTTGCTTATATGTACGATTTGTGGTATGCTAACGTAAGTTGGTGTATTATGTGCAGTTTACGAAAAAGGAATAGAATAAAGTGAAGAATGTCGAAATTCTATTAGCAGTATATAATGGAGAATCATACCTGAACGAACAGATAAAATCTATTCTGTCACAGGATACTGATATGTGGCATTTGACGGTATCGGATGACGGCTCATCTGATTCTTCACCGGAAATTCTTGATTATTACGTAAACGAGTATCCTGATAAGATCACTCGTGTATACAGTGGTCAGCGTTTCGGGTGTGCAAGAGAGCATTTCTTTTGGCTTATGTCTCAATGCAATGCACAGTATATGCAGTTCTGCGACCAAGACGATGTATGGCATAAGGATAAAATTAGGCTTTTGCAGGAAACGATGGAACAGGCAGAAAGGGATTGGGGTGAGAATATGCCTTTACTTGTCTTCTCGGATCAGACCGTTGTTGATCAGGAAATGCAGGTATTGTCGCCATCCCTAATGAAGATGCAACAACAGAATCCATATGCAACAGATTTTAGAAATATTATGTTTCAAAATATTGTTACGGGATGTACTTCTGCCATTAACCGTCCGCTCGCTTTGAAGGCCGGTCTTTGCACGGATACATCACGTACCATTATGCATGATTGGTGGGCGGCAATTGTGGCTGCACGGTTTGGTAAGATGGTTTATGTTCCGCAATCCACAATTGATTATCGTCAGCACGGAAAGAACAGTGTAGGAGCAAAGGATACCGGAAGCTTTTTGTATTTCATTTATAAGGTTTTTCATTTAAGAGCTTTTCGAAAAACGGTTCTTGAAAAAAAAGAACAGGCAGCGCTTTTCCTTTCTGTTTTTTCATCGGAATTATCTGCAGAGGAACAGAATGATATAAGTGAATTTGCAAAAAAACGCAGCAGTATTCGTTTTAAGTTTCGTTATTGTAAGTGGATTCCCACTAGAATGAGAAGAATCGGTTTTGTTGTGAGATGGTAACGGAGGAATTCATCATGACGGATTCATTTCTGTTTTCAGTAGTGATTCTAAGTTATTGTAGCAGTAAAACCTGGCAGGCTGCCGTCGATTCTGTTCTTATGCAGGATTATCCGTCTGTTGAACTTATTTTTTCAGATGATGGTTCGAAGGATTTTGATCGTAGAGCGATTGAAACGTACATTTCTGAAAGGGCAGGAGAAAACCTGCATCACTTTGAAGTACTGTCTACTGAAAAAAATAGGGGAACCGTTAAGAACATTATTGAGGCGGAACAACACTGCAAAGGTAGCTTTTTGATCCATTTTGCTGCTGATGATGCATTTGCGAATGAAAAGGTGCTATCCCATTTGGCTGAGAAACTTTTGGAAAAGCCGAAGGATGTTCTTGGCATTTACGGACAAAGCATTGTTTGTGATGCTGATTTGTTACCATCCGGAGGATGTTCTTTTGATACAAGTGTTGCAACACTTATGAATTCGGAATCTTCCAATCAGCAATGGGAACGGCTATGCAGCAGATGTTGCATTCATTTTGGTGCAACTGCTTTTGTCCGTGAAGAGCTGTTGACGGAGGAAAGGTATGATTCCTCTTTTGTACTTATGGAGGATTGGCCGTTTTTTCTGAAAGCAACACAGGTTGGATTTCGATTCCTTTATATGGATGAACCGATTCTTTTATACAGGCAGGGCGGCGTTACGGCTGGAGAATTTACGGAAGGTAGAAGACAACTTTTTAAGGACCATTTGCATTTGTATGAAAGGTATATCCTTCCAAAGTCTGATATGTTGAAGAATACATGGAAGATATGGCTCCGTTATCTGGATGATCGAAAGGATGCCCAAAAAGCTTACGGCGAACTTTCTTCCATTGGTATTAAAAACCTTTCCGAATTCAGTAACCGTTTTTACTGCATTTATTCTATTTGGCTGTTAAAACGTTATCGGTTGGTTGTTGTTCTTTCTTTCGTTTTTATATTGAGTCTGTTTATATTTATTAAATGAAAAGAGGTAACAGTGATGCAGATTGTAAAGTATGTGTTTCAGCCACATGGCGATGAGCGCGGTCAGCTGGTGGCACTTGAGGAGTTCAAGGACATCCCTTTCTCCGTAAAGAGAGTATATTTTATGTATGATACTGGCGAAGGGGTCAGAAGGGGGTTCCATGCACATAAGAAGCTTCAACAGATTCTAATTTGTATTCACGGCTCTTGTAAGATATTATTGGATAATGGAACCGAGAAGAAGGTAGTTCCTTTGGAGAAACCCTATGAGGGTCTTTATGTGGATAACAATATGTGGAGAGAAATGTATGATTTCTCCTCAGATGCGGTTCTCCTTGTTTTGGCTTCCGAACTTTACGATGAGAGTGATTATATTCGTAATTATGATGAATTTTTAAAATTTGTTAAGGCAGGTGAGTAATATGAAAATTCCTTTTGCTGATTTTGGACCGATGCATAATGAAATTCGTCAGGAAATGATGGATAAATTTGCACAGACATATGATAATGGCTGGTTCATCGGCGGACAACCTTGTGAAGATTTTGAAAAGCAGTTTGCTGCTTACATTACTACTGATTATTGTGTTGGTTGCGGAAATGGCTTGGATGGTCTCCATATGATGATGACCGCTGCAGGAATTGGCCCCGGAGATGAGGTTATTGTACCTGCACAGACATTTATTGCAACCGGTCTTGCTGTTACATATGCCGGTGCAACGCCTGTATTTGTTGATATTGAACCTAAGTATTATGGATTGGATCCTGATAAGATTGAAGCAGCAATTACGCCGAAAACAAAGGCTATTATGATGGTTCATTTGTATGGACAGGTTGGCCGTTATGATGAGGTTGAGGCAATTGCAAAGCGCCATGGTCTGTTGCTTTTTGAGGATGCAGCACAGTGTCACGGTTCTACCTACAAGGGAAGAAAAGCCGGTTCCATGGGAATTGCTTCCGAATTCAGCTTTTATCCCGGTAAAAACCTTGGAGCACTTGGTGACAGCGGTGCTGTATGCACTAATGATGCAGATCTTGCCGACAAGGTTCGTGCTTATGGTAATTATGGCTCCCGTGTCAAGTATATGCATGAGTTTAAGGGTGTTAATTCTAGACTTGATACAATTCAGGCTGCATTTCTTCAGGTTAAACTGAAGCATCTTGATAAATGGCTTGCTGACAGAACGCGCATTGCAAACCGTTATCTTTCAGAGATTAAGAATCCATTGGTTGTACTTCCTGCACTGAATCCTGATTCCACACATGCTTGGCATATTTTTGCCATATTAGTTGAAAAACGTGATTCATTCCTGGAACATCTGGACTCTTTTGGTGTTGCACATCAATGTCATTATCCGGTTGCCATGCATATGCATAAGGCATACCTTGATTTAGGCTATAAGCAGGGGGATTTTCCTGTTGCCGAAAGAAATGCGTCAGAAGAAGTCAGTCTTCCAATGTTTTATGGTATGACTGATGAACAGATTGATTATGTTATTGCTACGGTAAATAGTTTTAAAGGGTGATTTTTATGGATGGTGTTTATAGTTTGCGTCCTTTGAAAGCCAAGGATGCGGAACGTATGCTTCAATGGATGCAGAATGACAATGTAACGGAATTTCTTCAGATTGGCGGAAGAAATGTTAAATTGGAATCGGTTCAAGGTTTTATTGAAGGTGCTGCGGATGAGTCGGTTAATCTGCATCGTGCAATTGTCGATGATAACGATGTATATTTCGGCACGGTCAGTTTAAAACATATTGATTTGGTTAATAAAGAAGCCGAATATGCTATTGCAATGCATATGGAAGGAATCGGAACCGGTGCAGCGAGACAGGGTAGTAACCTTCTTTTTCAGATTGCGAAAGAGAATCTTGCGTTAAAGCGCTTATATTTATATGTTAAGAAAGTGAATCAGCGAGCCGTAAAGTTCTACTCAAAGGGACCTTGGGTTCCATGCAACCCGTTAAATGATGATGAATCCTTACTATGGTTTGAGATACCGTTAGATGATTTGGATTTTTAGAAAGTAAGTTTTGGAGGAGTTTCTTATGCGTACGGATTACCCGGTAATCAGTGTTCTGGTTCTGTGTTTTAACAACCAGAAGTTTATTTATGAGAATCTGAAATCTGTTTTTTCTCAAACTTATCCCAATATTGAGATTCTGATTGCAGATGATGCATCTGACAGTTTTGAGGTATCTCCTCTGTTTAATTGGATTAATCGTTATCGTACGCCCAATATTACAAAAGTAGCCATATATGAGAATCCTTATAATTATGGTACTGTTAAGAGTCTTGAACACTTACAGCAGGTAAGTACAGGTGAGTTTTTGTTTAATATTGCCGCTGATGATGCGATGTATGATGAAAATGTGTTACTTTCCCTGTATAACCGTGCTATGGAAGTGGGAAATGATGCGGAAATCGTTATGGCTGATACAGAAATGTGGGATTCCACACTTACCAAGAAGATGGATAATTTCATGAAGCCTGAAACTGTGGAATTGCTGAAGAACGGTACTTCAAAGGAAATGTTTGCCGAATGTGCATGGCATCCTATTTTCCCGGCTTGTTATCTGTATCGAAGAACACTTCTTTCAAGAATTGGCTCTCTTTCCGACAAATACACATTGATTGAGGATTGGCCGCTGGCAGTTATCGCAACTCGTATGGGAATCAGACCTGTTTATTGTGATATTCCTTCAACGATTAAACATCGCGATGGTGGAATCAGTCATGGAAACTCGGTTCAATCACAACGTGCATTTATGAATTATTATATGGACTTGATAAATGTATTCTCCTATGAAGTTGAACCTTATCAGGATATGTTAAGTAAAGAGGAATTTGATAAGGCAAAGCGTTATAAACAGGATAGATTTCGTGCTTATTACAAGAATCACATACCCAATATTGATAAGGCTTTGCAGAAGGATTCCCCCAAGGAAGCTCCGGTTACACCTGCACCTATTGTAGTAAGTAATCCTACTTATGAAAAGCTTAAGAGTAAAGCAAAATCTATTGCCTATAAGATAGAGAATTTGAAAACAATTTTTGCGACGTTGGCATTATTGATTGTTGCAGTTGTTATTACCGTTTTGTTATATCAATCCGATATTCGGTTTGCTTCTGTTTTATGTTTGCATGTTTCCCTCCTTTTGGGAGGGGCCCTGATGGGTGAAGTTGCGACAAGAATTTTCCTTAAAAAAAGGAAGAAAAGACAGTTACAGGAGGCCGGTTAAGTATGCAGATTTCTTTTTCCGATGGATATTTGTTAAAAGCATTATGTGAACAGACTGCTGAGTTTATTCGTTCCGGAATGGACCGAAACGAACTTGCCGCACATTTGCGCGAATTTGCTTGCAATACCCGCAATAAGGCTACAGGTTATTGGAAATTGCCACAGGGAAAGGTTCAGTTTCTTTCCGCCGTTGAAATTATGGCATCTCTTTTGGAACATAATGCCAAGCCTGCCGAATTTGATATGTTGTATACGGAATTTACCGAAGTATTATCTACGGTAAATCCCAAATGCAGAGTGGTTTTCCTTGCACAGGAGGTTTCTATCTGGCCGTCTTTGGAATATGTTTATAATGCGATGTCGGCTGATGAAAGATTTGAAACAAGATTGGTTTATGTTCCTTTCCATCATCCCAATCAACAGAAAGAGGACCACAATCTGGAAGAATATAGTAAGATGGGGTATCCGGTTATAGCTTATGACCAATATAACTTGTCTGAAGATAACCCTGATATTGTATTCTTTGCGAAGCCTTATGATATGATTCCGTCACAGTATACGATTAATGAGATAGACCGTATAATACCATGGACAGTATATGTACCGTATGGCTTGGAAACATCATATAAACTGTTAAGATACGGTTTCCAACACTTCTTCCATTATAAATTGTGGAAACACTTGGTTTACGGAGACTTTGCAAAAAAGACAGGAGCACAATACGGATACCGAAACGGTGAGAACATTGAAGCTTGGGGATACCCGCGATTTGACTATTATTTAAAAGATTGTCATTCGGTTATTCCAAATGAGTGGAAAGAAAAGATTAATGGCAGAAAAGTAATCCTTTGGTGTCCGCATCACACAATTGTTCCCGGACCTGAATGTGTGAGCACATGGCTCGAAAATTATAAAACGGTATTCGATTTTGCCGATAGTCATCCTGAACTGTTTTTGTTATGGAGACCGCATCCGTTGTTGTTTGGTGCAATTGTGAACAACGGCTATATGACGGAAGCCGAGATGAAGGCTTTTGTAGAAAGTAAAACGAATCAAGATAATATAATACTTGATTTAACAGATGATTATCATACCGCATTTGATGTTTCTGATGCCATCATCACTGATGGTACGACATTTTCCATGGAATATCTTGCTACCGGGAAACCGTTAATGCTTACTATTGATGATATTCAGAATTACTACAATAGTGAAGAAGCTGAAAAGGGAATGTATATCGGCAAGACGAAAGAGGATATCGAACAATTTATGGAATTTGTTCTGAAAGGACAAGATCCGAAAAAGAATGAACGTGAATTCTATAAAAATGAAACATTGTTTATTCCAAAAGGACAGACTATTAGCGAATATATTGAGAATATGCTCTATGAGCGCTTAAAAGATGATTTAAGGAAAACTGTGAGGAGAATTTATCATGGCAAAGAGTAAAAAAGACAAAGTAACCGCTGACGATATGAATCTGGAGTTGAAAAACGAAAATACCGAAGATTCTTTGATGGATGAACAGGATAGCGAAGACAATGTTTTTTTGAACAAAGATGATTCGGTGTCTGATGAATTGGATGAAGCGGATGAAGATATGGGATTTATGCTTCATAAAAAGGATTACATTGAAGATGAAGAAGAAATCGATGTGATTGACAGAAGCGCATATCCCTTGTTTTCTGTAGTTGTTCTTTGCTATAAGAATCGATATTATTTGAAGAGAATGCTTGATAGTATTTTCTTTCAGAATTATCCGAATATTGAATTAATTGTTTCCGATGATTGCAGCGATGATTTCATTGTGGAAGATATAGAAGCAATGATTGAAGAAAAACGTGGAGATAATATTACCAGTTTTTCTGTTTTCAGAAATGAACATAATTTGGGTACTGTTCGTCATATCGACAAAGTCTTAAAAGAGGTATCCGGACAATATATTATTTTCACTGCTGCAGATGACCGTTTTGCAAATACTAATGTATTCTCGAAATATGCGCAAACCTTTGAGGATAATCCGGATAGCGTCTGGATTGTAGGAAAATGTAATATTCTTACAGCTAATTTCCAGAAATCTATCTATATTACGCCTACTAAGGAAGACATTGATTACTTTACTTCCGGTGATGCCAGAAGACTGTTTTCCAGATGGAGCAGACGTGGTATGGCAATCCCGTGCTGTATGGCATTTCGTCCGCAGGCTTTTGATGCAGTGGGCGGTATCGATTTAGAGTATACCTATTTGGAGGATTGGCCGTTAGAATTGAAGCTTGTGCGGAATGGATATGCACCTTCTTTTTTGAATGAAGTGACTGCTTTTCACAGTGCAGGCGGAGTAACCAATTCCAATGATGCATATGGAATTGAAGTTCGTAAGAAATTTTACGATGATAAGAATCTTGTTTATACAAAGGAAGTTGCACCTTATCTGGATCTTCTGACTCCGGAAGACCGTAATTTGTTAAAGACTTATCGTTCCGAGATTTGCGAACGGGCTTATTATTTGGATATTGAATGGAATCAGGCTTCGAAAATCGGCAAACTAATGCTTTTGCTGAAGAATCCGAAACACTTTATGTGGACATTGGATAAGTATTATGACAGGTTTTCCGCTTACTTACAGAAAAAGAAGATTCTTGTTATTGTTCAGTTACTGATTCTGTCAGCGGTGTTTATTACCAACAATGCGTCAGATGATTTCCTTGGACCTGTTTTCCGTATCATTGGAATCTGCGAATTTTTCCTTGCTGTTCTTTTGGTTATTCTTATGTTTGGTGGTATTTTAGTAGGTCGTTATATCAAAAAGAAGCGTGCATTACGAAAGAGACTTGTTAATTAGTTTTTGATTGTATTTTTGTAGTCTGTATTTAGTGATAATCTGTTGTTGCAAAAAGTGTTAGGAAGGAGTTCTTTTTATGAGCAATATTGCTGTTATTATTGCGGGAGGGTCCGGAAGTCGAATGGGACAGGATATTCCGAAACAGTTTATTAATGTTTACGATAAACCTGTTTTGATTTATACATTGGAATCCTTTCAACGTCATCCGCAGGTAGATGCTATTGAAGTCGTATGCATTGATGGATGGCATGATATTCTTTGGGCTTATGCGAAACAGTTTAATATTGATAAACTAAAATGGGTGGTATCCGGTGGTACAACAGGACAGGAATCCATTCGTAACGGGGTTTATAGTTTAAAAGGAAAAGTAGAGGACGATGATAATATTATTATTCATGATGGTATTCGTCCGCTTGTTGAACCTTCCGTACTTACAGATGTAATCAATAAATGTTCGGAATTTGGTAATGCTGTAACCTCTCTTCCGTATAATGAGCAGATTTTTGTCGTAAATGAGGAAGATGAATCGACTACCGTGAAGTATATTCCCAGAGAAACCTTGCGTCGTGTTGCAACTCCGCAAGCATACAGATTTGACCTTTTATGGGACAAATACCACGAAGCTTATGAAAAGGAAATAGGAATTTATGGTTCCCATTATACGAATACCATGATGGTGGAATTGGGTGTTACCTTGCATTTTGCTTCAGGTTCCGATAAGAATATTAAACTGACGACGAGAGATGATCTTGAGGTGTTTAAAGCCTATATCAAATTAGAAAAAGATTCCTGGTTGAAATAAGGGAGAGGTTATGAAGGTTTTCGAGAATAAAGAGTATTTGGAAGATATTGAATATGTTGCAGGATTGGAACTTCCGTGGGATAAAATGCAGAATAAATCCATTTTGATTTCAGGAGCAACCGGTCTTGTTGGTAGTTTTCTTGTTGATGTCATTATGTATAAGAATACTCTTGGATTGAATTGTAAGGTTTACGCTCTTGGTAGAAATGCGGAGAAGGCTTCGTCCCGATTTGCTTACTGTAAAGCAAATTCTTTATTTCAATTTGTTCCTTATGATATTTCTTTGCCATTTGAAAGAGACGATATCGATACGGTCGATTATGTCCTTCATCTTGCCAGCAATACGCATCCCCTGCAGTATTCCACTGACCCGATAGGAACGATTACGACCAATATTTTTGGAATTTCACATATGCTTTCTTTTGCTGAGAAGCACAATGCAACCCGCTGTGCATTTGCTTCCTCTAATGAGATATACGGAGAGAACAGAGGAGATTCTGAATTCTTCGATGAAAAGTATTGCGGTTATATTGATTCGAATACATTACGTGCCGGATACCCGGAAAGCAAACGTTGTGGAGAGGCTCTGTGTCAGGCTTATATAAAACAGAAGGGGATGGATATTGTTATTCCAAGATTAACCCGTTCTTATGGACCTACGATGCTGATGTCCGACACAAAAGCAATCAGCCAGTTTATAAAAAAAGGCATTTCCGGTGAAGATATTGTTTTAAAGAGTGCAGGTACACAGTACTATTCCTATACATATGTTGCAGATGCGGTTTCAGGACTTTTGACGGTTCTTTTGAACGGTGAATGCGGAGAGGCATACAATATTTCCGATGAAGCATCTGATATTATGCTTAAGGACCTTGCTTCGGTTATTGCCGGTATTGCCGGTAAAAAAGTTGTTTTTGAGATTCCTGATGCTGTGGAAGCTGCCGGGTATAGTAAGGCTACCAAGGCAAGACTTGACGGAAGAAAGCTTCAGGCGCTAGGCTGGAAAGCAAAATATACGATTCAATCCGGAATGGAAAGAACAATCAGAATCTTAAAAGCAATAGAGTAATGAGGTGTCAATATGTTTTCCAGACTATACAATTCATTTTGCAAAAACCAGTTCCTTTTTGAAGAATTGGTTAAAAGAGATTTTAAAAAGAAATATAAAGGTACAGTGTTAGGAATGTTATGGAGTATTCTTGCACCGTTACTGAACCTTTTGGTTATGAAACTTGTGTTTACAAGTTTATATGGATATAAGGTTGAACATTTCACAACATATCTGTTTTGCGGCAACTTGGTATTTATGTATTTTACGGAAGCTACTTCACAAGGTATGCTTGCACTTGTCAGCAATTCATCTATTTTTACGAAGGTGAATGTTCCGAAGTATCTTTTCCTTTTTTCTAAAAATGTACAGGCTTTGATTAATTTTGGTATTTCCATAGTTGTATTCTTTGTTTTTTGTGTGATTGACAAGATTACCTTTACGTGGAAATTCCTTTTGTTGTTATATCCGATAAGCTTTCTTTTGGTATTTAATATCGGTGTGGGATTGATGCTTTCGGCAGCTTATGTTTTCTTCCGCGATATGCAGTATTTGTGGACTATATTTACACAGCTTCTGATGTATATGTCTGCAATATTCTATTCGGTTGATATGTTTTCGCCTAAGGCCCAGAATGCGTTTTTGGCAAATCCGATATATGTTTTTATTAAGTATTTCAGGCAAATTGTTATTGATGGAGTGATTCCTTCTCCGCTTGTGCATTTGCTGATTGCAGGTGATTCCTTGATTGTTTTGCTTATCGGTGTAATTATTTATAAGAAGAAGAATCATGAATTCCTTTATTATGTATAAGGGAGGAAAGCAGAATGAATTCAGTTGAGATAAAAAACGTTTCTATACGATATAAAGTCGGTGACTTCAAGGATATCGGTTTGAAGGAATATGTGTTAAGACAACTGCGTGGAGATTATCATGTAGAGGAATTTTGGGCAGACCGAGATATCAATCTGACACTTGAAAAAGGCGATATGCTTGGAATCATCGGTTCTAACGGTGCAGGTAAATCTACTCTTTTGAAAGCAGTTTCCGGTATAATGGTTCCTACAGTCGGTAAAGTCACTGTTCATGGAACCGTAGCTGCACTTTTGGAATTGGCCAGTGGCTTTGATGGGGACCTTACTGTAAAGGAGAATGCTTATCTTCGTGGTGCAATGCTTGGTTATTCCAGAAAATTCATGGATGAGAAATATCTTGAGATTATTGACTTCGCGGAGCTTCAGGATTTTCAGGACAGACCTTTCAAACAGTTGTCCTCCGGTATGAAAAGCCGATTGGCATTTGCCATTGCCTGTCTTGTAAATCCCGATATTCTTATTTTGGATGAAGTACTTTCTGTTGGTGACGGTGCTTTCCAAAAGAAGAGTGGTGATAAGATGCGTTCCATTCTTTCTGGTGGTGTGACCGGTATTTTGGTATCTCATTCTACGAATCAGGTGCGTGAGTTGTGTAATAAGATTCTTTGGCTTGACCATGGACATCAGGTTTACTTTGGTGATGATGTTGTTATGGCATGTAATGCTTATGAACAGTTTTTATATTCCAAGAAGTGCCCATCATCTTTGGAAGAGTTAGAAGCATTGAATCTTGATTATCAGAATAGAGTTAATAATGA
This sequence comes from Lachnospiraceae bacterium, assembly GCA_045627305.1. Lineage (GTDB taxonomy): Bacteria > Bacillota > Clostridia > Lachnospirales > Lachnospiraceae > ISDg. Next base: position 103,397 of record JAZQNM010000013.1, read on the forward strand.
TTTGAATAAATAGGAGAAATGTTATGAAAGGTATTATTCTTGCCGGTGGAGCCGGCACTAGGTTGTATCCTTTAACAATGGTTACCTCGAAACAATTGCTGCCTGTTTACGACAAACCGATGATTTATTATCCTTTGTCTACGTTGATGCTTGCAGGAATCAGAGACATCTTGATTATTTCGACCCCTACCGATACGCCCAGATTTGAAGCTTTACTTGGTGATGGCAGTCAGTTTGGGATTAACTTGAGTTATGTTGTACAACCCAGTCCGGATGGACTTGCTCAAGCCTTTCTGTTAGGAGAAGAGTTTATCGGAGACGATGCCTGTGCGATGGTACTCGGTGATAATATTTTTTATGGAAGTGGATTTAGTAAGATTCTTCGTACATCCGCACAGAATGCGGAAGACTATGAAAGAGCAACTGTATTCGGTTATTATGTTACTGACCCTGAAAGATTTGGCGTCGTTGAGTTTAACGATGAGGGAAAAGTAATATCCATTGAGGAAAAACCGAAAGAACCGAAAAGCAATTATGCGGTTACGGGTTTGTACTTTTATCCGAAGGGTGTTTCTGCGATGGCGCATAAGGTTGTTCCTTCCGCTCGAGGTGAACTTGAGATTACGACCTTGAATGAGATGTATTTGAATGTCGAAAAACTTGATGTTCAGCTTTTGGGACGTGGATTTGCATGGCTTGATACTGGAACGATGGACAGTCTTGTTGAAGCGGCGGATTTTGTTCAGATGATTGAAAAACGTCAGGGAATCAAGATTTCAGCACCCGAAGAAATTGCTTTTAAAAATGGTTGGATAAGCTGTGATAAATTACTGGAATCAGCGGAACGTTATGGTAAATCGCCATACGGTATCCATTTAAAAGCTGTTGCTAACGGAAAAATCAGAGGATAAAGGAGAAAATGTTATGACGATTATTGTAACCGGAGGGGCCGGATTTATTGGAAGCAATTTTGTGTTCCATATGTTGGAAAAATACCCGGATTATAGAATTATCTGTCTGGATAAGCTTACTTATGCCGGAAATCTTAGTACTTTGGAACCCGTAATGGATAATCCGAACTTCCGTTTTGTTAAGGCTGATATTTGTGACAGAGCTGCTGTTTATCAGCTGTTTGAAGAGGAGCATCCTGATATTGTAGTGAATTTTGCTGCAGAAAGTCATGTAGACCGTTCCATTGAAGATCCAGGCATATTCCTGCAGACGAATATTATGGGTACGGCAACGCTTATGGATGCATGCCGTAAGTATGGTATCAAGCGTTATCATCAGGTATCAACCGATGAAGTATACGGTGACCTTCCGCTTGATCGCCCTGACCTTTTCTTTACTGAGAAAACGCCGATTCATACCAGTTCTCCGTACTCATCATCCAAGGCTTCTGCAGATTTGCTTGTAATGGCTTATCATCGTACCTATGGGTTACCGGTAACGATTTCCCGTTGCTCGAATAACTATGGGCCGTATCATTTTCCTGAGAAACTGATTCCTTTGATGATTGCCAATGCATTGGCAGATAAGCCGCTCCCGGTTTATGGTGAGGGTTTGAATGTACGTGACTGGTTGTATGTTGAGGATCATTGTAAGGCGATTGATTTGATTATTCATAATGGTCGTGTTGGTGAAGTTTACAATGTCGGCGGTCATAATGAGAAGAGAAACATCGATATTGTTAAATTGATTTGTAAAGAACTTGGTAAGCCCGAGAGTCTGATTACCCATGTCGGAGATCGTAAGGGACATGATATGCGTTATGCGATTGATCCGACTAAGATTCATAATGAACTTGGCTGGCTTCCGGAGACTAAGTTTGAAGACGGTATTAAGAAGACCATTCAATGGTATCTGAATAACAGAAAATGGTGGGAAACCATTATTTCCGGTGAATATCAGAACTATTACGAAAGAATGTATTCCAATCGCTAAAGGAGTAATTCCATGAAGTTTTTTGTTACCGGTGTAAACGGTCAGTTGGGCCATGATGTGATGAACGAATTGCATAGGCGTGGTCATAAGGGTTTCGGTTCGGATATTACGGAATCTTACAACGGGATAAGAGATGAAAGTCCCGTTAATTTCATGGATTATTGCAAGCTGGATATTACAGATAGAGATGCCGTGTATCGTGTTATAAACGAAATTCGGCCTGATGCTGTCATACATTGCGCTGCTTGGACAGCTGTCGATCTTGCCGAGGATTCGGATAAATACGAAAAGGTCTTTCAAATCAATGCATCGGGAACCCGGTATATTGCCGAAGCCTGTAAGGAAGTGGAGTGTAAGATGCTCTATCTTTCTACGGATTATGTGTTTAACGGAGAAGGAACCGAGCCTTGGAATCCAGATTGTAAGTCCTATCAACCTCTGAATGTTTACGGACAGTCTAAATTGGAAGGGGAACTGGCTGTATCCGGTATTCTGGAGAAGTTTTTTATAGTAAGAATTGCGTGGGTGTTTGGTCTGAACGGTAATAATTTTATCAAAACGATGATTCAAGTCGGCAAGAAGCACGATATGGTTCGCGTAGTAAATGATCAGATTGGAACGCCGACATATTGCTTTGATTTGGCTCGTCTTTTGGTAGATATGTGCGAAACCGAGAAGTACGGGTATTATCATGCGACCAATGAAGGCGGATATATCAGTTGGTACGATTTCTGTTGCGAGATTTATAGGCAATATGGTCTGAATATAAAGGTAATTCCTGTATCCACGGAGGAATATGGGCTCTCTAAAGCTGTACGTCCTCACAATAGTCGTTTGGATAAATCAAAACTGACAGAAAATGGGTTTACACCCTTGCCGTTGTGGCAGGATGCTGTCAGAAGATATCTTTTGGAGGCAGATTTATAAATGGGTCAGATTCAGGTAGAAAAAAATATAAATGGTATTGAAGGACTTTGCGTGATTTCTCCTTGTGTTCATGGAGACAGTCGAGGATACTTTATGGAGACCTATAATCAAAAGGATTTTCATGAATGTGGAATAGATACTGTTTTTGTTCAGGATAATCAGTCAATGTCTATTAAGGGTGTTTTACGCGGTTTGCATTTTCAGAAGCAGTATCCGCAGACGAAACTTGTTCGTGTCATTCATGGAACTGTTTTTGATGTTGCGGTTGATTTAAGACCGGATAGCAAAACCTATGGCCAATGGCACGGTGTGATTTTATCCGAAGATAATAAGAAGCAGTATTTAATACCGAAGGGTTTTGCCCATGGTTTTCTTGTATTGAGTGATACTGCGGAATTCTGTTATAAGTGTGATGATTTCTATCATCCGAATGATGAAGGCGGACTTGCCTGGAACGATCCTAAGATTGGTATTCAGTGGCCTCATATCGTTGGTGAGTTTCATGGAAGTGCATCTGTAGAAGGTTATTTACTTGATGACGGGTCACCGCTTATTTTGAATGACAGAGATCAGAGCTGGAAATTATTGTAATTCACTGTGGAGGTTTTCTAAGAATGGTTGATGTTCTTTCCAATGTTTCTCTTTCCATACAGAAGAGTATTTTTGGTGAGTTTGACAGTTATGCAAAAATTCTCGAGAAAACCTTACATGTTTCTTTGTTGACACGTGAGGATGAAATTCGCATTATTGGTGAAGATGGACCTGTGGCAAAGGCTAAGGCCGTTTTGGAAACACTCGTGAATCTTGCAAAACGCGGCTCCGACATAACGGAGCAGGAGATTCGTTATACCCTTTCTCTTTCTATGGAAGGAAAGCAGGGTTCCGTTTTAGAGGTGGATTCTGATTTAATCTGTCATACGATTTCCGGTAAACCTGTGAAACCGAAGACTGTAGGACAGAAGAAATATGTTGACAATATCAGAGAAAAAATGATTGTATTCGGCTGTGGTCCTGCGGGTACCGGTAAGACGTATCTTGCTATGGCTATGGCCGTTACGGCGTTTAAGAATGATGAAGTAAACCGTATTATTCTTACAAGACCTGCAATTGAAGCTGGAGAGAAGTTGGGCTTTCTTCCGGGTGATTTACAGAGTAAGGTTGACCCTTATCTAAGGCCCTTATATGATGCACTATATCAGATTATGGGGGCTGAGACTTTTCAGAAGAATATGGAAAAAGGCCTGATTGAGGTTGCACCGCTTGCCTATATGCGTGGTCGTACTTTGGATAATGCATTCATTATTTTGGATGAGGCGCAGAATACGACGCCGGCTCAGATGAAAATGTTTCTTACGCGAATCGGTTTCGGTTCAAAGGTTGTTGTTACCGGTGATATGACGCAAAAGGATTTGCCTGCTGGTGATATATCCGGTCTGGATGTGGCAAGAAAGGTTCTTGGTGGAATTGAAGAAATCGGATTCTGTGATTTGACCAGTGCCGATGTTGTTCGTCATCCACTTGTTCAAAAAATTGTACAGGCTTATGAAACTTTTGAGCAGAAGAGAACAAATCATATCCACAAAGACACCAATGAAAGATATAAGCGTATGTCATCCCAGGAGGCACATAATGAGCGTAAACATTGAATGGGAGATTGAAAAAGCATATGATTTTCCCGTTGAAGATACTATCAAAGCAGTCATTGCGGAAGCTTTGGATTATGTTCAGTGTCCTTATGAATGCAGTGTAAATGTGCTGTTAACCAATGATGAAAGCATTCATGAAATGAACCTGGAATTTCGTGATACTGACCGTGCAACGGATGTGCTTTCTTTTCCGATGCTGGAATATGATAATCCTGCGGATTTTTCTTTCGTTGAGGATGATCCGGAATCCTATGCGGATCCCGATACCGGAGAACTTGTTCTCGGTGATATTGTGATATCCTTGGAACATATGGAAGCACAGGCAAAGGAATACGGGCACTCGCAACGAAGAGAACTCGCATTTTTGATTGCACACAGTATGCTTCATCTTAGCGGTTATGATCATATGCAGGATGATGAACGTATTGTAATGGAACAAAAACAGGAGGAGATTCTGCAGCGTCTTTCGATTACGAGAGAGGCTGAATAGTTTTTATGGATTCAGAAACCAGAAAAAAAGTGAATAATAATGTACTGCTCCAGGGAAGTATTCTTGCAGCAGCTTCTATTATTGTCAGGATTATCGGACTCATATACCGCATTCCTTTGACCCGAATTATCGGAGATGAGGCAATGGGGTATTATTCAACTGCATTTGAGTTCTATAATCTTGCTTTGTTATTGAGCTCATACAGTCTTCCTCTTGCAGTGTCAAGACTTGTTTCCGCACGACAGATTCAGCAAAGATATCGGGATGCGGGACAGGTATTTATTGTAGGTTTGATATTTGGGTGTATCGTTGGTGCGATTGCTTCGATATTGGTATACGCCGGAGCAGATATATATGCGCAGTTTAACGATTCTCCTTTGGTAGCAATTCCGCTTCGCGTTTTGGCACCGACGATCTTTGTATTCTCCGTTATGGGTGTTGTTCGTGGCTTCTTCCAGGGCTACAATAATATGATTCCGACAGCCATATCACAGATCATCGAGCAGATTGTGAATGCTATAGTCAGCATTGCGGCTGCTGTTTATATGATGAAAAAGTATCAGGGAACTGTGGAACAGAGTGCATATGGTGCTGCCGGTGGAACATGGGGAACATTCTCTGGTGCTTGTGCTGCTGCGGTAACGCTTGTTGTGATTCTTGCGATATCCAACAAAAGATTTGCCGAAGATATAAAGAATGATTCCGGGAAAGAAAGAGAATCCTCACTTTTTATTTTGAAGGCTTTGATTGTTACCGTTATTCCGGTTGTTGTCAGCCAAACGGTTTATCAGTTGTCCGGCACCATTGATGTTTCCATATTCCATAGGATTATGTCTTCAAAGAATGTTGCGATGGAAACGAGAAATGTCTGGTGGGGTATATATTCGGGCAAATACAAATTGCTTACGAATGTGCCGGTTGCCATAGCTTCGGCTATGGGAACGGCTATTGTACCGAGCCTTGTTGCCGAAATGGCACGCGGAACGAAGGAAAGTGTGAAAGAAAAGATTTCGTCTGCCATTAAATTTAATATGGTTATTGCATTTCCGTGTGCATTTGGCTTTATGGCTCTTGGCGGTCCGATTTTACAGATGCTTTATGGTGATTTCAGTGAATTAAGCGAAATGATGATGACCATTGGTGGTATCGCAGTGGTATTTTTCGCTCTTTCTACTGTTACAAACGGTGTATTGCAGGGAATCGGTCATATGCAGATTCCGGTTCTGCATTCTGTAATTGCCCTTGTGATTCACTGTATAACATTATGGGCACTTCTTCGCTTTACAAGCCTTGATTCTATTGCCCTTGTTATTTGCAATATTCTTTTTGCTGTTGTTGTATGCGTTTTGAATGCTAGAAGTATTCATAAGCTTCTTGATTATCAGCAGGAATGGAACACTACCTTTATTATTCCGTTGATTTCATCTTGCATTATGGGGGCTTTTGCACATTTCGGGTATGAATTTCTTCATTTCATACTTGGGAAAATCATACCGACACATGTTATGGTGAATGTTACGGTTTCCTGTTTGGTTGCCATACTGGCTTCCATTATTGTATATTTTGCTTTACTCATTCGTCTTCGAGGTGTTTCCGAGAAAGAACTTCTTGGAATGCCGAAAGGAAGAGTTTTGGTAAAAGTTCTTAAGAAGATTCGACTTTTGAGAGATTAATCGGGTGTAGTTATGAACAGAATTGTAGTAATTGGAGGCGGAGCTTCCGGAATGGCTGCTGCAATTGAAGCAGGAGAAGCCGGAGCACAGGTTGTTCTTTTGGAACACAATGACCGTCTTGGAAAGAAAATTAATGCAAGCGGAAACGGTAGATGTAACCTGAGCAATTCTTTTTTAGATACACAGTGTTACCGTGGTGGGGACCATAAATTTGTTGATAAAGTTTTGGCAAAATGTTCTCCACAAACTGTTCGGGAATGGTTTAATAATCGTGGATTGTTTCTGAAGGAGAAAAAGGGTTATTTCTATCCAAGATCCGAACAGGCGGCATCGGTTGTTTCTTTTTTTGCTTCAAGACTTGTAAAAGCCGGTGTTACCGTTCGTTGTTCGGCTGAGGTTCAGAAGGTCAGAAGAGTAAAAGGCTGTTTTGAAGTTACCTATATGGATCTTTTGAAGGATTCTCTCGAAATATTAACCTGCGATAAGGTTATTTTGGCGTCCGGCGGTCTTGCTGGTCAGAATCTTGGAGCGGGTCCGATTGGCTATGAAACAGCCAAGGCTTTTGGACATGTGATTACGCCGTTGTTCCCGGCATTGGTTCAGATGGTTGCAAAGGATAAGAATCTTAAGATGTTATCCGGAGTCCGTTCCGAAGCCGGAGTTCATTTGATTACTTCTTTTGATGGAATAGAGAGTTATTACGATGAATCCGGGGAGGTTCTGTTTACTGATTACGGAATCAGCGGCATTGCCGTAATGCAATTAAGTCGTTATGCAGGGGATGTGTTACGCCAAGGCGGAGCCGCAAAATTATCCATTGATTTCTGTCCGGAATTTACATTTCCGGAATTGCTTGATGTTTTGGAGAACAGGATTTATGAAAATCCGGAACTCACTTTGGAAGATTGCTTCTGCACACTGCTGTCTAAAAAACTTTTCTATGTTATTCTGGTTCGTGCAGGAGTAGCAGCCGATATTCGTTGTAAGAATCTTTCAAAGGATTTGATTAAGAAAATCTGTCGCGGCATTAAGGAGTTTCGACTTCCAATCATTCAGACAAAGGATTTCGCAATGGCGCAGGTTACTGCAGGAGGAGTAGCATTATCCGGTGTTTCTGCTTCCACTTTGGAATCTAAAGTACGTAAGGGATTATATATTACCGGAGAACTTCTGGATGTTGACGGAACGTGTGGCGGATATAATTTGCAGTTCGCATTTGCCACCGGTATTCTTGCAGGAAAGGCTGCAGCTGGCAGGACAGAATAATTTAAAGTAATGGGATTTATTAGAGTTCGGAGAGATTTTTATGATTAAACTTTCTCAAATTCATGTTCCTGTTGTGCATCAGGAAAGCGATATTTTGAATGCGTGTGCAAAATTGCTACGCATACCTGTTTCGGGCATTCATGAATATGAGATTCTTAAGAAATCCATAGATGCCAGAAAGAAATTTAATATAGGGTATTCCTATTCCGTTGCGGTATCGGTTGATCGCGAGAAAGGTTTTTTACAAAAAGGATTTGAAATTTACGAAAGAAAAGAATATACCTATCGTATTGACGGTACTGCTTTTCTGAAGAATCGTCCGATTGTTGTAGGGTCCGGACCGGCAGGTCTTTTCTGCGCCTATATGCTTGCAATGTCAGGATTTCGTCCGATCATATTGGAACGTGGTCCTAAAATGGAGGATCGTATTCGTGCGGTCGAAGCCTTTCATAATGGAGAACAGTTGAATCCGGAAGCAAATATTCAGTTTGGAGAGGGCGGTGCAGGAACATTTTCCGATGGTAAGCTGAATACTTTGATAAAGGATAAGGACGGTAAGGGCCGCTTTGTTCTGCAGACATTTGTTAAATTTGGTGCCCCAAAAGAAATTTTATATTTGAATAAACCGCATATCGGTACAGACATTTTAAGAAATGTAATTGTAAATATGCGTGAGGAAATCATTCGTCTTGGCGGAGAGTTTCGTTTTGGTACCAGGTTAACCGGAATTAATTTACAAAATGGTTGTTTAATCGGTGTCAACACAACTGAAGAAGTCCTTAATAGTCAGCTTTGTGTTCTGGCAATCGGTCACAGTTCAAGAGATACAATTAAAAATTTGTACGAACAGGGAATTATGATGGAACCGAAAGCCTATGCCATGGGTATTCGAATTCAGCACAAGGCTTCGTTTATTAATTGTGTTCAATATGGGGATTCCTTTAAGGATTTGCCGGCTGCGGACTATAAACTGACTCATACTTGTGCTGACGGAAGAGGGGTATACTCCTTCTGTATGTGTCCCGGCGGATATGTAGTGAACGCTTCGTCTGAGCCCGGAAGGCTTGCCATTAACGGTATGAGTAATCATGCAAGAGATGCAGCCAATTCGAATTCGGCAATCGTGGTTACCGTTACGCCTGAGGATTATCAGAAGGCAATGCATTCGGATTCTCCATTGTGCGGTATGGAATATCAGAGACAACTTGAGGAGGCCGCTTATGCTTCCGGAAAAGGGAATATTCCAACGCAGCGTTATGAGGATTTCAAGAATGATGTGGCTTCTACAGAATTCGGTTCTGTTCAGCCGGTAACGAAGGGTGCGGTCAGTTATGCAAGACTATCGGATTGTCTGCCGAAATATATTATTGATGATGTAACGGAAGGAATTGAGGCATTTGACCGTATGATGCCCGGATTTGCGAACGGAGATGCATTGCTCTCCGCTATTGAATCAAGAACTTCTTCACCTGTCAGAATTACGCGTGACGAGTGTCTGCAGTCTGTTTCCGTGAAAGGATTATATCCGTGCGGAGAAGGGGCCGGTTACGCGGGTGGAATTACAAGTGCGGCAATGGATGGCATACGCGTATTTGAAGCAATTATAAAAGAATACAGAGGGTTAGCGGAGGATTGATATGGATCGAACCGAACTGATGAAGGATAAAAAAAGAATTGTAGTAAAGGTGGGTTCTTCGACTCTGACACATACTGAGACCGGAGATATGAACCTGGAGAAGATGGAACGACTTGTTCGTGTGCTTACAGATTGGAGTAATGCCGGTAAGGAGGTTGTACTTGTTTCTTCCGGTGCCATTGCGGTAGGACGCAAAGCTTTGAATCTCAGCGAACGTCCGAAGGAACCGTCCGTTAAGCAGGCTTGTGCTGCAATCGGGCAGTCCAGACTGATGATGGTATATCAGCGTCTGTTTGCAGAGTACAATAAGATTACCGCACAGGTATTGATAACCAAAGATACCATGATTAACGATACGATGCGCCACAATGCCAGAAACACCTTCAGTAGACTTTTGGAGATGGGTTCCATTCCGGTTGTAAATGAAAATGATACCGTTGCTACCGATGAAATTGAATTCGGTGATAACGATACGCTTTCTGCAATCGTAGCAGCACTGATTCATGCAGACCTTCTGATTATTCTTTCCGATCAGGACGGATTCTTTACAGATGACCCGAGAAAGAATCCTGATGCCAAGCTTGTTGAGGAGATTAGCTATATTACCGATGAATTGGAATCTATGGCTAAGGGAGCCGGATCAGATGTTGGAACAGGCGGAATGGCTGCCAAGGTCAGTGCCGCAAGAATTGCCAATGATGCCGGAGCTGATATGGTTATTACGAATGGTGCCGATATGAACAACCTTAGAAAAGTTGTAGAAGGTGAATCAATCGGAACTTTGTTCCGTGCACATAAGAATGCAGATTTTCATCTGATTGATTATCTGAAGAAGGAGAGATCCTAATGAATGATTCACAGATTGCAAGAATCAATGAATTATACCATAAATCGAAGGAAGTTGGCTTAACGGATGCAGAGAAGGAAGAGCAAAAGGAACTCAGACAGGCATATATTGCTGCGATTCGTGCCGACCTCCAAAGTACTATGGATAACATTTCCCTTTTGAATCCGGATAATACGATAACGGATTTAAAAGATTTAAAAAAGATGTAGGAAAGAGATTTTTATGACCAAAGAAGAACTGCGTAAAATGATGAAGAGCAGGCGAAGAACACTTTCAGCGTCCAGAATTCTGTTCTATAGTGCTATCGTAACCGATAAACTTGTTCGTGAAGAGGCTTATCAGAAAGCTGATACGATATTCGCCTATTATTCCGTGAGTGCGGAATTATCCATGGATTATCTTTATGAACAGGCATGGCATGATGGTAAGAAGGTTGCACTTCCCGTATGCCTTCCGGGTAATGAACTGGAGTTTCGCTACTATAAGAAGGGGATGGAATTGGATAAAGGAATTTATGGAATTCCTGAGCCTTTGTCCGGAGAAAAGGTGAATCCTGAAATGGTGAAACCATTGTTTTTGATTCCCGGGCTGGTATTTGATGCTGATGGTAACAGAATTGGATACGGTGGCGGTTATTATGACCGCTTTTTAAAGAAATATCCATCGGTAACGCGTATTATGCTTGCCTATGAGATGCAGAAAACAACAGCGATTCCTTATGATGCCAACGATGTTCCCGTTGATATTATCATTACGGAAACAGAACGTTATGCGGCAAAACATAGAGAAGGTAAGTTGTAATTCGTGAGAAAGGAAACGGATGGTATGAATTTAATGATTATGTGCCGGGAGGCGAAAGATGCTTCCGAAGTACTTGCGATAACAGAAACCGCTAAAAAGAATGAAGTACTTCTTCATGCAGCAGATGTATTGGTGAATCATTCCGCGAAGATTCTTTCTGCAAATCTGATTGATGTGCAGAATGCCGAGAACAAAGGTGTGAGCCCTGCAATGATTGACCGATTGAGACTTAATGAAAAGCGTATTGAGGCAATGGCCGGCGGACTCAGACAGGTTGCTTCGTTACCGGACCCTGTTGGGGAAGTTATGGAAACCTTTGAAAGACCGAATGGTTTGCAGATTGAAAAGGTACGTGTTCCATTTGGTGTTATTGGAATTATTTATGAATCCCGTCCGAATGTTACCGCTGATGCTTTTGGTTTGTGTTTTAAAACGGGCAATGCAGTGATTCTCCGAGGCGGTTCGGATGCAATTTCTTCGAATACAGCCATTGCTGAAGCATTGCAGGAAGCTGTTGCTGATTGCGGACTTCCCAAGGAATGCGTTCAGTTGATTACCGATACAAGCCATGAAATGGTCAATGAGTTTATGAAGATGAACCGTTTCGTGGATGTTTTGATACCCCGTGGTGGTGCAGGCTTGATTCGTAATGTCATTGAGAACAGTTTAATTCCGGTAATTGAAACCGGAACCGGAAACTGTCATGTATATGTTGATGAGAGTGCAGACCTCGAGATGGCTGTTAAGCTTATTGAAAATGCCAAGACACAACGTATGGGTGTTTGCAATGCCTGTGAAAGTCTTGTCGTGCATGAGAAGATTGCAGGTGATTTTCTTCCGATGCTTTCCGAAATGCTTCAGAAGCATAATGTTGAGATGCGTGCAGACGATGCGGCACGTTTGATTGTTCCTTCGATGCTTCCTGCAGTGGAAGAGGATTTTTCCAAGGAATATCTCGGAAGCATTATCAGTATAAAAACCGTTTCGGATATTTCTGAAGCAATTAAGCATATCAATACTTATCACACAAAGCATTCCGATTGTATTGTTACCGCTAATGAAGCACATGCGGAAATGTTCCTTCGTCAGATTGACAGCGCCTGCGTTTATGTGAATGCTTCTACAAGATTTACCGACGGAGAGGAATTCGGTTTTGGTGCGGAAATCGGTATCAGTACGCAGAAACTTCATGCACGCGGTCCTATGGGGCTTCGCGAACTGACCAGCTATAAGTATCTTGTTCACGGCTGTGGGCAGATTCGCTAATATTTGTATTAAATGATTGCACTGTGATTTCCCTTTATACATAAAGGATTTATTTTATGAATTATGATATGAGTCAATTGAATCTTCCGACTGAGGAACCCAAGCGTCAGTATGCCTTTATGGAACTGTTGAAGGAAGAACTGCAGGAACGGATGGAACGGGAGAACCGTACCTTTACCTTCCATGTTGAGACTTTTGGATGTCAGATGAATGCGAAGGACTCTGAAAAACTTGCAGGTATCCTTTCCTATATCGGCTATGTTTCCGTGGATACTGAAAATGCGGACATAGTCATATATAATACCTGTACGGTAAGAGAAAATGCGAATACCCGTGTATATGGTCGCATCGGTTATCTTGGTCGATTGAAGAAATCCAATCCGCATATGAAGATTATTCTCTGCGGTTGTATGATGCAGGAAAGCCATGTGATTGATAAGCTGAAGCAGAGCTATCGTTTTGTGGATATCATATTCGGTACCCATAATATATATAAGCTTGCTGAACTTCTGTATGAGAATTTGATTTCTGAAAAGCGTGTCATAGATATCATGGATGAGGCAGACAAGATTGTTGAGGATTTGCCCAGTTTGCAGAAATATGATTTCAAAGCAGGCGTGAATATCATGTACGGGTGCAATAACTTCTGCAGTTACTGTATTGTGCCGTATGTGCGTGGGCGGGAACGTTCCAGAAATCCGATTGATATTATTCGTGAAACAGAGAAACTTGTGCAGAATGGTGTGAAGGAAGTAATGCTTCTTGGCCAGAATGTGAATTCCTACGGAAAGAATCTGGTTCCCGTTGTTTCCTTTAGCGAATTGATTCACGAGGTTAGTCAGGTAGATGGACTTGAACGGGTACGCTTTATGACACCGCATCCGAAGGATTTATCAGATGATTTGATTCGGGAAATTGCAGATAATCCGAAGATTTGTAATCATGTTCATTTGCCTTTGCAATCCGGAAGTTCTCGACTTCTGAAACTGATGAATCGCCATTATACGAAGGAACAGTTTCTGGCATTGGTTGAGAAAATTCGTGAAGGAATTCCGAATGTGGCGATTACGACTGATATCATTATAGGATTTCCCGGTGAGACAGAAGATGATTTTGAGGATACTCTGGATGTTGTCAGAAAAGCCGGATTTATGAGCGCATTTACCTTTATCTATTCCAAGCGTTCCGGTACGCCTGCCGCTTCCATGCCGGATCAGGTTCCCGAACAAGTCAGTGCAGTTCGTATGAAACGACTGTTGGACACTGTAGGTGAGGTCGCAGCCGATCAGGCTGAACGATATACCGGTTCTGTTGTGGATGTGTTGTGTGAGGAATTTAAAGAATCTACGGGATGCGTGACCGGAAGAATGGAGAATAATCTTTTGGTTCATTTTCCGGGCAATGCGAGTATGCTTGGAAGCGTGAAAAAAGTGAAGTTGAATGAATGTAAAGGCTTTTATTATCTTGGAGAACTGATATAGAAGGCGTGAGATTATCAGACATAAAGTCGGTCTTGTAATATTAGGGTCTGTATTGTATAATGACATTCGACAGTCTGGAGGAATACCCAAGTGGCTGAAGGGTCTGGCTTCGAACACCAGTAGGTCGTGTAAGCGGCGCAAGGGTTCAAATCCCTTTTCCTCCGTAAGTGGTGGATTAGATTTAATCCACCTCTTTTTTTTATATCATAGAAAATTGTGTTGCATTTCCTATGATATATAAACGCTCCGCTAAGGAAGCACACGCCTGTGAAGAGGAAACATGTCGCACAGGGCGCACAGGTGGTGCGAGCATATCGCAAGCGATATGCTTTGTTCTTTGGTCATGCTTGATTTCCAAGGTTGGATAGAAGTAAGTTTGTTTTAGATTTACAGCTTTGAATCTGAGTAAAACAGGCACAAAAAAAGGAACGATGGGTTAGTTCGTTCCTTTCAAAGTCGATATTCGAAAAATACGATTATGCAATCTTGTTAACTGCAATCTGGAGTCTGGAAATCTTTCTGGATACGGTATTCTTGTGGAATACACCCTTAGCTGCAGCTTTCTCCAAAGCGATTGTTGCATTCTTAAGAGCAACAGTAGCAGCTTCCTTGTCACCTGCTTCAATAGCAGTGTTTACTTTCTTAACCAAAGTCTTAACTTTAGATTTAATAATCTTATTCTTTAAGGTCTTAGTCTCAATAACAAGAATTCTCTTCTTAGCAGACTTAATGTTAGCCATTCTTCACACCTCCTGATTTAGTCTTGTTTTTTTCGCATGAAGTGTATATAAATCCGGACACGGACGTTTCATACACACAGATAGCATTAATATAGTACATCAATTCGTATTTGTCAATGCTATTTTTCGATTTCTGTAGAAAGGTTTTCTTGTCAATGTGCTTATTATATGCTATATTATCATCAGTTGCAGAAAAATGAGGAGAATCCTTTTATGTCGAATATAGACCAGAGTAAAATTCGTAATTTTTGTATCATTGCACATATCGATCATGGTAAGTCTACTCTTGCGGACAGAATTATTGAGAAGACCGGACTTTTAACCTCCCGCGAGATGCAAGAGCAGGTCCTTGATAATATGGATTTGGAAAGAGAACGAGGTATCACAATTAAGGCGCAGACTGTCCGTACCGTATATAAAGCAAAGGACGGGCAGGAGTATATTCTGAACCTTATCGATACTCCCGGACATGTTGACTTTAATTATGAGGTTTCCAGAAGCCTGGCAGCCTGTGAGGGAGCAATTCTTGTTGTTGATGCCGCACAGGGAATTGAAGCCCAGACACTTGCGAACTGTTATCTGGCTATTGACCATGATTTGGAGATTATGCCTGTTATCAATAAGATAGACCTTCCCAGTGCTGAGCCGGAACGCGTCATTCATGAGATTGAAGATGTTATCGGTATTGAAGCAGTTGATGCTCCGCAGATTTCCGCAAAACTCGGAATCAATATTGAAGATGTTCTGGAAGGAATTGTGACGAAAATTCCTGCTCCAAAGGGCGACGCAGGGAAACCTTTACAGGCACTGATTTTTGATTCGGTTTATGACCCATATAAGGGTGTCATTATATTTGTCCGTGTAAAGGAAGGCACTATTACGAAGTATACCAAAATTCGTATGATGGCAACCGAGGCGGAAGAGGATGTAGTGGAAATCGGCACATTTGGTCCCGGTAAGTTTATTCCATGTGATGAGCTTTCCGCCGGAATGGTTGGCTATATTACCGCATCTTTGAAGAATGTCAAGGAAACCCGTGTTGGTGATACGGTTACCGATGCCAATAATCCGGCGAAAGAACCGCTTCCCGGTTATAAAAAGGTAAATCCTATGGTTTACTGTGGAATGTATCCGGCAGACGGTGCAAAATACGGTGATTTACGTGATGCACTTGAGAAGCTGCAGTTGAATGATGCCGCCTTGCAGTATGAACCGGAGACATCGGTTGCACTTGGTTTCGGTTTCCGTTGCGGATTCTTGGGACTTCTGCATCTTGAAATTATCCAGGAACGTCTGGAACGCGAATATAATCTGGACCTTGTTACGACTGCGCCGAGTGTAATCTATAAAGTGTATAAAACCGATGGTACTTGCCTGGATATTTCCAATCCGACCAATCTTCCGGACCCGACGGAGATTGAACATATGGAGGAACCGTTTGTCAATGCCGAGATTATGGTTACGACCGAGTTTGTCGGACCGATTATGAAATTGTGTCAGGAACGACGTGGAATATATCTTGGTATTGAATATATGGAACAGACACGTGCACTTTTGAAGTACGAGCTTCCTTTGAATGAGATTATATATGACTTCTTTGATGCTTTGAAATCCCGTTCCAAAGGCTATGCTTCCTTTGATTATGACTTAAAGGGCTACGTTTCGTCCAAGCTTTGCAAACTGGATATTCTGATTAACCGTGAAGAAGTGGATGCGCTTTCCTTTATTGTTCACGAAGCCTCCTCCTATGAACGCGGACGAAGGATGTGTGAGAAGCTTAAGGACGAGATTCCGAGACATCTTTTTGAAATTCCGATTCAGGCGGCTGTAGGTAATAAGATTATTGCCCGTGAAACCGTTAAAGCAATGCGTAAGGATGTTCTTGCCAAATGCTATGGTGGTGATATCAGTCGTAAGAAGAAACTTCTGGAAAAGCAAAAAGAAGGAAAGAAGAGGATGCGCCAGATTGGCAATGTGGAAATTCCGCAGAGTGCCTTCATGAGCGTACTGAAGTTAGATGAAGAATAATATCCCGATGGAATTGTATATTCATATTCCGTTTTGTAAAAAGAAATGTAATTACTGCGATTTCCTTTCCTTTTCCGGTAAGGATTACTGCTTTCAGAATTATCTGGAGGCTTTATGCCGTGATATTCGAAGATATGGAGGGCATTCCGTGTCCACGATTTTTATCGGTGGCGGAACACCAAGCCTGATGCCGGTTGGTTTTTATGATAAGCTGTTCTCCTGTATTCGTGAGAATTTCTTAATTCTTCCGGATGCCGAGATTTCTATCGAAGTGAATCCCGGCACTTTGACGGCTGCCAAAGCTGTGGAGTATCAGCGTGTTGGAATCAACAGAATCAGTTTTGGACTGCAATCAACGGAAGATGAGGAACTTCGTACCATTGGTAGAATTCATACCTATGAGGATTTTCTGAAATCCTACGAGGTCGCGAGAAAAGCCGGTATCAACAATATTAATGTTGATATCATGATGGGATTGCCGGGACAGACTGTGGAATCCTTAAAGTCTACGCTTTCCCGTGTTACCATGCTTCATCCCGAGCATATTTCCGCTTATATGCTTATTATTGAAGAAGGCACACCATTCTATGATATATACCGTGAACATCCGGAGGCATTTCCGAATGAGGAAAATGTCAGTGAAATGTATGAAAATACCATTCATTTTTTGGAAAAACGTGGTTACGGACAGTATGAGATCTCCAATTTTGCGAGAAAAGGCTACGAATGTCGGCATAATTTAGGATATTGGAAAAGAATTCCGTATCTGGGTATCGGTTTAGGTGCCTCTTCGTTAATGAATGATACGAGATACCGCGTGACGACGGATTTGAGTGAGTATCTGAAGGCTTTGTCCTATGAACAGGAGGACAAGCTTACCATGAAGGATATGAAGAATGAGACGGTTATGCTCGGGCTTCGTTTGAAGGAGGGCATTTCCTATTCGGATATTGCCGCCGAGTTCGGTGACGGTTATGCAGGATACCTTGTAACCAGACTGAAATCCTATGTCGAGCAGGGCTTTATGGAACATGATTATGACCGCTATTTCTTTAATGAAAAGGGCTTTTTGGTCAGCAATTCCATTCTTGCAGAGTTAATGGAATAGAATATTGGAATTCATAACGGAAAATGACGAAAAATCGTTTCATTTTCCGTTTTTTCTTGTTGACAAAAGAATATATCGGGTGTATCTTATATGAGGATGTTAGCACTCGAATAGTTTGAGTGCTAATAGAAAGAAAACGGAGAATTTTATGGAACTTGATGACAGAAAACTGAAGATTCTGAAAGCAATTATCCAAAACTATCTCGAAACCGGTGAACCCGTAGGCTCCAGAACGATTTCGAAGTATACGGATTTGAACCTGAGTTCCGCTACAATCCGTAATGAAATGTCAGACCTGGAGGAACTTGGCTTTATCATTCAGCCGCATACCTCTGCGGGTCGCATTCCTTCCGATAAGGGCTATCGTTTTTATGTCGATATGATGCTCAAGGAGAAAGAGGATGAGTTGAACGACCTTAAGGTTGAACTGAATGCCAAGTCTGAAAAACTTGATATAGTTTTGAAGGAGGCGGCTAAGGTTCTTGCGGATTCTACAAACTATGCTTCCATGATTACTGTACCGAAGTATCGTTCAAAGAAGATAAAATTCATTCAGCTGACACAGGTTGACAGCAGTACAATTCTTTGCGTTGTAGTTCTTGACGGTAATGTGATTAAGAATATGATGGTTCCCTGTAATATGGACCTGACCAAGGAAGCGATTCTTAAGTTGAATCTGATGATGAATACTTTCCTGCAGGGACTTGATATGCAGGAAATAAATGTCAGCGTTATGCAGAAACTTCGTACTGAAGCCGATGAGTATTCTTCACTGATATCCGATATATTGGATGCGATTGCAAAATGCTTGGAAGAATCTGACGTTGAAGCGTATACGAGCGGTTCCACGAATATCTTCAAGTATCCGGAATTGAATGAATCCGGAAAAGCAAGCAATCTGCTCTATGCTTTGGAAGAAAAGAAGGAACTTACGGAACTTCTTTATAAGGAAGGCGATTCCGAGAATGGTATTCAGGTTTACATCGGTAGTGAGAATCCGATAGAAGCCACGAAAGAATGTACACTGGTTACCGCAACCTATCATATGGAGGACGGTGTATTTGGTAAGATTGGTATTCTTGGACCGAAACGTATGGATTACGAAAAAGTTGTCGGAACACTCAGAAATCTGATGTCCGAACTTGATGGAATATTAAAAAAGGAGTAAAGAAGCATGACTGAGTTTGAGAACGAATCTCAGAATATTGAAGAAGAAAAGCTGAATTCTGAGACCGATTCACAAGACGGGGCTACGGAAGCTCCTGAATGCAATGAAGAAATGAATTCAGAAGCCGCTACAGAGGAAGTAAAATCCGAGGAGCAGGTTTGTGAAAAGAAGAACGACAGTAAAAAGAAGAATAAAAAGGACAAATTCAAAGCTGATAAGAATAAGCCCGATAAACGCGATGAAGAGATCGCTGATTTAAAGGATAAGCTTCTTCGTCAACAGGCTGAATTTGTAAATTTCAGAAACCGTTCCGAAAAAGAAAAGAGCCAGATGTTTGAGGTCGGAGCGAAGAGCATGTTAGAGAAGATTCTTCCAACGATTGATAACTTTGAAAGAGGTCTTGCAATGCTTTCCGAGGAACAGAAGGCAGAGCCTTTTGCTCAGGGAATGGATAAGACATATAAGCAGTTGATGACGGCGCTTGAAAGTGCCGGCGTTAAACCGATTGAAGCGGTTGGTCAGCCATTTGACCCGAACTTCCATAATGCGGTGATGCATGTTGATGACGATAGTGTCGGTGAGAATATAGTGGTTGAGGATTTCCAGAAGGGCTATATGTATCGCGATACCGTACTTCGTTTCAGCATGGTTAAAGTAGCGAATTAATTTATTTAAGATACAAGGAGGATTTTGTGATGAGTAAGATTATTGGTATCGACTTAGGCACAACCAACAGCTGTGTGGCTGTTATGGAAGGTGGTCAGCCCACCGTTATCGCAAATGCGGAAGGTCAGCGTACAACTCCGTCCGTTGTTGCATTTACCAAAACAGGAGAAAGAATTGTCGGTGAGTCTGCAAAGCGTCAGGCTGTAACGAACTCTGATAAGACGATTGCTTCCATCAAGAGACATATGGGTACGGATTTCCGTGTTGCAATTGATGACAAGAAGTATACGCCTCAGGAGATTTCTGCTATGATTCTTCAGAAACTGAAGAGTGATGCAGAGGCTTATCTCGGTGAGAAGGTTACCGAAGCGGTTATTACCGTTCCTGCTTACTTTAATGACTCTCAAAGACAGGCTACCAAGGACGCAGGTAAGATTGCAGGTCTTGATGTAAAGCGTATCATTAATGAGCCTACTGCAGCAGCTTTGGCATATGGTCTTGATAATGAGAAGGAACAGAAGATTATGGTATACGACCTCGGCGGCGGTACCTTCGATGTTTCCATTATCGATATCGGTGACGGTGTTATCGAGGTTCTTGCAACCAACGGTGATACGAGACTTGGTGGTGATGATTTTGATGACAGAATTACCCGTTACCTCATTGATGAGTTTAAGAAGACAGAAGGAATTGATTTGAGTCTCGATAAGATGGCTCTTCAGAGATTGAAGGAAGCTGCTGAGAAGGCGAAGAAGGAACTTTCCTCATCTACAACAACCAATATCAACCTTCCGTTTATTACCGCAAATGCAGAGGGACCGAAGCATCTGGATATCAATCTTACCAGAGCAAAGTTTGAAGAGTTGATTCATGATTTGATTGAAAGAACTGCTACCCCTGTTCAGAATGCACTTCGTGATGCCGGACTTACCCCTTCCGAGCTTACCAAGGTTTTGCTTGTAGGTGGTTCTACCCGTGTTCCTGCAGTTCAGGAGAAGGTTCGTATGCTTACCGGCCATGAGCCGAATAAATCTTTGAACCCTGATGAGTGTGTTGCACTTGGTGCTTCCATTCAGGGTGGTAAGCTTGCAGGTGATGCAGGTGCAGGAGATATTCTTCTTCTTGATGTTACCCCTCTTTCTCTTTCCATTGAGACAATGGGTGGTGTAGCAACCAGATTGATTGAGAGAAATACAACCATTCCTACCAAGAAGAGTCAGGTATTCTCCACAGCAGCTGATAACCAGACCGCAGTTGATATTAACGTTGTACAGGGTGAGCGTCAGTTCGCACGCGACAACAAGAGTCTCGGTCAGTTCCGTCTTGACGGAATCCCGCCGGCAAGAAGAGGCGAGCCTCAGATTGAGGTTACATTCGATATTGATGCGAACGGTATTGTAAATGTATCCGCAAAGGATCTTGGTACCGGTCGTGAGCAGCATATTACGATTACTGCAGGTTCCAACCTTTCCGATGATGAAATCGATAAGGCAGTTAAGGAAGCTGCTGAATATGAGGCTCAGGATAAGAAGCGTAAGGAAGGCGTTGAAACCCGTAACGAGGCAGATTCCCTTGTATTCCAGACCGAGAAGGCTATGCAGGAGGTTGGTGACAAGTTGGATCCTTCCTTGAAGTCTCAGGTTGATGAAGACCTTGCTCGTTTGAAGGATTTGATTGCTAAGACCAATCCGGAAGTTATGAGCGACGGTGAGATTGATGATATCAAGGCAGCCAAGGAGAAGCTTATGAATTCCGCACAGCAGCTCTTCGGTAAGATGTATGAGCAGGCTCAGGCACAGAACGGTGGTGCCGGTCCCGATATGAGCGGCTTCCAGGGTGGCAACGATGGTGGAAACGGCAACGACGATAATGTTGTTGACGGAGACTATCGTGAGATTTAATTGCGAATGATGTAATGATGTGGGGCTGACTTTCCCGGTCAGCCCTATCACTTGTTTAGGAGAAGTGACCATTTATGGATCAGAAGAGAGATTATTATGAAGTCCTTGGCGTACAGAAGGGGGCTACAGATGCTGAACTGAAATCCGCTTATCGTAAGGTGGCGAAGAAGTATCATCCCGATGCCAATCCCGGTGACAAGGAAGCTGAGGCTAAATTTAAAGAAGCGAATGAGGCATACTCCATTTTGAGCGATCCGCAAAAGCGTCAGATGTATGATACTTATGGACATGCTGCGTTTGACGGTAACGGCGGCGCAGGCGGCGGAGCTTATGATTTTACCGGAAATTTCTCCGATATATTTGATATGTTCGGTTTCGGTGATATGTTCGGTGGTGCCAGAAGAAGCAGTCAGAGAAGTAATGCACCTAGAAGCGGGGCAAGTGTTCGTACTTCGATTCGCATTACATTTGCCGAGGCAGTATTCGGATGCGAAAAGGATTTGGAACTGAATCTGAAGGATATCTGTAAGACCTGCGGCGGTAACGGTGCCAAGCCCGGAACGAGTCCGGAAACCTGTACACGTTGTAAAGGACAGGGTGCGATTGTCTATACGCAGCAGTCTATTCTTGGTGTGATTCAGAACCAGAAGACCTGTCCGGACTGTCGTGGAACCGGTAAAATTATTAAAGAAAAATGTAAAGACTGTTACGGAACAGGTTATGTTACCAACAGAAAGACGATTCGTGTTTCCGTACCCGCCGGAATTGACGAGGGACAGAGTGTAAGAATTCCGAATATGGGTGAACCGGGAATCAACGGCGGAGAGCGCGGAAGCCTTTTGGTTGATGTAATTGTATCCCGTCATCCTTTCCTGCAAAGAGATGGGTTTGACCTTTATTCCACATGCCCGATTTCATTTGCCGATGCAGCACTTGGCGGTGATATTGTGATTCCGACAATTGATGGTGATGTTCTTTATGAGATTAAACCCGGTACACAGACCGATACTAAGGTTCGTCTGAAGAACAAGGGTGTTCCTCATCTGCATCGTGAGAATACACGTGGTGACCAGTATGTAACGTTAATCGTGCAGGTACCGACTAAACTTACGAATGAACAGAAGGAGCTTCTGAAAGCATTCAGCGAAAGTCTTGACGGGAAGAGTCCTGATGGAGACAAGAAAAAGAAATTTTTCGGCAAATAACATACCATTTAGGTATGAGACATAGGATATGAGATTATGAAGTGGAATGTCATAAGAATTCACACGAAAGTTGAAGCTGAGGATTATGTGGCAGGCGTGCTTTTTGATTTGGGATTTGACGGTATTGAGATTCAGGATACCGTTCAACTCACTGATGAAGAAAAGAAAACCATGTTCATCGATTTTCTTCCAGAACTGGATGAAAATGATACAACGGCATTGATTACCTGTTATACCGATGAAGACATTGAAGTTTCTTCTAAGATTGCTGAAATCCGCGATGAACTTAAGGATTATACCGATATTGTTGATTTTGGCGATTTGACAATTGAAACCGGTATTACCGAAGACACAGACTGGATTAACAACTGGAAGAAGTATTTTAAATCTTTCCGTGTGGATGAAGATATTGTGATTAAACCGACTTGGGAACCGATGGACAATTCTTTTCAGGGTTCGATTGTTGTTGAAATTGATCCCGGAACTGCATTCGGTACAGGCTCTCATGAAACAACAAAGCTTGTTATTCTGAATATGAAGAAGTATCTTCATAAAGGAGACAGACTTTTGGATATCGGAACCGGAAGCGGTATTTTATCTATCATTGGAGAGAAACTTGGTGCCGGAACGTGTGCAGCCACAGACATTGACCCGATTGCAGTTAATGTCGCAAAAGAGAATGCTGTGGTTAATGGGATTTCGCTTCATGAAGGCTTGATTACAGAGGAGTATCCGGGAAAGATAGCATTTGTCTGTGGTAATATGCTTGATGATGAGCAGTTCTGTAAGCAGTTTGAAGCGAAAAAGTATCAGATTGTTGTTGCAAATATTCTCGCGGATGTTATTATACCATTAGCACCGATTGTAAGACATTTTCTTGTTCCGGGCGGAATCTTTATCAGTTCCGGTATTATCAATATCAAGGAACAGGAAGTAAAGGAAACGCTTCTTTCGTGCGGATATGAGATTCTGGAAGTAACACATATGAAAGATTGGGCAAGCTTTGTCGTAAAAATGCCCGAATAGAAGGAGATATCGTGCCGCGTTTTTATGTAGACCCGTCCAAATTCGGTAAGGATACCGTAATTCTTGGTGATGGGGAATTCAATCACATAAAGAATGTATTACGTAAGCAGGTTGGAGACACCCTGCTTATTTGTGATGGAGAAGGGCATGAATTTTTGTGTGAGATTTCGGCTTTCTTGGATGGTGAGGCTGAACTCCGTATCTTGGAAAGACGTGAGGGGAATACGGAACTTTCCGTTCAGATTACGCTTTTTCAGGGACTTCCCAAAAAAGATAAGATGGAATTGATTATCGAAAAATCGGTAGAACTTGGCGCTTATTCGATTGTGCCTGTTGCCTGTTCCCGTTCTGTAGCGAAGCTTGAAGAAGGAAGTCGTGAAGAAAAAAAGATTGCAAGATTTAATGCTATTTCTGAAGCTGCATCCAAGCAGTGCGGCAGAGGCATTATTCCGACAGTAACCAATCAGATGTCTTTTAAGAAGGCAATGCAGTTCGCGAAAGAGAATTATGACTGGATTCTGTTCCCGTATGAGAATGCAGAGGGAATGAAATATACCGATGAGGTCATCAAGTCTATTCCGAGGGAAGCTAAGATTGCTGTATTTATCGGACCCGAAGGTGGATTTTCGCCCGAAGAAGTACAACTTGCAAAAGATTGCGGTGCTAAGATTATCAGTTTGGGACGTCGCATTCTTCGTACGGAAACCGCCGGCTTGACGTTGCTTTCCTGCCTTATGTTACATGCTGAAGCTGCGGAGGAGGAAGAATGAGAGAGATTTATCTTGATAATGCTGCAACAACCTTTACAAATCATAAAGCCGTGGAAATTATGAACCAGGTTATGACAGTGGACTACGGAAATCCCTCATCCCTTCATAACAAAGGCATCGTAGCCGAGAATTATATAAAAGATGCCCGTAAAGTGATTGCAAAATCGCTCAAATGCGATGAGAAAGAGATTATATTTACCTCGGGAGGTACCGAATCCAATAATCTTGCACTTTTCGGCGGTGCCTATGCGAAGATTCGCAGCGGAAAGCATATTATCAGTACGGCAATTGAACATGCTTCTGTTTATAACCCACTCATTTTCCTTGAGGAACAGGGTTTTGAGGTTACTTTCCTTCCGGTTGACCAAAATGGTATTGTTATTTTGGATGCCCTCAAACAGGCACTTCGCAAGGATACAACTCTTGTTTCCGTAATGATGGTAAATAATGAAATTGGCGCCATTGAACCGATTGCCGAGATTGCAAAACTCGTACATAATTTTAATCCGAATATTCTGTTCCATGTTGATGCAATTCAGGGTTATGGAAAGCTTCCGGTTGCTCCTTCTAAAATCGGAATTGATTTGCTTTCGGTAAGTGGCCATAAGATTCACGGACCAAAGGGAAGTGGTTTTTTATACAAACGTGATAAAGTTCGTTTGCTACCTGAGATTCTTGGTGGCGGTCAGCAGAATAATATGCGTTCGGGAACGGAAAATGTTCCTGCAATTGCCGGACTTGGTGAAGCCGTCAACGATTATTTTACGAACAGAATTCAATATGCGGAGCAAATGTATTCCTGTAAATTGCATTTTCTGGAACGTCTGTCTGATATGCCTTTTGCACATGCCAATGCTATTTTTGAAGAAGAGAGTGATACCGTTTCACTTTCCGAAAGGGTTAGAAAAACTGCACCGCATATATTGAGTATCAGTTTTGATTCCATTCGCAGTGAGGTTTTGCTTCATGCATTGGAGGATTATGGAATCTGTGTTTCCTCCGGCTCTGCATGTTCCTCAAATCATCCTGCAATTAGTGGAACATTAAAGTCTATCGGGATTAATGACAAATATCTCGACAGTACCCTTCGTTTCAGTTTCTGTCCGGAAACTACAATTGAGGAGATTGATATCTGCTGTGACGCATTGTCCGAATTGGTACCAAAGCTTTCAAAATTCACAGTTCATTAATTGTTTGAGAAGTATTATACCTTTTTGAAAGGGGTTATTTATGTATTATAAATCATTTCTTGTAAAATATGCGGAAATCGGATTAAAAGGGAAGAACAGATCCTATTTTGAGGATTGTCTGGTGAATCAGATTCGCCTTAACCTTTCTACGTTGGGAGATTATAAGATTTCCAAAGAGCAGGGAAGAATTTCCGTTGACTGTCCCGATGGATATGATTTTGATGACACGGTTGACTGTCTTTCCAAGATTTTCGGCATTGTGGGATTCATGCCGGTTGTGGAGCAGGAATCCACCGATTGGAACGATTTATGCGATTTAGCAGTCAGATTTGTCGATGAATCCTTTGAAGATAAGGATTTTACTTTTAAAATGTTCTGTAAGAGAGGCGATAAAAACTATCCGAAGACCTCACCGGAGATTGCGGCTGACCTGGGCGGTGTTTTATTGGACCATTTTCCGTCTCTTTCAGTTGATGTGCATAATCCGGAGAAGAGCATTACCGTAGAAGTAAGAAATCATGCTTATATTTATTCGGATGGTTATAAAGGAATTGGTGGTATGCCTGTCGGATGTCAGGGAAAAGCAATGCTTCTTCTTTCCGGTGGTATTGACAGCCCCGTAGCAGGTTATATGATTACAAAACGTGGTGTATCAATTGACGCAACATATTTCCATGCGCCGCCTTATACGAGTGAGCGTGCGAAACAGAAGGTTGTCGATCTTGCGAAACAGATTTCCAAGTATGTCGGTCCGATTAAACTGAATGTTGTAAACTTTACGGATATACAGATGTATATTTATGAGACATGCCCGCACGAGGAACTTACGATTCTGATGCGTCGTTATATGATGCGAATTGCAGAGGAAATAGCTAACAGAAGCAATTGTCTTGCATTGATTACCGGTGAAAGCGTCGGTCAGGTTGCGAGTCAGACAATGCAATCGCTTAATTGTACGAATGCTGTATGTAAAATGCCTGTTTATCGGCCTTTAATTGGTTTTGATAAGTCTGAGATTGTTGATATCAGCCAGAAGATTGGTACTTATGAGACGAGTATACTTCCTTACGAGGATTGCTGTACAATCTATGTTGCAAAGCATCCTGTTACGAAGCCGATTCTTAAGGTGATTGAGAAGTCGGAAACATTACTTTCCGAGAAGATTGATGCAATGGTGCAAACCGCAATTGATGAGCGTGAGATATTAAGAATTCGTCCCGAATAAGAAAGCAACGCAATTTCCTATGATATAACAAAGAGTTTCGCTTGCGAAACTCTACGCGCCGAGCGCATGTTACGTAGTAACTGTTTACGAAGTAGCAGAGCCATTAGAGTCCGAACTGCGTTCGGTGGGCTCTGCGTAGGCACTAAGGAATCCCCCCCGGTAAACCGGGTCCCCCCTTAGCACAATAAGTGCGCGAGTGCGCATCCTTAGCGGAGCATTTTTTGTATCATAGGAAATGCAACGCAATTTCCTATGATACAAAAAGACCACCATATGCGAAACATATGGTGGTCTCTTAAAAATCGGATTACTGTTGCTCGATATAAGGTTGCAAAACCTTGATGATTTTGTCAATTTCATGCTCGTTGTGAATTCCGAGTGTAATCGGTTTGTTCAAATCAAGAGAGAAGAT
>JAZQNM010000014.1:0-26065 GCA_045627305.1 Lachnospiraceae bacterium
TTGGTGCGCATAGCGGCGCACGTTTCCAACGGGTTAAAGTCCCGAATCCGCCCGGTAGTGGGAAGGATATAGCCGAAGGCAAGGGTGTCGAGGGCGACCTCGAATCTGAAGGAAGCTGGATGTGAGGAACATACTAACTCACGGGCAAATCTCCGGTCTGACGGACAGAAATCTCATATGAGGTTATGCATGAGGATAAGACTGCCAACCAAGTCGAAGTCCAATAACTACACGGAATCATGCATGATAAATGAGGCAGATAGATGGAGAGGAAGAAACGTGTGGTACCTAGGGAGGTCTGTGCGGTACGCTCTGAAAGGGGTAACCATTGTGTAAAGCAATGCTGAACGCACAGAAGTCAGCAGAGGTCATAGTAGCCGTGAGGTGAAGGACCAAATCAGTAGGAGTCCTGAGTATGACCGAGAAAGGAGGAATGACTATTTATGACAGAAAACATTGAGAACAATGGCTGTTCGCAAATGGATGATGCAGATGGCAATCCGATTTATAAGGCTAGTCTTTTATGACAGATAATCATTAATTAAGCAGCGTTTTTTTTATAAAGGAGAAACCGCTGCTTCTTTTATTCTTTGCTCACTGATTGTAGAGGTTGATAGAACATATAATCTATGGTACAATTTATGTGAAATACTAAAATGTGTGTTAGGATTATTATTCTTCTTGACATATGCTATATATATATAATTGTTTCCAGGTCTCAAAGCAGACTAAAATAAAAATATGTGGAGGCAATTATGAAGAGTGAGTGTGATGTTAAGAAGGCAAGACGTAGGGCAATGTTATTGCTGTGTGGCATAATGATGCTGTTTTCGGTTTCAGTTGCTATGGCGAAAAGTGATGTAACTAAATCAACAAGTAAGGTTGTATTAAAGTATGGTAGTCGGAATCAACCGATTTATGCACAGGCAACTTTTAAAGCAACTTTGAAGAAGCCGCTACTTGGCTTGTTTGGTACTTCTGCAACCGGAACATCCGGACGATGCGATTTGAGCTATGCAGATGGCTCTTCAGTGGGATGTGAGTACCTTGCAGACGGTAATGCGCGGGGACTTTAAACGTTCTTTTCGAACGGAGGAGTACTTGCTCAATACTTGAAAGTGAGCCCATCTTGGAGTGTACCTTATAACAATGTTACAAAAACGAAAAAAGTCCAGGTTTCCGGTGGAGTCTATGATGGTTCTAAAATGATTGGTAGTTCGGTAAATGCAATCGCTGAATAGAATAGGAATTTTCTAGGGGTGTTGAATTGAATGGATAAGCGTATAAAACGAATTCTTCTGTTAATATTGGTTGCAATCGTTCTGATACTTGGAGCAGTGTATTGTTTTACATTACATCCAACGGGTGGGAGTGGCTTTGAAATAGAAAAAGTTACACCAGAGGATAATGCTGCTGTTTTTTGCATATTGACGGAAGATGGGTGGTATCAGTCCGCAGACGGAGGCGGGGCAAGCAACTATAAATTGCATTCCTGCACTATCACGATAAAAGGACGCGTCATTCATAGCCCATATCGTTTGGTTCTTAGCGATGAAGATGGGACGGTTGTTTTTGATGAAACATTCAATGAGGGAACCGAGATTGACTACTCCAAGAAATTGAGTTTTTCCGGAAACTCCTATGTACAGACTTCGTATATTAAGGATTATTCCTTTGACGCAGATCTTGAAGTAACCATTAATTACAGTTCATATGGTTACGAGATTCTGCAAGATGAATTTGGTCTAAATGGTAAATAGATTAATTGGTGGGTTTTAGGATGAAACATTTGTTCAGATATAAAAAATCCGATTGTTTTTTGGTATTTTCCTTTGTGACCGCTTTTGTGTGCTTATGCTGCGCTTTCGTATGTAAAGGGAAAACTAATACATATGAAGCCGATGCAGAAAAGTATGGATATAAGAATGAAATAGAAATTAGAGTCAGTCAAACTGACTCTTTTTCTTTAGCAAGTCTATTGGATGGAATTGAGGGAATAGCATACATTGTTGATTGGCCTGTTTCGCTCTCGGATGAAGCAGTACTATGTACGGCTAAAATCGTATGTCACACTTCTGACAGCGATGAAATCAAGGTGGCTTTGCGAGGTAAAAACATTCTGAAGGATATGCCTACTTCGCAACAGGCGATTATTGGCATTAAAACCAGTGAAATGTGCAATATTACTTCCAACAGCACATATATAGACGGTGAGGAGTATTCCATTGTTGGAGTAATGGGTTCGAAGAAATCAGAATATGATCATTATGGTGTCATTCTCTGGATGGATGCCTTAGGAAAGACAACAAAAGAACGAATACAGAATGCTGAAGAATTGACTATACTTGTTGGCAGCGATTCTGTAAATGGAGATATGTTATTTCGGCGTGTAAAGGATAATATAGAAAAGAGTAGCCTTCCGTGCTCTGTTCAAATAGATAATATAGTTGAATTGAATGAGAATGAGGAGAACGCACAGAAAGTTCGTTTTTATATGCTCTTATATGCTTTTGCATTGGTGAATTGTATAGTATCGATGGAATTATGGCTATATGAAAGAAGCAGTGAATTGGCTATTAGATTGACACTTGGGGCCAATAGAAGGGAATTGTTTATCCATTGCTTTATTGAAGCTATTAATCTCGCCGTTTTTTCATTGTTGATTAGCAGTTTACTGATTATGCTATGTTCTTATATTTTCAAGATAAATGTAAAGGGAGCTTTCTCAATATTAGACATTCTTATTTTTGTAGGAACAGTATTACTGACTGCTTTTGTAAGTATTCTTTTAAAAATAACTACTGTCGTAAAGAGCGATACGCCAATTGAAGCGATGAAAGCGGGAGGTGAATTATGAAATTTATTCAGTTCATTCATTTCGCATTTGATTCCTTCTGTAGGCGGAGAAAAGTATTAATATTTCTCTCTTTTACGATAGGGTTCGCTCTTTTTCTGGCATCATATGAGCTGGGGTCGGTTCTATCCACATTTGCAGATATTGAAGCATATTCTCAATCCATTCCCCTGGACCATGATAATGTCATATTTGTGGAAGAAACATATCTTGATGTATCAAGTGAACTGGCCGATAAATGGGATGAATTTTCAGTTGAGTTGAAGACGCACTTCCCACATGCGGGAGGATATGATGTTAGATATATCTTCTTTGAAGAGTTATTCTCTTCAAAGGAGTATATTGATTTGAATTCCAAAGAGACTTCAGACATAAACCTGATGAATGATAATCGCTATAGCCGGGTTTTGTTTATAGATGACAGCATTAAGGAACTTGGAAGTCTTGAGTTGGTTAACGGGAATACATTAGGAAAGGTCGAAGAGGATTCTATTCCGATTCTGGTGGGACAACGTTATGCCCAAATATGTCCGATAGGAAGTAAGATTCATTCTAACGGAAAGACATATGTTGTAAGCGGCATCCTGAAGAATACTTCAAGTTGGCCATCTTTAGTGGGATTACCTTCGGACCAGTGCAGTTTGTATTTGGAAAACTGCTTTGTCGTTTTTATGAATGATAGGCCTGAGTTTTATCAGTTCGCTTATAAATCAACATATGTGATTGTTGACCGGGAAAATGTATCGGACAGCATCGAGCAGATTATGAGTATTGCCAGGGAGAAAGGAGTCTCTGTTTCCGCTAAGCAATTATCCCAATATACACAAAGCATTCGGAAGCAGGTAATGAAGACCTATAAGGATGACTATCGCATGATGGGAGTGGTACTGGTTGTAATTCTTTCCATATCAATCATTGTTAGCCTTGTTGGAATTCTTCTGCGTCAACGTGAGTACGGAATACTTTATGCATGTGGATGTTCGGGCTTTGATGTTGTCGTAATCAATGTGATAGAAAATCTGATAAATCTTGTTTTATCGGTTTTGATAATGCTGGGGTTAAAACGGTTTTATACGCAGATCAATGGGCCTTATGTGAGTCCAGAGAAGATGAAATACGTAAGCGGATTATACTATGGTGGAATGATTGGAGTAGTACTTCTTATTTTTGGAATAACGGTGATTATATCAAGCATTAGCATTATCGGAAAGAAGCCAGTTGAATTATTGGCAGATAAGGGGTAGAAATGATTCGGCTAGAAAACTGTATTAAGAAATATCAATCCAATGAAGCTGAGACAATTGCAATGAACGGAATTAACCTTACAATCGAACAGGGCGAATTCATTGCGGTTATGGGAACATCCGGGTCTGGAAAGTCAACACTATTACATATTCTGGGATGCATGGACCGTTTGACGGAGGGCCAATATTTCTTTCATGATGTGGAAGTTAGTTCACTTAGTCAGGGTAAATGGCATGATTTTCGTAAAAAGCATATTTCCTTTGTTTTTCAGAACTTTGCATTAATGAATCATTATTCCGTGAGGGAGAATATTGAACTGCCGTTGCGTCTTCTTGGTGTTGGGCGAAAAGAAAGAAGAGAGCGTGTTGATGAGATTGCTGCGAGGCTTCAGATTACAGATAATCTTGATAAACTTCCAATTCATATTAGCGGAGGACAGCAGCAGAGGTGTGCTATTGCAAGAGCGCTGGTGGGAAATGGAGAACTTCTGCTTTGCGATGAGCCCACTGGTGCATTGGATAAGAAGACAAGTGCTGAGATTATGAAGGTGCTGAGTGATATTCACAAAGAAGGGAAGACAATTGTCCTGGTTACGCATGACCCGGAGGTGGCTTCTTATGCACAGAGAATCATCCGTATTGAGGATGGTATGATAGTTGAACAGTAATGAATCAGGAAAGAGACAGTTCGTGCTGAATTGTCTCTTTCTTTAATATTAGTCCACCTTATAAACCTATTAAGGTAATTGAATAAAGTACACCTTGATTATGGTATTTTCCTAAGCTATAATTGAGATGGTCGGAGGACCTTCGGCCCACTCAATTTTTTGGAGGAAACAGACATGAATATGGTATCTTTGAGTCAGGAATTGCAGGGCAATTCATATCCCGGACGTGGAATCGTTATTGGTAAATCCGCTGACGGACGTTACGCTGTTACCGCATATTTTATTATGGGACGTAGCGTAAACAGCCGCAACCGTGTGTTCGTAGAAGATGGCGAGGGCATTCGTACACAGGCATTCGATCCTTCGAAGCTTTCCGATCCGAGCTTGATTATCTATGCTCCGGTTCGTGTACTTGGAAATAAGACGATTGTTACGAACGGTGACCAGACAGATACCATTTACGATATGATGGACAAGCAGTGCACTTTTGAACAGGCACTTCGCACAAGAGAGTTCGAGCCTGATGCTCCGAACTATACCCCCAGAATCAGCGGTATTATGCATGTTGAGAACGGCTCTTACAATTATGCTCTTTCCATTCTGAAGAGCAACAATGGAGACCCTTCCTCCTGCAACCGTTTCACCTATGCTTACACCAATCCGAAGGCCGGTGAGGGACGCTTTATTCATACCTATATGGGTGATGGCAACCCGCTTCCGAGTTTTGAGGGTGAGCCTACTTTGGTTGACATCAAGGGTGGCATCGATGAATTCGCCAACCTTGTATGGAATGGTCTCAATGAGGATAATAAGGTTTCTCTGTTCGTTCGTTTCATTGATATTGAGAACGGCACCTACGAGACCAGAATCATGAATAAGAATCAGTAAGGTTTATTGATACGAATCAGAATGAATGCAGGAGAGTAAGAATAAACTTTTCCTGTGATATAGGAGGAATAAATCATGAACGAATTACAGTTAAAGTACGGTTGCAACCCGAATCAGAAACCGTCCCGTATCTTTATGGCTGACGGCAGTGAGCTTCCGATTACCGTGTTGAACGGCAAGCCCGGATATATTAACTTTATGGATGCATTTAACGGTTGGCAGCTTGTTAAGGAATTGAAGAAGGCTACCGGTCTTCCGGCTGCTACTTCCTTCAAGCATGTAAGCCCTGCAGGTGCTGCAGTTGGTTTGCCGCTTACCGATACCCTCAAGAAGATTTATTGGGTTGATGATCTTGGAGAACTTTCCGCTTTGGCTTGTGCATATGCAAGAGCAAGAGGCGCAGACCGTATGAGCTCATTTGGTGATTTCATTGCTCTTTCCGATGTCTGCGATGTTCCTACCGCTTTGATGATTAAGAGAGAGGTTTCCGATGGTATCATTGCTCCGGGATATGAGCCCGAGGCGCTGGAAATCCTCAAGAGCAAGAAGAAGGGTAACTACAATGTTATCCAGATTGATGAGAACTATGTTCCTGCCGAGCTTGAGCGTAAGCAGGTTTACGGTATCACCTTTGAGCAGGGCCGTAACGAGCTGAAGATTGACGACGAGCTTTTCGCTAACATTCCTACCAAGAACAAGGATCTCCCTGAACTTGCTAAGATTGACCTTATTATCTCCCTTATTACTCTGAAGTATACACAGTCTAACTCCGTATGCTACGCTAAGGGCGGTCAGGCAATCGGTATCGGTGCAGGTCAGCAGTCCAGAATTCACTGCACACGTCTTGCAGGTTCCAAGGCTGATAACTGGTGGCTTCGTCAATCCGAGAAGGTACTGAACCTTCCTTTCCTTGACACCATCGGCCGTGCGGATCGTGATAATGCAATCGACCTTTACATCGGTGAGGATTATATGGATGTTCTTGCTGAAGGCAAATGGCAGAATATCTTCAAGACCAAGCCTGAAGTATTCACTGCTGCTGAAAAGCGTGCATGGCTTGATAAGAACACCGATGTAGCACTTGGCTCCGATGCATTCTTCCCGTTTGGCGACAACATTGAACGTGCATTCAGAAGCGGTGTTAAGTATGTTGCCGAGCCCGGTGGTTCCATCCGTGATGACCTTGTTATTCAGGCTGCCGATGACCATGATATGGTGATGGCATTTACCGGAATTCGTCTGTTCCATCACTAATCTCAGTGTGATTGGTCGCATAAAGAAAAGCATAAAATATGGGGATGCTTACTGATATGATCCTCCTAAAGTAGACAAGGTAAATAACCAAATCTACTTTAGGAGGATTTTTTATGTCCAAGAGAAGGAAGTATTCAGTCGAGGAAAAAATAAAGATAGTTAAGGAATATCTTTTCGGTCAGTCTTCATTGAAAGAAATTGGTTTGAGATATGGATACGTTTCTAATAAAGGCTATCCAGGATGTTATGAACGCTGGATAGCTTTATATCGTGAACACGGAGAAGCTGCTTTCTACCACAAAGGTAATTCTGCTTATACAAAAGAATTCAAGAAAATGGTTGTTGAGGAATATTTGGAAGGACATATTTCGTTACTAGATATTGTTGCTAAATATCAAATAAGTTGCGAAACGGTTTTATCTAAGTGGATAGAATTGTATAATGCCAATAGAGAACTTAAGGATTATATTCCTAAGCGGGAGGTCTATATGGCAGAAGCAAGAAGAAAAACCACTATTGAAGAACGTAAAGAAATAGTTGAATACTGCTTATCGCATAACAGAGATTATAAAGGCACCGCCAACTTGTATGATGTCTCATACAGCCAAGTTTATTCATGGGTAAGAAAATATGATTCTGCTGGTGGCAAAGGGTTATCAGACAAACGAGGTCGTCACAAAACGGATGATGAAGTAGACGAATTGGAACGTCTCAGAAGAGAAAACAAACGTCTAAAACGTCAATTAGAAGAAAACGATATGTTGGTACAGTTGTTAAAAAAAGTGAAAGAGTTCGAAGGGATGTGAGGCTTGGCAAACAACGCTATGAATCAAAGTATATGGCTA
Organism: Lachnospiraceae bacterium; assembly: GCA_045627305.1. Lineage (GTDB taxonomy): Bacteria > Bacillota > Clostridia > Lachnospirales > Lachnospiraceae > ISDg. The sequence goes on from JAZQNM010000014.1 coordinate 7,754, forward strand.
TTAAATATTTTTATGAAAACAATGGCTGGAGTATCAACTGGCTGTGTAAACGGTTATCAGTTTCAAGAGCTGCTTATTATAAATGGTTGCATCGAGAAGTTCCTATTCAGGAACAAAAAAACATTGAATTAGCCAATCTAATTAAAGAGTATGATGAACGTTTCAATCATATATTAGGTTATCGAAGAATGACCTCATGGATTAATCATTTCAATCATACGAATTATAGTAAAAAATGTGTCCATAGGATAATGAAAAAGCTAAATATTCATTCTGTTATCAGAAAGAGAAAGAAGAAATATCTATCTTCAACTCCACAAGCGATTGCAGAAAACATCCTACAGAGGGACTTTTATGCAACCGCACCAAATCAAAAATGGGCAACAGATGTAACTGAATTCAAAGTGCCTGGGGAGAAGAAAAAACTATATTTAAGTGCCATTATTGATTTATATGATCGCTATCCAGTGTCATATGTAATAAGTTGTAGAAATGATAATAGATTAGTATTCAAAACATTTGACAAAGCTATTGCGACCAATCCGGATGCCAAACCTATCTTTCATAGTGATAGGGGTTTTCAATATACCAGTAAGGTGTTTCAGAGGAAACTTGTAAATCAAGAGATGCAACAGTCCATGTCCAGAGTAGGGCACTGCATTGATAATGGACCAACAGAAGGCTTTTGGGGAATCATTAAATCTGAAATGTATGCAATGTACGAAATCACAAATGAAGAATCGCTTAGATTTGCAATCAAAGACTATCTGAGATTTTACACAGAAGAACGTATGCAAGAACGATACAACTTCAAAACTCCCATCGAAGTAAGAATGGAAGCTTTATCAACTGTAAAGCCTACGGAATACCCTATTCCAGAAAACAAACGAATTAAGAAATATAAAGAGAAATGGTGTGCATAGAAAAAGGCCATACCTCATACGAAGTATGGCCTTTCACCAAACACTTATTTTAGATATTTAACCTGTCTACTTGACAGGGATCATATCATACAGGCATCCCCATATTTTATATCATAGGAAATTGCGTTGCATTTCCTATGATATAAAAACGCTCCGCTAAGGAACAGAACACTTATGCAGAGACAATCTTGTTTTACCAGTTCAGTATCTGTTGCTCGTGTTCCTTGAGCTCAGCTCGGCGCTGCTTATAATCGGGAAGTAATGAACCTACGGTGGCCCAAAACTCCTTCTGATGATTCATCTGAAGCCGATGGCACAACTCATGAACCACAACATAATCGGAAAGCCGTTCCGGAAGGAGAATCAGTTTCCAGTGCAGGCTGATGTTGCCGTCCTTTGAGCAACTTCCCCAGCGTGATTTCATGTCACGAATGGAAATACGGTGGTAATCGACCTGTAGTTTCTCGGCAAAACTGTGTGCTCTAGCATCGAGATAGGTCGCGGCGTATTTGCGTCCCCACATGGAAAGAGCCTCGCGAACACGGTCGGCATTCAGGTCCCTGCCACGTATCAGAAGAATATTCTGTCGGTAATCCGGATGAAGGGCAACTGAGATTCCTTGTGCTTCAGGGTCCTCCTTAAGCATAAGCTCTGCGGCACCTCCGTGAAGGGGAAAGAGCGCCCCGTCAAAATAGCGATCGGACGGCGCAGCATTCGTTTCTTTGTTATCAAGAACACGTGTTACAGTTCGGTTAATCCAGTCCTTCTTGTCAACCAGTACCTTTCGAATCAGAGAATCCGGGGTCCCGTATGGTGCACGGATTTCTATGGAACCGTTCTGTGTTACCTTGATGCCGATGGAACGACGCTTACAGTAGGTTACGGTATATGCGGGCAAATCAGACATATTATTCTCTTTCCCGAGCCGCCTTTGGGGACTCGTTTGATGGAATATTCGAATCGCATAAACGATTGATACTGTCTCTATCATACTCCGACAGGGAAGCTTTCGTCAAATAGATTCCGTCGGACGCAATGCATTACTGAAAATTGTGTGAATTGTGTTGTTATTTTTGAAAATCGGTTGCTAAAATGCACCGTATTGTGCTAAAATGCTTTCGTGTTATAGAAAGGGATATTGGTATGGAATGGATAGCCTTGGTACTGTTATACGGCATTCTAAAGGGTGTTCGTGAGATTCTGAAGAAGAAGGCTCTTGGCAGAAACACCGTAATGGAAGTGCTGTTTATGTACACCCTTCTTTCATTTATTATGGTAATCCCGTCCATCAATAAGGCTTTCGGTCTGAGGCCTGTGCAGTACGGACTGATTGCGGTCAAATCCTTTGTGATTTTCCTTGCCTGGCTGTGTAGCTTTCATGCCCTGTCAGCAATGCCGGTCAGTCTTTACGGCGTGCTTGACCTCTCCAGAGTATTGTTTTCAACAGTTCTGGGGATTGTGTTTCTGAAAGAGTCTATGCCGCTTCCGAGAATCATCGGATTTATCCTTGTGTGTATTGGTCTTTATTCGCTGAAGGGCCTGAAAAAGCGTGAGAAGAAAGAGGATTCTACAATAGTAGAACTGGACGCTGAAGAAGAAAATGGCAACGATTCTGTTGCCGCTGAAACGGTCTCTTCGCCTTCTGATACGCAGACGGTACAGATTGCACGCGGCGAGGCAAAACTTTGGGAAAAGGCTCTGAAGAATCCGACATTAGTCATTATTCTGGCATTCCTTTCCAGTTTGCTGAACGGCGTCAGCGGCACGATGGACAAAATTCTAATGAAGGATATGAATGAGAGTCAGCTGCAGTTTTGGTATATGCTTTTTCTTGTTCTGTTCTATGGGATTTACATCATTGCAACCAAAACACCGATTCGCTTAAAGAGCATTGGACGTAATCCGTGGATTTGGCTTTTGAGCGTGGCATTTGTCATAGCAGACAGGGCATTGTTCATTGCCAACGGATACCAACAGAGTCAGGTAACCCTTATGACGCTTCTGAAACAGGCGGGGTGCGTGGTTACCATTATCGGCGGAAAGTTATTCTTCCATGAGAAACAGGTTAAATATAAATTATGTTGTGCAGCCATTATTGTTGCGGGAATTGTGATTGCAGTCATCCCGTGGTCATAGCATAACAGGAACGGAGTAAATGAATTGAAGAAGACAGTGAAATTAGTGGCAATGCTTCTGGTACTTCTTATGGTTGTTGCACCGCTTGGCGGATGCAAAAAGAAGCAGTTGACCGACAAAGAGTACGAAGAACTCGCACAGAAGCAGGCTGAGAAGAACAAGAAGAAGGTTGTGCTTCGTGTGACAGAAGGGAACGAAACATTTGATGTTACCCTTTACGATGCACTCTATTATCTTGTGTACAACGAGAAGTCGGCACTTAGCGTAAAGAACGAGCAGAACAGTTATTTTGCATCTATGTATGGTGAAGATTATAATTTCTGGGAGATTACGAATTCCGACGGAATCAAGACAAAGGATGGCTACAAGGAGAACGCATATGCAACGGTAGTCTATACGACCGTGTTCTACAATGAAGCAAAGAAGGCCGGAATGGAACTCGAGGAGATTCGCAGAATTCAGTTGGATTCCGCTACGGCAATGTTTATGAATGATTATACTGCTGAACAGAGAGCTAAATGTGGTATGACGGAGGCTTGCATTCGTGAGAATTATGAAAAGATATTCCTTGCCGACCAGTATGTTGAGAAGATGACTTCAAGTTATGAGGTTGACGAGCAGGCAATTCGTGACAGTATTGATAAAGAGGATTATCGTGTATATGAGACCGATTACCTTTTTGTTCAAAAGTCCGGTATTGATGAGAACTACGAACGCTTTGAGTATACTCCCGAAGAACAGGAAATGCGAAAGAATGCCGTGGAAGATGCCTTGGAACGTGTAAAGAACGGTGAGCAGATGATGAATGTCCGTAATGATTATGCAGATTTTATGACATATGGTACCAGAGACATCTATCGTACGACTGTGACCATTGAAGCATCTTATGTGGACGCATCTGTTGCACTCGCAAAGGGAGAGGCAGTACTTCTGGAAGGCAACACAAGTTATTATATTATTTATATGGTTGACAATACACAGTTCGTCGGATACGAGGAGGCTGTGGATGAGGCTATTTCTGATGAGACGAGTGTCGGTGTCGGAGAACTGTATCAGTCGGTTTCCGACCGGTATAATTTCACGAAGACAGAGGAATGGGAAGCTATTAATCTGGGAGACCTGGCTATCATCAATAAGTAACGGAATAGAATTCAAAAATGCCCCGAGGGCTTGCTGTATCGGCAACCTCGGGGCTTTTTTATGTCATAGGAAATTGCGTCGCATTTCCTATGATAATAAAACGCTCCACTAAGGATGCGCACTCGGCGCGTAGAGTTTCGCAAGCGAAACTCTTTGTTCTATTATAGAGAATGTTAGGTTTCAACATTCCTCGAAAGAGACACACCAGTGCAGAAAATATGTGACAAATGACGCACAGGTGGCGCGAACATGCCGCAAGTGACAACTATGTGAGTTAATCAGTCAGAGCAGAAATCAGAGACTTTGCAGGAAGGGAAAGCGGCCATTTTTCGTCATAGGCAATGACCAGTTTACGTTTCGGAAGTGCTTCCTTAATGGAAAGTTTGACAAGTGTCTCCTCGGTTTCCGGAATACAGAAATCCGGAACACAGGCAATGCCAAGACCAATTCTTGCAAGATCCAAAAGAAGATCATTACTGTTCAACTCGATGGAAGGAACGAGTTCCAGAGAATGCTTCTGGAACTGTTCGTGCAGGAAGAAACTGGTCGCGGAACGTTTGGAAAGCATCAGAATCGGGTAGGTTAGAAGTTCCTTCATTGTGAGAACCTTCTGCTTACCGTTAGACGCGATAAAGCAGTCCGGAAAATAAGCCGGATTTCCAACAAATACATCTGAAAAATCATGAATATCCCGAATCTGCATATTGGCAGTTAATGCCTCATTCGGGGCATTTGCCACGATTAAATCGACCTGCCCGGCCTCCAACATCTCGGCACAACGAAGGGAAGTTCCGTTGATGATGTTGATATGTACATCGGGGTAGGCTTCGTGCAGCGTGCGGAAGTACGGAACGAGGACATAACGGCAAATGGTATCGCTTGCTGCAATTCGAAGTTGCATGCCGCCTTCCGAGGCATCTCTGGAAAGCTGGTTCTCGCCACGGTTAATCAACTGGATGGCGGGCTCAATATGTTTCATCAGCATTTCGCCCTCGGGCGTGAGGGAAACGCGCTTGGTATTGCGGACGAAGAGTGTCTGCCCGAGCCGTTTTTCTAAAAGCTTTACAGACTGACTGACTGCGGACTGGGATATGTACAACTCAGCAGCCGCTTCGGAAAAACTCAAGCTTTTCGCAACATGGTAGAAAACCTTATATAGTTCGTAGTTAATATCCATAAAGGACTCCTTTCATAGTGATGCGGCCTATCAGTATACGACTCAGGTCAGACCCAGAACATGAAGACGGCTATTCCGAGGACGATTTGAAGAAGAACAAATCTTGTTACAACCTGTGTATCGGACCAACCAACCTTCTTACGCATGTGGTCATGAATGGGGGTACGAATATTCTTCATAATACTGATTTTTAAGAAGCGTTTCAGGGATACCTTTATCAAACCGAGACCGCCGTCAATGATGAAGATAAGGCAGAAGGGAATGAACAGGAAGGGAGAAAGGGATTTCAGGGCAACAATGGCAAGCAGAAGACCGATGGCACGGGAACCTGCGTCACCCATCAGGAGTTTGCTGGGAGAAGAGTTAAACCACAGGTAGGGAATCAGGCAAATGATGAATACCAGAATCATATAAACAATGCTGTAACCCTGGTGGTCGGCATCAATCATGGGTAGGAACAAAAGCAGAGAGATGATGGCGAGAGAGGCACAAAGTCCATCTACGCCGTCTGTACAGTTTACGACATTGATGGAAGTCCAGATTAAAATCATAGAGAGAATTGCAACCACAACGGGATGGAGTTCAATGCCGAAGAAGGTGGGGAAACTTACGCCGCATTTGTAGGAATCTCTGGCAGTCAGGATGTGATACATATAGTTTGCGGTAACACCACCGGCAATGAGAAAATCCAGGAAGCCTTTTTTATATTCGTTCCATGGTTTTTCGCTGGCGTCATCGAAATAGCCGGTGAGCATGGCAGCCACAATCAGGACGATGTAGATCAGATTTTCCACATCCATAGGAAGGAAAAGAGCACTGAACACCGCAAAAACAAGGACGAAGATTATACCGGCACCTCTGGGCTTGCCTTTGGATTTCTCTCCGTTAACGGCAAATGCCCGACCGCCATCCACAGGCAGATAATTCATCAGGTACTTTAAAAGCAGAAAGGTCAGAATCAGAGCACCGCATAGCGCAATGCCGAGGAAAAGAAGCATTCTGTCACAATCATAATATTCGTTTCCGTAAAACAGTTTAAGAAGCATATCAGAATTCCTCCGAAAATCAGTATTCATAGTACTGTTTCCATTTTACAACGAATGCGTCTGCTTGGCAATCTTTTTCTATTAGCGAAACTAATAAATGAAATGACATTTATTAATTTTATTTATAAGTTAAGCGGTGCTATACTGAAAACAAATTAAGTGCCAAGGAGGAATCATGACTATGGGTCAGGTTCGCAGAATTTATGTTGAGAAGAAAGCTCCTTTTGCAGTACGTGCGAAGGAACTGAAGAACGAAATCCGTGATTATCTCGGATTGGATTCACTGAGCGATGTTCGTGTATTCGTTCGTTATGATGTTGAAAATGTTAGTGAAGAGACATATCGTAAGGCTTTGGTTACTGTATTTTCAGAGCCTCCGATTGACGATATTTATGAGGAAGAGTTGCCGGTTTCTGCCGATGAACGCGTATTTTCCGTAGAATACCTGCCCGGTCAGTTCGACCAGAGAGCAGATTCTGCAGAGCAGTGCGTAAAGCTTCTGAAGGAGACCGAGGAACCGATTATTCGTACCGCTACTACCTATGCATTGAAGGGTGATTTCACCGATGCTCAGTTTGAGGAAATTGTCAGCTACTGCATCAACCCGGTTGATTCCAGAAGAACGGATGAGACGAAGCCCGAAACCTTGGTTACTGACTTCGCTGTTCCTGAGGACGTTAAGATTTTCGATGGCTTTACAACGATGCCGGAGAATGATTTGAAGGCTTTGTATGATTCTCTGAATCTGGCTATGACCTTCAACGATTTCCTGTTTATTCAGGATTACTTTAAGAATGAAGAAAAGCGCGACCCGTCCATGACGGAAATTCGTGTTCTTGATACTTACTGGTCCGACCACTGCCGTCATACCACCTTCCAGACCGAGCTTACCGACGTGAAGTTCGAGGACGGTGATTACAGCGCTCCGATTAAGGAGGCTTTCGATAACTATAAGGCAGCAAGAACCGTTCTTTATAAGGACCGCAACGACAAATTCATCTGCCTTATGGATGTAGCCCTTCTTGGTATGAAGAAGCTTCGTGCCGAGGGCAAGCTTCAGGATATGGAAGTATCCGACGAAATCAACGCCTGCTCTATCGTAGTTCCGGTTACCATTGAGAAGGAAGAGGGACCGGTTACTGAAGAGTGGCTCGTATTTTTCAAGAACGAAACGCACAACCATCCGACCGAGATTGAGCCTTTCGGTGGCGCTGCTACCTGTCTTGGCGGTGCAATCCGTGACCCGCTTTCCGGACGTGGCTATGTATATCAGGCAATGCGTGTGACCGGTGCCGCTGACCCGACCGCTTCTTTGAAGGCTACACTTTCCGGTAAGCTTCCGCAGAGAAAGCTTACTACCGGTGCTGCAAAGGGTTATAGCTCCTACGGTAACCAGATTGGTCTTGCTACCGGACTTGTTGACGAAGTATATCATCCGAATTACGTTGCAAAGCGTATGGAAATCGGTGCCGTTATGGGCGCTGCTCCCAGGGCAAATGTTATTCGTGAGAATTCCGACCCCGGCGATTTGATTATTTTGATGGGCGGACGTACCGGCCGTGACGGTTGCGGCGGTGCTACCGGTTCCTCTAAGAAGCATACGACCGAATCCATCAACACATGCGGTGCTGAGGTACAGAAGGGTAACGCTCCTACCGAGCGTAAGCTCCAGAGACTGTTCCGCCGCGGTGAGGTAAGCCATTTGATTAAGAAGTGTAATGACTTCGGTGCAGGCGGTGTATCCGTTGCAATCGGTGAGTTGGCAGCAGGACTTCGTGTTAACCTGGATAAGGTTCCGAAGAAGTATGCAGGCCTTGACGGTACCGAACTTGCCATTTCCGAATCTCAGGAGCGTATGGCAATCGTAGTTGATAAAAAGGATGCAGAGCAGATGCTCAAGTATGCGGAAGAGGAGAACCTCGAAGCAGTTATCGTTGCCGAAGTAACGAAGGAGCCCAGATTGGTGCTTACCTGGAGAGGCAAGGAAATCGTAAACATCAGCAGAGCATTTCTCGATACAAACGGGGCACATCAGGAGACTACAGCTGTAGTACAGTCCCCGTCCAAGGCAGATTCTTTCTTCAACAAGAACAATTCTTACGTAGCACACAGCACCGATAAGAAGGGTGGCTACGGTGATGCCTCCGCAGATACGAAGGAAGGCAGAAAGGCTGCATGGCTCAATATGCTTTCCGACCTTAACGTATGTTCCAAGAAGGGACTTGTGGAGATGTTCGACTCCTCCATCGGTGCCGCAACCGTAACGATGCCCTACGGCGGTGTTTATGAGAGCACACCTACCCAGACGATGATTGCAAAGCTTCCGGTTCTGGACGGCGCCTGCGATACCGTTACCATGATGAGCTACGGCTTCGACCCGTACCTTTCCTCCTGGAGCCCGTTCCACGGTTCCGCTTATTCCGTAATCAGCTCGGTTGCCAAGATTGTTGCAGCCGGCGGTGACTATAAGAAGATTCGTTTCACCTTCCAGGAATACTTCCGTCGTCTCGGAAACGACCCGAAGCGTTGGGGTGAACCTTTGGCAGCACTTCTCGGTGCTTACGATGCACAGGTTAAATTAGGACTTCCGTCCATCGGCGGTAAGGACTCCATGTCCGGTTCCTTTAATGATATCGATGTACCTCCGACACTTGTTTCATTTGCCGTTGATGTTGCAAAGCTTGGCGATATCGTAACCGATGAGTTCAAGAAGGCCGGTAGCAGAGTTGTAGTATTTGACATGGCTAAGGATGCTTATGACCTTCCGGATTACGAGCAGGCTATGGCAATGTATGAAAAGATTCACGAGCTGTCCGGTAAGGGCGCGTTCCGTTCCATGTATGCTTTGGGCAAATGCGGTATCGCTGAAGCAATGAGCAAGATGGCATTCGGTAACGGCTTTGGTGTTCGTCTTTGCGGTAAGATTTCGAAGGAAGAGGCATTTGCTCCGGCATACGGTAGCATTCTTGCTGAAATCGATGAAGAGAAACTTGCAATGCTTGATGAAGCTGGAATTGCTTACCGTAAGGTTGGTAAGGTTACCGATAACGGCGTATTTGCCTGGAAGATGACACCCGGCTGCTGCAGCGGCAACAAGGATTGCACGGCTGATTTCATGGAACTTCCGATTGCCGAGGCTTTGGCCGCTTATAACGGTACTTTGGAGAAGGTATTCCCGACCCGCTCCAATGTTGCCGACCAGATTGAAGGTACGAAGATTCCAACTCCGATTTATGATGCGAAGACCATTTATGTTGCGAAGAATAAGATTGCAAAGCCGAAGGTATTCATTCCGGTATTCCCCGGAACGAACTGCGAATACGATTCTAAGCTCGCATTCGAGCGTGCCGGTGCAGAGGTTGAAACGGTTGTATTCCGTAATATGACGGCACAGAATATTGCCGATTCCGTTGAGGATTTCGTTAAGGCAATCAACGATGCTCAGATTTTGATGTTCCCGGGCGGCTTCTCCGCAGGTGACGAGCCCGACGGCTCCGGTAAGTTCATTGCCACCGCATTCCGTAATCCTCGTATCAGCGAGGCAGTGAATAACCTCTTGAAGAACCGTGACGGTTTGGCACTTGGTATTTGTAACGGTTTCCAGGCTTTGATTAAACTCGGCTTGGTACCTTACGGCGAAATCGTTCCGCAGACCGCTGACAGCCCGACGCTTGCGATGAACAACATCGGTCGTCATATCAGTAAGAGCGTTTATACAAAGGTTGTTACCAACAAGAGCCCTTGGCTGCAGAAGGCAACGCTCGGCGGTGTTTACAGTATTCCGGCATCTCACGGTGAGGGCCGTTTCGTGGCAAATGACGAATGGCTCGCAAAGCTTCTTGCCAACGGACAGATTGCAACGCAGTACGTTGACGCAGAGGGAAATCCGACCATGGTTGAGCAGTTCAACCCGAACGGTTCCTACTGGGCAATCGAAGGTATCACCTCTCCGGACGGTCGTGTACTCGGTAAGATGGCTCACTCCGAGCGTCGCGGTACCGGCGTAGCCATGAACATCACCGGCGAGCAGAACCAGCTGATCTTCGAAAGCGGTGTCGCTTACTTCAAGGATTGATAGCTTGGGGACGGGGGTGAAGATATCATATTTTACATTATGTTCGATTATTTGTGAGAACCCCATGCCAAATTTGATAGAATATTTTGAAAACTTGCATTTCTTGAGCCGTCTCCGGTTATTGGGGACGGCTCATTTTTGCTTAATCAGCGTTGTTTGGAAATTTGAATTCTTGTGGTATTCTGTGGGGCGTATACAGACCTTGAATGAAAATGACAAGCAAATGGGGAAGATGAGAAATGTTTACTTTATGTAGGGCAATTTGGGGTTCTGTGAAGTAGTATTTTCCCATACTGTTTGAAAAGATTACTTCATAGATGAACAAAATATGTTTTTTGAAGTAACATTCGATGCAAAATGAAAGAAGATTACTTCATATAACCGCAGAATGCCTAAAATGAAGTAACGGAAAGAGGAAGACCGCCAATATATTACTTCACGGCATAGGAAAAAGCCTGATATGAAGTAAATATAAAAAATGGTATCTTTATCATGTCCCCCAAATCTCACCATGAGAAAATATTCAGAAAAATGATATCTTCACCCCCGTCCCCAAGATAACATATTTTGCTTTTATTTTACCAAAAATGTGGTATAATTTTCTTTATAAGCTGATGCAAAAACACATTGGCACAATCTGGGGAAAGGAGATGATACGTTGGACCAGCTTTCTGAGGTTATTAATGAAGAACTGGAAGTCAAAACGGTCTTTGAAATTCCGATATTCGGGGGCATTCCGGTTTATGAATCGGTCGTGGTAACGTGGATTATCATGGCAGTCTTGATTCTTGGGGCGATTATTCTGACAAGAAACCTGAAGGTGCACAATATTTCGAAGCGGCAGGCATTCGCCGAGTGGATTGTGACGAAGCTGACGGGACTTGTGGACGGAATGGTCGGTGAGAAGGGACGCGCATTTGTTCCGTACCTGACAACGGTAATGCTTTATATCGGCTTAGCCAACATATGCGGCATATTCGGCTTCAAATCGCCGACGAAAGACCTGAACGTAACAGCGGCACTTGCCATTATGAGTATTGTACTTGTGGAGGCCGCCGGCATCTATTATCTGGGGGTTAAAAAATGGTTGCATAAATTCGCAGAACCAATCGCAATCGTAACACCCATCAATATTCTTGAGGTATTCACAAGACCGCTTTCGCTTTGTATGCGACTGTTTGGTAACGTTGTCGGCGCATTTGTTATCATGGAACTGATAAAGACAATCACCCACAATATTCTGTTGCCCGCCGTATTCTGCCTGTATTTTGATTTATTTGACGGACTTCTGCAGGCCTATGTATTCGTCTTCCTGACGAGTTTGTACATCCGCGAGGAGATTGAAGATTAACCTGTAAAGCACAGGCGATTGCCCGGGCTATCACAGGAAAATACAACGAACTTTAAATTTATATTTGGAGGTTACTTATATGAACACTGCTATTATTGCTATCGGCGCAGGAATCGCCGTTTTGTCCGCGCTCGGTGCCGGAATCGGTATCGGTATTGCTACAGGTAAGGCTACGGAAGCCATTGCCAGACAGCCCGAGGCTGATGGCAAGATTAACAAGGCTTTGATTCTTGGTTGTGCGCTCGCAGAGGCTACCGCTATTTACGGTTTCGTTATCGCGTTCCTGATTATCATTATGCTGAAATAGAAATGCCTTTACCGAAGGAAAGACCGGTTGCCGGTCCGACCTTAAGATTAAGATAACGAACAGAAAGGTGAAAAGTCATGCTGAAACTTGACTGGAATTTATTATTTACCGTTATTAATCTGCTCATTCTGGTAGCAGCAATGTGGTATTTTCTGTTTAAGCCGGTTCGAAAGATTCTGGAAACACGTCAGGAAGAAGCCGACAAGCTGCAGAAGCAGGCAATGAACCGTGAGCAGGAAGCCGCTGCCGCTAAGGCACGCTATGACAAATGCCTGACCGATACCGAAGAAGAGCGCAAGCAGATTCTCGCAAAAGCAAGAAAACAGGCTGACGACGAATACAAGAAGATTGTCAACAATGCCAAGAATACCGCTAAGAGAATCGAAGCGGAGGCCAATGAGGAAGCAGAACGCAGCAAGGCAAGAATTCTTTCGGATGCCGAACAGGAGATTGCCGATATGATTGCGTCCGCAACCGAGAAAAATATCGGAACCCGTACCGGTGAAAAGGTTGACCAGGCACTTTATAACCAGTTTCTGAATGAAGTGGGGGAGAATAAATAATGACTGCAACTTTGTTATGTGTCACCCCACCTACCGAGGAACAGTACAGAGGCTTTGTCGCCTTCGTACAAAAGGAAAGCGGTGCGGATGAAGTTGACTTAAATGTTGTGATTGACGAGTCACTAAAGAGTGGATTCATGCTTCGCTTCGGCACGAAGGAATACGACTGGAGTGAACGCGGCCGTGTTGAGCAGTTCCGTGAGAAAATTCTCAGTAAACTCGGGGATGAAACGCGCATTTTAGCGAAGCCAAAGGACGTTTTATCAGGTCTTCGCGCAAATATAGACGAGTATCGTCTGGAAGCCAGCGCCCGTGAAGTGGGTACCGCGGTCTGGGTCGGTGATGGCATTGTCAGCATCGACGGACTTGACCACGTTCGCTACGGCGAAATCGTCGTATTCGAAAGCGGCGTGAAAGGTATGATTCTCGAAATCCGTAAGGATGAAGTGTGCGCAGCTCTGTTCGGTCGCGACACCGAGATTCGTGCGGGAAGCCATGTGGTTCGTACCGAAAAGATGGCCGGCATCTCCGTAGGAGACGGTTATCTCGGACGTATAGTGGATGCGCTCGGTAATCCGCTTGACGGAGAGGAAGATATTACGGCAGAGGATTTTCTGCCGATTGAGCGTCCCGCGCCGGCAATCAATGAGAGACAATCGGTTAACAAACCGCTTGAAACCGGCATTCTGGCTATCGATTCGATGTTCCCGATTGGCCGCGGACAGCGTGAGCTTATTATTGGTGACCGTCAGACAGGAAAGACGTCGATAGCACTTGATACGATTATCAATCAGAAGGGTAAGAATGTTGTGTGCATCTACGTGGCCATCGGTCAGAAGGCTTCCACGATTGCACAGCTGATGAATACACTTCGGAAGAATGATGCACTGTCCTATACCTGTGTCGTAGCTTCTACAGCATCGGATCCGACACCGTTACAGTATATTGCACCGTATGCGGGAACCGCCCTTGCAGAATTCTTTATGAGAAAAGGCAAGGATGCTTTGATTGTATATGATGACCTTTCCAAGCATGCAGTTGCTTATCGTGCAATATCCCTGCTTTTGGAGCGTTCTCCGGGCCGTGAGGCTTATCCGGGAGATGTATTCTATCTGCACTCCCGTCTTTTGGAGCGGTCTGCTCGTCTTTCGGATGAACTTGGCGGCGGTTCCATAACCGCACTGCCGATTATCGAGACGCAGGCAGGAGACGTATCCGCATATATACCGACCAATGTCATTTCCATTACGGACGGTCAGATTTTCCTTGAAAGTGAGTTGTTCCGTGCGGGACAGAGACCGGCAGTCAATGTCGGACTATCCGTATCCCGTGTCGGCGGTGCCGCTCAGACAAAGGCGATGAAGAAGGCCGCAGGTACGATTCGAATCGACCTTGCACAGTACCGTGAAATGGAAGTGTTTACCCAGTTTTCATCAGACCTTGACGAACAGACGAAGAAGCAGCTGGCACACGGCCGTTCTCTGATGGAACTTTTGAAACAGCCGTTAACGCATGCTTTCTCCATTCCACAGCAGATTGTTCTTTTGCTGGCTGCGGGAAAGCATCTGTTTGCGGACATTCCCGCAGGAGAGATTCGCGTATGCAGAGAGGGACTTTTGGAGTTTATGGAGCAGAAGCACGCTGATTTGCTGAACCTTCTCGAAGCGGGAGGAAAGATGAACGATGATTTGAAGGATGGAATAGAAAAGGCTGCCGAGGAGTATTTCGCATGGCACAGACAAGAGAAATCCAAAACCGAATAAAGAGTATCCGTGACACGATGAAGATAACCCGTGCGATGTACATGGTTTCCTCGATGAAGGTGCAGAAGGCGAAGAATAAGCTTGCAAAGACCGCGCCGTATTTCGACGGATTAAAGAAGCAGATTGCCGATATTCTGTTGCATTTTCCTGAGATCAGGCATCTCTATTTTGATAACCGTTTGAAGGACGAGAAGGAAGCCGTCAAGAAGAAGGGGTACATTATCGTTACCGGCGACAAAGGTATGGCCGGAGCATATAACATCAATATCCTGAAGAAAGCACGGGAAGAGGTTGCGAAGGCGAAGGAGTTTAGGCTTTTCTTCGTCGGAGAATATGGACGGCATATGTTCCGTGACCTAAAGGAGCATATCGCGGATGATTTTCATTCAACCGCTTATGACCCGTCCGTCCATCGTGCAAGGGTTATGATGGAATATCTGATGGATTTGTATGACCGGGAGGAACTCGATGAGATTTATATCATCTACACTCGTATGGTGAACAGTCTGACCGAGGAAGTCGTTACCGAGCAGCTTCTGCCGCTCCGTACCAGTTCCTTCCTCCGCGCGTCCATGAAAGCCAAAGGCGACATGGCGAAGGATGGCGACTATCTGATTTATCCGTCTCCCGAGGAAGTGCTCGGCTCGTTGACGAAGAACTATATCACGGGTTATCTGTACGGTGCCCTGACCGAAAGCTTTGCTTCCGAGGAAAGTGCACGAATGCTTGCGATGCAGACCGCTACCGATAATGGTGACAAGATGCTACAGGGACTGGCTATTGAGTACAACCGGATGCGTCAGGCAGCAATTACGCAGGAAATCACCGAGGTCATCGGAGGAGCAAAGGCACTCCGACTGAAGAAGGAAAAGCAGAAGGCACGCAGAAAAGCAATGCAAAGTACGCAGAAACAATAGCCTTTCGTTAGTTATGCATAGAATAGATTACGGAAATGAGGACGGTATTATGAACCGAACCGGTAGTATTGTTCAGGTCTCCGGACCTGTTGTGGATGTTGAATTTCCGAATGGCGACCTTCCTTTCATCAAGGAAGCGCTAGAGGTGGAGTTTGACAATCAGAAATTAATTATGGAAGTTGCACAGCACATTGGAGATAACACGGTGCGCTGTATTACGCTTGGACCGAGTGAAGGATTGTATCGGGATTTGCCGGTTATTTCGACCGGGGACGGATTAAAGGTTCCTGTCGGAGAGCAGATTCTTGGTCGTGTGTTTAATGCACTCGGAGATCCACTCGACGGTGGAGAACCGATTGCTACGGAGGGCACAGAACGCTGGTGTATTCATCGGGAGCCGCCGTCACTCGCAGAGCAGAGTCCCGTTGCCGAGGTTTTGGAAACCGGAATCAAGGTCATCGACCTTCTTGCACCGTATGCAAAGGGCGGTAAGATTGGTCTGTTCGGTGGAGCCGGTGTCGGCAAGACCGTTTTGATTCAGGAACTGATTCATAATATCGCTACCGAGCACGGCGGATATTCCATATTCACCGGTGTCGGAGAGCGTTCCAGAGAGGGTAATGACCTTTGGATGGAGATGAAGGAATCGGGTGTTTTGCAGAAGACGGCGCTTGTATTTGGCCAGATGAACGAGTCACCCGGTGTCAGAATGCGTGTTGCGGAAACCGGTCTTACGATGGCTGAATATTTCCGTGATGAGAAGAACCAGGACGTACTTTTATTTATCGATAATATTTTCCGTTTTGTACAGGCAGGTTCTGAGGTTTCGGCACTCCTTGGCCGTATGCCTTCCGCTGTCGGATACCAGCCAACGTTGGCAACCGACCTTGGTGAGTTGCAGGAAAGAATCGCTTCGACGAAGAAGGGCTCCGTTACTTCCGTACAGGCAGTTTATGTGCCTGCGGATGACCTTACGGACCCCGCACCTGCGACAACGTTCTCACATCTCGATGCGACAACGGTTCTGTCCAGGAAAATAGTAGAGCAGGGTATCTATCCTGCTGTTGATCCGCTTGCTTCGAACTCCAGAATTCTGGAGGCCGATGTGGTGGGAGAGGAACACTATACGGTTGCCAGACAGGTGCAGGAGATGTTGCAGCGTTATAACGAGTTGCAGGATATTATCGCTATTTTAGGTATGGATGAGTTGGCGGAAGAGGACAAGCTGCTTGTGTACCGCGCAAGAAAGGTGCAGAGATTTCTGTCTCAGCCGTTTAGCGTAGCAGAGACATTTACCGGTGTGAAAGGTGCTTACGTTCCGCTTTCGGAAACGATTCGCGGATTTAAGGCAATTCTTTCCGGTGAGATGGACGAGTATCCGGAGGCTGCGTTCTTCAATGTTGGAACGATTGACGACGTAAAGGCGAAAGCAGCTACGATGAAATAAAGAGTCCCGCCGGTAATAAGAGGAAAAGTCAGTATTGATTTGGCTTGGTTTGTGAGGGTGTATGGATACATTTTACTTGAAAATTACAGCCTGCGACAGGGTGTTCTTTGAAGGAGAGTGTGAATATCTTTCCTTCCCGGGATACGACGGAAGCCTTGGTGTTATGGCACATCATCAGCCGATGGCAACCGTTGTTGAGAACGGTGAGATTAAATTCCGGCTTCCCGGCGGAGAAGAGCGGTATGTGATTGTGAGCGACGGAATGATGAACGTTGAGAACAACCGCGTGGATATTTTGGCATTTACCGCGGAACGACCGGATGAGATTGACATTAAGGCTGCGGAACGGGAACTTGAGATTGCCCGTGAGCAGTTGCAACAGAAACAGAGCCTTGTCGAGTACAACCTTTCCAGTGCTTCCATGGCGCGTGCGATGGCAAGACTGTCAGGCGCACGGAAACTGAATACAGGAGACCATATGTAGAATGTAACAAGGGGACGGGGGTTGTGTGTAACACAACCCCCGTCCCCTTGTTACACAAAAATAACGGTCCGCGGGAAACCCGTGGACCGTTTGCTTTTTTACGAATTACTTCAGTATCTTTCTGCCAACCCAGGTTACTAAACAAGCACCTGCGATAGCAATAAGGGCCTGTACAAGAAGACCGCCGCCAAGGCCGATGATTCGTGCGAGCCATCCACCGACGATACCACCGATGAAGCCCATTAGAATGTTCTTTAAAAGGCCACCCTTCTTAGAACCCATAAGGCTTCCGGCAATTGCACCGCAAACAGCATAGAGCAGAAGAGACAATAACAATTTAATCAATGTATTTTACCTCCAATATTACATTTATGAACGTTTCTCCGTCCACATCAAAAAGTATATCACATTTACTATTTGATTGCAAGTAAAGGATTGATTAAGAATAGATTAAGCAAAAATGATATCTTGGGGACGGGGACAACATATCATTTTGAGAACTTTACGTGCAAAGTTTGGATAAAAGCAGGAAAAGCACGTAATGCGCCTGACAGGGCAGTTGGAAAAACAGTCAGGTATTCGCTAAGACACAAAAAAAGAAGAAGTCTTTCAACTTCTTCTTAAAGAGCACGAGACGGGATTCGAACCCGCGACCCTCGCCTTGGCAAGGCGATACTCCACCACTGAGCCACTCGTGCATATTCGGTTGTTCGCTTTCGCAAGCAAGGACTAATATACACGATAATATCGGATTTGTCAACAGTAAAATTGAATCTTTTTCAAACTCTTTTTCATCCCCTTTTTTAACCCCTTTGCAACAGGCTTTTTACAGCAATGAGGAAAACTAAATTGAAATTGTAAATTCCAGTGCAGAAGTAAATTCTACCGCACCTTTCAAATTTGCTTATTTTTAAATAATTTATAGAGCATTTTTCTGCTCCAGGTGGTATAATTACACCAATCAATAACAAAAATCCATGAAG
>JAZQNM010000015.1:0-5525 GCA_045627305.1 Lachnospiraceae bacterium
AAAACGATAAACAGAAAGGAGCGTCATCTTATGAGAATTCTGCTTGCAGAAGATGAAAAAGCGCTGTCCAAAGCGCTTGTGAAGATATTCGAAAAAAACAATTATTCGGTTGACGCTGTTTTCAACGGT
The DNA here is from genome assembly GCA_045627305.1 of Lachnospiraceae bacterium. Classification (GTDB taxonomy): domain Bacteria; phylum Bacillota; class Clostridia; order Lachnospirales; family Lachnospiraceae; genus ISDg. The sequence goes on from JAZQNM010000015.1 coordinate 130, forward strand.
GAAGATGCGCTCGATTACTTGAAGTTAGGCAATTGCGATGTTGCTGTGCTGGATATTATGATGCCGAAAATGGATGGAATCACCGTGCTGAAAAGAGCACGGGCTTCAGGCATCCAAGTTCCTATTTTGATGTTGACAGCGAAATCGGAAATCGAGGACCGTGTACTGGGACTTGACAGCGGAGCAAACGATTATCTGCCGAAACCATTTGACACACGGGAACTTCTCGCCCGAATCCGATGCATAACCCGCGAGAAAGAAGAAGCAGACACAACACTCCGTATGGGAAATATTTCCCTTGACCGTGTGACTTTTGAGCTTTCTTCTACATCAGATCATGTTAGGCTAAGCAACAAGGAATTTCAGATGATGGAGATGCTCATGCACAATCCTCATCAGATTTTCTCTTCTGAACGTTTAATGGAAAAGATATGGGGGAATAATAGCGAAGCAGAAATCAATGTGGTATGGGTGAACATTTCCGCGCTCCGCAAGAAACTGTCTGCATTGGAAGCGAATATCCAAATCAAGGTGTCGCGCGGAGTAGGATATTCTTTGGAGGATTCAGATGATTAAGGATCTTAAACGGAAGTTCATTGTTTTGGCAACCATTTCGATGTTCGTACTGATGGTGATACTTGTCGGAATTATGAATGTCATCAACTATTCGTCCGTCGTCACGGAAACTGATGAAATCCTTGATGTGCTTTCTCAGCCGAATCTGCCGATCTTCAACAGGCAGGAAGTGTCAGACAAACGCCCGCAGGATATAAAAGATTTCATTCCGCGCAGAATGTCGCCGGAGGTTCCGTACGAATCAAGGTTTTTTGTCGCGATGGTTTCAAAAGACGACAAGGTAGAAGAAATTGACACTTCCAAAATCGTTTCGGTTGAAAGGGAATCCGCGGATGCCTATGTTCAGAAGGTTCTTGCAGATGAAAATGACCGCGGTTTTGTCGATCAGTTCCGTTTTGCTAAGCAAACGGATAACAAAGTAACTCGTATACTATTTCTGGATTGCGGGAGAAAGCTTGATTCCTTTCGTACCTTCATGCGGATTAGTATAGCGGTCGGGCTTCTTGGCTGTGTGATTGCGTTTATAGTATTTCTTTTCGCAGCCGACCAAATTGTCCGTCCTATAGCTGAAAGCTATGAAAAGCAAAAACGCTTTATCACCGACGCCGGTCACGAAATAAAAACACCGCTTACTATCATAGGGGCAAACCTCGATTTGCTGGAATCCGATATCGGTGAAAATGAATGCGTCTCTGATGTCCGTGTGCAGACGAAACGGCTAAGCTCGCTGACAAACGATCTTGTCTATCTTTCGAAAATGGAAGAACAAAATTCCTCCGGAAAAGCTGAGTTCCAAGTGTCCGATCTGGTTGCTGAAACAGCACAGCAATTTCAGTCTATAGCCAAATCAAAAGATGCGGTATATCGGATGAACATTGATCCCAATCTGAACTTGCGGGGCGAACCCGATGACATTCGTCAACTGATTTCTATACTTCTTGATAATGCAATGAAGTATTCTCCGTATGGAGGCGTTGTTACGCTGGATATGCATGCTCATAAAAAGAATCTGCTTATTACCGTGTTCAACACCACGGCAGCTCCAATATCAAACGATAATATAGCCCGGATTTTTGACCGTTTTTACCGTACGGATGCCTCTCGTAATTCTGAAACAGGCGGCCATGGAATAGGGCTTTCGATTGCACAGGCTATCACGTCTGCGCACAACGGAAAGATTACCGCAGAAACCCAAAACGGATTGGATTTCAGAATTACCGTAAGCTTGCCATTATTAAAATAGATTATTCATTCGCCGACAGGAAAAAGTTCCTGTCGGTTTTTCTATGGTTTTAAGTACAGTTTAATTCGCAAGTTTACAATACAGTCTATCAAACAAAGAAAGGAGATACTATGAAATACCGTCATGAATGGAAGCACGAAATCGACTATGCCGATATGTTGGTGCTTCGGACAAGGCTTTCTGCCGTGATGAAACGTGATGAGCATGCTATAGGTGGTATATATCAAATAAGGAGTCTATATTTCGATACTTTTTCCGATAAAGCTCTACGGGAAAAAATAGACGGCGTCAATATTCGCGAAAAATTTCGCATCCGATATTACAACGCTGACACCGCGTTCATCGTGCTTGAAAAAAAGAGTAAGATAAACGGACTCTGTGCCAAGGAAAGCTGCCTGATTACAAAATGTGAAGCACAAAGCATTGTTGACGGAAGCCTCGGCTGGATGAAGGAAAGTGGAAGGCCGCTGTGTCAGGAGCTGTATTCCAAGATGATATCTCAAGGGCTAAAGCCTAAAACTATCGTTGACTACACCCGTGATCCATTTGTCTTTGCCCCGGGCAACGTGCGTGTTACCATTGACTACAATATTCGAACCGGAGTGTTTCGAACTGATTTTCTTAATCCGAAAGTCCTTACACTCCCTGCCGGAGAATCGCCCATCATTTTGGAAGTCAAATGGGATGATTATCTGCCGGACATTATCAAAGACGCCGTTACAATTCCGGGACGCCGCGCCGCAGCTTTTTCAAAATATGAACAGTGCCGTATTTACGGTTAATAGAACAAAAGGAGTATTGAATTATGACATTTAATGATATTTTTAAATCGAACTTTCTGGAAAATGTGACAGCTGTCAGTCCGCTGGACATGGTGCTGACCATTGCGATTGCTTTCGGTATCGGGCTGTTTATTTTTTACGTTTATAAGAAAACCTACCAGGGCGTAATGTATTCGTCCTCGTTCGGTGTGACGCTCATTGCGCTGACAATGATTACCTCGCAGGTTATTCTGGCAGTAACAAGCAACGTTGTTCTGTCTCTCGGTATGGTCGGTGCACTCTCAATCGTCCGTTTCCGTACCGCTATCAAAGAGCCGTTGGATATTGCGTTTCTGTTCTGGTCGATTGCGGCCGGCATTATCCTTGCCGCAGGTATGATTCCGCTTGCCGTAATCGGAAGCGTCATTATCGGCCTGATCCTGCTGTTCTTTGTCAATCGTAAATCCCATAATAATCCCTACATACTCGTCCTGTCCTGCGCAAATCGTGAGTCGGAAACGAAGGCAATGAACTATGTGAATGCTCAAGTGGAGCGTTGTGTTGTAAAATCCAAGTCTGCGCAGAACGGAGTTGTTGAACTTAATATGGAAGTCCGTCTGAAAGATGACAACACCGATTTCATCAATAATTTGGATGATATGAACGGCGTAAACAGCGCGGTGCTCGTTAGTTATAACGGAGAATACATGGGATAAGGGGAACGAATCATGTCAACAAGCAAGCATATAGATAAAATATGTATTGCCGTACTCGTGCTGACTCTTGTTATTACGGGTCTGTTCATGAGCGGAGGCTCTATTGGAATCACTGCTGCATCAAAGTCGATGAAATATGAGAGTACCCTTTTTGACAACTCGTATGTGCATAAGATCGACATTGTTATGAATGACTGGGATTCTTTTATTGAAAGCTGTGAGAACGAGGAATACAGTTCCTGTACCGTGGTGATCGACGGAAATCAGCATAAAAATACTGCCATACGGGCGAAGGGAAACACCTCGCTTTCCAGTGTCCGATCCATGGATAGTCAGCGGTACAGCTTTAAGCTGGAGTTCGATCATTATGAGGACGGAAAGAGCTGCGATGGTCTGGATAAGCTTTGCCTGAACAATCTAATCCAGGACAATACCATGATGAAGGACTATTTGGCGTATACGCTGATGAATGATTTCGGTGTGGACAGTCCGCTTTGCAGCTTTGCCTATATCACCGTGAACGGGGAAGACTGGGGACTGTATCTTGCCGTGGAGGGCATAGAGGACAGTTTTCTCTTCCGCAATTACGGTTCCGATGCAGGTGAGCTGTATAAACCAGACAGCATGGGGTTCGGCGGCGGACGCGGCAACGGCAAAGATTTCAATATGGATGACTTTGATTTTGAGGAATTCGGTGAGCGCAGCAATACTGAAATAGGACCAAATCAAAGGGAAAACAATGTGCCGGAGATGCCCGGCGAAAATAACCGGCAATTTGATTTCTCGCAGATGCCAAATGGCAACGGTCCGCATGGCGAGATGCCGGAGATGCCAATCGAAGATAACCGGCAGTTTGATTTCTCGCAGATACCCGGAAAAATGGGCGGCATTGGAGGCATGGGCAGCAGCGATGTAAAGCTCAATTACATCGATGATGAGCCCGACAGTTATTCCAATATTTTCGGTAACGCCAAGACCGACATTTCTTCTGCGGATAAACAGCGTCTGATTTCCGCACTCAAGAATCTGTCTGAATATACCGATTTAGAAAATGTTCTGGATATGGACGAGGTGCTGCGATACTTTGTCGTCCACAACTTTGTAGTCAATGGCGACAGCTATACCGGCAGCATGATCCACAATTATTATCTGCACGAAAAGGACGGTAGGCTTGGCATGATCCCGTGGGATTATAACCTTGCTTTCGGTACATTCCAGGGCGGCAATGCGTCCTCCAGTGTCAATGATTCCATTGATGAAGTGCTGTCCGACCGTCCTATGCAGGCGTGGATATTTTCGGATGAAACATATTCCGATCAGTATTATGAGTTATATACAGAGTTTATTGAGAAGTGGTTTGCAGATGGTGAATTAGAAGAACTGATTGCCGATACTGCGGATGTGATTCGGCCGTATGTGGAGACAGACCCTACGAAATTCTGCACTGTTGAAGAATTTGAGAAGGGCGTTCAAGCTTTGGAGCAGTTTGTTATACTGCGCGGCGAATCAGTCAACCGTCAGCTTAACGGCGATACTACTGCTGTGGAGACCGGTGATTTAAATCTTTCCGATATGGGATCTATGGGAAGAGGTTTTGGAGGAGATGATCGAACGCAGGGTGATTTCCAATTCAAACGTGATGGTTCCAACGAATCTGATGGTGAAAAGATTTCACCACCATCAAATCAAGCAGCGCCGTTAAAAACCGGCAAACCCGACAGCAGTCAGGACAGTTTCCGACCTGAAGGAAAAATGGATTTCGATTCTCGCAGTAATGCGTTCCCGGGTAATTCCCCGGGAACATTAGGCACAGCGAAATGGATTCTTGTAGCAGCATCGGTTATTGTACTGGCAGCAGGATTATTTATTGTAATGAAGAAAAAGATCTGATAGATTACTTATGGTGAATCAGAGATAAAATCAAGTTTGCTGTGCGAGAGAGGTCAGAAATTGACCTCTCATTTCTTTTGCATAAAAATCGAAAAAATTCCGTTAAATCATGTCACTTTATGGGTCTATGCATATCAATACTTATCCGGAACAGAGACTTTTGATAAAAAATTATCCGGGTATCGTTAGCGGATACCTTTTTTGCCCTCC
>JAZQNM010000016.1:0-4958 GCA_045627305.1 Lachnospiraceae bacterium
TGTCATTATAGGTAAGAGCTTAACGATTGGTGATCTCGATAATAATGGCTGTTTTGATGAAGTATTTTTCGGATCCGGTGCAGGACTTCCCAAATTTATGGGAATTCCCGGTGAAAATGCCAATGGTGTGTTCTCTGCAAATGAGTATCTTACAAGAAGCAATCTTATGAAAGCTTTTGATGAGAATTCCTCAACTCCTATAATGAGAGGAGCAAAAGTTGCTGTTGTAGGTGGCGGTAACGTTGCTATGGATGCAGCCAGAACAGCATTAAGGCTCGGCGCTGAGGTACATATAGTATATCGAAGAAGTGAGGAAGAACTTCCTGCAAGAGTTGAGGAAGTACATCATGCAAAAGAAGAAGGCATTATATTTAATCTCTTAACAAATCCCGTTGAAATTTTAAAAGATGAAAACGGATGGGTTAACGGAATTAAATGTATCAAGATGGAACTTGGTGAACCCGATGCCTCCGGAAGAAGAAGCCCCATTGAAGTTCCCGGTTCAGAATTTGTAATCGATGTAGATACAGTTATTATGTCTCTTGGTACATCACCTAATCCGCTGATCTCATCAACAACAAAAGACCTTGAGATTAACAAACGTAAATGTATCGTAACAGAAGAAGCAACCGGAAAAACATCTAAAGAAGCTGTTTACGCCGGCGGAGATGCCGTTACCGGTGCTGCAACCGTTATCTTAGCCATGGGCGCAGGTAAGGCAGCAGCAAAGGGTATCGATGAATACCTGAAGTGAGAAGCCACCATACTTCATAAAAATAGAACGAAGTCCCGGGATTTCCAAGTTGAGGTCCCGGGATTTTTTGTATCATAGGAATTGCGTTGCATTTCCTATGATACAAAAAACGCTCCGCAAGGAGAGGCACTTATGTGGACAAATAATATCATTTGTTTTATAATATCAGTTAATATTTTAATAGTATATGGGAGGAATGGATTATGAATTTTCCGGAGAAAAAGTTTATTTTAAAGGACGGAAGGACATGTGTTTTAAAACCTACAACACCGGATTACGCAGAGGAAATGATTGAATATATGAAGGCAACGGCAGTGGAGACGCCATTTTTGTTAAGATATCCGGATGAAGTAAGGTATACCGTGGAAAGGGAACGCGGTCTTCTCGCAGAGATGTATGAAGATCCGTATTCCATTATGATGTTGCCGATAGTTGACGGAAAAGTGGCAGGAAACGGAAGCATTAACGGTATCGGAACGAAGAGAAAGATTATTCACCGCTGTTCTCTGGCCATAGCACTTTATAAGGAGTATTGGGGCCTTGGCATCGGAACTGCAATGATTGAGTATATGTGCGAGCTTGCTGCACAGATTGGTTGGCAGCAGGTAGACCTTGAGGTTGTTGCGGAAAATGAGAACGCACAGGCACTCTACAGAAAATGTGGTTTCATAGAAAGTGGAAGAATCCACAACGCGGTTCGGTATGAGGACGGCAGCTATCATGATTTTGTAGTGATGTATAAGGACTTAACAGCATTGCAGTAATTTCCGGAGGGGGATTGGTATGAGTAAGGAACTTTCGGAGATGACACTTGAGGAATTGTGGGAACTAAGGGTTTGCCGAAAAGGTTTATCATATTCATCTTCGTTTCCTTGGCGATAACGATGAACTGTATTTCGGGGATTATCTCAATGAGTTTCCGCAGGCGGCCAAGGAGTATGAAGCATTGAAATTGAAACTTTGGAAACAGTATGAACACGATAGAGACGCCTATACGGAAGCAAAATCAGATGTGATAAAGAAGTACACCGAAGAAGCAAGAAATCTTTATAAAGACCGATATTAATATAGTTCTACAACTGTAGAAGAATAGGTGCGGATATGTTAGTCGCGAAGATTTTTTTGGTGGTGATGTTCAGTCTCTTTCCATTTTATGTGTTCAGACAGTTCTTAACGAATCTTTCTGGGAAGAATTGCTACGGAGGTTAGATATGTTATTTTTCAAAAGAAAGCATGGACGTGAAAGAAGTTTTGCAGAGCCGAAGAATGTGTATGAAATTCTCAGTCAGGCAGCAGAATATCTTAAAGACAATCCGAAGGTAGAATGCAATCCGTATCCCGCTTATGAAGATTGTGTTATGGAAGCGTTGGGAACGTTAGAACTGGATCGGGATTATATGAAGAATCACGATGAGATTGGAACAAAGGAGATAGAAACCTTGTCGCTTCGTGAGATTGCCACGATGTATACCTTTATTCAAAGAGGGGAACGATTCTGTGACGGTCACATAGCTGCCTACATTGAGAACGGAACAATATATAAGCTGATTCTTCGCCATATGGAACTGATTGGCAGCAGTCGTTAAGTTGGAGATTTATTGGAAAATATTATGAGATTTTACAGGAGGGTATTACTATGGTTACAGGTATTGGACATGCAGCATTTAATGTAAAGGATATGGAGACGACGGTTCGCTTTTACGAAGAAACGCTCGGCTTTCAAAAGGCCTTCGATATCCCGCGCCCGGAGAATGGGGAGCCGTGGATTGTGTACCTTTACGGAGGTGGAGGACAGTTCATTGAACTATTCTATGGGGCTACGAAGGAAAATCCTTACAAGGACGAGAATATCGGATTTTTCCATATCTGCGTTGCGGTAGATGATATTCAGGAGGCCTGGCAGAAGGTCGTTGAAACGGGGGCTCCTCAGGATGATGCACCGAAGCAGGGGGCAGATTATAACTGGCAGTGCTGGACACACGATCCGGATGGTATCAAGATTGAATTGATGCAGCTTAGTTCAAAGAGCCCGCAGATGATGTTTATCAAAAAGCAGGAAATGAAGAGATAAAGATGGTTCGAAAACTATTTTTGGTGACAATTTTAATTTTGTGCATGGTTTTATGCAGCTGTAGAACTGGCGGTAATGGTATCCAAGGGCCGGAAGATGAGAAGAACATCTCGAAAGAGGTAACGCCATCGGTGCCGGAACAAACGACACCATCCGCAACAGAACAATGGGATGCGTCTACGGATGAAATAGCACGCATCTATTTAGAAGGCTGTGGATTTCTCAGTGACAGAAAGCTGGCTGTGGAAACCTTTGTCAGACTGCTTGGGGAAGCCGGCTGTGTAGCAGTGGACAGTGAGAACAAAATGGATATGACCTGCTATGAGAAGATGCTTTCTTTTGTGGAAGCAGTAAACAATGGGAAGGATGCGGCTGTACAAGTAATTGTTGTGCCATATCTGGAAGGTTATTCCATTTATTCATTTAGCACTCACGATGGTACGGTTCATGTTATGCAGAGCTATTATTCGGTGCAGGAAGACCGAATGACAGAGACGGAGCGCTATGCGTATGATGCGGATTATTTCGCTTATACCGAAGAGGGCTATCTGATGATAGAGGGTCAATGGCACCTAGAGGAGCAGTATCTGCTTACATTAAGTGACGGTGAAGAGCATCTTGCACTTCGCGTGGAACCGCTTCCGTCCGAGAACCGACTGATTGGTAATCGGTATATTGCATCAGTGGGATATGCAATCAATAATATGTTTATTACGGATTGGAACAGGGATGATTTTGGGAAACTGGATTTTTATGATATTTTCCAAGTATTCTATCAGGAAACCTATGGAAAGCAGTTCCCATATGTGATGAGCGCGGATTTGTCAGTAGGGGCAGAGTATCGGATTTCGGCTAAAGAGTTTGAAGAGGTTGTTACGACGCACATTCCTGTTGCGGCGGAAGCACTTCGGGAAAGATTGTGGTATGATTCCCAAGACAACTGCTACCTGTTCAGACCTCGCGGCTACCGGGAGTTTGATTATCCGGATATACCGTATCCCGAGGTAATCTCGTGCAAAGCCAATGAAGACGGTTCGGTTACACTTACGGTGCGTGCGGTATATCCGAGCGACAATACGGCAGACCTGTTTACCCATAGGGTTACCCTTCGGGAACAGGACGGAAAGGTTTTCTATGAATCCAATGAAATCATTGACGTGGAATCCATTGATACAAGGTGGCACGCAGACAGATTTACAGATGAGGAATGGGAAGCATTTTACAGTGCAGAATAGTGTCTGGCTTTTAAGGCAATATAGGATAATCTGACTTTTATCGGAAAATGATAATATAGACTATGGAAGGTAAAATCCCACATTTGTTATAATTGCAAATGTGGGATTTGTCACTTTGTGACCGTGCTTTGGCACGAGCATATCACTTGGATATGCCGGATTCCTATCTAAGTTATTTTTTGGGATTTTGGAGGAGATATGGATAATTTCAGCTTTTATGCACCAACTTATTTCGCATTTGGCGAAGGTGCTGAGAAAAGAGCCGGAGAACTGGTAAGACGGTTCGGTGGCAGTAAAGTTTTAATTCACTATGGTGGTGGCTCGGTTGTACGCTCCGGTCTTTTGGAACGTGTTGAGAAGTCACTTGACGCAGAAGGAATCAAATGGATTACGCTTGGCGGCGTAAAGCCTAATCCGAGAAGCGGACTTGTATACGAAGGCATTGAGCTTTGCCGTAAGGAAGGCATAGATTTTATACTTGCAGTTGGTGGCGGCAGCACGATTGACTCCTCAAAGGCAATTGCTGCAGGTACCGTATATGATGGAGATTTCTGGGATTTCTACGAAGGAAAGTCAGTTACGAAAGCACTTCCAATCGGAACGGTGCTTACGATTGCAGCTGCTGGTTCGGAGGGTTCTCCGGATTCCGTTATTACGAAGGAAGAGGGAATGATTAAGCGAGGCGCAAGCGGAGAAGCATATCGTCCTAAATTCTCAGTTCTTAATCCAGCACTTACGGAGACACTTCCGGCATACCAGACTGCGTGTGGAATTACAGATATTATTGCGCATTTGTATGAGAGATATCTTACCAATAGTAAAGATGTTCAGACCACGGATAGAATGATTGAAACCTTGATTATGGCTATGGTTGAAGAAGGTCCTAAGGTTATCGCAG
>JAZQNM010000017.1:0-11146 GCA_045627305.1 Lachnospiraceae bacterium
GGAAGGATGAGAGAGAAAACAAAATGATACCTCCCCCCCCGTCCCCAAGTTATAAAAAACTGCTTTCGTGTTATTGACGCAATTGGCTGATTTCGATAAAATGAAAGAAGATTGCTAAGAAAGGAGAAGCCATGAAAACTGTTCTGTTTGACAATGTGGAAACCATACCGGTTCGATGTTCGGTCCGCGAATTCGTGGAATTTCTCCTTCGAAGCGGTGACCTCGATAACCGCAGTGCTCGTAAGGACCCCGATACGATGAAAGAAGGGGCTGAAATGCACCGCCGCATCCAAAAGGAACAAGGGAGTTTCTACGAAGCCGAGGTGTCGTTAAGTCATACTTGCCTTGTAACCTATGGGAGGCATACATTTTCCATGACCGTCGAGGGGCGTGCCGACGGCATTCTGCAGATAACGGATGACAACCGTGCCGACCTGCAGAATGAAGCCCTGATTATGAGCGATGTCTGCTATGCGGTTGATGAGATAAAGTCGATGCTTCGTGATGTACGAAAGCTGACCGACCCTGTTCCGGAGCACCTCGCCCAGGCCAAATGCTATGCCTATTTCTACTGTGTACAGGAGGAACTCGACCGTATTGCCGTACAGATGACCTATGTCACCTTAGAAAGCGGACGAAGAAAGTATTTCACCTATTTTTATACGAAAGAAGAACTTGCCGAATGGTTTTATACACTCTGTCGGGAATATGCCAAGTTTGAAGAATGGCAGACCGAGCACGCACTGGCCCGAGACGCTTCCATTCGTACACTCGCCTTCCCTTTTGACTATCGCCCAGGGCAGGATACGCTCGTGAAAAATGTGTACCGCACGATTCTGCGTGAACGAAAGCTCTTTCTCGAGGCACCAACCGGTGTCGGCAAGACAATCTCTACCGTGTTTCCTGCCATTAAATCGATGGGCGAGGGACTGACTGAAAAGATTTTTTACCTAACTGCCAAAACGATTACAAGAACGGTTGCAGAGGAAACCTTTACCATGCTTACGGAAAATGGACTGGTATTTCTTCCCATAACGATTACTGCCAAGGAAAAGCTGTGTGTTCTGCCCAAACCGGATTGTAATCCCACCTCCTGTCCTCGGGCAAAAGGACATTTTGACAGAGTAAACGAAGCCATATACGCTATGCTTTCTACTCTTGTAGAACACACAACGGAAACATCCACTGTTTCCAATAATTCCGAAAATTGCATTTCCCATTCGGAACCAAGCACCAACAAGGGAGGGGCTTCCATTGATGAGGCTGCTTTAGAAAGCACCGCTTCCCAAAAAGGCGGTCTCTTCTCGCGAGAACTGATTCAGGAGTTTGCCGACCGTTATCAGGTGTGTCCTTATGAAATGAGTCTCGATGTCGCTTTATTTGCCGATGCTGTAATCTGTGATTATAACTATGCATTTGACCCAACTGTTTATTTCAGAAGATTTTTTGGAACGGAGATTAAGCACAATTATACAATGCTTGTAGATGAGGCACACAACTTGGTAGAGCGTGCCCGTGAGATGTATTCTGCGATGATAATCAAAGACGATTTTCTGGAAGCCAAGCACGAAATGGAATTTTATCCGCCTGCCGTCAATGCGTTGCAGTCCTGCAATCGTGCCATGCTGAAACTAAGGCAACAGCATGAAAGATTCACCGTTCTTTATGACTTCGACCTTAGCACCTTGATTGGCACACTGGAGCGCATCGTTCATGTATTAGACGAGTTCACTGCGGAAAATACCAAACTTCCGGACCTGACAACCGACCTATATTTTGCCATAAGACATTTTCTTGCAATGTACGAGGATTCCGATGACCACTATCGTTACTACTGTGACTATACGGAAGATAATCGTTTCTTCGTAAGAATCCAGTGTATGGACCCGTCGAGACCGTTAGAGCGTTGCCTGTCCTTATGTCGCAGCACAGTATTCTTTTCAGCCACCTTCCTGCCGATTCGTTACTATAAAGACCAACTTTCCGGTGCGGTGGAGGACTATGCAGTCTATGCAGATTCGCCATTTGACCCGGACAATCGTCTTGTGATGATTGCAACGGATGTCAGTACAAGATATCAGCGTCGTACCGACAGCGAATACCACAAGGTCGCCGATTACATTATGGATTTTTGCACGGCAAGGCAAGGCAATTATATGGTTTTCTTCCCATCATACCGTTATATGCAGACTGTAGCCTCCATATTGAGTTCGGAACTGCTTCCCGACTCTTTGATTGCCGAAAGTTGCCGACTACTGACACAGCAGGCTTCCATGTCAGAAAAAGAGCGTGAAGAGTTTCTTGCCAATTTCAACGAAGTACAGAATGGAGAAACACTGATTGGATTATGTGTAATGGGTGGTATTTTCTCGGAAGGAATCGATCTGACCGCAGACCGCCTGATTGGCGCCGTCATAGTAGGTCCCGGTCTTCCGATGGTATGCAATGAGCGCGAACTGTTCCGCGAATATTATCAGGAGCAGTGTGAAAAAGGATTTGAATATGCCTACCTGTACCCCGGAATGAATAAGGTACTGCAATCCGGCGGCCGCGTTATCCGGACAACCGAAGATGTAGGCGCAATTCTTCTTTTAGATGACCGTTTCCGCAACTATTCTTATCGGGAGCTGTTTCCGAATGAATGGAGCAACTGCCACGAAGTAAATCGCAGCAATATGCTTTCTTTATTGAAACGGTTCTGGGATATCAAAAATCAATGCTGGCAAGAAGCATGTCCAGAAGCCCCGCATTCTTCACGGTAAATGCCTCCGATACGAAAGGCTTGTCGCCTTTGAGAATACAGTTTCCAAGTTGTGTAATTTCAAGTGAATAGTTTTGAGGAACATTTACCGTCCGAACGGTCGTCTTACCGTCTGCAATAATCCGGTAATTCAGTTCCCCGGAGCCGTTATACTCAGCCTCTGACCTTATATCACCCTTCGTTCCGTGAATGAACAGACGGTCATAACGCGCATTGGATTCTGTTCCCAAAATCATACCGACATCAAAGGATGCACGTGCACCGTTTTTGAATTTGATAATGGATGCGGCAAATGCATCGACACCGTCTTCATTCTTCTCCGCTACACTTCTTGCATACTCGATATCATCGTCCACGAGGGACAGAATCATCGTTGTGCAGTAGCAACCAAGGTCATAAAGCATTCCGCCGCCAAGACTCTTCTTTAAACGAAAATCAGTCTTGTACCCCTGTGTTACAAAAGCAGTATCGACATATACTACATCGCCAATCACACCGTTTCTCATATCCTGTACAAGACTCTTCATATAATCACCATGGAGATAGGCAAAAGCCTCCATCAGAAGTACACCATTCTCCTTTGCAACCGCAAACATCTCGCGGGCATCCGCTGCAGTTAACGCCATCGGTTTCTCGCAAAGAACATGCTTCCCTGCCTTCAGTGCCTTAATAACCCATTCTTTATGCAGGTCATTCGTTAACGGAATGTAGACCGCCTGCACCTTCTCATCGGCAAGTAACTTGTCATAGCCGACATATCCTTTTTCGAAACCAAATGTTTCCTGATAATCCTTAACCTTTTCCGCATTTCTGCCTGCTACCGCATAAAGGTTGGCATTCTCTGCTTTTTGCATTCCGGGAATCGTACACCCCTTTGCGATTCTTGCCGTACCCAAAACACCCCAATTTACCTTACCACTCATATTCCTTCTCCTTTCGTAACTACCTACCATGACTTCCCGGAGAATGGTACAAACTCGATGGAATACGGATTACTCTGATCTGCTGTGCGTTCTTGCTGACCGCGTTCCTGAATCTCTTTCAACTGGTCTGCAATATTCTGTTCGCGCTGTTTCTCCTCTTCGGTTTGCTGCTGTTCTTCCGGTTGCTTTTCCTCCGGATTCGAAGGATCTTCCTCCGGATTCGAAGGATCCTCCTCTTTTTGTAATTCCTCTTTGAAGCGCTCAATGTCCTCCTTAAGTTCTGTTGCTGTTTTGGAGTGACCGCTTATTTTCTTACCCGACTTGTTCTCATGGTCTGCACAGGAATTCTCACATAGAATCTCAATCGCATCATCAAGCGTTTGGATTACAGCCTTCCGATTCGAATCGTTCACTTCCTCAGGCTTAATCGGTAGCGTCATTGCAAGAGCCATATTGATACGAATCTCACAATCCATCGGTTCGGACGGATTCTTGGAAAGTGCCTTTTCATAGCATGCAATGGCCTTTTCGTAGTTCTTCTTCTCAAAATAAACATTTCCCTCGTTATAGGGTGCAACATAAGGTTCCAAAACTCCAAGTGCACCGAACGCATTGAGGGAATACTCCCCGTCCTCAAAATTACGAATCATATGCTCATTACTGATGTGATTGACCATAAGCAATAGGAATATCAGCCAGGAAATTGCGGCAAAGCCAATCAAAATCATTCTTAATTTTTTCATAATGAATGTCACCGCAGGTATGGGCTTACAAATGCATTATGTATTCTATAATGTCCCAAGCAGCCCGGTACGATTTTTTTATCGGGCCGTTACCTTTCCTTTCTTATACTTTCTAATCAAACATATCACTGAACTTTAACCGAAAATTCGCCACAACTACACGGTCTTCTTTCGATACAGAATCATCTCAAGAACAATCATGGCAAGTAACGCTATTGCAAAATAATAGTAGGTATCCTCATAGCCTTCGATATCATTTTCTTCCGTGTCTCCGGCTGTTTCCTTTCGAATCTCTTGCAGAACGGAATCCAATCTTGAGGTCTTTCCCATCGGCAGATAAGTGACCTTCATATCGTCTGCAAGCTGTTTCAGATTCTTTTCATCCATTTTGGAAATTGCAGCTTCTCCGTAATTGTCCCAGTCAGAATAATCCAGTAACAGTTCCAATTCCCCGCTGTAGTCGGTTACGTACATCTGCCCGCCCTTTTCGGTACCATAGCCAAGCACTGCTCCGTAATCAATCATCGATGCCATATCGCTGAACGATTCCATCTCATCATCATTCGTATTTTCACCATCACTAAAGAAAAATACGATTGTCTTTCCGTTCTCCTTCTTACTGGCCTCCTTCAAAATATCCAGAAGCATGGGGCGGCATGTGTTTATATTTGAACCTCTTGCATACAAATCCGACAACGGTTGAATCGCATCGATTACACTGAGGACATAATCCGTATCCTCCGTAAACGGTGACAGACGGATTGGATCATTATGAAAAACCATAGCGGAAAAGGCGGCCCCGGAAAGTTCTGAAATAATGTACCTGCAATCCTCTCTCACGCATTCCAATCTTGTTTCTTTACCGGTTCCGCAATCCGTCGCAAGCATACTGATTGTGTCATCGATTACAAACAATACATTGGCATCCAGTTTCTCAGTTTTCGTCGTTATCTCACCGTTTGGTATCATAGGACGAAGATTTATGGCAAAAAGAAGCAGCACAATGACCAACTGACGCAAAAAGGCCCATATCCCTTTTCGTTTCAGCAGAAGCAAAGCGACACAAATCACTGCCATATATGCAATTGGTATTATCGGCTTAATAATCATGTCATCGCGTACAGTTTCTGTACCTCTCCTTTTTCATCATATCAATGCTTGGAAGCCCTCATAAACAGGAAGAACAGCCCCATGGAAATCAACAGTGCAATAAATGCCGCTTCCGGTTTCTCGTTCTCAGTTATATTCGTTTTGGTAACCAGAAGACTCTTCGCTTCCTTATCAATATCCGCAATGATTCCCTTGAGAGATTCCTCTTCGTTGTAGTATTTGCCTCCGGTACTTATAACAGCTTCCTTAAGTTCCTCACGGGCTTCCGAAAGCATGAACTCCGTACCGATTCCGAACACCTTTATATTCTTCTTTTTACATAAATTTGCTGCCTCTTTGAGAGTACACAACGGTTCTCCCGCCAAATCGTTATCCGTGGAAAATATGACAAGCCGGACGCGTTCCTCATCCTTCTCCAAATCCGGGAAGGCAATCGAACAATACGCCATTCCGTCGCCAATCAGAGAACTTCCCCTCGTGTCGGCATCCACGAGCGTTCCGTTGCTGATGAAATCAATGGCATTATAATAGTCTGATAATCCCATATTCTCGACCGCATTGTCATCCAAAAATATGGCAAGAGAGTTTTTTACTTCGTCCAATGATTGCTTTATATACTCGTGGTCAAGTGTCAGCGGGCAGAGAATCACCGCCGAAGTATTAAAGATAATGATTCCGAACCGGTCATCCTTGGAGGAATCCACAACCGTCTTCAATTCCTCAACAAGCTTCTCATTCAATTCACTGACAGAACCGGAAATATCCATACACAGATAGATATCACGTCCATAAAGCGGTTCCTCCGTGACCTCGGTAACAAATGGTCTTGAAATGAGATATGCACAACAAACCAAGCTTGCTCCAAGCGCAAGTACCGAAAGCACACGAAGAGTTCTGTACAAAAGAAGCTTTCTTTTGTATAGCGGGTTCTCTACAAGAAAATCAGGCGCATTGGCCTTTTTTCCCTTCTTAAATTTTACATGCTTTCCGATAGGTAGTAAAAGGTAAATTCCAAAAAGCAGAAGCACCACTATCGAAACAGAAAGCATCCATGTGTTCTTATATTCCATATCCTACTTCCACGCTTCAATTGCCTTTATTGTTTTATCAATGGATTGCAGTACATCGCCCTTTGATTCACTGCTGAATTCCGGAGAATAATACTCCTCCATCAGTTTCTCAAGTGCCGGCATTGACATTCGCCGAACATCGGAAAGCGACATATTAAGGGCATTGATGCCGGTCGCCTCCTGCACAAAGGAACGGATGAGATCACTCATCTTAAGATATGCCTCTCTGGTAGTGCAGGCACCACTTTGGTATTTGCCTGCAAGAATGGAAAGCTTGCCGATATATCGTGGCTTTGCGTCATCCATATTACGAATAACCGGCTTGGTAACCGTCTTCACTTTCTTCTTTCGGCGAAAAAGAGGCAGTACGAAGAATAAAGCAGTAAAGAACAGTCCCAATAATAATATGATTATAATCGGCTGCTTCATAAAAGACATCATCGGTTGTAACGTAACATCAGTCTGCATTGTTATCTCTTCTCACTTTTATGTTGCTCCAAAAGAGCAATAATCTCCCTGTCAATCTCATCGGTATTTGAAATCTCAATCTTCGCAATTCCGTACCTCTTCAGTTTCTCCTCACACTCTGCCTTAAGCTTGCTCCGTTCTTCCTGCTCTAAACGTCCTAAACTCTTACTTTCAGACAGAAAGGACGGCACATAATTCTTGGCACCGATATCATAGACCTTCTTTCCGGTCATCGGCATATCACTTGTCACAATAACAAGAAGATCGTGCTGTAACAAAAGAAGCCTTAATGTTGCTTCGCTGATGCTCCTGATTCCCTCATAATCTGTCACAAGTGCGATAATCATATGACGCCGTTCATTTCTCGCAACATACGAAAGCGTTGTCTCTATATCGGAACGATTCTCTGCTGTCACATCTTTGTGATAATGATTCAGGATATTCTCAATATTCGAAAGCCCTGTTCGAAGCGGAAAATGCTCTATGGACTTCTCGGAGGAGAACTTGGCTCCTACATAATCGCCGTTTCGATTCATCAGATAGGCAAGCATTCCCGCAGCCATAATCGCCACATCACGCTTTTCCTCCCATTCTTCCGTATCGGCAAGCATGCGCCGATTTGTATCCGGAACAAGAAGAAGATTATGCTTCTTCTCCGCAATATACTGGCGGACAAGCGTCTTCGGGCTTCGGGAACTGGCTTTCCAGTCAATATCCTTCACATCGTCTCCGGGAACATATTCCCGAAGTTCCTCGAAGTTCATGCTGCGCCCTTTATAAATCGAATTATAGGAACCATCGAGAATACGGCTTGTCACACGCTTTGTGTAGATTGCCTGCACACGGGTCAGTTTCGCCTGAATCCGTGCAATATAATTCATTCTCATGGTGTTTTAACTGCTCCTATAATCGCATCAATAATGGTTTCTTCCTTAACGCCATCGGCAATGGCTGCGAAATTAAGCATAATACGGTGACGCAAAATTCCGTAACGGAAAGCTCTGACATCATCCGGTGTAACAAAAGAACGTCCGTTGAGAAGTGCCACAGCCTTCGAAACCTCTAAGAATGCAATTGCGGCACGCGTACTTGCGCCCATCGCAACATACTGGGAAAGCTGAGGCGAAAGAAACTTATCGGTATTTCTGGTTGCCTGCACAATGTCTACGATATAACGCTTAATGGAATCATCCACATAAACCTTATCGCAAAGGTTCTGCATAAACCGTACATCGTCGAGCGTAACCACATTATTGGACTGCTTGAATACATTGGCCTCGATACGGTTTAAAATCTCAACCTCCTGCTCGGATGTCGGATAGTCTACCTTTTCCTTCAAAAGGAAACGGTCCAGCTGTGCTTCCGCAAGAACATAAGTACCTTCCTGTTCTACCGGGTTCTGTGTCGCAATAACAATGAATACATCCGGAAGCTTGTAGGTAACACCACCGATACTTACGGAGCGTTCCTGCATGGCCTCAAGCATGGCGCTTTGTGTCTTTGCACTGGAACGGTTAATCTCATCGAGAAGAACAAAGTTTGCAAATACCGGACCAAGTTTCGTTTCAAATGTGTTATTGGACATATTAAAGGTCTGGGTACCGATAATATCACTCGGTAACAGGTCCGGGGTACATTGTACACGGGAGAAATCTCCCTGAACGGCATCGGTCATGACCTTTGCTGCGGTTGTCTTCGCCAGACCGGGAACTGACTCCAAAAGAATGTGCCCGTTCGTAAACAGGGAAACCATCAACGAGAAACAAAGCCACTGCTGTCCGACCACTTTACTTGTAAAGTACCCGTTGATTCGGTTTGAAATCGAGATTGCCTGTTTCATCTCCTCATCCGTAATTGTTTTTACATTTGTATTCACCATTTTTTCTCCTTCCACCGGCAGAAACCGCTTGCTAAGGGTAACTGCCTATGTTATTACCGTTGTCCGGCTTAATGATTCTGTCTCTCTTTTTATTTCATCGTTGGCATATGAAGCTTGCCTTCACCGCAACGCACCTTCAAATGACGAACCTCGCCGATTACTTCTCCATCATTGTGCACATACTGTTTCGAGTCCGTAATAACCTCAAGTTCCTGACAGTCGAAGGTCTCCACATTTTTCAACTTGATATAACTTCCGCTCACAATACGCGGTAACACGAACAACACCTTAAGCGGGCGCATATTATGGGCAAATGTAACCGTAATCTTTCCGTCAGACGGGTCTGCCGTCGGTGCCATACGAAGGCCTCCACCCTGATACTGATGGTTCATCATACAGATAAATATGACATCGCTGTAAGAACGGGACTGTCCATTGTCGGCAATCAGCGTCATCTGGAAACGAGGATTCGCAAATACCTGTTTCAGAGCAATCAGGTAATATGCCAGCTTTCCGAGATGAATCCGATTCAGTCGTTTCTTCAACTTAGAATTCAGCACCTCTACACAAACCTTCGCATCATACCCCATTCCGGAGCTTCCGGCGAAATGTGTCATACCTCCGGGGAACAGTTCCATCTCCCCGTAATCATAGGCAGTCGTTTCATCCGTGGAAAGAACCTTATCAAGTGCCTTTTCAAGGTTCTGCGGCATTCCGAGGCCTCTCGCAAGGTCGTTTCCGGAGCCGGCAGGCAGATAACAGAATTCCAAATCCTCATTGACATGAAGGCCATTGATTGCCTCATTCACGGTGCCATCACCGCCGGCAACCCAGATGGTCTTCGGGCCTTCCATCGCACTCAGTTCACTGCATAAGTTTCTTGTGTCTCCCGGTTCGGAAACGCTGTGAATCTGATACTCCCTGTTATGCTCCTTTAATGCTTTCTCAATGACTTCGCCGGCCGTCTGCGTCTTACCGGCCTTTGCCTTCGAATTTACTATCGCATGAATCATAATGTAACCCCAAACTGTGAACATTTTATAATAAAATATGTAAAAAGTAAAGGACTTTTACTATTCTATTAACTCACATTTACCATTTATTCGTTTTACTGTCTTATTTTTTGTCATTTTCCAGTTTTTGTTCTCTGGCAATATACATCGGTCTGTGTTTTACTTCCATGTAGGTTTTGGACAGATACTGCCCGAGAATACCTATCATCAAAAGCTGAACGCCACCTAGGAACAAAATAACCGTTATCAGAGTCGGGAAGCCTGCCACGGGATCACCGATGATAAGCGTTTTCAGTACATAGAACAGTACCATCAGTAGCGAAATCACACAGCAGATTGCTCCAAGTACGGAGGCAATTGCAAGCGGAACCGTGGAAAATGCCACTATGCCGTTCAGTGAATACTTCACAAGCCCCCAGAATGACCATTTGGATTCTCCTGCCGGACGTTCCACATTATGATAGGGAATCCATAACGTACGGAAACCGACCCAGGTAAAGATTCCTTTTGTAAAACGGTTGACCTCATTAAGGGAAAGGACCGCATCCACCATCGTTCTTCTCATCATACGATAGTCCGTAGCACCCTCCGGGATATCCACGCCGGAAATCTTCTGATTCAATTTATAAAACTGTTTGGAAAACCAGGCCTTGATTCTCTTCTCACCCTTGCGGTCAAGTCTGCGCATTGCCACGCTGTCATATTCACCGCTTTGGATATTTTGAAGCATCTCGGGAATATATTCCGGCGGATGCTGCAAATCGGCATCCATAACAACCACATAGTTACCGATTGCATTCTGTAGGCCTGCATAGATTCCGGCTTCCTTGCCGAAATTACGAGAGAATGCTATATAATGCACGCGTTCGTCCTTTGCTGCATATTCCTTAATCAGGCTGAGCGTTCCGTCCTTCGAACCGTCATCAATGAATAGGAACTCGCATGTTACTTTATCTGAAATCTGCTCCGCAATCTTCGTAATGGCATCATAAAAAGCCGCCAGTACGACCTCTTCGTTATAACACGGAACAACAATGGAAAGCACTTCCTGCGCCATAGAAACCTCCTGATACGCCACTCGATTCTTTTTGACTCACCAACAAGGATTATTCTACCGCAGATACAGAAAGGTGTCAATTGATAGCTTGTGTAACAGGGGGACGGGGGTAGTGTAACAGG